>JAFZSA010000029.1 GCA_017619585.1 Bacteroidaceae bacterium
GTTCATAATTCATAATTCATAATTCATAGTTCATAGTTACGCTAACCGCTAACCCCTAACCTCTAACCGATTTCTCTAACCCCTAACCGCTAACCGATTTCGCTAACCGCTAACCCCTAACCGCTAACCTTTTTTGTGCTTGTAGCACAAATAATTGGCTAATTTTGTTTGAATTTGCAAAATATTTGATACTTTTGTGACCAAAATATAACAAAAAGCCTAAAAACAGATGAAAATTTATCTATCCTTACTCCTTCTGCTCCTTGCCGGTTTCGTGCGTGCAGACGAGTTGCGTATCCTGACAACACCCCAGGAAGGATGCTTTACCATTACGGGGTCCGTATCCACAGACAAATGTGTAATCCTTAGCGATGCTAATGATGCCGAGGTCGTCTCTACTGTTATTGAATGCCTGAAGTCGGACATCAAGGCTGTGACCCGCAAAGCCATCCTAAGTTATAAGACCCTGCCCGAAGGCAAGAACCCCATTATTGTAGGAACCATCGGTCAGAGTTCGTACATCGACCAGCTCATAGCTGATGGCAAGCTGGATGTAAGTGATGTAAAGGGCAAATGGGAAGCCTTTGGTCTGCAGGTGATAGACAACCCTATGGAAGGTGTCTCTCAGGCATTGGTTATCTACGGTTCCCAGCCTCGTGGTACAGCCTATGGTATGTTCGAGCTGAGCCGTATGATGGGTGTTTCCCCTTGGATATGGTGGGCTGACGTAGCTCCTGCCATCAAGTCGCAGCTTTACGTCACAAAGGGTAAGAAAGTGTTCGGTTCACCCTCGGTCAAGTTCCGTGGTATCTTCCTGAATGACGAGGACTATGGTCTTCGCCCCTGGGCAGCCAAGAATATGGACACGAACCTGAACAACTTTGGTCCCAAGACCTATGGTGCCATCATGGAGCTGCTGCTCCGCTTGCGTGCCAACACCCTTTGGCCTGCCATGCATGCAGGCAGTCGTGCCTTCTGGTTCGAGAAGACCAATATCCCCCTTATCATGAAGTACGATATCTACATGGGCTCCAGCCATTGCGAGCAGATGCTCCGCGATAATGAGTACGAGTGGGGTAAGACGGGCGATAAGTTCGGTGGTCACGGCAATACCGACTGGGTCTGGCACTCTAATCAGGAGATGATAAAGAAGTACTGGGCAGTCCGTGTGGGCGAGAGTAGGGGACAGAATGCCATCTATACCCTTGGCATGCGAGGCGTACACGATACTGGTATCAATGGCTATAACAGCACAGCCGAGCGTGTGGCTGCCCTGACCGATATCATAGCCTATCAGCGTCAGCTCCTGGCTGACAGCATTGGCGATCCCACCAAGATTCCGCAGATATTCATCCCTTACAAAGAGGTGCTCGACTGCTACAATGCCGGTCTGAAGGTGCCGGAGGATGTTACCCTGATGTGGGTGGACGATAATCACGGCTATATCCGCCAGATGCCTACGCAGGCCGAGCAGGCCCGCCCTGGTGGCAATGCCATCTATTACCACTTGTCTTATTGGGGCTCGCCCGACTCTTATTTATGGCTCAGTACCATCTCTCCTTCGCTTTGCAGCTATGAGTTGTGCAAGGCTTATGATCAGGGCATACGCGACCAGTGGATTATCAACGTGGGTGATATCAAGCCTGCCGAGGAGGAGCTGGAGTTCTGTATGGATCTGGCTTGGGATATCAACAGTTGGCAGCCGGAAAGGGCCTACTTGTATTCACGCGACTGGGCAGCCCGTACCTTTGGCGAGGACTATGCTGATGATATTCAGGACATTAAGATGGAGTACTACCGTCTGGGTATAGCCTCCAAGCCCGAGCATGTTCATCTCTGCCACTTTGATTTCTCCAACGAGCAGATCGAGGAGCGTATTGAGCAGTACAAGGAGTTGGTCAGCAAAATGCAGGCACTCAAGAAACGTATCCCTACCACCCTCAAGGATGCCTTCTATCAGCTTATAGAATATCCCGTTATGGGTTGTTCTGATATGAATATCAAGCACTTGCGTGCCCGTCAGAGCTTTCTGTATGCTCGTGCCGGACAGGGCGACCTGGCACTCTCTTACTCCAAGCAGGCACAGACAGCCTTCAACGAGATTGTTACTATGACCACCAAATACAATACCGGCATTGCCTCTGGTAAATGGAATGGCATGATGAATTACAAGCCTAACAACTGGGCATACCACCTGATGCCTGCTGTAGCCTCCTCTTCAGATGTTGGTGAGATAGAGAGCTCTATCCTGCAGCCCAAGGTTACCATGGTGGCAGGTGGCGACTACGATGCTGCCTCCAGTACGGTTAAGGCTATTCAGGGATTGGGTATCCGTGGTACCAGTGCTACCGTCTGGCCTTTGGATATGACGGCTTACAGCAGTGCTTCTCAGGCTCCTTATGCCGAGTACACCTTGCCTGTGCAGAAGGGCTTGAATGTCATTCAGTTGCGTTGCCTGCCCACCTTCCCCATCAATACCTCGTATGACCTCCGTGCAGCGATTTCCGTAGCTGGAGGTGCGGCCAGCATTGTTTCCATCAAGACAACAGCACAGAGTGCTACCTGGGACGAGACGGTGGCACAGGGCTACTTCCCTGCATCGGTTCATTATACCAGCACAGAGGATAAGACCGTTACCGTCAAGGTTTCCTTCATGGACCCCGGTCTTACCGTCAGCGCCGTGGCAAGCATTCCTTTCAGCGCAGGCTTGGAGGACCTTACCAATGTGCTGCTTACCAATGCCGATATGGAGTACAATGCTTCCAATGCCCTCAACAAACAGGGGGTAACCTCGCGTGGCTACCCACGTGGATGGCGTAATACAGGAACGCTGAGCGGCAACTCCTGGGGTGTCAACAGCGATGCCAAGCACATCTATGGCACCAGTTGCTTCTGGGCTTCTGCCAGTCCTATGCCTAACACCTTCGAGTTTTACCAGACCATTCCTGCCAGCAAGATAGAGCCCGGAACCTATCTGGTAACCTGTAACTTAGGTGTCTTCAAGGAGAAACTGGCTACCTGCCGTCTTTTTGCCAACAAGAATGTTCAGTATTATGGCGCCGAGAGCGACTACATGACCTCTATGCTCACGGCAGGCGAGAACAACACCTTTGCCGGTTATGGCGGCAGCGGTTCAGGCAAGATGACGCTGAACCCCATGCAGGTGATTGTTGAGGTGAAGGAGGGCGAGAGCCTGAAGTTGGGTATCCGCACCAGCAACTATATGGCTGACGGTACCCGTTCTACCAGTGATAACCACGGTTGGTTCAAGGTGGATCACTTCCGCATCCAGAAGGTGTATGAGGTTGTTGATGTAACTTCAATTCAAAATTAAAAATTCTAAATTCATGATCCAAATTTGTGGGCTGTTTACGACCTAAGCGGTCGTAGAGTTGATTCAAAATTCAAAATTCAAAAATCAAAAAACAAACGTGGCGTTTACATTATGAATGGTAAGAAGGTGGTGTTTTAATTCAAAAATTCAAAAATCAAAAATCAAAATTCAAAATTCAAAATTACGCTAACCACTAACCACTAACCGCTAACCGCTAACCGATTTCGCTAACCGCTAACCGATTTCGCTAACCGCTAACCTCTAACCGCTAACCTCTTTTTACCGGACAGTAGTTTTCTTTCCATCAACATAATATACACCGTGGGGTAATCCTGCGGTGTTTTTTGTGTTCCTTACCTTCTTGCCGTCCAGGGTGTAAATGCCTTTTTGGGATATTGAATTTTGATTTTTGTTTCTTGAATTTTGAATTGATTCAATCCCCGTTGTGTTCTCCGTTACCTCTATCTGGCAAGCCAGGTTGGTAGCTTTGTTCTCTATGTACGAGTTGTTGACTGTTCCCACGTGGAAGAGGCGTGAGCTCTTGGCATCTGTGTAGCTGTTGTATTTGTCAATGCCGGCATCCTCCTCCTCGTCGCCTCCTATGAAGTCAATGGTATATTTGCCGGGCTTGGCATCTTCTGGGATGGTAACCAGGAAGGTCACGCGTATAGAGTCACAGCCATTGCGCCAGCAGGCCGAGATATTCTTGGGCACCTTCTTCTGACTCTGGAATCCGTGCCAGGTATAGCCGCTCTTCTTGCAGGCAGCATTGTAGAATTCCGCCAATTTATCGCAAATAATCATATCGTGCTGACTGTTCACCTTGCTGCCGTCGCTGTAATAAACCCAATCCTCGGCAAACTGCTGGTGAGCGCCCTTGGGAACGGTCACCTCCCATCCGTTGGGAACGCGTATGCCGGCATAGGACCAGTCGGTAACAAAGTTCTGCGTGTCCGACCCGTCGTCTACTACGGTAAAGCTCACTTCTATTGTCTGTCCTGCCTCTGCCGTCTTAGGTGCCGATGTACTTATCAGCTTGTAGCATGAGGTCAATAAGCACAAAACCAAAGCAAGACCCCCCACCAACCTCCCACCGAAGGGGGAGGCTTTTTTATTTTTATATAATGTAATCATCAGATGCGCTATTTTGAATTTTGCTATTTGCTTTTGAATTTCGCTTTTTTTCTTTTGAATTTTGCTTTTTTCTTTTGAATTTTGAATTTTGAATCCCAAAAATTCCCCCTAAAGGGGGTTAGGGGGTCCTATTCTTCAAACACGGCTTTCCAGTTATACACTCTGAAGAAGAAGGGGCGGTAGAAGTCGGCCGACCCTGTGGCATTGAAGTTATTGTTGAAATCCTTGCAGTCCGTGTTGGTCGAGAATACCAGTTCGCCCTCGCGTGAGAGAGTCTGATGCAGGTGTGGCATGTAGAAGTTGTTGTACGTGCGCGTACCTTTCTTATCCAGCACCCATGGCATGGTCCATAGCTGGTGGCATTCCTCAAAGGGGCCCCAAGGGTTCTTGCTGCGCATGATGTACAGCTGCTTGCTGAACACAAAGCCCTGAGCCGTCATGTAGTAATAGTCGCCGTCCTTGAAGACCCATGCCGTAGAGACGGAGCGGCTTGAGATAGCCGAGCGGTTCACTTCATCTGCTGTAGGGTAGGTCTTCTGCCAACTGAAATTACCCTTTTCATCGGCAATATAGTATTCCCATTCCGAGCGCAGGTCGTGAGTAGTGCTGCGAGCCACAACGGGCGATGAGGTATTCATGACATCCCCCTCGTTCTTCTTGAACTGGTTGCAGGCATACAGGTAGGTATGTCCGTCCTCATCCTCCCAGAGTGTCTGTCCGTAGCCTATGGGGTCTTTCTCGAAGAAGTTATGGTCAACGCTCAGCAGCTTCAGGTAGGTATCATCGCCAGGCTTACCCTCCAGCGAGTAGATGGCCAGTGCGCGGTTGTCGCTCTGCATCAGGTTTTCCGTTCCGTTATAGACGCCAGCCCACAGCATCTGCAACTGTCCGTCAACTACCGTTGCATCGCCTGCCCAGTAGAGCCACTGCTGGTCAATCTCGCCTGCCTTTATCTGAGCCTCCGTCTTCTCACCTTTGGGGTGACGCAGGTGCGTACGGCAGGTACCTTGTGCTTTGTTGATCCAGTCGGCCAGCCATACCAGGTTGCTGCTCTGCGTTCCGGGCAGTCCGTCCTCGCCTGGCGTCTGCACCATGATACTGTTGCGTGGGAAGGTGCAGTTGCCCCTAGCACGGGTAGTGCTATTGACGATGCCGTAGAAGCTGTCGTTGAACGACCAGAACACATTGCCGTCGGGCAGCATGGTAGTCTGTACGCCGTCACCTCCGTTCCATCCGCGGGTACGGGTGAACAGGGCGTCGTAAAGTTTGTCTTTATAGACGTAAACGTTGTGGTTAGCGTTGTTGTGGGCAAGGTACTCCAGTTTCCATTCCTCTTTTACCGATGGAACGGGCCATTTCAATGTATCTGCCTCAACTTCGTGTGTAAGGTCTTGTGCCGAACAGGTTAGTGTCAGCCATAGGGCTGTAAGCAATAGATGTGGACTCGGTTTCATAAAATAAAATAGCCTCTCCCCATCCCTCTCCTAAAGGAAAGGGTGAAGTTTTTTTTTGAATTGTTGTTAATTTTGAATTTTGAATTTATAAATTTTGATTTTTGATTTTATCAGTATATTTGGGGTAGTAGAATGCCGGCATCCCCAGTGCCATCATGGCAAACGGCTTATGTCCGGGCGGCAGGTGCATCAGTCGTTCCGTCTTGCGTTGGCCTATGAACCTGAATGCCACCTGCACCAGTCCCATGTATATCTGTGATACCCCATGAGCCTCCGCCATCAGCGAGGCGTTCTGGTACGCCATGTTACAGTCCTGCCAGCCGAAGTCGTATTTCTTGGGAGCGCTTATCACCAGCAGCGCTTTGGCATTGCAGGTGCAGGGCCGTTGTCCTGCTTTCCATTTCCTCTCGAAGCGGTACAGCTCGGCAGCCTCATTGTAAAGGTCGCGCAGCAGCAGTTTTGTCAGGGGGCGCACAGGTCTGGACATCAGCACACCTGCCAGGCGCAGGAAGAACTTCATGGTGGCATCTTCCACAGCCTGAATCTCTGCTCCTTCCAACACCGTCACCACCACTCTTCTCGAGTTCTCTGATGTCGGTGCCACGTAGGCAGCTTCTATGATATCCGCCAGTGCCTCGGCAGGAATGGGCTTCTCTGTGATGGTACGGTTAGAGCGCCTGCTCTTCATCAGTTCCATCAGCGATTCAGGCGATGGAATCAGCTCTTTTCTTACACGGTGTATGTGCTCGGGTGGAAAACAGTCATGCTGCAAGGCATCCGCCTCGCACACATCCACACAGTGTCCGCACTGTATGCAGTTCTTGGCTTTGCGCACAACGGGCACCTCGCCTTTCTCTTGTGTATATACGGCAGCCGGGCAGACCCTTGCACAGCGTCCGCAGCGTTTACAGTTGTTGGTTATTGTTATCATAAAAGCCTCTCCCCCCGCCCTCCCCAAAAGGGAGGGTGCTTTATTGGTTAGTAGCCTCACCCCGGCCCTCTCCTAAGGAGAGGGGGAGTGGTTAGCGGTTATTTTTTTTCTATTTATCGGAGTACTCGGAGTACTCAGAGTATTCAGATTATAATTCTTCACTCTTCACTAACTCTCCCCCTTCCCTTTGGGAGGGGTTGGGGGTAGGCTTTTCTCCCCCTTCCCTTTGGGAGGGGTTGGGGGTAGGCTTCCACATCTTCCTCAGCAGATAAGCACATCCTGCCAATCCTACTATTATGCAGATGCCGGCAGGGATGTTGCCGCCTACCCATTCCACCATGCTGAACTCTTCGGCCTTGTCACCTAAAACCCTTGCCTGTGTTAGGGCAATAGAGTTGTTCAGAATATGTATGATGCTGGTCAGCACGATGTTGCCGGTTTTGATGTATATCACACCCAGGATGACGCCTATCAGCATGGCATCAAGTATCTGAGCGGGGTTCATGTGTATCACTCCGAACAGGATGGCGGAAACCCATACGGCTTTCACGGGCTTGGCGCCGTTGCGTGCCAGATAGCCGCAGACACCCTCGCGGAATACCAGTTCCTCTGCTATCGGACCAACTATTGCCACGGTGAGTATGCCCCAGATGCTGTCCGCCAATTGCAGTATCATGTTATCTTCGACAAAGTTGGGCAGTTTTGTTATTTCTGTCAGCAGGTTTCCTGCGAAGGCGCCGCAGAAGGCAGCAGCAAGAGCCATCAGTATCCAGCTGCTTTTCATCTTGGATGCCTTGAACGTGGCAGGTATCTCCATCACCTTCAGTCCCTTCCAGCAGACCAGTACGGCGAATATCATAAAGTATAAGTATGCTACGCTCATCACCGTGAGTATGGGACACTCTTTACCGGCGAGATTGTATATTATAGCTATTAGGGCCATTACTATACCCGCTCCTCCCTGACTGATCAGAAGGTAAACCAGTACCGACAATAATGCTTTTTTCATATTTTTTCTGTGTCTGAATAGATAATAATTGCTGCAAAGTTAACAATAATTTCCATATTCGGGTACTGTTTTGCGGATTTCTGTTGTTTTTGGGTGTGGTATCTATGATATTTTTTGTACATTTGCCCGTGAAAAACCTAACACTTAAATCAGAAATGAAGAGATTCTTACTTTCTACAGGCGTTTTCCTCCTCTTGGCTTTCGCCTTGAAGGCGCAGGCGGCTGATGTGTCGGAAAGCCTTACGCAGGTGTACAAGTCCGCTGCGGCACGTTTCTATTCCTTCAACTACCCGTCAAAGGATGCTGCCGGAAATGACGTGGTGCTCTCCTCCATGCTCATAGCGTGGAATCCCGCCAGTCCTTCGGCTACAGACAGCATAGAGTCTTTGCATATCTACAGTCACTATACCATCACTTCCGACAAGGAGTGTCCAACCTCCAGCACGAATCTTCAGGACCGCATGCTCTTTGGTATGCTGGTGAAGGGCTCCTACGGTTCAGACCGCACCTGCGACTTCATTTCCCGTTGTATTGTCATTGCGCCCGACTATCAGGGCTATGGCGTCACACGCAGCATGAGTCATCCTTATCTGGCGCAGGAACTGACAGCCCGTCAGGTGGTGGATGCCGTTATGTATGGCATGCGGCTCTATCAGAAACTGGTTGATGGCGGTCAGGCTCTGCCCGTCAAGACCGACTTTCGTAGCTTTGCCTATGGCTTCTCGCAGGGCGGTGCCGTCACGCTGGCCGTGCAGCGTTACCTTGAGGAGACCACCCTCGACGAGGATTTTCACTTCCGTGGCAGCATCTGCGGCGACGGTCCGTATGACCTTCTGGCTACCCTGCGCTATTACCTGCAGGATGATGGCGACAGCTATGACGCCACTACCCGTCACCGCAAGGGACTCTGCACCATGCCCATGGTTATTCCTATGATTATAAAGGGTATGCTGGATACGCACCCTGATATGGCAGAGCATACGCTCGGGGATTATCTCTCGCAGCAGTTCCTGGATACAGGCATTATGGACTGGCTGGCCAGCAAGAGCTTTTCTACCGGTGAAATCTCCAAAAAATGGTACCAGCAGCTGCAGAACGGCTTGGATGCCAACGGTCGTCATTATTCCAAGGAGCAGATGGCAGAGCTGTTCTATTCGCCTTCTGCCAACGATGTGTGGGCGCACCTTGACAAAGTCTTCACGCCCGGGCTCTATGAATACCTTTCTGATGCTGATAACTTCAGTGCTGTTCCTTCCGGCAAGGGTGATGTCTGGCAGGATATCCATCGTGCCTTGGCAGCTAACAGTGTGGCATCAGGCTGGGAGCCCCGCCACCGCATACAGTTCGTGCATTCACGCGGAGATATGGTAGTGCCTTATGCCAACTATCTGGCTTTCTCTGATGCCCATCCCTTTGACCTGGACAATCTGTACCGCATGGATGACAGTCTCACACCCGCTGACCACTCTGATGTGGGCACCTCCTTCTTCCTGAAGCTCGTTGCCGGCAACTACGGAGATTACTTCAAGTGGGTGGATGAACCTGCTCAGACAACTGACATCAGACCCACCCCCAACCCCTCCCGTAATGGAGGGGAGATTTACGACCTGAGTGGACGACTTGTTAACTCGTCAACTCGTCAACTTGTCAACTCTTTAAAGAATGGCGTTTATATCGTCAACGGACGTAAAGTGGTGTTTTAGTTCATAGTGCATAGTGCATAGTGCATAGTTCATAGTTCATAATTCATAATTCATAGTTCATAATTAAAAAAGTTCTCCCCCTTACGGGGGAGTTAGAGAGGGTCTTCAGATATGAAAAACAACGTTGGAATCAAGATTTTTGCCTTTCTTGCCCTGATGGCAAGCACGGCTCTGACGGCTGTGGCACAGAATCAGCCGGGCAAGCCTTGGCAGGTAAGTGTAATGAGTTATAACGTGCAGCATTGCGCAGGCATTAAGTCGGACGTCAACTATGACCGCACGGCGGATGTTATCTGGCGTCAGCAGCCCGATGTGGTTGCCCTGCAGGAGCTGGACAGCGTCACCACGCGCAGTGAGGGTCTCAACCAGATAGAAGAGCTGGCCAAGCGCACCCTCTACTATCCCGTCTTTGCCGGTGCCATAGACTATGCGGGCGGCAGGTACGGTCTGGGTATCCTTACCCGTGAGCGTCCGCTTAGCACCCGTCGTATCCCCTTGCCCGGCAAGGAGCCCCGAGTGCTGTTGGTAGTGGAACTGCAGAACTATGTGATGGCATGTGCGCACCTCGACCTCAAGGAAGAGAACCGTCTGGCATCCATCCCTATCCTTGTCAGCGAGGCTGAACGCTGGCATAAACCCTTCATCATAGCTGGCGACTGGAATGATACGCCCGACTCCAAGACCATGAAGGAGATAGGTAAGTTTTTTACGGTGAATTCTGGCAAAAAGGCTACATTCCCTGCTGATAAGCCCACTGACTGCATAGACTATATAGCATCTTTCAATGCCCGCCCTGCCGTGGGTCTTAAGAGCTGGGTGCTGGACGAGCCTGTCGCCTCTGACCATCGTCCCCTGATGGCTACCCTGCGTCTGCCCATCAAGTCTGCCGACCTGATGACCCTCAAGCCTTACCTGCAAGACCCGCAGCCTACCAGTATGACCGTGATGTTCCAGACAACGGCTCCTGCCCATTGCTGGGTAGAGTACGGAACGGACAAGAACAACCTGACACGCAAGCGTGCCTTGCTGGATGGTCAGGAGGTCTGCTATGACATAGAGAACCGCATCACCCTTGATGGCCTGCAGCCCGGTCAGCAGTACTACTACCGTGTCTGTGTGGTGGACTTGCTGATGAAGCATGCCTATGAGTTCCATACCGGTGATACGCTGCGCACTCAGTTCTATCAGTTCCGCACGCCTACAGAAGACCAGAAGGACTTCACCTGCGTCATCTTCAATGATCTGCATGCCAATCAGCAGACCTATTCCTTCCTCTGCGATACCCTACGCAAGGAGGGCGTTTCTCCCGATTTCATCGTGTTTAATGGCGACTGCCTGCCTGAGCCTTACGACCGCGAACATGCCATGCGCATGATTCATAATCTGGCAGACCCCATAGGCGGAGCAGAGACCCCCATCTTCTTCATCCGCGGCAATCACGAGATACGTAACTACTACTCGGCAGGCATGCACAGCCTGATAGGGTATCCCGGTGACAAGACCTATGGCGGCATCAGTTGGGGTGATACCCGTTTCATGGTGCTGGATTGTGGCGAGGATAAGGCGGATGATCATCGCGAATATGCCGGTTTCAACGATTTTACACAACTCCGTGCCGAGGAGACCGACTTCATAAAGCGTGAGCTCAAGAGCCCTGCTCTCCGCAAGGCCAAGCGCCGTATCCTTATAGGGCATGTCCCCGTCTTCGGTAACGATGACAAGTACCAGCCCTGTCGTGATGCGTGGGCACCGCTCCTCAAGGATCAGCCCTTCAGCGTAGGCATCTTTGCGCATACCCACAAGTTCAACTTCAGTCCCAAGGGCTTGGAGGGTGCCACCTATCCCGTCCTGGTTGGTGATGGTCCCAACATAAAGGGTGCTGCCGTCACCATCCTGCAGAAGAAAGGCAACGCCCTGCACCTCAGAACCCTAAGCAGGAATCCGAAGAATTGCGTGGAAGTGGAGCTCTAGAAAGCCTACCCCCATCCCCTCCCAAAAGGAAGAATTTTGGGGCAAGGGACAAGAAATAAATTTGTTTTTTGTTTTGTAATGTTTCATTTTGTTTCTTCTTCTTTATTGTCAGGAATTAAATAATGTATCATTTAATATTTAATTGCTTGTGCTTCAATACGATACAACTCACCTGAGTACTATGTAACATTTTTTAACAAATCGGAGAAACAAAATGAAACATTTAAAATTTGTCTGTTTTGTATGATACCCATATTTTTGTCGCGGAATTCCAATTTAAACTAATGAAAGAGAAGTTGATTCTCTGGTAAATTTATTAACATTTTAATTAAAAATAGCTAAGATGAAAAAGTTTATTCACGTTATTGTGTGTGTTTTTTCTTGTATAATTGTTTCTTCTTGCCAGAATGAAACAACGGTTGAAGAAAAAGTCGAAACAAAACAAATTGTCGCCAGTAAGATTTCACTTAATAACTCAACTCGTTCGGAATTCTTGGATGACAATTATTCGGTCGGTTTTCATTGCTCGTCTGCCAGTTCTCCTTTGGTTGCAGATATTTTTTATAATGAGTCAAATGACGATACGAAAGTTCTTATATTAAACAATCAAAATGAAGTTGCTTATGTCCTTAATTTTAAAGTTGTCCGCTCAGAAGGTGACAATATCCTTTTTACTGCTTATAACGAGTTCGATGAACCGCTAATGAGTGGAACTTATAACACAACTACTAACTACATTGAGATACCTACTTATTATGGGAATGATGTCTTCACAAGAGCTTCTGCTGCTTCGTGGGGATGCAATATGGGTATGTATCTCGCTGGTGCAGCCTGGTGTTTTCCTTTAGGAATGATTTCTGGCGGAGCTGCATTTGTTGTAGGTTTGGCATATACTGCAGCCGCAGTTAAAGTATGTGAAGGCTTATGAGAAAAACGTGTTTAGTATGTTTGATGATATGCTTCTGCATAGTAATTTATGCAGTAATTAGAGATTGTTCTTCCTTACTTACATTTGGGGTATCTATGATAGGGTGTCTAACAGGTACATATATCGGATTAACAGTAAAAGAACGGTCTAGGCATGGGAAATCTATAGATAGTATTAAATCTTGGTTGGTTTCATTTCTTTTAGCAGGTGTTTTCTGTGAAGTAGTTGTTATCCTTGCAAATATTCCACCCCTAGGGAGATATCATTGGATAGATTTGCCAAATTATGTTGTTTCTATTCTTGCGGTTTCTGCCATTATGGTTATTGTTGCAGTTGTTGTAATACGTCGTATGAATAAGTAACTATTCATGTTTGTTAGTAGTAGTTATTTTGAAATGAAAAATATGAAAGCCTCGGTAATTTGCCGAGGCTTTTTTTTTAGTTCATGCATGATGTGACACCGAAGCTGGTTGCAATGGCCGTCAGGATGGCCAGTATCGTCTGAATGACGAATTTCCATGTTTCTTTTTTCATCTTTCTTTTTGTTTTAATGGTTAATAATGTCACGCGGAAATATTCTTTGACCACGAATCGCACGAATCCACACGAATATTTAACAAAACCGCAAAAACCCTTTTGCTCAGGTTGAGACTTCGTCTTTGATGCCGCGTCTGTGTTCTTTTCCTTGTGAACAAGTTCACAGATAAAAGCCCACAGGCACATCATCAATCCTTTCAGGATTTCAACCTGCCCAAAAGA
>JAFZSA010000030.1 GCA_017619585.1 Bacteroidaceae bacterium
ATGTCCTAGATGATGTCCTAGAAAATGTCCTAGAAACCTCTTCCTCTTTGGCTGCCAAATTGAGCGTTGATGCCCGTACAATCCGGCGTGATCTTGCCACTTTGCAAACTTTAGGTTACCTGCGTCATGTAGGTCCTGACAAAGGTGGTCGTTGGCAAATACTACAGACTCTCAAATAGGAGTTTTCCATGAGGTTTTCGTGGGGTTTCAAAACTGCACCTCCCGTCTTTTCCGCTCGATAACCATCGGCTTTCAGTCCCTGTTGTTGAGTAAGTATGTCTTTTCTTGAAAGTCAACTCTTTTTAGTCCATAATCACTTTTCCGCGTATCTTTTTATTGTTGCTTATTGATAGTGTCAGTACTTCCTAAGGAGTACTCCAGTACTCCGGTTAAAGTACTCCAGTACTCCAGTTGAAGTACTCGAGTACTCTGGCAAGAGTACTGAAGCTCGCTTGTAGTTCGCTGATTTGGGTTGTCAGTTTTCTGAAATTTTCCACGTTTCGGGGGACAAGAAGAGATAGCTGAACGCTAATTCTTAACCGATAAGTTTTAGAAAAGAACTGTTTACGGTTCAAATCCACGACAAATATATGCAAAAGATTGAAAAGAAAAGAAGAGATGAGAGAAAAATGTCAGATAAGGCATGAAAAAGCCAATTTTATAAAAGAATAGTGGCTGGGGCGTGCCATATATAAGATAATGTAGTATCTTTGCAGAAAATTATGGAGAAGATACTGACAGAAGAAGAACAGAGACTGTTCTTGGATTTAATAGATAAAGCCAAGAAGGTGGTGATTTGTGCCCATGTGTCTCCTGATGGAGATGCCATAGGCTCTACTTTGGCGTTGAAACATTGGCTTACCGGTAAGGGAAAGCAGATAACGGTGGTGGTGCCCAATATATTCCCTGATTTCCTGCACTGGATGCCTGGTGCTGAGGATGTGAAGGTATATCTGAAGCATGAAGAGGAGGTTAATCCTATTGTAGCGGAAGCGGATCTGTTTATAATTGCCGATCTTAACGATTCCACCAGGATGCAGGAACTGGAAGCCTGTGTAGTGGCGAATCCTGCCCCTAAGATTATGATTGACCATCATCTTAATCCTACGGACTTCTGCCGGTTGGTGGTTTCACGTCCTGATATGTGTGCAACGGCCGAGGTGATATGCCATCTGCTGCATCAGTTGGGTGAGCTGGAACAGATTACTACCGAAGAGGCTACCTGCCTGTATGCTGCCATGATGTGCGATACGGGTGCGTTTACTTACAACTCTAACAGGGCTGTTGTATATGAGTGTATCTCTTATCTGTTGAATCGTGGCATAGATAAGGATAAGATATACCGTAATGTTTACTGGACATGCTCCCTTGCCCGTATCAGGCTTACCGGTTATCTGCTCTATGTGAAGATGGAGACTATTCCTGAAATGCACACCAGTATTATCACGCTTACCAACAAGGAGCGTAAGTTGTTTGGCATTAAGAACGGAGATACAGAGGGAATAGTGAATATGCCCTTGCAGATTTCCGGCATGCGATTAAGCGTTTTCCTCAGCGAGGATACTGAGCGTGCGGGAATCATAAAGGTAAGTCTGCGTAGTGTTGATGATTTCCCATGCAATGACCTTTCTGCTCAGTTCTTCAATGGAGGCGGGCATCTGAATGCCAGTGGAGGAAGACTTTCCTGCACGATGGATGAGGCTGTCCAGAAGGTGCATGAAGCCATAAAATCCTATGCTCATTTGTTAAATGGCCCCGCTCCCCGCTCCCCCCAAAGGGGAGGAGAGCCTTTAATGGGTTAAAATTAATGAATTAATTTTGTATTGTCCTTGCTTATTCGTAATTTTGCAAGCAAAATGAGATATTTATGAGAAAAGTCTTCTATACATTCCTAAGTGTGATGGTAGCCCTTGCGGGTTTTGTGTCTTGTTCTGATGACCAGACTTATGCTGAACAGAAAGATAAGGAACGTAAAGCTATAGACGCTTTCCTGAAGCGTGATGTTACTATTGTGGGTCTTGCCGGCGATACTGTTTGCAATGTGGGTGTTATCAATGTCATCTCAGAACAGCAGTTCTATGACCAGGATTCTACTACCAACCTTGAGAAAAACGAGTATGTGCTCTTTGCCAGTTCTGGTATTTATATGCAGATTGTCAGAGAGGGTGTTGGCGACAAGATTGAAAAGGGCCAAACTCGTCAGATAGCCTGCCGTTTTATAGAGTTTAATATCTTGGGCGATAGCTTGCAGCTACGTAACGATGTCAGCTATTGGCACACAACACCTGATATTATGGCTGTAACCAATACCTCAGGATCTTTCTCTGCTAAATTCCTTAAGGATGGTCTGGCTGGTGCTATGTACCAGACTTATGGTGAGGAGAAAGTCTTGGACGGATGGCTGGCTCCCTTCCCATATATTCGTGTAGGTCGTCAGAAAACGGAAGATGGGGAGATTGCCAAGGTAAGGCTGATAGTACCTCATACAGCAGGGCAGAGCAGCGCTGCCTCAAATGTCTATCCCTGTTTCTACGAAATCCTCTATCAGGAGTGTCGTGACTAAAACAGGCGGCATATACATTCACGTACCTTTTTGCCAAAGTCGTTGTATCTATTGCGACTTCTATTCTACTACCTACGGGGCAGAATGGAAGCGTTCCTATGTTGATACCCTTAAACGTGAGATGCAACTGCGCCGTGAGGAAATAAATACTTCACGCGTACCTTCTTTATATATAGGTGGCGGAACCCCCAGTCAATTGCCCTCGTTATTGCTCCAGGAAGTTTTTCTGGCAATACAGGATAATTTTACACTTGACAAAAATGCAGAAGTTACTATCGAGGCCAATCCCGATGACGTAACCCCTGAATGGCTTGCTGCTTTGTCTCAGACTCCTGTTAACCGAATCAGTATGGGGGTGCAGACTTTCTCGGATTCCCTGCTACGTTTTCTGAACCGCAGGCATACTTCGCGCCAGGCTATAGAGGCTGTACATTGTTGTCAGGATGCCGGGTATAGTAATATCAGTTTGGATTTGATATACGGGTTGCCTGGTCAGACGCTTAGTGATTGGCACGCTGATGTTAAGCATTTGCTGAAGCTTGGCGTTCCTCATATCAGTGCCTATGCTTTGTCTTATGAAGATGGGACGGCTCTGAGTAAAATGCTTCAGGAGGGAAGTGTAAATGAGGCATCTGATGAGCTTTCCTGGCAGATGTATGAATATCTGATGGATGAAACGGCGGCAGCAGGGATGGAGCATTATGAGATCTCCAACTTTGCCAAGCCGGGAATGCATTCCAGACATAACAGCAGCTACTGGGACGGCTCTCCGTATTTAGGGTTAGGACCGGGTGCTCACTCTTATGACGGCGGTAGCGTTCGCAGGTCTAACAATACATCGCTAAAAGAATACGTTCAGGCAACGGCTGATGTTCCGCATCAGGAAGAGATTCTTACGTCTGAAGAGCTATATGACGAGCTTGTGATGACACGTCTGCGTACTGCTTCAGGCCTTAGTCTGGACCTTCTTACCCCTGAACAGAAAAGCTATTGCCAGGAGATGGCAAGACCACATATTCATACTGGTAATTTGCTACAGGAGGGGGATGCGCTTCGTCTTTCCAGAAAGGGAATCTTCATTTCCAACAGCATCATCAGTGACCTGATGTGTTAGTCTCTTTCTTTTGTTTCTTTGTTTCTTATTTCTAATCCTCTTTGTAAACATGTTTTTTAACATGTTATTTTGCTATTGTCAGTTCAAATATTATTATTAATTTTAACCCCTGAAAACAAAAACTAATAGCATTAATACCTAATAATACCTAAGAATATGAAAGTTTACAAAACAAACGAGATTAAGAACATTGCTCTGATGGGCAATGATGGTGCGGGTAAGACAACCCTTACAGAAGCCCTGCTTTACGAAGCAGGCGTTATCAAGAGAAGAGGTCGTATTACCCAGAAGAATACCGTAAGCGATTATTTCCCAGTAGAGCAGGAATATGGTTATTCTGTTTTCTCTACTGTTTTTCATACAGAGTGGAATGGCAAGAAGTTGAACATTATCGACTGCCCGGGCAGTGATGACTTCGTAGGTTCTGCTATCACGGCATTGAATGTAACGGATACTACCGTTATCCTTGTTAAGGGTGGAGCAGGTGTAGAGGTCGGAACTCAGAACCATTTCCGTTATACAGAGAAACTGAATAAGCCCGTTATCTTCCTTGTTAACCAGTTGGATGACGAGAACTGTGACTTTGATATGCTGTTGGAACAGCTTAAGACAATTTATGGTCCTAAGGTTGTTCCCGTTCAGTATCCTATAGCAACAGGTCCTAACTTCAATGCTCTTATTGACGTGCTGCTGATGAAGAAGTACTCATGGGGTCCTGATGGCGGTGCTCCTACCATTGAGGATGTTCCTGCCGACCAGATGGATAAGGCTTTAGAGATGCATAAGGCATTGGTTGAGGCTGCTGCTGAGCATGATGAGGCTTTGATGGAGAAGTTCTTTGACAGCGAGACTCTTACTGAGGATGAAATGCGTGAGGGTATCCGCAAAGGCTTGGCTTCACGTGGCATGTTCCCCGTATTCTGCGTAGATGCAGTTAAGGATATGGGCGTGCGTCGTCTGATGGAATTCTTGGGTAATGTTGTTCCTTTTGTTGATGAGATGCCCAAGGTATTCAATACCCGTGGCGAGGAAGTTGCACCAGATGCTGCTGGTCCTACCAGCTTGTTCTTCTTCAAGACTGCTGTTGAGCCCCATATTGGTGAGGTTCAGTACTTCAAGGTAATGAGCGGTACTGTTAAGGAAGGTGATGACCTTACTAATGCTGATCGTGGCAGTAAGGAGCGTATGGCACAGCTCTTTGTATGTGCAGGTGCTAACCGTATTAAGGTGGATGAACTTGTTGCCGGTGATATAGGTTGTACTGTTAAGTTGAAGGATGTTAAGACGGGTAATACCCTTAATGGTAAGGATTGTGATAACCGTTTCAATTTCATTAAGTATCCTAATGCCAAGTACAGTCGTGCTATCCGTGCTGTCAACGAGAGTGAGACAGAGAAGATGATGAATGCCCTGCAGAAGATGCGTGAGGAAGATCCTACCTGGCAGATTGAACAGAGTAAGGAGTTGCGTCAGATTCTTGTTCACGGTCAGGGTGAGTTCCATCTGCGTACCCTGAAGTGGCGTATGGAGAATAACGAGAAGATTCAGATTGTCTATGACGAGCCTAAGATTCCTTATCGTGAGACTATTACCAAGGCTGCACGTGCCGACTATCGTCACAAGAAACAGTCTGGTGGTGCCGGTCAGTTTGGTGAGGTTCATCTGATAGTAGAACCATACTACGAGGGTATGCCTGCACCTGAGGTTTATAACTTCGGAGGTCAGGAATATCGTATCAATGCCAAGAGCACTGAGACTATTGACTTGGAATGGGGTGGTAAGCTTGTCTTTGTGAACAGCGTTGTAGGTGGTGCTATTGATGCCCGCTTCATGCCCGCTATCCTGAAGGGTGTTATGCAGCGTATGGAACAAGGCCCTCTTACTGGTTGCTATGCCCGTGACGTGCGTGTCATTGTTTATGATGGTAAGATGCATCCTGTAGACAGCAACGAACTTTCATTTATGTTGGCTGGACGTCAGGCATTTGCTTTGGCATTCAAGGAAGCAGGCCCGAAGATTCTGGAGCCCATCAATGATGTTGAAGTCTTTGTTCCCAGTGACAAGATGGGTGATGTAATGAGTGATTTGCAGGGACGTCGTGCTATGATTACTGGTATGACCAGTGAAAATGGATATGAGAAGCTAACTGCTAAGGCTCCTCAGAAGGAGATGCTGAATTATAGTACTGCCTTAAGTAGCCTTACTGGTGGACGCGCCAGCTTCATCACCAAGTTTGCTTCCTATGAGTTGGTTCCCGGCGATGTACAGAGCAAGCTTATTGCTGCTTACCAGGCAACGCAGACGGAGTCTTGATAATTGCTAAATTAACAAGCTAAATACGCAAATTTAGTTAAATATCCCAAAAGCTGGTACGTTTTGTGCCAGCTTTTTTTGTTTTCTTTAATAAAAGACTTTACCTTTGCCTCTATGAAAAGGTCCTATATTTTAATAATCTGTTTATTGATAGGAGTCTCCTTCCTGGTCTTACTCTACCTTCAGGGTAACTATGCTTCGGAAATGATCAGGATGCGTGAGGAACAGTTTGATGAGACTGTAAGGCGTAGTCTTGATCAAGCTTCGCGCGATTTGGAACGGTCCGAGACATTTCGCTATCTGCAGGCTATAATGAATGAACATGAGCGGGAGAAGCAGAATAATCCTGGGGCGCAGTCAAGGATGTCGACATCGTCATCTCTGGTTTTCGACACAATTGCTACCAAGTATGGCAAAGGTATACAGCGTGTAGTTCCTCGTTCGGGTATGTTGCCTAAAACTTTGACAATGCCGCGTTCAAATCGTTTGGCTCAGGTTTTGCAGCTCCAAAAACAGGTGGAGGATGCATACATTTATGAGCGTGGTGTTTTGGATGAAGTTATCTTTGCTGTTTTACGCTCGGCCAGTGATCTTCGTTTTCAGGACAGAATTAAGCAGGCAGAACTTGATAACAATTTGCGTGGGTCATTGGCACGTAACGGGATAAATCTTGATTTTCATTATATTGTCTATACGGCTGACGGAAGGGAGGTTTTCCGTTGTGTTGATTACCAACAGCCAGAGGAAGGCAGTCGGGCATGCTGTTATATTCAGCCTTTGTTCCGATACGCCACAACGGAGCAGATGGGGTCTGTGAGCGTGTATTTCCCTGAACGTAGCAGTTATATTCGCGGAATTGCCAAGTATGTGATGCCTGCTATGATATTTACCTTTATCCTGTTTGTTACATTCATGATAACGGTATATCTGGTAGTGCGGCAGAAGAAGATCAGTGAGATGAAGAACGACTTTGTTCATAACATGACACATGAATTCAAGACTCCTATCTCTACCATCTCTATTGCGGCTCAGATGCTGTCTGACAAGAGCGTCAACAAGGATGCCGGTACATATGAACGTTTAGGTGAGGTTATCAATAATGAGACGCGTCGCCTTCGCTTCCAGGTAGAGAAGGTGTTGCAGATGAGTCTCTTCGATAGGAATAATATTGCCTTGAAGTTGCAGGAACTGGATGCTAACGAGTTGGTGGATAATGTCGTTCAGACCTTCTCTTTAAAGGTGACACAGAACGGAGGAACTTTGGATACACGATTAGAGGCCTATAATCCTTTTGTAAATGCTGACGAGATGCATTTTACCAATGTTATTTTCAACCTCTTGGACAATGCTTTCAAATACCGTCGTGAGGATGAACCATTGCATCTGGAAGTTGCTACGTGGAATCAGGGTGAGGATTATCTCTGTATCAGTATCAAAGATAATGGCATTGGAATCAAGAAGGATGATTTGAAACGTATCTTCGAGAAGTTCTATCGTGTTCATACAGGAAATAAGCATAACGTAAAGGGTTTTGGCTTAGGTCTGACCTACGTTAAGAAGATGATAGATCTCCATCATGGTACCATCAAGGTTGCCAGTGAGATCGGACAAGGAACAAAATTTGTAATAACATTACCAATAGTAAAAGATTAAGTTATGGAGAACAAATTGCACATTCTTTTATGCGAGGACGAGGAGAGTCTGGGCATGTTGGTTCGTGAGTATTTGCAGGCAAAGGGCTATGATGCTGAGCTTTATCTGGACGGTGAGGCTGGTTACAAGGCTTTCATGCGTACAAAGTTCGATATGTGCTTGCTGGATGTAATGATGCCCAAAATGGATGGCTTTACGCTGGCACGCGAGATTCGTATGGTGAATGCTGAGGTGCCCATTATCTTCCTGACAGCCAAGAACCTTAAGGATGATATCCTGGAGGGCTTTAAGCTGGGAGCTGATGATTACCTGACAAAGCCATTCTCTATGGACGAGTTGGTTTACCGTATGGAGGCTATCTTGCGTCGTGTAAAGGTTAAGTCAACACGTGCTGTGACTCAGTATCAGTTGGGTAAGTTTACATTTGATACCCAGCGTCAGATCCTTTCTATTGGTGACAAGCAAACCAAGCTTACCACCAAGGAGTGTGAGCTGCTTAGTATGCTTTGTGCACATTCTAATGATGTGTTGGAGCGTGAGTTGGCGCTGAAGACTATTTGGATTGATGACAACTACTTCAATGCCCGTAGTATGGATGTATATATTACCAAGCTACGTAAGCATCTCAAGGATGATCCTTCCATCGAGATTAACAATGTTCATGGTAAAGGCTATCGCCTGATAGTTCCCAATCTGATGATGGAATAATAAAAAAGTCAGGGCTGCCATAATTGGTAGCCCTGATTTTTTTTATCTCTTTTTTGGGGGTCTGCTTAGAAGCAATACCCGATGTGTACGCTGCATTCACGCACTTGCGGATTCTTGGTTTTGTCTGGGAAATCACGTGCGTAGGAGATTCCCGTATATACCTTATTTATATATAACCTCAGGCCTGTCTGCCATCCTATCTGAAAACTCTTCCAGTTTTCTTCCTTTCCAGCGGCTATAGCTCGAACGTAGGTACCTGCATATGGTGCCAGCGCAATGTCTTTAGTCTTGGAAAGGTAGAGCTTGTACACGGCGTTTACCGGGATTCTGAAAGTCAGTAAGTCGAAGTTGACGCCATTCTCCTTTGCGTGCGAGTATTTGATGTTTGCTCCCACCTCTACAAAGTATGGCTTGTTCTCCATGACCTGAATGTAACGGGCATAGCCAACAGAGAACTCGTTGAATTTCTGTTTCACGTCATCAGTGTAGTATCTGCTGGGTGAGTACTGAAAGTATACCGAGTTCTTGTACTCCTTGTGCTGAGGCTTAGGGGCTTCCTCTTCCACGTCCTCCAGAGTCCAGTCGTCAACAGTATCATAATTGTCATATTGTGCATAAGTAAGACTACTCATGCACAAGAATAACGCAATTCCTGTACTTCTCCGGAATAGTTTCATTAGGCGTAAGTAAAGGCTGATAGTAGGTTAGGAACGCTTGGCAATGACAATGTGGGTAACAATACCGCCAATAATCAGCAACAGTGCAAGCATCTGGAACCAGTTGTAGTCAATAAGGTCTGCCAATGCACCAAGGTTGAATTTTGCTGAGAAGTAGCTTACAATCATCAGCAGAGCACCCAAAACAATCAGAATAATACCTACATTTTGTTTCTTCATAACTTATAATGTCTTTTTATGTTTATACTTTTCCAAACACAAAGTAACAGATTTTTCCTGAGGTGGCGAAATGTTTTTGGGTAAAAAATATAAAAAAGGTACAAATCTTTGGCAGTCTCACTAAAAAGCAGTACCTTTGCAGCGCATTTTTGCAAAATAGTATTAATTAATTTATTTAACGTATTATGAATCAATACGAAACCGTTTTCATTTTAACTCCCGTTTTGTCTGATGATCAGATGAAGGAAGCGGTAAACAAGTTCAAGGACGTTCTTGTTAAGGCTGGTGCAGAAATCATCAGCGAGGAGAACTGGGGCTTGAAGAAGTTGGCTTACCCCATCGAGAAGAAGAGCACGGGTTTCTATGAGCTTGTAGAGTTCAAGGCAGCACCTGAGACAATTAAGAAGTTGGAGGTTGCTTACCGTCGTGATGAGAGAGTACTTCGTTACCTCACTGTAAAGATGGAGAAGTACGCAGCAGAATATGCTGAGAAGAGAAGAAATAACAAATCAAGTAAGGAGGCTTAATCTATGGCACAGCAATCAGAAATTCGTTATTTGACCGCTCCCGCAATTGATGTCAAGAAGAAGAAGTATTGCCGTTTCAAGAAGAGCGGTATCAAGTACATCGACTATAAGGATCCTGAATTCCTGAAGAAGTTCCTGAACGAGCAGGGTAAGATTCTTCCCCGCCGTATCACTGGTACTTCTCTGAAGTATCAGCGTCGTGTGGCTCAGGCTGTTAAGCGTGCTCGCCATTTGGCTTTGCTGCCTTTCGTAACTGACTTGATGAAGTAAAAAAGGAGGAATAGATATGGAAATTATACTGAAAGAAGACGTTATTGGCTTGGGTTACAAGAATGATATTGTAAACGTAAAGTCTGGTTACGGTCGTAACTATCTTATTCCTTACGGAAAAGGCGTAATTGCCAGCGAGAGTGCTAAGAAGCAGTTGGCTGAGACACTGAAGCAGAAGGCTGTTAAGTTGGCTAAGATTAAGGCTGAGGCTGAGGCTAAGGCTGAGAAGCTGAACGCAGTATCTTTGGTTATCTCTACCAAGGTTAGCAACACGGGCGTTATCTATGGTAGCGTAAACAGCCTGCAGATTGCAGACGAGTTGCAGAAACTTGGCTTCGATGTAGATCGCAAGATCATCATTGTTAAGGATGTAAAGAGCGTTGGTGACTATGTTGCTACCATTAAGCTCCACAAGGAGGTTTCTGCTCAGGTTCCCTTCAAGGTAATTGCCGAGGGTGCACCCGTTGTTGAGACTCCCGCAGCTGAGGCACCTGTTGCTGAGGCTCCCGCAGAAGAAGCATAATATCTGCATTCTATCATAAATAAAAGCGCAGCTCTATCAGAGTTGCGCTTTTATTTGTTGTGATATCTTGTTGCTAATTGCTTGTGAGATATCTAGGTTGATTGTGGTTATAAATTAACTTGATTGTGGATGAAAATCAAGTTAAATAAAAATTTTTCCAACTTGATTTATATTTAGAAATCGTCGGGCAAAGTCATTGTTTGCTCTATGCGGCCTCCGTAAAGGTGTATCCAGGTTTTGAAAGAGGAACTGCCTTCCGTAAATTCAAAGATGCGTCCTCCGTTTGGTTTCATGTGGTTGTATACGGTGTCTCCGCCACTATAGCGTCCGTACATCATATACAGACCTCGCCATTTCATGACGTAATCGTTGTCATGATCGTGTCCGCAACTGACAGCTTTTATGTCGCCTTCTTCGCGCATGGCAACAAAGGCACCGCTGTTGATAATGGGGCTGCAAGGGTTTTCTCCCAGATTACCTCTGATCTGACGACGTGAATCCGAAAGACCTTCCAGATATTCAGTGATGGGAATGTGCATGAAGGCCAACGAGGGTAGGGGGCTGCCTTCATTCTCAGCTTTCAGCTTTCTGCTAGTTTGGCGATACCATTCCAACTGGTCGGCGTGAATATAATCGTACGATCTTAGTTCGGGAAACTCCTTGCACATGCAGCCTGTATCAAATAGGTAGAAGGCCCATAGGTTCTTCCCGTCTGATGATTTCAGGGTTATTACATCATTGGATACACCATGCATTGGTTTGGCGGCTGTATTCAGACAGCCTGGCATCTGGAGTATGTGTTCCAAGACCTCAGGACGTGAAAGTCCGAACTCCTCGTCGTGATTGCCCAGTGCAACAGCAAAGGGTATGTGACGGTCGGTTATCAATGAAAGTATGTGTGTAAGACTTTCACGTACAGGTTTTCCGAAGATGATGTCGCCTGTGTGAATTACCAGGTCGGGTTTCTCTGTATCCAGTAATTCTGCAACATTGTCTAAAGCTCGTTGTGCACGGGCGTCGCCTTCGATAAAGTGTGTATCGGTAAGCTGGAGTATTTTGAATTTGCCGTTGCGGAACTGCATAGAGGGTAATTCCGGCTCTTTTGGTTTCTGGGGTTCTGTTACCTTGCGTTTAGTGGCTGCTGTTACATCAACAGTAGCAATGGCGGGAACGGCAATGGCCGCTGCACGGATGAAATCTCTTCTTTTCATATGTGTTAGATTAGTTTGGTTAGAACAAAAAAGACGGCATCCTGAGGATGTCGTCTTCTTAAGACTTTTTTGTTCTGTCTTCTTGATTACTCAGCTACGGGAGCAGCTACAGTATCAGCAGCTACAGTATCAGCAGCTACAGTGTCGCAAGTCTCAACAGCAGTTGTGTCGATAGTATCGGCGCTCTCCTCATTCTGATTGGTAGTGTTACCACAAGAAGCGAAAGAAACAGCTACTACAGCTGCGAACAAAAATGCTAACTTTTTCATTTTTTTGCTTTTTTTTAACTTGTAAAACAATCAATTGCTTATTAAAACGATGCAAAGGTACGGAGTTTTTCAATACGTTGTATCTTTTTTGATGTTTTTTTTTAATGTTTTTTTTAATGTTTTTTGTAACTGTCTGAAAATCAATAATAAAATTTTTGTCTCTTTTTTACTGTTTTGGGGTAAAATGTATCTTTTTCTGTGTTTATGCATCTTCTTTATTTTGTCAGAAAACTCGCGAAAACGTGTTGGTAGAATAATTATTATGGAAAGATTATGGAAAATTATTTTCTGACCAGAACGCAAATTATCTCTGGTTAGAAAAAATGGAATTTTGAAATTACTTTCGTTCGGGAATAAAAAGAAAACCAAGCTTTTCTTTTGTATTCCGCTCACTTATTCGTAACTTTGACTTTCGTCTAAATTACTTACACTCGACAATAAAAATAAGAATTATTTTGTATTGTCCTCGCTTATTCGTAATTTTGCACACATGTTTAATTTTGAAGGGAAGAAAGCCGCATATTTTACTTTAGGTTGCAAATTGAACTTTGCTGAGACAAGTTCAGTGGGAAAGCAACTCAAGGAAGCAGGTGTACAGACTGTTTCCAAGGGAGAGGTGGCTGATATATGTATTGTAAATACCTGTAGTGTTACTGAAGTGGCGGATGCTAAGTGCCGACAGGCCATCAGTAAGATGGTGCGTAGGCATCCGAGCGCATTGGTAGTGGTGACGGGCTGTTATGCACAGCTCAAACCTGAACAGGTATCAGCCTTGGATGGAGTAGATATAGTTTTGGGTAGTGAACAGAAGGGACAGATCTTGCAATATATAGCAGAACGCCTGCCTATGATGCCTGAAGAGAGAGCCCTTGTGGCACATGAGCATCATACCAGCAAGACAGCAGATATACGTAGCTTTGTTCCCAGTTGTTCGTGTGGAGACAGAACCCGTTACTTCCTAAAGGTTCAAGACGGCTGTGATTACTATTGTACTTACTGTACCATTCCTTTTGCAAGAGGCAGAAGTAGGAACGGTAGCATACAGTCAATGGTTGAGCAGGCTCAGGAGGTAGCTCGTCTGGGCGGTAAGGAGATAGTGATAACGGGCGTTAATATTGGCGACTTCGGCAAAAGTACAGGAGAGACATTCCTGGATTTGGTGAAGGCCTTGGATGCTGTAGAGGGTATTGAGCGTTATCGCATCAGTAGTATAGAACCCAATTTGCTGACAGATGAGGTGCTGCAATATTGTGCGCAGAGTCGTGCTTTTATGCCGCACTTCCATATTCCCTTGCAAAGTGGTAGCGATGAAGTGCTTAGGCTGATGCACCGTCGATATGATACCCAATTATTCTATAATAAGGTGGCGCGTGTGCGTGAGCTAATGCCTGACGCTTTTATTGGGGTGGATGTGATAGTGGGGACGCGTGGCGAGACAGATGAGTTGTTCCGTGAAGCCCTCAGTTTTATGGATAGGATAGATGTGAGCCAGTATCATGTATTCAGCTATAGCGAGCGCCCTGGTACAAAAGCCTTGCAGATTCCCTATGTGGTCTCGGCTCAGCAGAAGCATGAACGCAGCCAGCAGGTTCTGGCACTTAGCCAGAATAAGTTACGTGCCTTCTATAATCGTTTTGTTGGTCAGGTAAGACCTGTACTGTTGGAACATAGCAGGACCAAGGGGATTATGCATGGATTCACAGATAATTACATCAAGGTAGCAATACATACTACAGAAGAGATGGATAACAGAATAGTAAACGTTCGTTTAGGGGCGTGGGATGAAACAGAGGAGCTGTTAACAGCAGAAGTGATATGAAAAGCATTGCAATAGTTATACTGAATTGGAATGGCGCAGGCATGTTGCGTAAGTTCCTGCCTTCTGTACTGGAATATAGTCAGGAAGCGGAAGTGATAGTTGCCGATAATGCCAGCAAGGATGATTCGTTGAAGGTGATGGAAAATGAATTCCCAGAGGTGAGAACAATTGTCCTGGATAAGAATTACGGTTTTGCCGATGGCTACAATCAGGCTTTACGTCAGGTGGAGGCTGAATACTATCTGCTGCTGAACAGCGATGTGGAAGTTACGGAAGGTTGGTTGCGTCCTATGCTCTCGTATATGGATGCTCACCCGGAAGTTGCTGCATGTCAGCCTAAACTGAGATGCGAGTGGAACCGTCCTATGCTGGAATATGCCGGTGCCTGTGGCGGATACATAGATCGGCTGGGTTATCCTTTCTGCAGGGGAAGGGTCTTCAATACGATTGAGGAGGATCTGGAACAATACGATACTGTAGCTCCTATCTTATGGGCAACGGGGGCTGCGCTGATGATTCGCAGCAAACACTATTGGGAAGCAGGTGGATTGGATGCCCGTTTCTTTGCTCATCAGGAGGAGATAGACCTCTGTTGGCGTTTACGTAGCAGGGGACATCAGATAGTGTGTATCCCAGAGAGCGTGGTGTATCATGTTGGTGGTGCCTCGCTGCCTAAGAGTAATTCACGCAAGACATTTCTGAACTTCCGTAATAATATGATCCTGCTGTATAAGAATCTGCCTGACGAGCAATTAGTATACGTTATGCGTTGGCGTTTCTGGTTGGATGCTTTGGCGTCTCTGTATTTCTTCCTTACCCTTCAGTGGGGAAGTTGCATGGCTGTATGGAAGGGACGTTGGGCTTTCTGCAGGATGAAGGCCGACTTCCGCCCTGATCGTGAGAAAAATATGCAGGCAACTGTGGTGCCGGCAAACGAGATTCTTTTTCCTAAGAGCATCTTGTGGCAGTATCACGTGAAGGGAAAGAAGACCTTTGACCAGTTGAATGCCTAAGTTGGTAATTAAAATATGTCCAATACCTTATTTATATAATAAAGCAATGAGAAAACTTCTGGTTCTTATTCTATTGATGGCACTCTGCCTGATACCGGCAAATGCTGTGCTAAAGGAAAGAGACTTGGCACGTACCTTGAGCGTGCTGAAGGCTGAGTTGCAGGAAAAGTACGAACAGCAGCAGTACTTTATGGCTATGTACGAGCAGCAGGGAACCCAGCAGCATCAGCAGTTGGTAAGCTTTATGCATCAGTGCGAACAGATTGGGCTTATGCTGTATTCGCAGACAACGGACAATACCTTTGATATGGCATATGCTTGCCAACAGGCTACTGACTTGTATCGTGATCTTAACAATCGTGACAGCAAGATGCATCAATATGATAAGATAATCTTGCGCATAAAGCAGGAGATAGAAAGGTATGATGCGTTGATACAGTCGTTAAAGAGTATGCCTCCTGTAACAGCGGCAGATGCTGATAGCGTATTGACAGAGAATGACAGTATCCTTATGCAGGCCATTGATTCCTTGCAAGAGAAGAAGGACTCCCTGCTTGAGGTAAGGGATAGTATGCAGGAAAAGGATCTGGCTTTTCTAGGGCATGATAAAGGTGCGGAAGAAGAGGAGAATCATGAGCCGTTATTCCTTTCCGGTCAGCAGTTGAAGGATAGGGATGACTGTTTGAAATACGCAGAAACCCTTAGGGATAATATGCTGCTTTTCCTGGAGAAACTGGAGGCGGAAAACACTTATTACAAGAGTGTTATCGGTAAGGTGGAGGAATTGAACCAGTTTGCAAGAGGACGGTATAAGCTGTTGCAGGACAATATCTTTAGGAATGGAGGTGATAACTACTTTAAGATTCTGAAGACATTCCCTATGCAGTTATTTAGGGCACAGAATGCCTTAAAGAGTAAATATAAACCATTTGCCGGACACGAGCAGACTTTCTCGGAGTGGCGTGGTGCAACGGTGTTGTTTATCAGTATCTTCCTGATATTTTATCTGGCTCTTTCACTTCTTGTCAGCTACGTTTTCCTGAGATGGCTATTGCCTAAGAGATGGCGTGGTGAATCATTTAAGCTGAAGCGCCGTATGCTGAACAATGTCGTGGGAATAGGTCTGTTTGCCATCATAGTTATGATAGTGCGCTCTTTGACTCAGCGTAATTTCATTCAGATGGGAACTGGACATATTATTACCATGGCATGGCTGTTGGAGGTAATCTTCCTGAGTCTGTATATTCGTCTCAAGGGTGAACAGATGCGTCATGCTGCTATTATTTATATGCCTTTGATGGTAATGGCATTCGTGGTGATTCTGTTCAGAATAGTACTAGTTCCCAATCATGTGGTTAATCTGGTATTTCCTCCAATTCTGTTAGGCTTCTGCATATGGCAGTGGAGGGTATCCAAGCATCACAGAGAACAACTTCCCCTGATGGATATTATGTATATGCATGCCACCAGTCTGGTAATTTTAATTTCCTGCGTGGCATCATGGGTGGGCTTCTCTTTGCTGGCAGTTCAGATATTGATATGGTGGACGTTCCAGTTGGCTGCCATCATGACGGTGACCTGCATCTATGACTTGATGGAGATGTATGAGGAGCGGTTCCTTTTAGTTAAGTTGAATCCAGAGCTGAAAGAAAAGAAAGCCCAGGGAATAGACATAACAGACGAGGTGAAAGCTCTGAAGAAGAAAATGGAGCATGGTGATTATATCTCTGTAACATGGATCTATGATTTGTTCAGTCGTACACTGGTTCCTGTTATTGGTGTGGCATCCGTCTTCTTTAGCATTTACTGGGCATCCAGAGTTTTTGAGATGACAAGTCTTTGCGAGTCTTTGTTCCGTATGGATATTGTTAATCAGGAGAATCTGATCCGTATTTCTCTGGATCGTTTGTCTTTGGTGGCAACTCTGTGGTTTGTATTCCGTTATCTGAATTATGGTATTCGTGGATTCTATTGTCATTACAGACGTAAGGTGCTCGCAGAGAACGAGATGTTGAACCTTACTTTGGCTCGTAATGTGATTGGCATTCTCTGTTGGGGTATTTATCTGATTATCGTATTGGTAATACTGAATGTGCCAAGAAGCGGTATCAGCATTGTAGGTGCAGGTTTGGCTACCGGTTTGGGTTTTGCCATGCAGAGCATCCTGGAGAACTTCTTCTATGGCATTTCTCTGATGACGGGACGTATTCATGTGGGCGACTATATTGAATGCGACGGTATTGCGGGAAAAGTAGAGAGCATAACCTACCAGAGTACGCAGATTGTAACGGCCGATGGTTGTGTGATAGCCTTCCTGAACAGTGCCTTGTTCAGCAAGAACTTCAAGAATATGACGCGTAACCATCGTTATGAACTGATAAAGATTCCTGTTGGTGTGGCTTATGGGACTAATGTGGAAGAAGTGCGTAAGATGCTTACGGAGGCCCTAATGCCTGTATGTCTGGAGAAGAATGCCGACGGTCAGTGTGTTACCAACGTAGAAGAGCAGCCGTTGAAGGTCAGCTTTGTGAACTTTGGCGAGAGCAGTGTTGATTTGGCTGTCTGTGTCTGGATGTTGGTAGAGGAGAAGATTGCCCTTATGGGCCGCCTGAAGGAGATTATCTACAATACGCTAAACGAGAATAATATAGAGATTCCTTTCCCACAGAGGGATGTTCATATAATAAACAATTAAGGACAGAAACTGTGCAGATAAACTTGTCAGAGCGTACCCTTCATGTTAGGGAGGGGGAAGTTCCTTTCCAACGGGGTAGAAAAGAATATCATCCCATTATTATCAGTATTACTGACGAGTTGGGAAAGCGTATAGGCTTGGGTGAATGTGCACCCGTGGCCGGCATCTCCTGTGATGCGGATGCGTATATCAGAATGTCTGATGCAGCCCGCCTGATTAACGAGGCATTGGAGAGTGATGATTATGCCAAGCATCTTAGTCCTTATCCGGCTCTGTTGTTTGCGTTGGAATCAGCATTGTATGATTATCAGCAGAATCCCTTGCTTTACGATACTCCTTTTGCGCATAGTCAGACGGGTTTACCTTCTTATGCTGTAATAGATGTGGAAGGATATGACCAGATGCTGAGTCGTTGTAAGCGTATGATTCTAAAAGGATTCAGACATTTGAAACTTCGTATAGGAGTAGGGGAGGGAACTGATGTGCTGAAGGTTATTCGTACCCTTAGGTCTCGTTTCTCAGAAGATACATTGAAGTTGAGTGTTGATGCTCAGGGAACATATGGTCTTGATGAAGCAAGAGAGCTATTGAGGGAACTGAAACCATATGATATCCGAATGCTGGAACAGCCTATCAGACAGTATCAGTGGAAGGATATGGCTGAACTATGTCGCATGCAGAGGGAAGAGGGGACAGTGCCAATAGCTCTTGACGAGGAGCTGATAGGCGTGAATGCACTGGAAGAGAAGTGTATGCTCTTGGATACTATTCGCCCTCAACACATAGTCATAAAGCCTATGTTACATGGTGGTATAACCGGTTCCGTAGAATGGGCAAGTGAAGCTATGAAACGTGATATCGGTGTTGTGGTTTCTGTTGCCCAAGATGGTAACATAGGTCTGCGTAATGTGGCTTTGCTGGCTGCAAGAATCTTTGGCCCGCGTTGTACAGAAGCGCAGGGCTTGGGTACAGGTTCTGTGTATCGCGATGATACGGAAATGGATATTGAGATGCATGGAAATAAATTATGGCGTAGTCTGGTAGAAGACTGACGCCATAATTTATTTTGTTTTTCCTTTCTTTATAAATAATCAGGTAGCTGGAATAGTTTTGTACCGTTGCTGCCTTTTATCAGAATTGTCTTGCCTTTAAGCGGATTGTTGTGGATTTCTTCTTTTACGGCTTCCACATCCTTGAAGTATCTGGCATTTATGCGTTTGTTCTGATAGTTGAGGGAAGCAAAGTTCTCTCCAACCAACCAAATATTCTCTAAGGGCATGCCTGCCAGAATGTCCATTATTTTACGATGTTCCAGTTCGCTGTCAGCTCCCAGCTCGCGCATATCGCCAAGGATGACCATTTTGTTTTTTGAATCGATAAACTGGAAGTTTGTCAGGGCAGCCACCATACTGCTGGGATTGGCATTGTAGGCATCCACAATCAGACGGTTCCGACCAGTGTCGCGGAATTCGCTGCGGCTGTTGCTGGGAATGTAATTCTCAATGGCATGGCAAATCTGCTCGGGTGTAACACCGAAATACATTCCAACGGTGATAGCAGCACGCAGGTTAGAGATGTTGTACGCACCAATCAGGTGTGTCTGTATGGTTTGCCAGGGGGCATTGTCTTCTTGTTTCCACTGCATTCTCACAAAAGGATTGCAGGAGTCAATGCGACCTTCCACATAAGGTATGGCATTGTCGTAGAGATGGAATCCCCGTTCTTCAGCCATCTGAAGTAAATCCTCGTCTAATGCGTTTAGGAAGATCTTGGCACCACGTTGCTGTAGGTCGTCATATAGTTCTCCTTTTGTTTTCTTGACTCCTTGGAAGGAACCGAATCCTTCCAGGTGTGCACGTCCCACATTGCTAATGAGTCCATAGTCGGCCTTTACCATATTGCACAGGAAGGCAATCTCGCCAGGATGATTAGCACCTGTCTCTATGACAGCAATGTCATGTTCCTGGGTAATGCGGAGTAGGGTACGTGGTACCCCCAGGTGGTTATTCAGGTTTCCTTGGGTGTAGAGTACGTTGTACTTCTCAGCCAGTACGCAGGCAATCAGTTCCTTAGTTGTTGTTTTGCCGTTCGTTCCCGTTATCTGTAGCACAGGAATGCTGAGTTGCTGACGGTGATAGGCTGCCAGTTCCTGAAGCGTCTGTTCTGGGTTCTCTACGGCAACATATCTGTTGTCGCCGTCGGGGGCGAATTCCTTCTCAACCACTGCGTAGGCACATCCTTTTTCCAAGGCAGAAGCAGCATACAGATTGCCGTTGAACGAGGCTCCTTTTAGTGCAAAAAAGATAGAACCCGCTGGGCAATCTCTGCTATCTGTTGTTATAATGGGGTGTTGTAAATAGATTTTATATAATTGTTCTATCTTCATATTTCTTGATTTTTTTCAATTAACGACACAAAGTTATACCATTTTTCTGATAATTGGCAAATAATGTATAACTTTGTGGCAAAGTTACCGGTAATTATATGAAAGGTCTGTTGCCTTATACTATAAATGTGGGTGGAAAACTCATGGATTTGAGCGAACCTCAGGTCATGGGAATTCTTAATGTGACCCCTGATTCGTTTTATTCTGCAAGTCGCAAGAATACTGATCAGGAGATAGCTGATCGTGTGCAGGCCATTCTGGCAGAAGGTGGCTCTATGATTGATGTCGGGGCTTACAGCAGTCGTCCGGGAGCTGATGATGTGTCGGCCGGGGAGGAGATGAGCCGCTTGCGTTGCGGCTTGAAGATTCTTCGCGATATTGCCCCAGATGCTGTAGTGAGTGTTGATACATTCAGAGCCGATGTGGCCAAGATGTGTGTGGAGGAGTATGGCGTACAGATTATCAACGATATCAGTGGTGGTGAACTGGATGAACGTATGTTCAGTACAGTTGCCGAATTGGGCGTTCCCTATATCCTGATGCATATGAAGGGAAATCCGCAGACTATGCAGCAGGAACCTCATTATGATGATTTGCTGACCGAGATGCTCCGTTACTTTGGTACTAAGGTACAACAGTTGCATGAGCTGGGAGTTAAGGATATAATTCTGGATTCTGGTTTTGGTTTTGCCAAGACGTTGGATCATAACTACGAACTGATGAACCGCATGCAGGACCTCCAGGTACTGGAGTTGCCTATGTTGGTGGGCGTTAGTCGTAAGTCTATGATATATCGCTTGCTGGGTACTACACCCGAGGAGGCATTGAACGGAACCTCAGTATTGAACACGTTGGCATTGCTGAAGGGGGCAAGTATCCTTAGGGTACATGATGTAAAGGAAGCTGTTGAGGTGGTGCAGATAGTAAAAAAGATGCTGGCATGTTAGAATTCGGAATAAAGGACTTGATTGATATCTTACTTGTGGCAATAGGCCTGTTCTATTGTTACAAGGTAATGAAGCAATCGCGCTCTGTGAATATCTTTTACGGAGTGTTGTTCTTTATCAGTTTCTGGATTGTTGTCAGCAAGGTGCTGGAGATGAAGTTGGTGGGAGGCATTCTTGATAAGTTGGTGAATGTGGGTGCTATTGCCATCATTATTCTGTTTCAGGAAGAGATCAGACATTTCTTCTTCAGAGTCGGAACACGTCAGAGGGTGCACAGGTTTGTGAATTTCTTTCGTCCCGACAAGAAAAAGGATCTTTCTGAGTTCGTGCATGAGCGTGAGACTATCTTTCCCATTGTAATGGCCTGCCTGAATATGAGTAAGCAGCGTGTGGGTGCCCTGATAGTATTGCAGAACCATCTTCCGTTGAATGATTTCGTTCGGACAGGTGAGTTGGTGAATGCCAAAATCAGTCAGCGACTGATAGAGAATATCTTCTTCAAGAACAGTCCGCTGCATGATGGAGCCATGATCATCTCAAACAATAAGATTACGGCTGCGGCATGCATCTTGCCTATCAGTCATGACTTGGATATTCCCAAGGAGTTCGGCTTGCGCCACAGAGCTGCCAAGGGTATCAGCCAGGAGACGGATGCGCTGGCAATTGTGGTTAGTGAGGAGACCGGCAGCATCAGTGCTGCCTATAACGATGTGTTAAGAGCACATATTTCAGCAGAGGAATTGGAACACTTGCTGATGAAGGGAAGGTTCTAAAAGAAATCGTTTAAATAACGAAATTTCGAAAAATAAAACAGTCGGATAGTAAATTGTAAATAATAACTCATAAAATAGTAATTGATATGACATTAATGGAGAAAATCATCGCTCGTGCCAAGAGTAACAAGCAGCGCATTGTCCTGCCAGAGAGCTTGGAGGAGCGAACACTGACAGCCGCAGATAAGGCTCTTGCCGATGATTTGGCAGAGATTATCCTTATTGGTAATCGCGACGAGATTTTTGCCTTGGGAAAGAATTTGGGACTTACCCATCTTGACAAGGCCGAGATTATTGACCCCGCAACCAGCGAGTTGACTGCAGAGTATACCGAGCTGCTCTACAACCTGCGTAAGAGCAAGGGTATGACCATGGAGGAGGCACACAAGAAGGTGCTGACAGATCCTCTTTATTTTGGCTGCCTTATCATCAAGAGCGGACATGCCGACGGACAGATCAGTGGTGCCCTCTCAACAACGGGTGACACCCTACGTCCTGCCCTTCAGATTATCAAGTGTGCTCCTGGCATTACATGTGTCAGCGGTGCTATGTTGCTGATTACTGACAAACCAGAATATGGTGAGGACGGTGTCGTAGTATTGGGTGATGTGGCTGTAACACCTGTTCCCGATGCTTCACAACTGGCACAGATTGCCGTTTGTACGGCTCATACAGCACGTAGTGTTGCTGGTTTTGCTGATCCCCGTGTTGCTATGTTGAGTTTCAGTACCAAGGGTAGTGCCAAGCACGAGGTAGTTGACAAGGTAATTGAGGCTACCCGTCTGGCTCATGAGATGGAGCCCTCTTTGAAGTTGGATGGCGAATTGCAGGCTGATGCTGCTCTGGTTCCCTCTGTGGGTGAGAAGAAAGCTCCCGGTTCTGCTATTGCCGGTCATGCCAACGTGTTGGTAGCACCCAGCCTCGAGGTTGGAAACATTGGCTACAAGCTGGTTCAGCGCTTGGCTGGTGCCGATGCTATTGGTCCCATCCTGCAGGGTATTGCTCATCCCGTTAACGACCTTTCTCGTGGTTGCTCAGTAGATGACATCTACAAGATGGTTGCCATCACTGCATGTCAAGCAATGGACGCGAAGTAGAAAGACCCTCTCCAACCCCTAACCCCTCCTCCCCCTTTATGGGGAGGTGGGGGAAAAGGTGAAGAATAAAAAGAGAAAATAACTAAGAATAATTACAGCCCGTATCTCTGTCCCTCCCCATAGAGGGGGGAGGGCTAGGGAGAGGGTCAAAAACTGTCCAAGACCCTGCGTAGCAGTTTCCTCCCCATAGAGGGGGAGGGTTAGGGAGAGGGTCCGATTATGAAGATATTAGTCTTAAACTGCGGGAGCAGTTCTATTAAGTACGCATTGTACAATATGGATGACCAGAGCGTCATCACCAGTGGCGGCATCGAGAAGATTGGCCTGCCCGATAGTTTTATAACCGTTAAGTTGAATGGCGAGAAGCACAAGATGGAGCGCCCCATTGCTGAGCATACTGCAGGTGTGCAGTGGATATTCGAGGTGCTGACAAAGGGTGAGTATGCTGTGCTGAAGAGCTTGGAAGAGTTGGATGCCGTTGGCCATCGTATGGTACACGGAGGTGAGAAGTTCAATAAGAGCGTTCGTCTGACTCCCGAGGTAATGGAGGCTTTTGCTGCCTGCAACGATTTGGCTCCCCTGCACAACCCTGCTAACATCAAGGGCGTGAATGCCGTTTCTGCTTTGCTGCCCAACATTCCTCAGGTAGGAGTGTTTGACACCGCTTTCCATCAGTCAATGCCTGACTATGCCTATATGTATGCTTTGCCTTACAATCTGTACAAACAGTACGGCGTACGTCGTTACGGCTTCCACGGAACCAGCCACCGTTATGTTTCACAGCGTGTGTGTGAGTTCCTGGGTGTAAAGCCTGAGGGTAAGAAGATTATCACCTGTCACATTGGCAACGGTGCCAGCATCGCTGCCGTTAAGGATGGCAAGTGTGTAGATACTTCTATGGGTCTTACTCCTTTGGAGGGTCTTATCATGGGTACCCGCAGCGGTGACATTGATGCCGGTGCTGTTACATTCCTGATGGATAAGTTGAACCTCGATACCAAGGGAATCAGCAACCTGCTGAACAAGCAGAGCGGTCTGGCTGGCGTAAGCGAGGGAAGTAGCGACTTCCGTGATATTCTGGCAGGCATTGCTAATGGTAACGACAAGGCTCGTCTGGCCAAGGAGATGTACACCTATCGTATCAAGAAGTACATTGGTCAGTATGCTGCCGCTATGGGTGGTGTGGATATCATCCTCTTTACCGGTGGCGCTGGCGAGAACCAGTGGGAAGTTCGTGAGGGTGCTACCCAAGGACTCGAGTTCATGGGTGTTAAGATGGATGTTCAGAAGAACCGTGCTTGCCGTGCTACTGAGGCTATCCTCAGTGCCGACGATTCTAAGGTAACTGTTTGCTGTATTCCTACAGACGAGGAGCTGATGATTGCTCTGGATACTCAGGCACTCTGCTAATATATATATATTAAGGTATAGCAACAAGGAAAAGGGGAGCCCTGCAAGCTTCCCTTTCTTTCGTTTTTGTTACATTTCTAGTTTGGGCTGTGTCCCAAATGCGTGCATGTTTTTTTAGCAGTTTCCCCTTTTTCTGCTTATCTTTGTGCCGGGAAAATTAAACTAATGATGAAAACAATTGTACATTATATTATATGTGCCGCTCTTTTGATCCTCGTGGCTTGCGGAGGTGATAAGCCTGTGAGGCAGTTGCCGCATTTGGGTGACACGCCTTATCAGCAGGATTCTATTTTGGTGACTTATGCCACCAATCCTGAAAGAGCGCTAGTGTTGTTGGACTCGGCTTTGATGTTGGGTAATATCACTGACTACCGCGGTCAGGTCATCCGTGCCAAAATTTACAGCAAGTCGCTGATGGAGCAACGGGTGGACTCCGCTATTCTTATCTGCAAGTCTTTGCTTAACCACGATTCTGTGCGTAATAAGCCTGTTGAGCAGGAGAATATCCTTGATATGCTTATTGCAACGAGTCGCGCCAAGCCTGACTACGAACAATATATGCATTGGGCCACGCAGAAAGCCGGACTTTGTCAGAAACAAGGTGAAGAGATTGAACGTTGGCGTACTGAGGCTGATATTGGGCTAGTGATGGTACATTTGGGACAAGAGAACAAGGGGCTTGCGAAACTTGACGAGGCTATTAGCCACCTCGATGCTCCTGGCAGCATAGACCGTATGGATGCCTTTATCGTTGCCTGCAAGCGTAAGATCAATGCTCTCGACGACCTGCACCGTTATGCCGAGGTCATTACTCTGGGACAACGTATCCTTGACCGCTTGGATCACTATGAGCTGCATGTTAGGGATTATGCAGAAGATAGCTATCGTCTCTCGTGGAGTGATAATCCCAGTGATCGCGACCGATATCTAGACTTCAGCCGTGCACAGGCATGGGGATTTATGGCGCATGCGTATAGCCTCATAAGTGAGGAATCAAGAGTGAAGAGTGAAGAATTGGCTGCCGCACAAAAAGCACGCGAATATCTCGTTCTTTTCGATCAGAGCGATTATGGCAAGACTTTTATGGCACGCCGTATGATTGCCCCCACGCAGATGGCGCTGGGTATGTATGCCGAAGCTCTGACTACCTACGATGAACTGGAGCGTCGCATGGATGGAGATACACTTAATGAAGACTATGCTGTTATTCTTCGCTCTCGTGCCATTGCCGCATTCGCAAAAGCCAGGGAATCGGAAGCAAATTCTCAATTAAAGTCGGCCTACGACTACCAAACACGTTACGCTAATCTTTCGAAGGTTGTTAGCGATAGTCTCTTCAAGGGAAAGGCTCACGAGTACGCTGCTCGTTATCATGCTCAAGAGCAAGAACTGGAGATTCAGAGAAAAGCGGCGCAGATAGAACGTTCGCTCATCATTAATATAGCGCTTGGAATTGGATTCTTATTTGTACTTTTAGCCGCAATTTACATCTACCGGCAGAAGCGTATTGTTAGCCAGAAGAACCAAGCCTTGGTCCGTATGATTAATGAACAAGAGAAAGAAATATTTACTCCCCTCGCCAGTCGGAGAGGAGCCGGGGGTGAGGCTTCCTTTTTCAACTTGATCGACTCCGCCATCCGTAATGAACATCTTTATAGGGATATTAATCTGCAGCGTCAGGATATCTGCGACCGCTTCAGTATCAGCCGACATGCCCTGAACGATTTGTTGGCAGAAAATACAGAAGGCCTATCCTTTCCACAATACATCAATGCAATACGCATTCAGGAGGCTCTCCGGCTACTTCATGATAATCCTGCGAAGACTGTTACTTCTATTGCCGCTGAAGTCGGGTTTACGCCTGCTAATCTACGTGAACAGTTCAAGCGTAAATATGGCATGACGCCTCAAGAGTATCGTCAGAATCAATAAAAATAAATGTACAATCCCGTTTCCGATGCACGCATTTGGGTTGGGTACCAAATGCGTGCATGTATTTTTGTCTCATTCCATCGGTTTTTATCTAACTTTGTGACAGAAATATTAAATAGAATGGATAAAAATCTTTTTAAAACCATTGATTTTACTATTCGCACAGAGGCCCTTTATGCTAACGTGAACCTGATGCGTGAAGACATTATGCAGCGTTTCGGTATAGGCCGACATCGTCTGAATAATCTGCTCAACGCACATACTAACGGTATGACTTTTCCGCAATATATTAATGCGATTCGCATGGAGGTGGCATATGATTTGCTTACCAGTCATCCTGAAATGACCATTACCGATGTGGCACGCCAAGTGGGTTTTACTGCTCCCAACCTGCGTGAGCAGTTCAAACGCTGCTATGGTATTACTCCCGCCGAATACCGATCCGGACTATTGAGTGACCTGGAGGACCTGTAGCGATGGCATAGGGAGTAAATCGATAAACCAATATTTTATAAATCTATTACCAAATTTAACTATGGAAATTAAAGGGATACCTATATTTTTTATAATCATTCTGATTGTGCTTGTGCTGTCCGTTTTCGTTTATATAGTATTAATACGAAACAATCGCGATGCAAAGCTATATGATAAACGGTGGAGAATCTATAATCCAGAGAAAACCTCTTGTGAGGAAGATTAGAACTATAACGTTTTTGTTACAATCAGAAATTCTTCAGGGTCAGTTCGCCGTTTGAAAATTCTGCGTATGTGAACTGTGTTATCCAGTCGCCAAGGATAAGGAGGCGGTTCTGTCGGGTGAGCATCAGATCCAGTTCTATGTGACGGTGTCCGAAGATAAGGTAATCCGTCTCGGGCTTTTCTTTTATATATTGCTTGGCAAAGAGTACTAACGGCTCGTTGTTCTCGCCCATATAAGGAGGGTCGGCTTCTGTGCCACCCTGCATGTGCTTGATGCGACTGTTCTTGGCCCAGTTCAGACCGAAGGACAGACCAAGGTCGGGATGCAGCCAGCGAAACATCCACTGACAGAAGGGATTGTGGAAGATGCCGCGTAGTAATTTGAACGACTTACTTCTGTCGCCCAATCCGTCGCCATGTGCCAGAAAGAATGTCTTTCCCTCAATTTCAACAACCTCCGGTTCGTAGTGCATAGTGACGCCACATTCCTTTGTGAGGTAATCCTTGCACCATATGTCGTGATTGCCTGTGTAGAAGTGAACGGCAATACCTGCATCGGTCAGCTCGGACAATTTGCCTAGCAGACGGGTGTAGCCCTTGGGTACAGCATTCTTGTATTCAAACCAAAAGTCGAATATATCGCCCAACATATACAGACTCTCAGCCTGTGGCTTTATCTCATCAAGGAATAGACACAGATGTTTCTCCTGCTCCCGTGGATTCTGCGTAGCCAGGCTTCCCAAATGGGCATCAGATATGAAAAATGTCTTTTTCAATTATGAATTAAGAATTATGAATTAAGAATTGTCTTAAAGGAATCCCAACTCTACCTTTGCTTCTTCACTCATCATGTCCTTGTTCCACTCGGGCTCGAAGACAAGCTGCACATCCACTTTTGTGAGGCCTGCGATGGCTTCCAGCTTCTGGCGGACGTCCTCCAGGATGAAATCGGCAGCCGGGCAGTTGGGGGCCGTGAGGGTCATATCTACGCTGAGCTCTGTGGCATCATCGTTCAGTTCAATGCGGTAGATGAGTCCCAAGTCGTAGATGTTGACGGGTATTTCGGGGTCATATACTGTCTTGAGTACATCTATTACGTGTTCTTGTATCTGTAATGTATCGTTCATAATCTTCCTTGTTCAGAATAACTGTAATATTTCTCGTCGGCCACAATCAGGTGGTCCAGAAACTTGATGCCCATCATTTTGCAGGCCTCAGCAGCTCTCTTCGTTAGGTCATCATCTTCTTTGCTGGGCCTCAGGTTGCCGCTGGGATGGTTGTGGCAGAGGATGACGCTAGTAGCCTGTGCCAACAAGGTGTGGCGGAGCAGCTCGCGCAGGTCCACTGCCGTGCCTACCAATCCGCCATGGCTGAGCATGACGCTGTTGATAATTTCCAGATGGCTGTTCATCATCAGCAGGTGGCACTCCTCAACGGTCAGGTCCTGCATCCTGGGGCGGAAGTAGAGAAAAGCATCGCGCGTCTCTGATATCTTCTGACGTGGCTGCAGTTCTTCCTTCAGGCGTTCGTTCGCCAACTGGCAGGCAGCCAGCACGGTGATGGCCTTGGCCTTGCCCATACCTTTGTAGCGGACGAGGTCCTCTATAGTGGCTTTGCCCAGGAGTTTCAGGCTGTCGTTATAATCGTTCAGTATCTCGCGTATCATCTCCACGGCGCTCTTGCCTGGTATGCCGCTGCCTACCAGTATGGCCAGCAGTTCGGCTTTGCTCAGCACTCCAGCTCCGTGCGCTTCCATCTTCTCGCGTGGCCGGTCGTCTAATGCCCAGGTCTTGATGCTCTCCATTTTTTTATTTATAGAAGTTGTCGCGGAATGCTTGCAGCTCCTCGTTCCTGCCACATACACACCTTAGCCACCACGCACGCAGGAATCCTGTGCCGTAGCCTATGAGTTGGATGAAACTGGCCCATATGGAGAGGAAGCCAATCCAGATGCTTCTGTTGCGGACACTGCTATCGATGAAGATAATCATGGAGAATAAAACCAAAGGTAGAAGGAATAGTAACATTCCGCTGAGTCCAAGGATAATACAAGCCATCTCTCCTGTAACGCAGCCAGGCTTTGGTGCACTCCATAAAGCGAAAAATCCTAGCAGTAGCAGTAGCAGACACATGAAAGCTGGCAATAGGCAGGCAAAGGTTCCCAAAGTGAAAACTGCAGGCAGCAAGTGCACCAGCTTCAGGGTGCCAGGGTGTCGCTTGGTCAGGTTGATGCGGGCAATACCGCTATTATGAACCTGCTTGTAGAACTTCTTCAGGTCGGTTCTGCGCTTGTGCCATACCCAAGCCTCGGGGAAGAGGCGGCAGGTGGCACCGCTCTCGTAGATGCGGATGCTGAAGTCGATATCCTCGCCAAAGCGCATCTCAGAGAAACCGCCCAACTGGTTGTACAACTCGCGACGGATACCCATATTGAAGGAGCGGGGATAGAACTTCTTGTCCATCTGCTTCTTACCACCGCGTATGCCGCCGGTGGTGAAGAAGGATGTCATGCTATAGTTGATGGCCTTCTGCACGGGCGTGAAACTCTCGTGGGCTCGGTCAGGACCGCCGAAAGCATCTACTTGAATTTTGAATTTTGAATTTTGAATTGATATCTCGTCTTCAATGGCTTGTAGATAACCTTCAGGCAATACCACGTCGCTGTCCAGTACTATCACGTATTCGCCTTGGCTGTACTGTACACCATAGTTGCGTGTCTGGCCGGGGCCGCTGTTGGGCTTGACGTAGTATTTGATATCCAGTCGGTCTGCATACTTCCTGACCACTTCTTCGCAGGGTATGTCGGAACCGTCCTCAACTACCAGCACCTCAAAATCTTTGAAAGTCTGGGTGGTAAGGCTTTGCAGCAGTTCGTCCACCTCATCGGGACGATTGAAGACGGGAATTATAATGGAATATTTCATCTGTTAGTCTTTATTATGGGCACAAAAGTAAAAACTTTCCGGCAGAATTCAAAGCGAACACTATTTATTTATAAGAAAAATGGCTGGTACCTTACTTAGGTCAGGTAGCTCAATCTTTTTCCATTCTGCAATGGTATGGGTATGAATATACTCATCGGTCGTTGTGATGCCTGCGGCTATGCACATTCGGGTCTGTGGTCTCAGGTTCTGCAGCAGTGCCTGAAACATCTTCAGGTTGCGGTAGGGCGTCTCAATGAACAGCTGTGTCTGGTGTTCGTTCCAGGCGCGGGTTTCCAGGTTCTTCAGTTTCTTGGCCCTGTCTTGCGGATCAACCGGCAAATAGCCGTTGAAGGCAAAGCTCTGTCCGTTCAGTCCGCTTCCCATTACTGCCATAATCATGCTGCTGGGGCCCACCAGAGGGATAACCCTCAGGTTCTGGCGCTGGGCGATAGCTACTACGTCGGCGCCTGGATCGGCAACGGCAGGGCAGCCTGCTTCGCTGATGACGCCCATTGGCTTTCCGTCCCTAAGTGCCTGCAGGTATTGGCTGAACAGGCGCTCGTCGGCATGCTTTCCCATCTCATAGAACACGGAATTGTCAATGGGGAACTCGCGGTCCACTTGGCGTAAGAAGCGTCGTGCAGAGCGGATATTCTCTACAATGAAATGTCTGATACCCATGATGACATCGTGGTTGTACGAGGGCAGCACCTGGTTTACCTCTGTCGGGCCCAGGGTGACGGGTATAAGGTATAGAGCTATTTCCATAATTGAATCTTTGTGTCAGAATATTGTGCCACACTCAGTATGTAGCCGTGGTACAGATTGGGAACTGTCAGTATGCTGATGCCTATGGCGTTCCGTGGCGAAAGGATATCCTTGATATCGTCGTTAATGCCCGTTCCCTTTAGTTTGAAGACGGCCTCTTTTCTTGTCCAAAGGCTGCTGAATGCAATATCTGGGTTTGGAGCCGAGAATATCTGTTCGCATTCCTCATCATTCATGCAGTAGCGAACCAGTGTCTCCTTGGCTGGACGTATACATTCAATGTCCAGTCCGCAGGGGGCTGAACTGATATAGCAGCCAATGGCTTTCTTGCAATGGCTTAGGCTAAAATGAATGTGGGATTGTCCTGGCAGGAATGGTTTGCCGCTTTGGTTATATCCAAAAGAAGGCGTCTCCGTGATACCGTATTCCAAATGCAGGCCGCGGCATAGTTCCAGATATGCCAAGGCGCATTCCCTTCTGCCTTCCATGTGCTTGAATTTCAGCGCAAGCTCACGTCTCCAAAGAGGTAGGGAAGAGATGGCTTTCTCCAGTTGTTCTGCCAAGATGTCTTCTAAATGGTCGTTGATATACAGCATACGTAAGAACAAAATTACACATTTTATTTTACTTAAACGTGTGAATCGTGTATTTTTCTTCTCTAAGCTGTCCATTTGCCCGCTTTTATTCATAATATGTTTGCGCGCGAGAGTTTTATTTTGTAACTTTGTCCCCACTTTCAGTAAAAAGATTTAAACTAAAGACCCAAAATGAGTGACAGATTGTTTATTTTCGACACCACATTGCGTGACGGCGAGCAAGTTCCCGGATGTCAGCTGAATACGGTGGAGAAAATTCAGGTAGCCCGCCAGTTAGAGGCTCTTGGCGTTGATGTTATCGAGGCAGGATTCCCTATCAGTAGTCCCGGCGATTTCAATTCAGTAATAGAAATCAGTAAGGCTGTAACATGGCCAACCATTTGTGCGTTGACACGTGCTGTTCAGAAAGATATTGATGTGGCTGCCGAAGCCCTGCAGTATGCTAAGCACAAGCGTATTCATACGGGTATCGGTACCAGCGAGAGTCACATCCGCTATAAGTTCAACTCTACGCCAGAGGAGATTATCGAGCGTGCTGTGGCTGCTGTTAAGTATGCCAAGAAGTACGTTGAGGATGTGGAGTTCTATGCTGAGGATGCCGGTCGTACTGACAATGAATACCTGGCACGTGTTATTGATGCTGTTACCAAGGCAGGTGCTACGGTATGTAACATCCCCGATACAACAGGTTTCCGTGTTCCCAACGAATATCAGGAGAAGATAAAGTATCTGTACGAGCATGTTGATGCCTTTGCTGCAGGCAAGAGCATCCTGTCAACTCATTGTCATAATGACTTGGGTATGGCTACTGCCAACACCGTAGCCGGTGTGCTGGGTGGTGCCCGTCAGGTGGAGGTTACCATCAATGGTATTGGCGAGCGTGCTGGTAATACCTCTTTGGAGGAGATTGCCATGATCTTCAAGACACATCCCGATTTGGGCATTGAGACCAATATCAATACCACTAAGATTTATCCCACCAGCCGTATGGTAAGTTCTCTGATGAATATGCCTGTTCAGCCCAACAAGGCCATTGTGGGTAAGAATGCCTTTGCTCATAGCTCAGGTATCCATCAGGACGGCGTGCTGAAGAATGCTTCAACCTACGAGATTATGAATCCCAAGGATGTGGGTATCGATGATAATGCAATCGTGCTGACAGCCCGTAGCGGACGTGCAGCCTTGAAGCATCGCCTCAGCGTGAACGGTGTGGAGATCGATGGCGAGCGTCTGGACAAAGTTTATCAGGAATTCCTGGTTCTTGCCGACAAGAAGAAGGAGGTTACTGATGATGATATCCTGGTATTGGCAGGTGCCGACAGAAGCGCTTCGCATAATGTCAAGTTGGATTACCTGCAGGTAACAACTGGTAAGGGCGTGAAGAGTGTTGCCAGCATCGGTCTTCAGGTTGCCAACGAGAAGTTCGAGGCTGCTGCCTCTGGTAACGGTCCTGTTGATGCTGCCATTAATGCTTTGAAGTGTATCATCAAGCGTAAGATGACCCTGAAGGAGTTCACTATCCAGGCTATCAGTAAGGGTTCTGATGATATGGGTAAGGTTCACATGCAGGTTGAGTTTGACGGTCACCTGTATTATGGTTTCGGTGCCAATACAGATATCGTAACCGCCAGTGTAGAAGCATATATTGATTGTACAAATAAGTTTAGGTAAGACCCTCTCTAACTCCCCCTCTAGGGGGAGGACATTAGATAATGAAGAGAGATTTTGAGCTTGCAGATCCTTTGCTATACGGATTACTCAAATCTTTTGCGCAGGAGAATAGACGGAATCAAACAGAAGCAGAAAGTTTTCTTTGGAGGCAATTAAAGGGAAACAGTCTTGGTGTAAAATTTAAACGCCAGATGATAATCCTTAACTTCATTGTAGATTTCGTTTGCCTAGAAAAATCTCTTGTTATCGAAGTTGACGGAGGCTATCATTTCAAGGATAAACAAATGGAATGGGATGCCTATAGAACAGAGGAGTTGGAGAAATTGGGATTTAAGGTTCTTCGTTTCCGAAACGAAAATATTATTTCAGAAATTGACCAAGTATTAAAGACAATACAAGAAAATTTAGATGAGCACAAATAATTCAAATCAGAATCTCCCCTTAGAGGGGGAGGTGCCCGCAGGGCGGAGGGGGTCTTTATTTGACAAGATCTGGGACGCACACGTTGTGCAGAACGTGGAGGACGGCCCAACACAACTTTACATAGACCGCCTTTATGCGCATGAAGTAACCAGTCCACAGGCATTTGATACATTGAGGGACAAGAAAATCAAGGTGTTCCGTCCCGACCACGTATACGCTATGCCCGACCATAACACACCCAGCGACCAGCAGGAGCGTATTGACGATCCTGTAGGCCGTAATCAGGTGGAGACACTGGCCAAGAACTGTGCAGAGTTTGGTATTACCCATTTCGCTATGGGAACCAAGGACAATGGTATCATCCATGTTGTAGGTCCTGAGAAGGCACTCTCTTTGCCTGGCATGACCATCGTTTGTGGCGACTCGCACACCAGTACTCACGGAGCTGTTGGTGCCATTGCTATGGGTATCGGTACCAGTGAGGTTGCTCAGGTGCTGGCTTCGCAGTGTATCCTGCAGAGCAAACCCAAGACCATGCGTATTAATATAGAAGGTACGCTGCAGCCGGGTGTTACTGCCAAGGATGTAGCCCTTTATATCATGGCACAGATGACCACCAGCGGTGCTACCGGATATGCTGTTGAGTATGCAGGCAGTACCATTCGTAATATGAGTATGGAGGGTCGTCTTACTTTGTCTAACCTTTCAATTGAGATGGGTTCTCGTGCTGGTCTTATTGCTCCTGATGAGATAACCTTCGCTTACCTGAAGGGTCGTGAGTATGCACCTAAGGGTGAGGCTTGGGACAAGGCTGTTGAGGAGTGGAAGAAGCTGAAGAGCGATGATGATGCAGTCTTCGATAAGGAAGTTACCTACCGTGCCGAGGATATCAAGCCCCGTATCACCTACGGAACAAATCCCGGTGCAGGTATTGCCATAGACGAGTGTATTCCTACTTTGGAGAGTATTCCCGAGGCTGAGCGCCCTCAGTTCCAGGCTATGCTGGATTATATGCAGTTCCAGCCCGGCCAGAAGTTGGAGGGTACTCCCGTTGACTATTGTTTCCTTGGTGCTTGTACCAATGGTCGTATCGAGGACTTCCGTGCTTTTGCCTCTGTGGTAAAGGGTAAGAAGAAAGCTGATAATGTAGTAGCCTGGTTGGTTCCCGGCAGTTGGTTGGTTCGTCAGCAGATTATTGACGAAGGCATTGATAAGATATTGGAAGAAGCAGGCTTCGAGTTGCGTCTCCCCAGTTGCTCTAGCTGCCTGGCTATGAATCCCGATAAGGTTCCTGCCGGCAAACTCAGCATCAGTACCAGCAACCGTAACTTCGTGGGTCGTCAGGGACCTGGTGCCCGTACTGTATTGGCAAGCCCCCTTGTAGTGGCTGCAAGTGCTATTACTGGTGTAATAACGGATCCCCGCTCTCTTTAGAAGAGTGAAGAATGAAGAGTGAAGAATCAAATAATGTTCAATGCTCAATGTTCAATGTTCAATGAAAGAAAAATTCGACGTTATACAGTCAACTTGTATTCCTATCGAGATTGACAACAACAATACAGATAATATTATTCCTGCACGTTATCTGGCTTTTACTACCCGTGATCCTAAGTTCTACGGTGATGCCTTTATGCACGACCTCCGCTATGATGCCAACAACCAGCCCATAGCAGACTTTGTGATGAACAAGCCCGAGTTCTCAGAGGCTCCCCATAAGGGAGTGCACGAGATTATCGTTGGCGGTCAGAACTGGGGCTCCGGTTCCAGTCGCGAGCATGCTGCCTGGGCTATTGCCGGCTATGGCGTCCGTGTTGTTATCAGCAATAGTTTTGCCGATATCCATCGCAACAACCTGCTGAACTGTTTTGTACTGCCTGTTATTGTCAGTCGTGAGTTCCAGTTGGAACTGTTCCGTAGCATTGCTGAGGATAGCAATACCCTGGTTACGGTAGATCTTCCCAACCAGACGGTAAAGAACGAGAAGACGGGCAGTGTGGAGCATTTCGAGATTAATGCTTACAAGAAGTATTGTCTCTTAAACGCATACGATGATATTGACTTCCTCTTGGCCAATAAGGATAAGATAGAGGCATGGGAGAAAGACCCCCTAACCCCCTTTAGGGGGAATTAAGGTTCCCAGCCCCTTTAAAAGAGAGCCCCATAGTCTCCTTTAGTAAGAGGAATGTTGATAAAATAATGAGAAAGGAAAGTAATATAATCGCAACCATCCAAGAACTCCCCCTAAAGGGGGATGGGGGGTCTGTAGAGATAATGGACACCACGCTACGCGATGGTGAGCAGACCAGTGGAGTAAGCTTTGTTCCCCACGAGAAACTGCTCATTGTGCGTATGCTGCTACAGGAACTCTGCGTTGACAGGGTTGAGGTGGCAAGCGCCCGTGTGAGCGAGGGTGAGAAGGATGCAGTAACCATGATATGCCGATGGGCCCGTCAGGCTGGTCGGCTAGATCAGATAGAGGTACTGGGCTTTATAGACGGACAGACCTCTGTTGACTGGGTAAAGAATGTAGGATGCAAGAATATCAACCTTCTTTGCAAAGGTTCTGAGCGCCATTGTAAGTATCAGTTGAAGAAGACCCTTGCTGAGCATCTGGCTGATATCAAGCAGAGCATCCAATATGCCCATGAGCAGGGTATCAATGTAAATCTGTACCTTGAGGACTGGTCCAACGGTATGAAGGACAATCCCCAGTATGTCTTCGATTTTGTTGATGCACTTCGCACGGCAGGCGTGAAGCGTTTTATGCTGCCTGATACGTTGGGAATCCTGAATCCCTTCCTTACTGCTCAGTTTATGACGCAGATGGTGGAGCGCTATCCCGAGTTGCACTTTGATTTCCATGCGCATAACGACTACGATATGGCAGCCGGCAATGTCCTGGCAGCCGTCGAAAGTGGTTGTAGGGGTATCCATACTTCAGTCAATGGACTTGGTGAGCGTGCCGGTAATGCACCTCTCTCCAGTGTGCAGGCAATCCTGAAGGATCATTTCCATGGCAGTACAGGCTTGGTAGAGGAGAATCTGAACAAAGCCAGCCGTATGGTGGAGAGTATCTCTGGTATTGCCGTTCCACCCAACAAGCCTATCATCGGTGAGAGTGTATTTACGCAGGTGGCTGGTGTACATGCCGATGGCGATAAGAAACACAGCCTTTATTGTAACGAGTTGATTCCCGAGCGTTTCGGTCGTAAGCGTGAGTATGCCTTAGGCAAGAACTCAGGCAAGGCCAATATCCTGAAGAACCTCGAGGAACTGGGCTTTGAGCTTACGTCTGAACAGATACGTCGGGTTACTGACCGTATCATAGAGTTGGGCGATAAGAAGCAGCTTGTCACTCAGGAAGACCTTCCCTACATTGTCAGCGATGTGCTGAAGCATTCTGCACCCGTTGATAAGGTCAAACTCAAGAGTTATATGGTCTCTACCGCCTATGGTCTGAAGCCTATGGCCAGTGTGAAGCTGGAGGTCTGCGGTGAGGTTTACGAGGAATCCGCTATGGGAGACGGTATGTACGATGCCTTTGTACGTGCCTGTCGCCATATTTATCGCGAGCGCCTGAACCGCGAGTTCCCCTGGTTGGACAATTATCAGGTAAGTATTCCCCCTGGCGGTCGTACCGATGCGTTGGTACAGACCACTATTTCGTGGGTATGGGGTGATAAGACCTTCCGTACCCGTGCCCTTGATCCCGACCAGACTGAGGCCGCCATCAAGGCAACTATCAAGATGTTAAATATAATAGAACAAGAATATGAAGCTTAAGATTGCTGTTTTGGCCGGTGATGGTATCGGACCAGAGATTATGGAGCAGGGCGTAGCCGTTATGAGTGCTGTAGCCCAGAAGTTCGGACACGAGGTTTCTTATAAGGAGGCCCTTTGTGGTGCTCATGCTATTGACGAGGTTGGTGATCCCTTCCCCGAAGAGACTTTCCAGACCTGTATGGATGCTGATGCTGTGCTCTTTGCCAGCGTTGGTGATCCCAAGTTCGATAACAACCCAACTGCCAAGGTGCGTCCCGAACAGGGTCTCTTGGCTATGCGTAAGAAGCTGGGTTTGTTTGCCAATATCCGTCCCGTTGAGACCTTCGACTGTCTGGTGCACAAGTCTCCCTTGAAGGATGAGCTGGTACGTGGTGCTGACTTCATCTGCATCCGTGAGTTGACCGGTGGTATGTACTTCGGTGAGAAGAAAGAGGGAACAGATGAGGCTTATGATACCAACTTCTACAGCCGTCCCGAGGTTGAGCGCATCCTGCGTGTTGCTTACCAGTATGCCCGTCAGCGTCGCAAGCACTTGACCGTTGTTGACAAGGCTAATGTTCTGGCCAGCAGCCGTCTGTGGCGTAAGGTAGCTCAGGAGATGATGGGTGAATATCCTGATGTTGAGACCGACTTCATGTACGTTGACAATGCTGCCATGCGTATGATTCAGGACCCCAAGTTCTTCGACGTTATGGTAACAGAGAATACCTTCGGTGATATCCTTACCGACGAGGGTTCTTGCATCACTGGTTCTATGGGCTTGCTGCCCAGCGCCTCTACAGGCGAGCATACTCCTGTCTTCGAGCCTATTCATGGTTCATGGCCCCAGGGTAAGGGCTTGAATATTGCCAACCCCTTGGCTCAGATTCTGAGTGTTGCTATGTTGTATGAGTATTTCAATCTGAAGGCTGAAGGCGCTCTTATCCGCGAGGCTGTTAACGCTTCTCTGGATCAGAACGTCCGTACCCCCGAGATACAGGTCGAGGGTGGTGCTAAGTATGGTACCAAGGAAGTCGGTCAGTGGATTGTTGACTATATCAAGAACAAATAACCCTTTTCCCTAACCCTCCCCCGAGGGGGAGGGGATAATGGGAAAGGTTGAATGGAATGTATTGGGGCAATATTATATATAAGGTGTGTTTTTCCTTTAGAGGAGGACTTTGTTGTCTCTTCCTCTTATTTGCTATGAATGCCAATGCACAGAAATACCAGCAGTTGGTAAAGCGGGGGCTGGAACAGATGCAGACCGACAGCCTGCTGCAGGCTGAGGCTACATTTCGCGAGGCCATAGAGGTCGATCCTCTTATAAAGTCCAATGCCCTGCTGTACCAGTATATTGGCAATATCCAGGAGCGTAGAGGAGAATATCAGCGAGCCCTTGATTCCTACAACCAGGGCTTGGCTATCTCTGGTACAACCATCAGCCTGTTGCTCAATAGAGCCTCCCTTTATATGCATACGGATAAACCATCGCGTGCAATGGCTGATTATACCGAGGTGCTGAATCTGGAACCTAACCAGACCGAGGCACTCTTCTTCCGTGCCTATCTGTACAGTCAGCAACGCGATTACAAGCGTTCGCGTGCCGATTACGACCGTCTTATAAAGCTGGAGCCTATGAACGAGAAGGCACGTTTGGGTTTGGCTATTCTGAACGACAAGGACCGTCGTCCTCGTGAGGCCATGGAGCAGATGGATGCCCTTGTGCAGCTCTTTCCCAAGCATGCTTCGTTGTATCTGGTACGTGGCGATATGTACCAGAGTCGTAAACAGTACGACTTTGCCCTTGCAGATTTCAACCATGCTATTGAATTGGAGCCCAATAATCCCGACTGCTACGTCTCACGCTCCCTTCTTTATAAGGATATGAAGAAGAAAAAGCAGTCCCGTCAGGATGCCCAGACCGCCCTTCGTCTAGGCGCTAATCCCTCCTTCCTGTCTTTCTGACTGTGAATAAAAAATAACAAAAAAGAGGACCTTTGAAGTCCTCTTTTTTGTTGTTGGTATGTTATATCCCTTACTTACGCTCGATGGTCTGAGCACGGTCGGGACCTACACTGACAATGGTGATGGGAGTGCCAGTTGCCTTCTCTATATAAGTAATGTAGTCCTTGAGCTGCTGGGGGAACTGAGCCTCAGAGGTCATCTGTGTGAGGTCGGTCTTCCAACCGGGCAGATCCTCGTATACAGCCTGCCAGCCCTCGGTGTCGTAAGGCATATCTGTAGTGGTAACACCGTCCTTCTGGTAAGCTACGCAGACGCGGATGGTATCGAAGGTATCCAGCACGTCGCTCTTCATCATAATGAGCTGTGTTACACCGTTTATCATGATGGCATACTTGAGGGCTACCAAGTCCAACCAACCACAACGACGGTTACGACCTGTTACAGCTCCGTACTCGTGACCAATCTCTCGGATCTTGTCGCCTGTCTCGTCGAACAGCTCTACGGGGAATGGACCTGAACCTACGCGAGTGCTGTAGGCCTTGAAGATACCAAACACCTCGCCAATGCTGTTAGGAGCTACACCCAAGCCTGTGCATACACCACCGCTGACGGTGTTGCTGCTGGAAACGAAGGGGTAGGTGCCGTGGTCAATGTCCAACATGGTACCCTGAGCACCTTCTGCCAATACGCTCTTGCCCTCGGCCAAAGCCTTGCCCAACTCAATCTCAGTATCGGTGAGCTGGAACTGACGCATATACTCAATGCCTTCCATCCAAACCTTCTCCTCTTCTGTGATGTCAAAGTCAGTATAGTGAAGGTCCTGCAGAATCTGCATGTGACGAGCTTTCAGGGCTGCGTACTTCTGTGGGAAGTCGCCCAGGATGTCGCCAACGCGCAGACCGGTACGACTGGCTTTCTCGCTGTAAGTGGGTCCAATGCCCTTACCTGTGGTACCAACCTTGTTCTTACCCTTGGCTGCCTCATAGGCACGGTCCAGTACACGGTGTGTGGGCAGAATCAGGTGTGCACGCTTGCTGATGTGCAGACGGCTCTTGAGGTCGTAACCTGCAGCCTCCAGCTCCTTAGCCTCCTGCATGAAGAGGTCTGGGGCAATGACGCATCCGTTACCAATGATGTTGAGCTTGCCTTCGTCGAAGATTCCTGAAGGAATGCTTCTGAGGACGAATTTCTTGCCTTCGAATATGATGGTGTGACCGGCATTGGGACCGCCGGCAAAGCGGGCTACGACGTCATATCGGGGTGTGAAACAGTCCACAACCTTACCTTTACCTTCATCGCCGAAAACGATACCCAGCAGGGCATCTACCTTTCCTTTTTTCATTTCTTCTGTATTTTTGTTTTTGAATTTGCTTTCCTTTTCTTGATGCTGTTCTTGACCATGCAGCTGCGACACAGTCCGTGGAAGTACAGCACGGGTTGTGAGATGATAAAGTGCTTGCACTTCTGTTCGCTGAGCCAGTTTTCTATCTTACTACTTTCCAGCTTGCGTACCGATCCGCATTGTTCGCATACCAGACAAACCATAGGATGTGGTGTGACGCAGCATTCGTAGTGAGCGGCTCGTGAAAGGGTGTGCTTGATAACCAGCTTAGCCTCTTCTAACAGCTTTAGTGTATTAAAGAGTGTGACCCTGCTGACCTGGAACTTTGCTTTCTTTTCCATTTCCTCCTGCAACTCGTCTATGCTGAAGATGCCTTGGGTCTGACAAACGACACGCAGAATCTCGAATCTCTCGGGGGTTTTGCGTGTAATTTTGCCTTTCATGAACTCAGTGAGTCGCTGGGCAGCAAGGTTGTATAGTTCTGTATTCTCACTCATTAGCGGGTACAAAATTACGAATAAGTGAGCGGAATACAAAATAAATCTTGTTTATTTTTATTCCCATGTTAGTTCTGCTTGCTCTATGTAGAGATGAAGATAAAAGGAATCGTCCGCAAATGTCTGTGTTTGAATTTAAAACAAAAACATAAATAACACTTTTTGAACGTTTTTGCACGTTGTGCTTCTGTTCTGTTATCATCATGAATTTGGTTGTAAGTAAACTTCCACCATCTTCCTGCCAATAACAGAGGTTGTTTTTATGTAAGTTTTGCTTATAAATAAAAATATCAGCCTTGCAGCTTATAAGGGCTAGAAGCACTCCATACAGACATGGGTGTTTTTACGGTTTTTTTCTAAACACAACCTTATGCAAGTGGACTGATAAAAGAAGTTGCTGCCATGATGGCTTTGCGTAGGGGAAGGTCGGCAGTGGGGAGAAGGGATTGTGCCTGATCCTGAAGTTCTTTGGCGGAACGCTCCTGCAACTGAGCTCCTTGTTGTAGCAGTCGGGCTATGCAGAGGAAACCGCATAACTGACGCATGGGAGCGGGAGAGGCTATCCACTCGAAGGCAACGGTAGCGCACCAGGGTTCTTTGCAGAGAAGCTGCATGCTGAGGATTTGTGCCACCTCCGCCGTGGGGATCTCATCCACCCAGATATCAGCCACTTCGGGCAGGAACTCCTCGGGTGGCATCAGTATGGCAGCCAGGAGCTTGCATTCTCGGATGTTCTCGTTCCATAGTTGCTGAGCCAGTGCACGTGAGGGCTGAAACTCGGCTGCTATGCTTTGTAGACGTGGCAACTCAACACCAAACACCAGTTTGTAAGGCGCTCCGGCTTCGCGCATCTTGGCACTGAGGATACCGTTCATGGCGGCACGCAGTTCTTTCTTTATATCTTTGATTTCAGAATTTTCCATATCGTAGCATTTGATGGTCATAGGCCTCTCCGTAACGAATCTCTACGTCCGTAACATTGCCGTTTGCATCATAGATGAGTTCGTATTGCGGGTTGATGAATCCCTTGTAGGGCGAGATGTTCAGTTTCTTGTATCGGTCTAAGACTTCGCGGTGCAGGTCTTTATCCACCTGAACACCAAATTCCTCAACTAACTGACGGGCTGCAGACAAATCGCCCTCGCTCTTTATACGCTGAATCTCAGCCAATAGGGTGGCAAAGGCGGTACGCAGCATGGGGTAGGAGTGTACCTGTATGTAATGCTTGCCGTCTTTCTCTATGAGCTGGGCTGCCTGAGGGTAGTTCTTTAGTGTCCATCGGGCAATGAGGGCACGATTGCGCATGTGGGCTTCCTCTATCTGGTCGCCTTTCTCAATGCGTACCAACTGAGTGAGTACTCCGTTCATCAGGTAACTGTAATATTGTGCCTTGTAGGCCTCGGCATTGGGGGTAAGCCCCAACTGTACCAGTTTCTCGTCGGCCAGATAATAGAGACCGAAGAGGTCGGCACGTGCCTCCTCTATGGTGCTGCCGTATGCTTTCAATGCATCAGGATCAACACCAGGCAACAACTGTCCGCTTCCGTGGCCAAGGCACTCATGGAGGTCGGTATGCAGGTCATCACAGATGCTGTCATATTTGTCTAACAGTTCAATGGTCTGTGCATCTATGGCAAACTCCTGACGCAGTCCGCTACCTTTGGCAGCCTGTGCATAAGCATGGGTCAGATTGCCGATGGTAACACTCTTGCTGCCGTATTCGGCTCTTACCCAGTTGCTGTTGGGCAGATTGATGCCTATGGCGCTGCTGGGATAGAGGTCGCCACCCAGGATGGCAGCGTTGATGACCTTGGCAGAAACGCCCTTGCATTCCTTCTTGCGGAAGCGAGGGTCTATGGGTGAATGGTCCTCGAACCATTGTGCATTATCACTAAGGGCCTGGGAACGACGGGTGGCAACGGGGTCCACAAAGTTGACATATCCTTCCCAACTGGCTTTCAGGCCAAGCGGGTCGCCATAGACTTCTGTAAAACCGTTGGTAAAGTCCACCTGACTTTCTGTATCCTGCACCCAAAGGATGGTGTATTCGTCGAATGTCTTCAGGTCGCCTGTCTGATAGAATTCAATCAGTTTCTCTATGACGGCCTGTTGTTTTGGGTTCTCTGCATAGGGCAGGGCATCTCTGAGGGCTGCAATGATACGGTCTATGATTGGCCCGTATAGTCCTCCGCTACGCCAGATATTCTCGTATAGTGTGCCGTCAGGCTTCTTCTCCAGACGACTGTTCATGCCGTACATAACGGGTCGCCGGGAATCGCCCTCAGCTTTCTGGCGGGCATAGAAATTCTCAGCCTCTGCCTGCGTGATGCCATCCTGATAGTAATTGCTGGCTGATGTAAGCAGAAGGTCGGCTCCTTCTGCCTGATTTACACGCTTGCTCAGCACGGAAGGGTCAAAGACAATGGGAAGTAAATCCTTTACATCTAAACCTAACTGTCTGGCAGCATCTACAAAGAACTGCTCAGAGAAGCCCGGCGTGAACTTCTGGTATCCGTAATGATGGTGTATGCCGTTGCTGAACCATACACGCTTCAGGTACGTAGTGAATTGCTGGAAATCCTCTGTGTTGCGGTCGCCCTGATACTGGGCGTAGATAGTCTCCAATACCTGACGTATATGCAAGTTGTGGGCACCGTTCTGGTCCCACAGTATGTCACGACCTAACAGTGCCGCCCTGCTTAGGTGGTAGATAAGGAGTTTCTGACGTAGAGTAAGTTCTTGGAATCCTGGAACCTGATAGCGAAGAAGTTGGATGTCGGCAAAGCGCTCAGACTGGAATGTGAAATCACTTTGTCCCTGCATCCTTATCCTCTTTCTTTTTGGTCTTCTTACTCTTCTTTAAATCCAGTTTCTCTTGCAGCATTTCCATGTTGCTGGTCCTGTACTCGCGTGGGGTGATGCCTAAGCGCTTGTAGAAGGCAACATAGAAACATTGTCTGTTCTGGAATCCTACGGCAAGGGCAATATCCTCGACGGTCATGTTCAGATACCTACGGTCCTTGAGCATGTACATAGCTTCCTTGATGCGGAACTCATTTACCATCTGGGAGTAGTTGTCCTGATAGCGCAGGTTGACAATGGCACTGATGTATCTGACGTTAGTGTTCAACTCCTCAGCCATTTTCTTGGCAGAGTAGTTGCAGTCGCGATACTTCTTTTCAACAATGAACTTTGCCATAATCTGCTGGTAAATTTCATCTACAGTCTCCATCTTAAGCAAAGACCTGTAAAGAGGTGTCTTCTGCTTTTTCTCGGTTAAATTATACTTAGCCATTGTGCTTTTTTGTGGAATTTCCGTTGCAAAAATACAAATTTGTTTTATTAATAATGTAAATAATGCAAAAAAAATGATAAATTTGTGCAATTTTTTTTACATCCTTGTATGGAGAATGTGTTAAAACGATATTTCGGGTATGATAGTTTCCGTCCTTACCAGCGCGAAATTATAGAAAGTGTGATGCAGGGACATTCAACCCTGGTGCTGATGCCAACCGGTGGCGGCAAGAGTCTCTGTTACCAGTTGCCAGCCTTGATGATGGAGGGAACAGCCCTTGTGATTTCGCCTCTGATTTCATTGATGCGCGACCAGGTTCGCCAACTGCATTGTAATGGTATTCAAGCCGTTGCGTTGAACAGTAGCGAGGATGATCAGGACCTGATGACCTTGCAGCGTCAGTGTCAGGATGGACACGTGAAGCTTATCTTCCTGTCTCCGGAACGTCTGATGGTGGAGATACCCCGTCTGCTCAGGTCTATACGTATCTCGTTGATTGCTGTGGATGAGGCTCATTGCATCTCGCAATGGGGGCATGACTTCAGACCCGAATACAGTCAGTTGGGTGTCCTTAAGGAACTCTTCCCACAGGTTCCTATCATTGCCCTGACGGCAACGGCCGACAAGGTGACGCGCTTTGATATCCTGAATCAGCTTAACATACAGGATGCCAATGTGTTCATAGGCAGTTTTGACCGTCCCAACCTGAGCCTGGATGTAAGACGCGGACTGGATTCGTACGAGAAGCGTGTTGCCATCCTGCACTTCCTGTCCATGCACCAGAATGAACCTGGTATCATCTATTGCCTGAGCAAGAAGAATACGGAGTCTGTAGCAGCTTTCCTGCGTGCACATCATATAGAGGCCGCTGTCTATCATGCAGGTCTGTCGTTGCTGGAACGTAACAGGGCTCAGGAGGATTTCCTGAATGACAGGGTGCAGGTGGTTTGTGCTACCATTGCCTTTGGAATGGGCATCAACAAGGGGAATGTCCGTTTCGTAATTCATTACAATCTACCAAAAAGTATTGAGAATTACTATCAGGAGATAGGTAGGGCAGGACGCGATGGTGCTCCGGCTGACACTTTGTTGTTCTATAATGCTGCTGATATTGTTCAGCTTACCAGGTTTGCCCAGATGAGCGGACAAAGCGAGATTAACATGGAGCGTCTGAACCGTATGTGCGAGTATGCCGAGGCCAGTGTGTGTCGTAGGCGAATCCTGCTGAATTACTTCGGACAGGAAACAGCGTCCGACTGCCATAACTGTGATGTCTGCCAGCATCCCCCTCAGTTGTTCGACGGTACCAAGTATGTTCAGATGGCGTTGAGTGCTATAGTTCGTACCAATCAGATGATTTCTATGCGTACCTGTATTGACATTCTGTGCGGTATTCCTTCTGAAGAGGTGGGCAAACAACAATACTACAAGCTGAAAACCTATGGGGTAGGAAGTACTGTGCCTGTAAAGGACTGGAGGGATTATATGCTGCAGATGTTGCAGATGGGATATATAGAGGTGATGTACGACCAGCACAACCACTTGCGCGTGACAGAACTGGGACGCCAGGTGCTATACGGAGAGCGTCAGGCTATGCTGGTAGTGATAAGACGTGAGGTGCAGCCACCTAAGGGCAAAAAGAAACAGACCCGACAGAAAGAAGTACTGCCAGGTCTGTGGAACTTTCCCAAGAATGAACCGGATGAGGACAAGGAGTTGTTTGAGGCATTACGACAACTGCGTCTCAGGCTTGCCCAACAGAAAGGTGAACCCCCGTTTGTGATTATGTCAGACAAGGTGCTTCACCAACTGGCTATGTACAAGCCTACCACCATGCAGGCTTTTGGTAATATCAATGGGATAGGCGAGTTCAAGTGCATCACCTATGGTCCGCTGTTCCTGCCCGTAATCCGTCAGTTCTCCTCAGGTTCTGAAGATTGATCCTCTGCCGAGTTGTTGGCAGAGTGTATGGCTTTCTCGTGATCTTCCAATGCAACGCTGTAGCGGGCTATCTGCATCATGATCTCGCGACGCTTGGATTCCAGATTCTCTTGTTGTGATGCAAGTGACTCTTGGAGTGCCTCGTTGTCGGCGTTGTGGTAGTTGCCGTCGGACTGCAGGGAAAGGAGCCTGCTGTTCAGGTCGTCAACGCGAGCCTGACAGAGTGCGGTGTCACGCTGAACTGTCTGGATGCGAGAACGGGTAGCCTCCCAGTCTTTCTCTTCGCTGAAGACTTCCTCCAACTCTGTATATTGGACAGGAGGATGGTGCATATTGAAGTTGCGTATCCACAGGTCCAGACGAGAGCGTTCCTGGCTCAGCTCGTTGCTCAGTTCCTTGCCAAACATCATATGGAACTCATTGCGTCCTCTCAGGTAGTCAATGTCATGAAGCATCTTCTGGGTTTTCTCCTGTTCGGCCTCTTCTGCCTGACGGGTTTCTGTCAGTTGCTGGTAAACTTGGTTGTATAGCTGCTTGGGGCCGTATTCTCCTGTAGTCTGATTAATGGTTTTGTTGTTCTCGTCAATCTGGTTCCTACGGTCGTCAGTACGGTTGCGAACCATTTCCTGATAGTATCTGAAGCTCTTCTGCTGAGCCTGTATGGCCTCGTGCTGGGTTTTCAGAATAGCCAGTTCCTGTTGTTCCTTTTGGATCTGTTGGTTTATGTTGTCCCAAGTGGTCTTCAGGGTTATGATACGCTCGCGCAGACTTTCATGATTATTGTCCCAGATGTCTTTCCAGTCTTTTATGGTGATGCATTCCTCCAGGTGGTGGTACACCTCGCTGTAGCGGATGCTCTCGTTGTCTATCATGGCTGTTACTCTCTCAACTTGTCCAACCATAACCTGACAGCCTGTGTTGACCTCGTTCAGACGGGTATTCAGGTCTTTCTTCTGCTGTTCAAGCGTTTGAAGCTTCTCGCTCAGTTTAGCAATCTGCGACATGTGATAGTTGAAAGTGTCCAGTTCTTTCTGTGCTTCCTCGGCATCAGTACCGGTACTTTCTATCATGTGCCTTATCAGAGCCATCCTGGCATTCAGGTTGGTACTGGGTGAACAGTCCTTGAATGAAGAGTCCAGTGAGGAGTAGATGCTCCATTCCTTAACATCATCGTTCTGACGCAGGCGTATGGCGTTGAGGGAACTCTCCTCTGAGAACTGACGACCTTTGCTTTCTGCCAGGTCCAGTCGCATCTCATCGAGCAGTTTTTGTTTGCCTCGCAGTTCTGCCGACAGCAACTCGTAGTCGGTCTTGAACTCGCCTATGAGCTTGCTTTGCTCCAGCATGGTATCGCTATGATAGGGATGGTGGGTAGCTCCACAGACAGAGCAACTGACGCCTTCCTTCAGGTCGGCTCTCAGTTGAATGATGTTCTGACCTTTGCTCAGTAGGTATGTATGTTCTTTCTCGTGGCAGAGGCGCGACAGTTTGCCTACCTCCAGTTCCATCTCCTTGATGTTGCGTTCTGTCTGGTCTATGTGAAGGCGCAGTTCGTTCAACGTTCTGGTCTTCTCTTCTATGCTGTTGTATCCTACGGAAATCTGATGCCATAACGACTGGGCGGAAATCAGCATCTGCTTCAGGCTCTTGAGCTGCATGGCTCTTTCCTGCAACTTGTAGCTGTCTTGTCCCAGAATATTGGACTTGTGCGTCTCACGCTCACCTTCCAGGGTTTCTATATCTGAGGTAACGTCCTGATATTTGCTGAATACCCTGCCCAGGAGTATGTTCTCCTCGTCCTGTTTCTGTAAGGTCTCTTTTTGTAGAGTCTTGGTTCTTTGTTGCTGCTCTTCTATATCCTGTAGATTGTCCAGGAGAAGAAGAATCTTCTCGGCATGCAGAATTGTCTGCTCGTGAATCTCCATGCTTTGACGTTCTGCACTATGGTGCGACAGCTTCTCAGTAAGGAACTCAATGCCTTGTTCTACCTCGGCGATGTTGCTTTCCAAGGTGCCGACTTGCAGATTGGCTTTCTCAAGCAGTTTGCTCAGGTTGTTTATCTCTTCCTCGCAAGCCTGGGAATAGCCCTGAAGCGTGAAGGCGTGGAAGATACTGTCCTGTAAGGCGTGGTTCTTCTCCTCGGCACTCTTACGCTGGCTCTTCATCTGAGTTTGTAGCTTCTCTTGTCCGTTCCAACTCTGGTTCAGTTCGTCGCTCTCGCGTTTCAGGTTGCTCAGGCTGCGATTGTTCTGGTCGGTAAGTTTTTCCAGAATGGTTACTCGCTGGAAGGTTCCCTGTATGGCCTCGAACATTTCATAGCGTTCCAGTTGGCGTATCTCGTCAGCCATGGAGGCTTGCAGTTTGTTCAGTTCAAAGAGTCTGGCTTTCTCTTGTTTCAGGTCTATCTTCAGTTTGTTGTATCTTCGCAGGAACACCTGTTGCTTGCGCAGTTGTCCCAGGTTCTCCTCTATGTTGTTCAGCTTGGTTTCAGCCAGTCGCTTCATCTCTTTTGTTCGCTGAAGCTGTGTATCGTTGAGTATCTTTTTGCCAATAATATTCATTGCATTTCAGATTTTTCAGTGCAAAGGTAGTCATTAAATTCATAATTCACAATTCATAGTTCATAATTCATTATTC
>JAFZSA010000031.1 GCA_017619585.1 Bacteroidaceae bacterium
CAAAATAAACATCTATAGAGAAAATGGCACAGAAACCAAGTATACCCAAGGGAACGCGCGACTTTGGCCCTCAGGAGATGGCCTGCCGTAACTACATCTTCAATACCATTCGTCAGGTATATGCCCTGTATGGTTTTCAGCAGATAGAGACTCCTGCTATGGAGAATCTGGGAACGCTGATGGGTAAGTACGGAGAAGAGGGCGACAAGCTTCTCTTCAAGATTCTGAACAGTGGCGACTTCCTGAAAGGAATCAGCAGTAGTGATCTGGAAAACGGAGCAACAGGACATCTGGCTGCTCAGTTGTGCGAGAAAGGTCTCCGTTATGACCTGACCGTTCCTTTTGCACGCTATGTTGTGCAGCATCGCGAGGAACTGACACTTCCCTTCCGTCGTTATCAGATTCAGCCCGTATGGCGTGCCGACCGTCCTCAGAAGGGTCGTTATCGTGAGTTCTATCAGTGTGACGCTGATGTGGTAGGTAGCGACAGCCTGCTGAACGAGGTTGAACTGATGCAGATTGTAGATACAGTCTTCCAGCGCTTTGGTATCCGTGTCTGCATAAAGATTAACAACAGAAAGATTCTCTCTGGTATCGCTGAGATGATTGGTGCTGCCGACAAGATTGTTGATATTACCGTTGCCATAGACAAACTGGACAAGATTGGCCTGGAGAATGTGAATGCCGAACTGTTGGAGAATGGTCTTACAGAGGCTCAGGTAGAGAAACTTCAGCCCATCATCAGCATGAGCGGAACCAATGCAGAGAAGCTTCAGACCATCCGCGAAGTGCTGAAGGACAGCGAGGTTGGTCAGAAGGGTGTTGATGAAATTGAATTTGTATTGAACACGCTCAATGTTCAATGTTCAATGTTCAATGAAATAGAATTGGATCTGACTTTGGCTCGTGGCCTGAACTACTACACAGGCTGTATCTTCGAGGTAAAGGCTCTGGATGTTCAGATTGGTAGTATAACAGGTGGCGGTCGTTATGATAACCTGACAGGTATCTTCGGTATGCCTGGCATCAGTGGCGTGGGTATCTCTTTTGGTGCCGACAGAATCTACGATGTGCTGAATCAGTTGGAGCTTTATCCTGAGGAAGTGACAACAGCCACCCAGTTGTTGTTCATCAACTTTGGAGAGGCAGAGACCAACTTCATTCTGCCTATTGCCGATAAGGCCCGTAAGGCAGGTATCCGTACCGAGGTTTATCCAGACAGCGTGAAGATGAAGAAGCAGATGCAGTATGCAAATGCCAAGTCAATCCCCTTTGTTGCTATTGCCGGAGAGACGGAGATTGCCGAGGGTAAGGTGATGCTGAAGAATATGATAACAGGCGAGCAGAAGATGCTTGCTGCAGATGAAGTGATTGCAGAGATTCTGAAGTAAGTTTTTCTGTACGCAGAATATTGTCAGGCCTTAAGGTGGAAAGACATTCCCCTTAAGGCTTTTTTCTATTCCAAACTTTGGAACGGCCATTTCAAACTTTGGAACGGCCGTTTCAGACTTTGGAATGTAGATTCCAGACTTTGGAATGGAAAATCCCATTCAATCCAAGAACTTCTTCCTCCTGTTTACGGAACAGTCCCCTTTAGGGGTTGCTTTTTATATAATGGTACTTTTTTATAAAAAAAGAAGTCTATTGGTTTGTCAGTTTGATAAATTGTTGTACCTTTGCACGCCGATTATTATCAAGGGGGCATGAAAATGACCTCCATGCATGTCGGAATAGCTTGTTCTTTGGCCAGGCAGGCGGTTCGTTAAAGCATGCAGAATTGAGAAAACAGTAGTTAAAAACAAAAAGAACAAAAACAAAGAATGGACACTTTGAGTTACAAGACCATCTCTATCAACAAGGCAACTGCCAAGAAGGAATGGGTTGTAGTAGATGCTACAGACCAGATTCTGGGTCGCCTCTGTACTAAGGTGGCAAAATTGCTGAGAGGTAAGTACAAGCCCGAGTTTACTCCCAATGTAGACTGTGGTGACAATGTTATCATCGTTAATGCCGAGAAGATTCGTCTGACTGGTAAGAAGATGACAGATCGTATCTATTATTCTTACACAGGTTATCCCGGTGGTCAGCGTGAGGCTACTCCCGCTAGCATCCTGGCTAAGCCCAACGGCGCAGACAAGCTGTTGCGTAAGACTGTAAAGGGTATGCTCCCCAAGAACAAGTTGGCAGACCGTCTGCTCAGCAATCTGTACATCTACGAAGGTGCAGAGCACAAGCAGCAGGCACAGAGCCCCAAGGCAATTGATATTAACCTGTATAAATAATAGTAAGAGATGGAAGTAAAATATATTGCAAATGCACTGGGTCGCCGCAAGAGTGCTGTGGCTCGCGTATATGTTGCTGATGGTACTGGTAAGATTACTATCAACAAGAGAGATCTTACAGAATATTTCCCCAGCCCCATCCTGCAGTATGTAGTAAAGCAGCCCCTGAACCTTTTGGATGCTGCTGAGAAGTATGACATTAAGGTAACCTTGTTCGGTGGTGGTTTCACAGGCCAGTCTCAGGCACTGCGTCTGGCTATCGCTCGCGCATTGGTTAAGATTAATGCTGAGGACAAGAAGGCACTTCGTGCTGAAGGCTTCATGACTCGTGATAGCCGTGAGGTTGAGCGTAAGAAGCCAGGTCGTCCAAAGGCACGTCGTCGTTTCCAGTTCAGCAAGCGTTAATGATTCAATGCATAATTCACAATTCACAATGCTTAATTGTATTTTGCACGTTGGAACTATGAATTATGAATTAACAATTTTGAATTGGAACAAGTTTAGTATCTAAATCTGCGTGACTCCTATATAATATATAAGGTATAATCGGGTGGACTACTCGCAGATTGATTCTAACGAAAGAAAAGAATTAAAAAGAAGGTAAACAATAACAAAGAGTAGACAAGTAGACAAGTAAACAAGTAGACAAGTAAACAAGTAGACAAGTAAACAAGAAGCAAAATCAAACAACTCGTCAACTCGTTAACTCGTTAACTCGTCAACTCAAAAAAAACAAAAGACTATGTCTAGAACAAATTTTGATACACTGTTGGAGGCCGGTTGTCATTTCGGTCACCTGAAGAGAAAGTGGAATCCCGCTATGGCTCCCTACATTTTCATGGAGCGCAATGGTATTCATATCATTGACCTGCACAAGACTGTTGCTAAGGTTGATGAGGCTGCTGAGGCTATGAAGCAGATTGCAAAGAGCGGTAAGAAGATTCTTTTTGTTGCTACTAAGAAGCAAGCTAAGCAGATTGTTGCTGACAAGGCTACATCTGTAAACATGCCCTACGTTATTGAGCGTTGGCCCGGTGGTATGCTGACCAACTTCCCCACAATCCGTAAGGCTGTTAAGAAAATGGCCAATATTGATAAGTTGACAGCTGATGGTACTTTCAGCAACTTGTCTAAGCGCGAGATCCTGCAGGTTCAGCGTCAGCGTGCTAAGTTGGAGAAGAACCTCGGTTCTATCGCTGACTTGACTCGTCTGCCCGCAGCCCTGTTCGTTGTTGACGTTCTGAAGGAGCAGATTGCTGTTCGTGAGGCAAACCGTCTGGGTATCCCCGTATTCGGTATTGTTGACACCAACTCTAATCCTGACAACATCGACTTCATGATTCCTGCTAACGATGATGCAAGCAAGAGCGTAGAGGTTATCCTGGATGCTTGCTGTGCTGCTATCAACGAGGGTCTTGAGGAGCGTAAGGCTGAGAAGGCTGACAGCGATGCTGCTGCTGAGCAGGACGACCAGCCCGTTGTAAAGCGTGGTCGTAAGAAGGCTGCTGCTAAGGAAGCTGCTGCTGAGGAAGTTGTAGAGGCTCCCGCTGCTGAGGCTGCTGAAGCTCCCGCTGAGGAAACAGCTGAATAATTTAATTCATTCACAAATCATTTAAAGAAAGAAGACGTACTATGGACGTTACAATGACAGATATTAAGAAGCTCCGTGAAATGACCGGTGCTGGCTTGGCTGACTGCAAGAAGGCTTTGGCTGAGTCTGACGACATGGACGGTGCTGTTGCATACCTGCGTAAGAAGGGTGCTGCTGTAGCTGCTAAGCGTAGTGACCGTGAGGCTGCTGAGGGTTGTGTACTTGTTAAGGCTGAGAATGGCTTTGGTGCTATCATCGCCTTGAAGTGCGAGACCGACTTCGTTGCCAACAACGCTGACTTCGTAGCTCTTACTCAGAACATCCTGAATGCTGCTGTTGCTGCCAAGGCTAAGTCTCTGGACGAGGTTAAGGCTCTCCCCATGGGCGACGGTACTGTTGCCGATGCTGTTACAGAGCGTAGCGGTGTTACCGGTGAGAAGATGGAGCTGGATGGCTATTGCTACATCGAGTCTGAGAACATAGCTACTTACAACCACATGAACCGCAACGGTCTTTGCACCATGTTGGCTTTGAACAAGGCTGTTGAGGATCCTACCGTTGGTAAGAACATTGCTATGCAGATTGCAAGTGCTGCTCCCGTAGCTATCGATGAGACTGGTGTACCTCAGTCTGTAAAGGACAACGAGATCGCTGTTGCCATCGAGAAGACAAAGGCTGAGCAGGTTCAGAAGGCTGTTGAGGCTGCTATCAAGAAGGCAGGTTACAACCCCGCTCACTTCGACTCAGAGGATCACATGGAGAGCAACCAGACCAAGGGCTGGATTACAGCTGAGGATGTTGCTGCCGTTAAGAAGATCATCGCTGAGGTTAGCGCTGAGAAGGCTGCCAACCTGAACGAGGCTATGATCCAGAACATTGCTAAGGGTCGTCTGAACAAGTTCCTCAAAGAGAACTGTCTGATGAGCCAGGAGTATATCTGGGACAAGAACTTCACTGTAGCTTCTTATCTGCAGTCTGTAGATAAGGATCTGGTTATTACAGATTTCAAGCGTTTCACACTTCGTGCTGAATAATTTCCGCCACGAACTGAAATAATTACACAAAAAGAGTGAACCATTCGTATGATTGGTTCACTTTTTTTTATACCTTTGTCAAGGAAATTGCGAACATTAACTGAGTAATGAAGATATTTGGGATAGGAATGAATTACCTGGAGCACAATAAAGAGCTTCATGGTACGTTATTAAATATAGAGGACCCTGTTGTTTTCACTAAGGCGGACTCCTCATTACTTACGGGCGGAAAGCCGTTCTTTATCCCTGCCTATACCCAGCAGTGCGATTATGAGACGGAACTGGTGGTGCGTATCAATCACTTAGGGCGCAGTATCCCCGAGCGTTTTGCCCACCGCTATTATGATGAGGTTTCTGTAGGAATAGACTTCACTGCCCGTGATTTGCAGGAATCCCTGCGTCAGAAAGGCTTGCCCTGGGACTTGTGCAAGGGTTTTGACGGTAGTGCCGTTGTTGGAAATTGGGTACCGAAGGAGAAACTGGGTGATGTGCAGAACCTGCATTTCCATCTGGATATAAACGGAAAGACCGTTCAGAGCGGCTATACTGGCGATATGATACACAATGTAGATAAGCTGATCAGCTTCATCAGTCAGTATTTTACGTTCAAGACGGGCGATATTATCTTTACGGGAACACCCGTTGGGGTGGGCCCTGTTCATATAGATGACCACCTTGAGGGATACCTTGAGGGGGAGAAGGTGCTGGAATTCAATGTCAAGTAATAAGTGGTTTGCCCATGAAACGAATTATACAATATATACTCTTCTTCTTTGCTTTCCTGCCTCTTATGGCGCAGGAAAACGGCAAATTGGATATCACCACGCTAAACTGGGATGAGCTGAAGATAGACTCTGTCCTCCCTGTTTATACCGAGGTGGTTCCCTTGCAGACTGACTATTCCCTAAACGACTACAGCGTCGGGATTGAATACCCTGAGTATGCTCCTCTGACATCCAAGGAGACAGAGGTCGTACTGAAGTATGACAGTCTGATACATGAATCCATCGATGTGGAGAGTTACGTTGGTATATCTCGTGGAGAAGGAATGTTGGATATTGCCTTTGTGCCCATCATCCGTCGTGGTAATACCTATCTCAAGCTTATCAGCGCACAGATTGTCATTACCTCTACTCCCAAGCGCGTGGGTCGTAGGGCACCTGCAACCAAGTCTGAGCGTTATGCTGCCCACTCCAAGCTGCAGAGCGGCCGTTGGGTAAAGATTTCCATTACCCAGGACGGTATGTACCGACTTACCCGTTCTGCCCTGAAGAATATGGGATTCTCTAATCCTGCCAAGGTGCGCCTCTATGGTTATGGAGGTCATTTGCAGAACGAGGTTCTGTTCAAGGGCGAGGAGTATGATGATATGGTGGAACTCCCCTTGTATTACAGTCAGAAGCAGGATGCCTGGCTGTTCTGGGGAAATGGCTTGTTGCATTGGAATGGTGATACCAGAGTGGTCAATTTCTATGCCAACGAGGCCTGCTATTTTCTTACCGAAGAAGCAGAGGATGCCGAGCGTATAGGAACAGAACATGCATACGCCTCTTATGGCACAGCTGTTACCACTGTTACTGATCATGTACTGTACGAGAAGGATGAATATGCATGGTATCATGGTGGTCGCAATTTGTATGAGAGTACCAATTATGCCAGCAGCAATTCCCATTCCTATAGTTTGCAGACTATCAACGCAGAGAGTGCACTCAAACTGACGGTGGCTTTCTCTGCCAATAACAAGAGTAAGACAGCTGTAGATGTAAATGTCAACGGAAACAAAGTTGGATCGATGACAGTGGCTGTGCCCGTTGATATATACACCTATGGAGCTTCTACAACATCTAGCTTTGATGTAAGTAAATTGAATCCTGTCTCTTCCTGGAATGTCCGTCTGACATCTACGGCAGGTCTGAATGCCCGTCTGGATTATATTGCTCTTAGCTATGAGAGAAAGCTCAAACCCTCTTCAGGCTATATTGCCTTTACACCCGAATACGGGGGAACTGGCCAGTACAATATTGAAGGTACAGGACTCAAGGTGATGCGTACCAGTAGTCCTGGTGCTCCTGCTACTCTTGTCGAGACTTCTCAGTTGGATAATACTACATCTGTTGTCCTGCCTTATGGGAAGCAGCAGTATGTAGCCTTCGATGACGGCTATTCCTTCCCTGAGCCCAAGGTAGTTGGTACCATTCAGAATCAGGACTTGCATGCAATGGATAGTGTGGATATGGTTATCATCATTCCCACCAGTGGAAAGCTCTTGGAGCAGGCACAGCGTCTGGTGGATGCTCATAAGCAGTATGATGGTCTGAGATGTGCCATTGTCCGTGCTGATCAGGTCTATAACGAGTTCTCAAGCGGAACACCTGATGCAACGGCTTACCGTCGTCTTATGAAGATGCTCTATGATAGGGCAGAGGATAAGGACGATGCGCCCAAGTACCTGCTCCTCTTTGGCGATGCTGCCTGGGATAACCGTATGGTAAGCGTGCAGTGGAGGAACTATTCGCCTAACGACTATCTGCTCTGTTACCCCAGTGAGAATAGTTTCAGCGATACCAGAAGTTATGTGATGGAGGACTACTTCGGACTCTTGGATGACGGAGAAGGATCAGATATCCTTAGAAATAAGCCTGACCTTGGCGTAGGCCGCTTCCCTGTAACCTCTGCATCTGATGCCAAGGTTATGGTGGACAAGACCATTACCTATCTCAGTCGTGAGAATGCAGGCAGCTGGAAGAACCTTGTCTATCTGTTGGGTGACGATGGTGATAATAACCAGCACATGGACTATGCTGATCAGGTGGCTGAACTTATCAAGGGGCGTAATCCTGAGATGGAAGTCAGGAAGATTATGTGGGATGCCTATAAGATAGAGAGTACAGCCAGCAACCTTTCTTATCCCACCTGTACCCAGGATATCAAGCGTGCCATGAACGAGGGTGCTGCTGTCATCAATTATGTGGGTCATGCGGCTCCTTATGGTATGAGTCATGAGTTTGTGCTTAGAATGAGTGACTTTGCAGAAAATAATGGGAACAAGCTTGCCCTGTGGGTTACTGCCGCCTGTGACGTTATGCCTTTCGACGGTCAGGTAGAGAACATTGGCGAGACAGCTGTCCTGAATCCTAATGGCGGTGCCTTGGCATTCTATGGTACGGCCCGTACCGTTTATGCTACCCAGAATCTGTATATGAACAAATATTTTATGCAGTATCTCTTCTCTAAGGATGATAAGGGCAGAAGGTATATGATAGGCGATGCTATCCGCTTGGCCAAGAATGATATTATTACGGGTAATACGGAGTCGGGCTATCGCGAGAACAAACTGCAGTATGCTCTGCTTGGCGACCCATCCCTGGCGTTCGGTACTCCTTTGCAGAAGGTGGTCCTTGACAGTATCAACGGAACCAAGCTGTCCTCTGCTACTGTTGTTCCCCTGAAGGCTGGTCAGCGTGTCCGCTTGGCTGGTCATCTTGCTGATGCAGCCGGAGGACTGAAGGAAGACTTTACGGGAGCCATGACTACCCGCATGTATGATAACGAGGAGACGGTGGTCTGCCATAACAATCAGGACGCCGAGAAGGGTGCATTCACCTATAAAGACCGTACAGGCATCTATACCTGTCAGGACAGTGTGGTAAATGGTAAGTTCTCTGTTGAATTTGTTATCCCCGTAGATATCAATAACAGTAACGAGGTGGGTCGTTTTGCCTTCTACGCTCTCAATAATGAACGTACTATGGAGGCCAACGGATATAGCGAGAAGTTCCGCTTGGGCGGAATGGATGAGATGGGAGCGGATACCCAGGGTCCTGCGATTATGGCAGGCTTGAATTCCGAGGACTTCGAGAATGGTAGCGTTGTCAACAGCACGCCTTACTTTGTAGCCAAACTGGAGGACGAAAGCGGTATCAACTATAGCGGAAACGGTATAGGACATGATCTGATTCTCTGTGTTGACAATGACGCCAGCAAGACTTATACCCTGAACAGTAACTATGTGCAGGAGTTTGGCGACTTCACACGCGGAACCGTCTCTTATGTATTGCCTGAGTTGGCGAAGGGACCTCATACCCTTACCTTCCGTGCATGGGATGTCTTCAACAATACCAATGCTGTGTCTTTGGACTTTGTGGTTGATCCCACCGTTGCACCCAATTTCTTTAATCTTGCTGTCAGCCAGAATCCTGCCCGTACCAGCACCAACTTCCTGATATCTTATGATATGGCAGGTACTGAATGTACGTTTACGCTGGAGGTCTTCAACTTTGCCGGACAGCGTGTCTGGTTCCATCAGGAGCAGGGTAGTTCTCCCAGTGGATTATATACCATACCTTGGAATCTGTGTACCAATGCAGGAGCCAAGTTGTTCACTGGCATTTACGTCTATCGTTGCCAAATCAGCTGTGGCGATAGCAAGAAAGTCTCAAAAGCGCAAAAAATCATTGTTTTGAACAATAAATAAGATAAAACAGAGTTTTTATATTGTATGCGAACAACAAAAATGAACAAACTAACTCTGCTTTTGGCTGTACTGCTAAGCGTTACGGCCGCAAAGGCTGAGGATAAGAAGACCCTCTTCAATCCTGAGCAGTATGGTGTAACATCATTGTCAATAGCACCGGATGCACGTGCAGGTGCTTTGGGTGATATAGGTGCCGCTACTGAGGCCGACGTGTATTCTCAGTATTGGAACCCTGCCAAGTATCCATTCAATGTGGCTCGTGCCGGTGTGGGTATCAGCTACACCCCTTGGCTGCGCAAGATTGTCAGTGATATCAACCTGGCTACCATAGCCGGTTTCTATCGTATCGGTGACTATTCAGCCGTATCTGCTTCACTTAGGTACTTCAACCTGGGTGAGGTGTATGTAGGCGATTATAGTGGCGGCATAACTGATATGACCATCAAGCCCTATGAGTTGGCTGTTGACGTAGGCTATAGCCGTATGCTTAGTGAGACTTTCTCAATGGGTGTGAACATGCGTTTCATATACTCTGATATCAAGTACACACCCGAGGAGAGTACAGCCGGTAAGGCATTTGCTGCTGACATTGCCATGTATCGTTTGGGCTACTTTATGATGGGTAACCGCGAGTGCAGCCTGGGTTGGGGTATCAACATCAGTAATATCGGTAGTAAGATTGCCTTTGGCGGTTCTGATGATGCCGAGTTCATCCCCACCAACCTGCGTCTGGGTCTGAACCTTACAGTTCCCATCAACGAGTTCAACAAGTTCAGCTTCTCTGTTGATGCCAACAAACTGTTGATTCCTACCTATCCCAAGCAGCAGGAGGGTGAGGCAGAGAACGACTATCTGGACCGTGTGCAGAAGGACTATTATGATATCTCGCCCATTGCCGGTATCTTCAAGAGCTTTGGTGATGCTCCTGGCGGATTCAAGGAAGAGATGCAGGAGATTCGTTGGAGCTTTGGTGCCGAGTACACTTATAACGACCGCTTCATGCTTCGTGCCGGTTATCACCACGAGTCAGAGAACAAGGGTAACCGTAAGTACTTCACCGTTGGTGCTGGCTTCAAGATGAGTGTCTTCACCATAGACGCTGCCTATCTGTTCAGTACGGCTCAGACCAACCCCTTGGACCAGACCATGCGTTTCTCACTTGGCTTCGATCTGGATGGCATGCGTGACCTCTTTGGCAAGATGAAGAGAAGATAACACCATATATATAAATAGGTATAAAATGCCAACGCCCCACAAGAGCGTTGGCTTTTTTTTAATCTCACGCAGACTAACTATAATTCATAATTCATAATTCATAGTTCATAGTTTAGTTGCTTAATAGCTTAGCGGATTAGAGCTGAAATATAAAGTTTACGTTATCGTTTACGTTGAATAAATCGTTTGCGTTCTCGCAGAGAAAGGCCGTTTCTCTCTTAGTGATACGGCGTTTCTCTTTTAGCGAAACGGCCTTTCTCTCTCTTCTTTTCTATAAAAAGCACACCAATTAACACACTTTAACGAATGGGGGGGGTAAAATGCAAATTTATGTTTACCTTTGCCCTGCCGAGGTATGTGCATTCAATACCCTCGTGCATATGTGAGACAAGCTAATTACCATTAAAAACAATATTAACTAATACCTTTATATTTTATGAAAACTAAACTAACTTTAATATTAGCTTTATTAGCGTTTTGTGTGAGTGGGGTAAGGGCGGATGAAACTATTACCTTGATGAACGTAAATGCTGATACACCAATTTCTTGGACAAATACAGCTGATTTTTATGATCATAATTCTGGTAGTGATTGGTATGCTTGGCTGATAACTAAGAATGCGCCGAAATTAAGATTGGTTTGCACAAATGCAAATAGGTTTATTAGTGCAAATGGAAAACAACTTGCCAATTGTGAATATCTCATGATGATGCCATATGGTTATAATATCACTGGCTATACTATCAAATTCACATCATCAGATGCCAATACGGCGACTGTAACTGGTTGGGATAATTTTCGTACAGAGAAAGATAAACAAGCTTCAACATCTACTACAGATGTTAAAACATTATCTGTATCTGGCCTGTCAACACAAGTTGTTGAATTTAAGGTTGCCGATAAATACATTAATATTCAAGAGTTTAGCGTAACCTATGCATCTAATGGGAGAACTGCGCCATTCACTCAGGGTGCCAAATATCGTATAAAGGGATCGTGGAAAAGTTTTTATCTTTATGGAGACAAAGATGATAATAAGGAATTGAAAAAAGGTACAGCTCTTCCAATAACTCTTATGACAAATGCCAATTATATTTGGGCAGCTTCCATGTGGAATGGATCAGACCTTCAATTACAGAATGTCGCATCAAGTTGCTATATAAAAAAAATCCAAACGTCCGATGGCAATTCCGAAAAACTGTTAACAGCAACTACTGCCGATATAGAGACTTTTTTACTTGTTGACCGTAATTCTTATGCGACAGGTGCCATTTCTCTCTTTTCAAAATCACACATTGAACGATCAAATGCGACTCCGAGATACGCCTTCTTAAATCAATACTCTGGTACAACTGATACTTATGTCGGTAGATATTCTGCTTATCATGAAGGTGATGCCTTCATTTTTTCTCGCGTTAAAACTGTAACTTTCTCGTCTGCAGTAGCCGTTAATGGTGGTGATGCTGTATCTACCATCTATGTTGCTACAGATGGAAGTGATTCTTTCACTCTTCCTGAGGGATATAAATACACTTTCGGGGGTAAGAGTTATAGTGCCGCCAAAGCAGCTGCAGAACTTAAGAAAGCTGGTACTGACGATATAAGTGTGAACGTTACGGCCTTGCCCGCTGCTGTTACGCTTGAAAATGACAAGTTATATCGCATACAACAAACTTGGACTCAGGGAGGAGGAACAAATTTCTATTATCTTTATGCCAACACCTCAGATGCAACAAATGGAGACAGATTATGGAAAGATGCTGTTTCTTCAGGGAGCCTGACAATTCCCACTAAGTTGTTAACTAATGCAAACTATGTTTGGCAGGCAAAGAGCAATAGTACAAATTGGCAGTTTTTCAATCCTGCGGCGGACAATGGTAATGGCAGATATATTGCCAAAGCTCCGGAGAACAACGCATCAATAAGCGGTAGTAAAGTAAACTGTTTGGAAGCAACAACAGCAGGTACAGCTGAGTCTTTTACAATAGAAGTTGCACCATCAGATGCTACTTATGAACCTGTAGATTTCGTAACTTATCGATATTTGACTTTAAAAGCAACATCCCACACAGGAACATATTTGAATTCTTATGGTATTGGGTCTCCCCATACGAATTTTGTAGGTTGGCATACTGTAACACACTATGGGTATTACTTTAGATTTGTTCCCGTCAAGACCGTCACGTTTTCTTCAGATGTTGCGGTGAATAACGGTGATGGCGTATCTACTATCTATGTTGCCCAAGATGGCAGTGATACATTTACTTTACCCGATGGTTATGCATATTATGTTTCAGGAATTTGGATGAATAATACTGCTGCTGCAACAGCTATTGCTGCTACAGGTACATCAGATATCACAGTAACGGTAACAGATAATTTCTCCATTAATCTCAATAGCGATGGAGCTGTTACTCCAACCTATTATGCTACTTTGTATCTACCATTCGATGTGACAATCACTGGAGCAGATGCTTTCACATTGTATAAGAGTGGAAACTACCTTGTTCCAACAGAGGTTGAAGATAATAAAGTTCCTGCTGGTACTCCTGTTCTTCTGAAGGGAACAAATGCTACGGCTACTGCAACTATCAATACTGGAGATGCCTTTAATAGCGGAACTCCATTGTCTTGTGCTCTTACTGGAACATACGTTGATAAGAGTGTTGCCAAGACCGATGGTCTCAGTAATGACTATTATCTGGGTATAAAGAACTCTAAGGTTGGATTCTACAAGTGGAACGGAACTACATTGAAGGCTAACCGTGCATATCTGACAGCAGCTACCGCATCACAGGTTAAAGAATTCCTGCTTAATTTTGATGAAGATGGCGTCACAGGTATAGTTTCTTCCCTCGGAGATACGGACGATAGTGCCTCTATCTACAACTTGGCTGGTCAGCGAGTTAGTAAGGCTCAGAAGGGAATATACATTGTTAATGGAAAGAAAGTCCTCTTCTAAATCCTAAACCTTAATTCATAACCCTTAATAGAAATAGATATGAAAAAAATATATAAATCGCCAGAACTTCTGGTTGTTAAACTCTCATCTGAGCGAGAACTGTTGCAAAGTTCATATGTAATTAGTAGCGAACAAGCTGAGGATGCCGGTTGGACCAAAGAATACAATAATTCTTCCATCTCCAATCAAAACGTTTGGGATGAGGAATGGTAGTGTTGAAGAATGAAAGAATGAAAGAATGAAAAAATGAATATAAGGAATTTGTTTTCATCCCTTCGCTTCCTGAGAAGGCCACGAGGGGTATATAAGAAGACATTAGTGTATAAATATTTTTATTTAGCCTCCGCTCGCTGAGAAGCCTGCGGAGGCTTACTTTAACAGCCTCTCCCTTCCATGGAAGGGTGATGCTTTAAACTCACGCAGACTTATTTTAATTCATAATTCATAATTCATAATTCCTTGTCATTTTTAACAAAAACCCTAATAACCCTTTTGCTCTGGCTGAGGCTATGCCTCTGATGCCGTGCCTGTGTTCTTTTACTTGTGAACAAGTTCCCAGATAAAAGCTCACAGCCACATCATCAATCTCTCTGAGATTTCAGCCAGAACAAAAGCAAAAACAATAAAAACAGTTTTATGTGAACAGTTGACGAGTAGACAAGTTAACAAGTTGTCACCCTTGCTTCTAACCTTTAATCGCTATTTTTAGCTCTCCCTCTCCTTTGGGGAGGGATGGGGAGGGGCTTTTAATCATTAATCAGTACAGTGGCGTAGGCGGAGATGCCTTCTTCGCGACCTGTGAAGCCTAACTTCTCTGTGGTGGTGGCTTTGATGCTGACATCATCTACGTCTATGCCCATCACTTTGGCCAGACATTCCTGCATGGCGGGGATGTGGGCTTTTAGCTTGGGGCGCTCGGCACAGACGGTAGCGTCAATATTACCTACCTGATAACCTTTGGTGGCTATCAGTTCTATGGTCTTGCGGAGCAGGATCTTGCTGTCTATGTTGTGGAACTCCTGACTGTTATCAGGGAAGTGATAGCCTATGTCACGCATATTGGCGGCTCCCAAGAGGGCATCGCAAATGGCATGAATCAGTACGTCGGCATCGCTATGACCCAACAGACCGTGTGTGTGTTCAAGGCGGATACCGCCCAACCAAAGTTCACGTCCTTCTACCAACTGGTGAACATCAAATCCAAATCCTACTCTTATTTTCATACTTTTCAACTTTTATTCTCACACAGATCTCACAGATCCCACAGATATTTAACAAAAACCTTAAAAACCCTTTTTGCAAGCTTTGGCACTTTGTGCCTTTGTTCTGCTATTGACAGGAATCTGTTTGTAAGCAAGCTTTCATCAGCTTCCGTCAATATCATAACATATCTTTCAGATATCAAAGCTTTCAAAAAGAAAAACCCCGCTTCGCTAGAAAACCATTTGATGGTTGTTTCCCTTTGGCTCTTGAGCTGACTCTAAACTTTCAACTATCAACTAATTTCCCCTCCTTTGGAGGGGGCGGGGGAGGCTTTTAATGGTTCTCCCTTCAACTAATTCCATCCCCCTAAAGGGGGCCGGGGGGTCCGTAGTATCCTCTTTCTTTTATTTCCTCCCATACGGCAGGGTGGAGGCCTTCGCCATTATAGTCGGGGTTGGAGATATTCTCTCTTATCTCTGTGCTGCTGATATCTATGAGGGGCGTATCGGCTATGGTAACACCTTGGGGAATGTCTTTCAGTTCATAGCCTGGCCTGGGATAGACAATCACCTGGTGATGTGCCAATATCTCTTCGTGCTTGTACCAATGTGGAAAACGTTCCCAGTTGTCGGCCCCGATAATCAGGACGAATTCACGTTCCGGATAGTCCTGACGCAGATGTTCCAGCGTATGGACCATATAAGAGGGGCGGGGTAGGTGGAACTCGTAATCAGAGACGGTGATATTGGGAATGTCCTGAACTGCTAACTGTGCCAACTCCAGGCGGGCATTGTCGTCCAACAGCTTCTGGTTCACCTTGAAGGGGTTCTGCGGAGAGACCAACAGCCACATCTCATCAACAAGATGTAAATCCAGCAGGGCTTGACTTAGCTGCGTGTGCCCTAAATGAATGGGGTTGAAACTTCCTCCGTATAAGCCGGTCTTCATTGTGGTTGGCGGTTAGCGGTTAGTGGTTAGTGGTTAGCGTAACTATGAACTATGCACTATGAACTATGAATTGATAAATCCATTCAGGATTTCCACCGCTTCTTTCTTTGCTTTCTCCAAGTCGTCATTGACAAGGATGCGGTCGAACTGGGGGGCAAAGCTCATCTCATATTCTGCCTTGTTCAGTCGGATTTGAATCTGATCTGCAGAGTCGGTATTCCTGCCTTCCAACCTGTGGCGCAATTCCTCTATGCTGGGGGGCTGGATGAACAGGCTTAGGGCACGGTCACCATAATACTTCTTTATGTTGCAGCCTCCTTTCACATCAACATCAAAGACTACGTTCTGACCGGCTTCCAGTTGCTTTTCTACCTGATCCTTCAGGGTGCCGTAGAAGCGGTCGGGATAAACCTCTTCGTATTCTAGGAACTCGTTGTTCTGTATGCGCTGGCGGAACTCCTCGGGTGAGAGGAAGAAATACTCCACACCGTGCTTCTCCTCGCCACGTGGAGGACGGCTGGTGGCGCTGATGCTGAAGGCCAGCTTAAACTCTGGGTGCTCCTTCATCAGGTACTGAACTATCGTGCTTTTTCCGCTACCAGAGGGTGCGGAAACTATTAACAATCTACCACTTTTCATTAAACTCATTTTAAAACGTAAACGATAACGTAAACGTAAACAATTTATATCACGCAGATAACGCAGATAACGCAGAAATGTTTTTTACAAAAACCTTAAAAACCCTTTTTGCAAGCTTTGGCACTTTGTGCCTTTGTTATGCTATTGTCATGAATCTGACTGTAAGCAAGCTTCCATCATCTCCCTGCCAATATCATAACATATTTTTCAGATATCAAAGCTTTCAAAAAGAAAAACCTTAAAAAACCTTTTTCAACGTAAACGTTATAAGTAGACGAGTTAACAAGTTAACAAGCAGACGAGTTGGTAGTTATTTAACGTAAACCACAATCGCTAACCGCTAATCCTTAACCGCTAACCCTTTTCTCCCCCTAAAGGGGGACGGGGGGTCTTTACATCACATTAAGAACTTGTTCCTTGATCTGCTCTAACTCGTCCTTCATCTTCACCACAATGTTCTGCATCTCGGCTTGGTTGCTCTTGCTGCCTGTGGTGTTGATTTCACGACCCATCTCCTGAGCAATGAAGCCTAACTTCTTGCCCTGTCCGTGTCCTTCCTCCATAGTCTGACGGAAGTAACGGAGGTGGTTGGTCAGGCGTTGTTTCTCCTCGTTGATGTCCAGCTTCTCGATGTAGTATATCATCTCCTGCTCCAAGCGGTTGCGGTCGTACTCTACGCCAGGTATAGCTTCTAATGCATCTACCAGTTTCTGGCGAATCTTCTCGGTACGGCTTGTCTCGTAGGGCTCTATGCTGGCCAGTAGGGCAGCTATGTTGTCCAGTTTCTCTTCAAACTTCTTCTGTAAGGCCTGACCTTCCTGCTTGCGGAAGTCCACCAGCTGCTGGATGGCTTTCTCAACAACCCCCTTGGCAACAGCCCATTCCTCGTCAGAGAGTTCCTGAACCTCTGTCTTGTTCAGTACATCGGGCATGCGCAAGAGAGCCGTCCAGATGTCTTCCGGCTTGGCGATGTTGTACTTCTCTGCAACATCATTGATCTGTTTGTAATAGTTGGCTACCAGCTCGCCGTTAATGGAAGCTGCATTCTGAACCTCTGTCTGTTCTATCCACAGGTTGAAATCAACCTTTCCACGCTCCAGTGCCTGTGCAATGAGTGTGCGCACCTCCATCTCCTTCTCGCGGTAGATGGGTGCCAGTCGGGTTGAAAGGTCCAGTGCTTTACTGTTCAGTGATTTTACCTCTGCATTTATCTTTTTTCCCTGGAATTCGGCCGAGGCTTTTCCGTATCCCGTCATCGATTGTATCATATTTCTCAATAATTTTCTGCAAAAGTACGGAAATAATGGCAAAAAATAGTAATTTTGTGGCGAAATTTAGATGTAAGCTCAACGAATGCCTTGTATTCTTCATATAGAGACCAGCACGAAGGTCTGTTCAGTCGCTTTAAGCGAGGATGGAAAGCTACTTTACCACCACGAGGATTTTGACGGTCCCAGTCATTCTGAGACCTCTGGTGTGTACGTTGATGAGGCCCTTTCCTTTGCCAATAGTCATGCTATTCCCGTAGATGCCGTAGCCGTCAGTATGGGCCCCGGTAGTTATACAGGACTGAGAATAGGTGTCTCTCTGGCCAAGGGTGTCTGCTACGGACGTGCTTTGCCCCTGATAGCTGTTCCTACCCTGAAGGTACTTTGTGTGCCTGTTCTTCTGGGTAAGGAAGAACTGCCCGAGGATGCCTTGTTGGTTCCCATGATAGATGCCCGCCGTATGGAGGTCTATTCAGCCGTTTATGACCGTGCCCTGAAGGAGATTCGTCCTATTCAGGCAGACATTGTTACAGAAGAGACCTATAAGGAGTATCTGGATCGCGGACCCGTTTATTTCTTCGGAAACGGAGCCATGAAGTGTCAGACTGTCATTCAGCATCCCAATGCGCACTTTATAGACGGTATCCATCCACTGGCTAAGAACATGTTCCCCCTGGCCGAGCGCAGTATGCACCTGGAGGAGTTTCAGGATGTGGCATACTTTGAGCCCTACTATCTGAAAGAATTTGTAGCCATAAAATCAAAACCATTATTGTAATGCAATATAATACACAGAGAGAACAATTGGTAATGCCTGAATACGGACGTGGTATCCAGTATATGGTGGACTTGGCTGTTTCCTTGCCTTCCAAGGAGGAACGCCAGCGTTGTGCCAATACCATTGTTGCCATTATGGGTCGTATTCAGCCTGAGAATAACAGCGCTGCTGATTCCGAGCTTCGTCTCTGGAATCATTTGGCCAAGATATCACGATATAAACTTGATATAGACTATCCCGTAGAGATTGTTCCTGAGCAGGAAGCTATGGAGCATCCCCAGCCGCTGCATTATCCTATGCAGAGGATTCGTCGTCGTCATTACGGACATCTGGTAGAGAGTGCACTGAAGTATGCACAGACATTGCCCGAGGGTGACGAGCGTACAGCCTTGGTAGGTATGGTGGCCAACCAGATGAAGCAGAACCTGTTTGTATGGAACCGTGATTCTATGGACGAGAATCTGGTAATGCAGGACATCAAGCGTTATACTGACGGACAGTTGCAGTTGCAGCCCGATTTCCGTTTTGCATCTGTAGGTATTCCATCAAATTCACAATTGGCTAATAACGGTTCTTCAAAGCGTAAGAAGAAGCGTTGATTTGTTGAATCTCTCATTTTTCTTTTTAGTATATGCCATCATTCATTATAGAAGGCGGACATCGTTTAAAGGGAGAGATTACTCCTCAGGGAGCCAAGAACGAGGCGCTGCAGGTGCTTTGTGCTACCTTGCTTACATCCCAGCCCGTTCGAATCAAGAACCTTCCTGATATTGCCGATGTCAACAATCAGATACGTTTACTTCAGGACATAGGCGTCTGCGTCAGCAAGAACGCTCCTGGCGATTATACTTTCCAGGCAGATAAGGTTGATACTGCCATCCTGCATACAGAGGAGTTCCTGCGCTGTTGTGGAAGTCTCAGGGGCAGTGTCATGCTGTTGGGACCGCTCTTGGCGCGTTTCGGTAAGGCTGAGGTTGCCCGTCCCGGAGGTGATAATATAGGTCGCCGCCGTCTGGATACCCATTTCCTGGGTTTGCAGAAGTTAGGCGGTAAGTTTGAATATGATGCCGAGCGTGGTGTCTTCACCATAACTACAGAAGGTCTGAAGGGCTGTTATATGCTTCTTGATGAGGCTTCTGTAACAGGAACCGCCAACATAGTTATGGCAGCTGTTATGGCAGAAGGAACCACCACAGTATATAATGCAGCCTGCGAGCCCTATATCCAGCAGCTGTGCAAGATGCTCAACAAGATGGGTGCCCGCATCAGCGGCATAGGCAGTAACCTGTTGACCATCCAGGGTGTGAAGGAACTGGGTAGTGCAGAACATACCATTCTGCCCGACATGATTGAGGTGGGCTCTTTCATAGGTATGGCTGCTATGGTAGGCGATGGCGTTCTGATAAAGGGCGTAGCATACGATGAGTTGGGTATCATCCCCGATACCTTCCGTCGTTTGGGCATTGATGTGCAGCGTAAGGGCGATGACATTTATGTTCCCCGCCATGAGCGCTATCAGATAGAGTCTTTCCTGGACGGCTCGTTCATGACAATCTCTGATGCTCCATGGCCAGGTCTCACGCCCGACCTCCTGAGTGTCTTGTTGGTTGTCAGTACACAGGCCAAGGGTTCTGTGCTCATTCACCAGAAGATGTTCGAGAGCCGACTCTTCTTTGTGGACAAGCTCATAGACATGGGTGCTCAGATTATCCTCTGCGACCCACACCGTGCCGTTGTGGTAGGACACAACCATAAACTTCCCTTGCATGCACGTCGCATGACCAGCCCCGACATCCGTGCGGGTATTGCCTTGCTGATTGCTGCCATGAGTGCAGAGGGAACCAGTAGAATAGAGAATATAGGTCAGATAGACCGTGGTTACCAACACATCGAGGAGCGTCTGAATGCTCTTGGTGCCAATATAAAGAGGGTAGAGTAGCCCCCTCCCTGCTCCCCCTTTGGGGGAGTGATATAATTGAGATATGATAAAAGAATCGGAGGTATATAAGATAGGAACCATTACCCGTACACATGGTGTGCGGGGCGAGGTGTCGCTCTCTTTCACAGATGATGTCTGGGACCGTGCCGATGCCGAATATCTGGTGCTGCGTATAGACGGTATCCTGGTACCTTTCTTTATGGAGGAATACCGATTCCGCTCAGATACAACGGCACTTATAAAGTTCCAGGATTATGATTCAGCAGAGACAGCCAAGGAACTCTGCGGTTGCGATGTCTATTTCCCTCATGCCCTTACACCAGAGCCTGACGAGAATGATGAATATACCTGGCGCTACTTTACGGGTTTCCGTGTTGTAGATGAGAAAGCCGGCGACTTGGGAGAGATAACACATGTGGATGATAGTACGCAGAATGTCCTTTTCCACATTGGAGATCGTCTTATTCCTGCCGTAGAGCAGTTCATCTCCCATATAGATCATCAGGCACGCATTATTACCATGCAATTGCCCGAAGGGCTGTTGGAACTTTAAGTGAAGAATGAAGAGTGAAGAGTGAAGAATAGTTGTCGTTTACGTTGACGTTTACGTTGAAAATATAGAATGAAGAAGAAAATCTGCATATTAGGTTCAACGGGTAGTATTGGAACCCAGACACTTCAGGTGATAGAAGAGCATCCCGACCTCTTTGAGGCTTATGTGCTCACCGCCAACTCACAGGCTGATTTGCTGATAGAGCAGGCACGTAAGTTCCAGCCTGCTGCTGTGGTGATTGCCGATGAGAGCAAATACCAGTACGTGCAGGATGCTTTGGCAGCGGAACCTATCCAGGTGTATGCCGGAGCTGATGCGCTCTGTCAGGTTGTTCAGATGGATCCCGTGGATGTGGTACTTACCGCATTGGTGGGTTTCAGCGGATTGCGTCCTACCATCAGTGCCATAAAGGCCAAGAAGCCTATTGCCCTTGCCAACAAGGAGACGTTGGTGGTAGCCGGTGAACTGATTACCGAGCTTTGCCTGCAGAACCATGTGCCTATTCTGCCTGTTGATAGCGAGCACAGTGCTATCTTCCAGAGTCTGATGGGCGAGCAGAGCGAGATAGAGAAGATTATCCTTACCGCCAGTGGTGGTCCCTTCCGTAACTTCACCAAGGAGCAGTTGCAGAGTGTAACACCTGCCATGGCCCTGAAGCATCCCAACTGGGATATGGGTGCCAAAATTACCATTGACAGCGCCAGTATGATGAACAAGGGCTTTGAGGTGATAGAGGCCCGTTGGCTCTTTGATGTGGCTCCTGAGCAGATTCAGGTGGTGGTTCATCCGCAGAGCATTATCCATAGCGGTGTTCAGTTCAAGGACGGTGCCGTAAAGGCTCAGTTGGGAGCACCTGATATGCGAGTGCCCATTCAGCTGGCCCTTTCTTATCCAGAGCGTTTGGAGAGTAGCTTCCCCCGTTTGGACTGGTGGCAGATGAAGGATTTGACCTTCGAACGTCCCGACGAGGATAAGTTCCGTTGCTTAAAGATGGCATACGAGGCTATCCGCTTGGGCGGAAATGCCGCTTGTATTGTTAATGCGGCCAACGAGGTTGTTAACTTAGCCTTTCGTCAGGAGCGTTGTGGTTTCCTGCAGATGGCAGATGTGATAGAGAAAACCCTACAGACTGTTGCGCATCAAGAGCAGTCAACCCTTGAGGATTATTTGGCATGCGATGCCGAGTCGCGTCGTGTAGCCGCCTCACTTATATAATATAATGTAATAAGGTAAAAAGCAAAAAATATGGATGTACAAGTAGTTCTTATTAAAACATTGCAGCTCTTGTGTTGCCTCAGCTTGTTGGTAGTCCTTCATGAGGGCGGACACTTTGGTTTCTCAAAGCTCTTTGGGGTGAAGGTTGAGAAGTTCTATATGTTCTTCGACTACAAGTTCCACCTCTTCAGCACCCGTTCCAAGTGGTTCACCCGTCTGTTCCCTCATTTCAAGAACAATGAGACGGAATATGGTATTGGTTGGATTCCCCTTGGAGGTTACGTCAAGATCTCCGGCATGATAGACGAGAGCATGGACTTGGAGCAGATGAAAAAGCCTGCTCAGGCTAATGAGTTCCGCTCTCAGAAAGTCTGGAAGCGTTTCTTCATCATGTTCGGTGGTGTGCTTATGAACTTCCTTACTGCATGGTTTATATATAGTGCCGTTATGTTTACATGGGGACGTGATTACCTGCCCATGCGTGAAATAACACAGGGCTTCCAGTTCAACAAGGAGGCTCAAAGCATAGGTTTCCGTGATGGTGATATCCCTGTTGCCATAGATGGCAAGGAAATTGTGGAGTACAGCCCGTCTCTGTTCCGTACACTTTCCAATGCTTCTGCTGTTACCGTATTGCGTGGTAACGAGGAGGTTACCTTGCAGATGCCTGAGAAGGGACTCAATATGCTGGAGATGCTGCAGAGTGTTCCTCGTTTTATGTCTCTTTACACACCTGCTATTGTGGATAGTGTTGCACCGGGTTCTGCAGCTCAGAAGGCAGGTTTCCAAAGGGGAACACGTCTCTTGGCTGTAAATGGTAAGGAGATTTCTACTAAGGTGGATTTTGACTGCGAGGTTACTATACGTCGTCAGGATGTTTTGGCAGCTCCTGGTTGCACACATGCCGACAGTCTTAAGCAACGTCAGTTGCAGGTTGTTTATCAGTTGACAGAAGATGCTCAGCCTGATACCGTTATGCTTCAACTGGATGATGAGTACAAGATGGGTGTGGCATTCATGATACCGGACTATAAGCAAGAGCATGTCTCTTACACCCTTCTCTCTTGTATTCCTGCTGGTTTACAGCAGGGGTGGCGTACACTTACGGGATATGTTAACGATATGAAGTACTTGGCCAGTGCTGATGGTGCCAAGAGTGTTGGCTCGTTCATAGCCATTGGTAACATCTTCCCCTCAGCTTGGGACTGGCAACAGTTCTGGTTCCTGACAGCCTTCATCAGCATTATCCTGGCTGTTATGAATATCCTTCCCATTCCCGGATTGGATGGCGGTCATATTGTATTCCTGTTCTGGGAGGGTATAACAGGCAAGCAGCCTTCCGACAAGGCAGCCGAGTGGTTCGAGAAGATTGGCTTGGGCTTACTCATTCTGCTTATGCTGTTGGCTTTCAGTAACGATGTAAGAAACTTTATCCTGCCCTTGTTGGGACTGTAGGATAGTTCATAGTTCATAGTTCATAGTTCATAATTCATAGTGCATAGTTAAGTTGACAAGTTAACGAGTTGACAAGTAGACGAGTTGACAAGTAGACGAGTTGTTACTAATGTTCAATGACGCTAACCGCTAACCACTAACCGCTAATCGCTAATCACTAACCGCTAACCACTAACGTCTAACGTCTTAAAACAATGAACAAGCATATTCTTTCCCTTTTGGCACTATTGTTGATGCTGTGTGCCTGTGGTGGTGATGATACCAACCAGAAAGCATCCTGTATGCTCTCGGATGCCCGTTTCGCATTGAAATACGGACATTATGCCGAGGCGCGCGACTCTATCATGGCCTTACGCCAGAAATATCCCACAGCCATAGAGGCGCGCAGGCAGGCTATCCTTTTGCTGGATAGTATTGAGATGACTGCTGCTGCCGACAGTATGAAGAATGCGCAGGGCGAGGAGTGGGAACGTCTGCATATCAAGCAGCAGTTCTTTGAGCGTAAACTGTTGGAGGATAAAAAGAAGGACGCCGAATGAAGCATCTCACAGAAGAAGATCTTTCTCAGCTGTTTGACACCCCCCTGTTTCGTGCCATTGGCGAAGTGGCCGACCAGATGGGACTTCACTGCTATGCGGTGGGCGGATATGTTCGTGACCTTTTCCTGGAACGTCCCTCAAAAGATATAGATTGTGTGGTAGTAGAAGCCTCCCCCGTCCCCTCTCAAGGAGGGGAGAATGATGGTCCCGGAATTCGTGTTGCCAAGGCGTTAGGCAAGAAGTTGGGTAGGGGAGCGCACGTCAGTGTCTTCCGTAACTTCGGCACTGCGCAGGTAAAGTGGAGGGATCAGGAGATTGAATTTGTCGGTGCCCGTAGGGAAAGCTACAGTCATGATAGTCGTAAGCCCATTGTGGAAGACGGCACGTTGGAGGATGATTTGGACCGTCGCGACTTTACCATCAATGCCCTGGCCTATTGCCTGACATCAGAAGGTCTGGTAGATGGCAAGCGCCTTGTGGACCGCTTCGGTGGTCTGCTGGATATGGAGGATGGACTTATTGCTACGCCCCTTGACCCGGATATTACCTTTAGTGACGATCCCCTGCGTATGATGCGTTGCATCCGCTTTGCTACCCAGTTGCGTTTTCAAATTGAGGAAGAGACTGCAGATGCACTAAAGAGGAATGCCGAACGCATTAAGATTATCTCGCAGGAACGCATCATTGATGAGTTGAACAAGATAATGATGGCGCAGCATCCCAGTATAGGTTTCGTGCATTTACAAGAATGTGGAATCTTGCGTATTATCATGCCTGAACTGTCTGCCCTTGATGTTGTGGAAGAAAGGAACGGCAGGGCTCACAAGAATAATTTCTATCATACCCTTGAGGTTCTGGAGAATGTATGTAACCCCCTCTCTGCTCCCCCTTTGGGGGAGTACTTCAAAGGCGAAGGAATGTGTCGAAAGGAAGAGGCACTCCCCCAAAGGGGGAGCGGGGCGGGGGCTTCGCTTTGGCTCCGTTGGGCTGCTCTCCTTCATGATATAGGAAAGCCACGCAGTAAGCGTTGGGAGGAGAAGGTTGGATGGACCTTCCATAACCATAATTATATAGGTCAGAAGATGGTGCCTAACATCTTCCGTCGTATGAAGCTGCCTCTGGATGAACGTATGGCATACGTAGAGAAGCTGGTGGGTCTGCACATGCGTCCTATTGCCATTGCCGATGAGGAGGTGACAGACTCTGCCGTACGCCGTCTGCTCTTCGAGGCTGGCGAGGATATAGATGACCTGATGATTCTCTGCGAAGCTGATATCACCAGCAAGAACCAGCAGAAGAAGCAACGTTTCCTGGATAACTTCCAGTTGGTACGTGAGAAGTTGGCCGACCTTCAGGCTCGTGATAACTACCGTACGTGGCAGAACCCTATCACGGGAGAAGAGATAATGGAAACCTTCGGGCTGAAACCTTGTCGTGAGATTGGCGTTCTCAAACAAGCTGTCAAGGATGCTATCTGGGATTCTGTTATTCCCAATGATCATGAAGCCGCTCGCCAGTTTATGTTGCAGAAAGCTGCCGAGATGGGACTTACTCCTGTTAATGCATAATCCATAAACCCACAAATACCATGAGTCGACTGTCATTCTTAATCCTTCTGCTGCTCCCCATCAGGTTATGGGCGGTCAGCTTGGGTGATACTGATATATACCCTCGGTATCTCTATCCGGTAGGAACGGCAGTGGGTTCTGGTAGTGATTATGCTTTTTGGCAGCAGGGAACGGATAGTGGCATCTATCATGGACGACTTTCCCTTCAGGAGGGAACGTTGAGCTTTCACAGTCAGCCCTACTATAAAGCAGTAAATGTACTTCCTGTTCAAGAGCGTCTGAGTACACAACAGTCCGCAGGCGACAAGAAACTCTACTATAGCATTTCTACCGACAGGTGCTCTTATGCACCTGGTCAGCAGGTCACCTTTACGCTCTCTGCTACACCAGCTGCTGGCATGAGGGTCAGGTATAGGCATTTGGCAGATGTGGTTGCAGACACCGTTCTAACTACTAAAAGCTGGACGTGGATGCCTCCAGCCCAGGATTACCGTGGTTATATGGTAGAAGTTTATACTACCGATGGTACTTCCGACCTTATCCATGGTACCATAGCTGTAGATGTTTCTTCTGATTGGGTGCGCTTTCCCCGTTATGGCTTTGTGGCCACCTTCGGTAGTGATAAGACCATTTCGAAAGTCCGTTCAGAGATGACGTGGCTTAATCGTTGCCATATCAATGCCGTGCAGTTTCAGGATTGGCATTTCAGTCACGACTGGCCTCTGGGCGGTACGCGCGAGAAACCTCTTTCCACTTACAAGGATATTGCCAACCGTACCATATATACCAGTGCTGTCAAGAACTATATCAAACGTCAGCATGAGTTGGGTATGAAGAGTTTCTTCTATAACCTTTGTTTTGGCGTTTTGGACGGATATGAGTCGAGAGGCGTCAGTGAGGAATGGCTGCTATTCAAGGATCAGAATCATACCCGGAAGGACAAACATGACCTGCCAGACGATTGGAAGAGTGACATCTATCTGGCTAATCCCGCCAATACCCAGTGGCAGGATTATCTGGCTCAGCGTAATGATGATGTCTATGCCTGCCTTGATTTCGATGGCTATCAGATAGACCAGTTGGGCAACCGTGGAACCCTTTATGATTATTTTGGCAGCAAGATTAATCTTACCAGCGGCTATGCCTCCTTTATTCAGGCTATGAAGCAGCGCCATCCCGAGAAACGCCTCGTTATGAATGCTGTGTCGGAGTATGGGGCCTCAGAGATAGGTAAAACCAGAAAGGTGGATTGTTTTTATAACGAAGTCTGGGGGTGTCACAGTAACGATGCCTTGACAAATGCAGAGGGTAAGTTCTCTAATCTGAAGACCATCATCCAGAATAACCGCTCCTATAATGCAACCTTGCAGACTGTCTTTGCTGCCTATATGAACTATTGCTGCGACAATAGCAACTTCAATGTTCCAGGTGTAGTTATGGCAGATGCCGTTATGTTTGCCTTAGGCGGTTCGCATTTGGAGTTAGGCGGCGACCATATGCTTTGTCGGGAGTATTTTCCCTATACAGGACAGAAGATGACAGCCCAGCTGGAGGACTGGATGACCCGTTATTATGATTTCCTGACTGCATACGAGAATCTTCTGCGTGGTGAATGGACGGAAAATACTACCATTAAGGTAACGGCCCGTGGCGTTACTGTAAACAAATGGGAGCCCGTCAACCAACAGATAACGCAGATAGCCCGTAATGTGGAGGGACGTAAGGTTATTCACCTGCTCAACTTCTGCACTCAGGAGAGCAGTGAGGTGACGGATCCTAACTATCTGCTTTGTTGGCACGACAGGGACGGCCTGCGTCCTTGGCCTGTAGAACATAAGGAACTCTCTCTTACTGTTACGGGTTTAAGCGGGGTGGGTAAGATTCGTAGGCTCTGGGTTGCCTCTCCCGATTATCTGGGTGGTGCTGTGCAGGAGATAACAGACTACACACTCTCTTCAAGTACATTGCGTTTCACCCTTCCTGCTCTTCAGTTCTGGAGTATGATTATTCTTGAGCCGGAGACATCTACTACAGCAGATAATACTGTTTATGGTCCTTCTGATTCTGATACGGATGTTGATGTTACTACTTCCAACCCTCTGATTGCATCGGAGGGTCAAACATGGCATTTCCCCATGGAGGGTATCTTTGATGCTACTGTCAATCTGCAGGCTGGTTTTCTTACCTTTACGGGTGATGCCGTAGATGATCTGATACAAGTACCTTTGCAACCCTTGTCTACATCGGGATGCGGCTTTAGGCTCTCAGGAGTTCCTGCTACAACTCGGTCCCGTGGTATCATAGTTCAGAAAGGTCGCAAGTCCATAAAGTAAAGTAGTCTATATGAAAATACCTTCGTTGTTCAAGGAATATATCTGGCTGGTAGAAACCATCTATCAGGCAGGGAGAATATCATTTGCCGATATTAGCCGGAAGTGGAGTAAAAGAGAAGAAAGTGGCGGATTGCCGCTTCCACGCACTACGTTCAATCGTCACAGGGATGCTATCCAGGATATGTTTGGTGTTATCATAGAGTGCGACCGTAAGGACGGATACCGTTATTACATATATAATAAGGAAGTGCTGAATAACAACAGTGTTGCCAACTGGTTGTTCAGTACACTGAGCGTAGGTAATATGTTGGACGAGAATGTGGGACTGCAGGGACGTATCCTGCTTGAGAGTATCCCCTCTGGCGGTGTTCGTCTGAGGCGTATCATTAAGGCTATGCGCCAGGGGTGCAAGATGCAGATGACGTATCGTAAATACAGTTCGGCAACGGACAAGACCTATCTGGCAGCCCCTTACTGTGTGAAGTTGTTTAAACGACGCTGGTATGTGCTGACAAAGGTAGACCGACCGGTTAAGGATGGTGCCCCAGGGCAAGTGGAGTCATCTATGGCAGTGTTCTCTTTGGACCGCATTGTAGATATCCAGTTGCATCAGGAAAAGTTCACCATGGATGCCGACTTTGATGCGGATGCTTATTTTGCCCAAAGCTTTGGCATTATGGTGGATAATACCATAGAGTCCGAAAGAATTGTGCTGCGTGCGTATGGGATGGAGAGGTTCTACCTGAGGGATTTGCCTTTACATCCATCACAACGCGAGTTAAGTGCCACGGACGAGTATGCCGACTTTGAGCTGTTCCTGAGTCCGACATCCGACTTCAAAGCTCATCTGCTTTCAAGGGGTGAATGGTTACAGGTTATCCAACCCCAATGGCTGGCCAATGATATCCGGAATTGGCTTCAGGCAGCTATTCAGAAATATAAAAAGGAATAAAGAAAAAGAGGCAAGTTTCAGCACTTGCCTCTTTCCGTTATTCTCAAGTTCATAATTCATAGTTCATAGTTCATAGTTTACGCTAACCCCTAACCTCTAACCTCTAACCTTTAACCGCTAACTATGTCTCCCCTCCATTACGGGAGGGGCAGGGGGTGGGTCCGCTACTCTTCTTTCTCCCCTTTCTTCTTGACCAGATATTTGAAGTCCTCCTCATCAGTAGGTTGGAAGGTGAGAACCCATGCTCCGTCTTCCCAGCCTGCAAGCTGAACCTCCAAGGCCCCGGAAGGGGAGAGGTATAGGTAGCAGCACTTGGCATCATAGTCAGGGAATCTTAAATCGCCCTGCAAGATGAATCCGTTGCGTACCACCTCATCTTCTATGGGTTCGAAGGGCATAGACCCATAATATTGGAAAGATACATACTTGAGGTAGTTACCCTTGGCATCTTCAAAGTAATAGGTGTTCTTCAGATTTCCCTTGATGAAGGTGCGTTTCCATCGTCCTGTTCCTGCATCGTAGTCTAATGAGTCGGGATTTTCTATATCCCAGTCGCTGCAGTTAATCTCCATGTGGCGTTCCAAATCCTCAACCATAGCATCCCATGGGAGGAAGGGCCTCAAGACAATAGAGTCCAAGTCAATGATTATGGTAGCAGTATCCATTATGGTCAGGTCATCATTAGGCTTGCTCTTGCATCCGCTGAAGACAGAACTAATAATCATACTGCATACCAGTACAATGAGGAGAAGTAGTTTTTTCATATATTAAAGTAGTTTGTTCTTGGTCTACCTTCATTTTTGAGTCGCAAAGGTACAAATAATAATTAAATAACCTTGCTTTTAAGGAAAAAAAAGCAGCCTTTTATGTTAATTCTTGATAAAATCGTAATTTTCAATGTGTTTGTATCAAATTTTAAGGGTAAAAACATGGTTTTGTTTATAATTTTGTCCCAGAAAGAAATAAAATGATAAGAATGAAATTCTGAAATATGGAAAGAAGGTTGACTATTTCTTGCGTAGCCGTTTTGTTGCTTGCGCAGAATGTGATGGCATGGTATGGTGACGGCAAACTTACATCCCCCTTGCCAGATAAGGCATGGGATTGTTCGGCATGGTTGTCTGTGGTAGATGCCCCTGTAGTAACAGGTGTGGTGAACGATGGTACACGCGCTGCCGACGGTGCCAGTTGGTTTGTATCCGAAATTGTCAACTCTAAGAAGGTGAAGAAGGCCATCTGGATGACGTCCGGTTTGGGAACCTATGATCTTTATGTCAATCACAGTCTTATTGGTGACGAAGTCCTGAAGCCTGGCTTCACGCATTACCAGAAAACCAAGTACTCCTTTACCTATGATGTTACAAAAGCTTTCCGGCGCGAGGTAGGGCAGAAGAACGAACTCTCTGTACAGGTCACTCCTGGTTGGTGGGCCGACAAGATTATCACTCCTGGCGGTCATGATGGCATGATTGGTAAGAAGGTTGCTTTCAGAGGCGTGCTTTGCCTGACCTATGCCGACGGTTCGGAGGAATACTTCGGTACGAACCAGAAAGACTGGAAGGCTGGAGTGGCAGGTCCTGTCACCCATGCAGCCATCTTTGACGGTGAGGACTGTGATACTCACATGCCAGGAGCATGGTGGGAATCGGATAGACTTTCGCAGCCGGAAATTAATGAAGAGTTCAAGGGAAAGATTTTCCCCACTGATGGTGCCGAGGTATATCATCGCTGGGACCTTGCTCTCTCTCCCGTTAGAGCTTATACGTGGAATGGAACGACTGGTTCTACCGACGACCAGTACGGCAAGGTCAACATAGTGCAGGAGTTTGAATCTGGTAAGCCTATGGTTGTCCGTCCCGGTGAGACTTTAGTCATTGACTTCGGACAGAACACCTCTGCTGTTCCCGCCTTTATGTTCAAGGCTAAGGAGGGTACAGTGCTGACCTGTCTGCCGGCAGAGCTTCTCAACGATGGCAATGGTGCCAAGAGTAGGGGAATGGATGGACCTGAAGGAAGTGTACATCGTCTTAACCTCCGCATTCCTGACACGGGTATGCAGCTTCATTATACCTTTAATTATATTATACGTTGCTTTTTTAAACGTCATCCCGATTATTCTTTTTACTGTCCTCGTAGCACTTTCTTCGGCTACCGCTATCTGTCTATAACGGCAACGAATGAAGTCACCATCCGCAGAGTCGAGTCTATTCCCGTTACTTCCATCACTAAAGAAATGGAGATTGGTACCATCCAGACAGGTAATGAACTGATCAACAAGCTTATTTCCAATACCCAGTGGGGACAGCGTTCCAACTATCTGAGTGTTCCTACCGACTGTCCGCAACGTAACGAACGTCTGGGTTGGACGGCAGATACGCAGGTCTTTACTGAGACGGGAACTTTCTTTGCCAATACCGACCGATTTTTCCATAAGTGGATGCGAGACATGCGTGACACTCAGTCCTCCACAGGTGCTTTCCCCGGTGTGGCACCCTTGGCTCAGTACGGTGCCGGTGACGGTCAGGGACATGGCGATATGATGCGCTTAGGTTGGGCTGATGCCGGCATCATTGTGCCTTGGACGGTTTGGAAACAGTTTGGCGACTGTAGTATCGTCGAGGAGAACTGGGAGTCGATGAACCGCTTCATGAATCATATCTATGAGACCAAGTACGAGCATACTGCCATGACATCAGAGAACGGTAACTATCAGTGGGCTGATTGGTTGAGCTATGAGCCGCTGGAGAGTTGCAGTGGTCGCAGCCATCAGAATGGTCAGCCCAAGCCCGAGACTATTGATTACTGGAATTACCTCAGTGCTTCCTATTGGGCCATTGATGCAGGGATGATGTGCGACATGGCTCGTGCCACAGGACGTGATACTGCACCTTATGAGAAGATGCTTGCCGAGGCAAAGGATTATATCCGTGAAAAGTTCCTGAATGCCGATGGTACCTTCAAGACAGAGATTCTGAATACCATGCAGACACCCGCCCTCTTTGCCTTGAAGAACCATGTTGTCAGCGGTGCTGCCAAAGAGGCTATGCAGGAGCGCTTACGTCAGAATTTTGCAGACCACGGCAACTGCCTACAGACAGGTTTTCTGGGTACCAGTATCCTGATGCAGACGCTCACGGAGAATGGTATGTCGGATATTGCCTACGAGTTGCTTTTCCAGCGCAAGAACCCCAGCTGGTTGTATTCTATAGACAATGGTGCTACCACCATTTGGGAACGTTGGAACAGCTATATGAAAGACAGTGGCATGGGTCCGCGCGGTATGAACAGTTTCAACCACTATGCCTATGGTTGTGTATGCGAATGGATTTGGGAGACGGCTGCTGGTATAGCGGCTGATTCTAAGCAGCCAGGCTTCAAGCATATCATCATGGCTCCCGTTCCCGACAAGCGCTTAGGATTCCTGAAAGCTGAATACAAGAGTGCTGCCGGCACCATCAAGAGCGAGTGGAAGTATAAGGGCAGCAAATGGATTTGGAAGTTCACTATCCCCAAGGGTGCTACCGCCAAGGTTACGTTGCCGGGAGAGACAACTTCCAAAGAGTATGGAGCAGGAAGTTATACGATAAGGATCACCGAAGGTGGAAGATGAAAATTAAATTCAAAATTCAAAATTCAAAATTTTCGCTAACCGCTAACCTTTAATCGCTAACCACAATAAAAGGGAACGCTAATTTGCGTTCCCTTTTATTGTTATCTTGTCAGAGAGAATTTCATGCTAAATCCGAAGTCCTGTGTGACGGTGGGGTAGCTGCTGCTGGAGAGCAGGGGCTGTGAACGCTGGCGGTCGTAGTAGATGCTCAGGGTTGCTAAGCGGCTCATAGAGTAATCCAACTGGGCACTGGTCTTGAACGCCTTCTGTCCGCTTGTTGCCTCACAGAGGTTGGTCTGAATGTCGCGCTTGATAGCACTCTGGCTACGGATACTGAAGTCGAAGCGCATAGACAGGCTGTGTGCAAAGTTGTTCTTGCTATTACGACTGCTATTGTTGTTGTTATTGTTGTTGGCATTGTTCTGGTTGCCCTTTCCGTTCTTGTTGTTGGCACCGTTCTTATTATTGAGTCTGTTCCTTGCCTCCTGGCGTGCGCTGGCCTTCTTGGAGCGGAAGAGGCTTGACAGCTTGAAGTCGTTGATCTTGTAGCCCCAGCCTATGACAAGGTCATTAGAGCCGGTCTCGTTCAACTGGGCACTGGTAAGACTAAGGTTCAGCACGCGGGTGGTGCGGTACTCCATCTTCAGGGTCATGTTGTTGTTGAACGTCATGTTCAGTCCCATAAGGGGTGCAAAGCTCTCGTTGATGCTGACAGAACTGATATCATACATTGACGATGGCTGATACTCGCCTGTTGTGGTGTTCTGTGAGAAACCTAATCCGTTGCCGGCTCCCATACATTCTACCCACGAACTGAGCGAGTTGTATGAACCTACGGCATAGATGCTCTTGTAGGCATGTGTCAGTGTAACGCTCTTGAAGTGGTCGCGTACCCAAGGTAGGTTACTCAGACCCTTGTAGTTCAGAGTCCAGTTGGGAAGCATGCGTGTCAGGGATGGGAAGATGTCCAGTGAGCTGGAGCCTGTATAGGCATTCAGGAAGGCGGGAATCATCACATCTGGACCGTACTTGTTGACTGGAGCATCAGTCTCTGGGTTATAAGTGCCTGTCTTGCCTGTTCGGGCAGGGTACTTGATGCCGTTATAACGCTCGGCTACACGCTGCTGGTAGTAGTCCAGATTCTCGCGGAACTTCTGGAAAGGAGCGCTATAGTATCCGTTGCTGGCTGAACCGCCGCTGGCAAAGGCTGTCTTGATAGAGATGGTTGTGATGTTGAACGAACCGCTATGAGTTGTGGGGATGAAACCCTCTGCATCGCGGTACATGTACTGGATGCTCCTGTTACGGTTGTGTGTGCGGCTCATGTTCAGGTCAAGCTTCAGGTCTGTGAAGGGTTCCAAGGACATCTTTACCTGCACGTCTTCTGTGGTGGCAGAGGTGGCGGGTGATGATACACCGTCCTCAGCCCCCATCAGCCATCCGCGTTCCTGAGCCGTGTCTATGTAGCTGTCGTTGACGAAACCCAGACCGAACCCGATACCGGGAGCCAGGAATCCGTTGTTCTTACCCTGACCTAACATGTCGCCAATCTCAGGACGGAAACCGGGCAGAGCCAGGTTATAGGTGTTACGGTAGGATATGCTGATGTTACGCATAGACATCAGGAAGCGTGCGCCAACCTGTGCCCAGTCATACCATTTATTCTCTGATAGGGCGGGCAGTGCTACCACGTTTAGTCTGATCTTTGTGGTATCCACGGGAGTCTTGCGCAGTACGATGGTGTTGTCGTCTTTCTTCTTATAATATATCTTGAAGGCGTGTCCGGCTGTGTCAAGGGCTGTTATGCGCAGGCGCTTGCTCTTCTGTCCGTGGTTGATGGTAATGTTGCTATCAGGCAGTAGTGTCACCTCCTGGGCAAAGCCCTTCTTCTCGGGAGCCTTCTTCTGGCTAATGCCGTTCTTGTTGGTTTGCCTGTTGGTCTGTGCTGCCTTCTGGCGGGCAAGGATAGAGTCAACGGGCTCGCCAGTCTTCATAGCCTCCTCCTCAGCTTGTACTCGGGCATCCAGCTGTTTGCTTTTCTCCTTCTTCTTGGCATCCTTTTCTCTTTGCTTCTCCTGTTTTTTCTTGCTGGCCTCAGACTTGGCGTTCGAAGCAGAGAAGCGCTTGTTAGTTTCCTTCAGGAAGTTGCTGTGATTATAGATTTTCTCCAGATCAATCTTACTGTTGACATTGATGGTACGCTGGGTGTTGATGGTGTTGCCCAAAGTGGTACCATCCTCCAATGTGCTACCTCTGCGCCAAGAGTAGTTGCTGTTGTAGGCAACATCGGCACTGAGCCAGTCTGTAACAGGAATCTTGTCGAAGGGCACCTTGTAGCTGATCTGTACGCTCTGGTTGTAGTCCAGCGGACGGCCAAAGTGCAGCAGACTGTGCTTGATAGAATCCTTCCATGCCTGATACTGGTCGGGGTAGAGGTCTTTGTTGACCTGCATATAAGGTTCTTCAATCTCAGCCTTCGTAGAACTGTTGAAGCTGAAGTGCAGAGCCTTGAAGATATCCCAGCGGAGTTGGAAGCTACGGTTCCAGAGGAAGCTCTGGCTCCATGTGGCGGGGATAGAGGATGTGTTGCCCAGGTTCTCCAGGTCGCGTTCCTGTAGTTCGTAGTAGGTACGGTTGATGTCCGTATTGAAGGTGATGTTCTGGGGTACGTATGCCAGATTCTGTGCCTTCACAATATCCAGCCACTTGCTCTTGCCTTTTATCTTCTTGAAAGGCTCCCAGGGCTTCCAGTTGGGGCTCCAAGTGTAGTTCATACCGCCCTTCCAGTTGTACTCGTGCTCATAGACAATGGTCTGCCCGTAGGTGTTCTGTGACGAGTGGCTGTAGTTGAAGGTGAAGTTGGCAGGGTCATAGGGCATAGGATGCTTGCGTGTGGCAATGTTCACCTTGACGCCGCTGAAGCTGATGTTCTTGCTCACCTCCACATGGTTGGTCAGGTTGCTCAGCGAGTCGCGTTCTTTCTCGGTTGCCATGGCATCCAAAGCGTCAGAGAGCAACATGTCTGTATCAAATGGATTGTACTTGGGCTTTACGGTCTCCTTGCTGTAAGAGTAGTACATGGGGAAAGACACCTTAGCCTTCTCCGGCAGCAGACGTCCCAACTCTACGTTGGTAGTGATAGAGTAGTCCAGATTATCCTCGTCAGTACGCTGTGCCACGGTCTGCTCAATGCCACCGAATCCTGCCTTTATGTACTTGGCTGTTACATTTACGGAACCTATGTCGCTCAACTGAACGTTCAGGTTACCCTGTGCTGCCCATCCTCCGCTGTTAGAGAACTCCTGCAAGCGAAGCTCATTGGCCCATATCTCAATATCCTTTACGGTACGTCCGTTGTTGCGGATACCAATCATAATGGTCTTCACCTCTCCCAATGTGGGGTTACCCATAATGGAGATACGGTTGTTGGGATGGTTCTTGTCGTAGTCCGAGAAGAGCTGGTTGATGCTGGTGATGTTGGCGCTAACCTGAGCGTTACGGCGCTTCTTCAGGTCTGTGAACAGTTCCAGATCAATGTCCATCATATTCTCTTCTGGCCATACAGCCGTGCTGGCAAGAGCGCTGTATGGGTCGTAGTTACCCTCTGGTGTCAGCTGCATGGGAACCTCGTACTCGTAGTAGTTGCTCTTGTAGTCCGAACCCAGACGCAGGAATACGCTGCACTCGCCGTTGTTTGTCTCTGTGATGTTCTCTGCCAGAGCATTGGCATGCAGGAAGAGCTGCAGGTGCCTGTACTGACGCATGTTGTACGTACAGTTCTTATATACTGCGCGTGCGTCACCGGGACTCAGGTTGCGGGTGATAAGGCACAGAGACTGCTCGTTGTTCTCCACCAGCTGTGACTGGTCGGGGTCTGTGATTCTGCTGATGCCCGGTGGCAGTACATAGTTTACGGGAGTCTTGTCTGAGTTCTCTTCTACGCTGACGTTGCTGACCTCCAGTGTGCCGTTGCTGCTGGGAGCCTGACCTGTGTAGAGTGGCTGCTCGTAGGGGCGCCAGTTACCCTGAACCATATCCAATGTAGCCAGACGCAGGATGACGTCTTTCTGGAAGTTGGTCAGGAACAAACGCATGAAGCGTATGCTGGTAAAGTCATTGATGTTACCCTCCTTGCTCTCGTAGTCCGACAGGGGGACGCGGAACAGGTACCACTTACATTCATCCGTCTTGCCGTTACGCAGTTTTACGCTGGCTGTACGCATGTCGGCAATGTGGTTACGTCCCACTACCATATCCTCTGGACGGATGCTGATGTGGTACTGATAGTATTTCTCGTACTCGTTAAGGGTGTAGTCTTGGTTGATGTCCTCCAGATCGGGCGTGCTCTTCCATGATGTCTCGTAGCTCTCTGGGCTGGTGTCGTTGTCGGCACTGTTGCCTTGTGGCATGTTGATGCGCTTGTAACGTTCCAGTATGGAGGTCTTGCGCTGGTCGAAGTCCGTTCCGCGGTAGTAGTGGTAGTCATCATTGGCAGGGTCGGCAAAGATGCTGTCATATACCTCGGGACGTACAATGCCCTGAATCTGTTGCAGGTACTGCAGATAGGTGTTGTACTGCTGCTCCTCATCATCGTTCAAACCGTTCAGACCCACATCCTGACGTCCGCGTGAGCCGCCCTCGTTATTGAAGGCATAGTTTACGCTGGTGGTATTGGGGATGCGTCCCCACAGACCTTCCGTCCAGTATTGGCTGTTACCGTCAACGGGCATTCCGCTCTCAAAGAACTTCTTGCCGTCCTTCAGGATATCCTCGCTCACTTCACCCAGGTTGATGTAGAAGTCACCGCCTCTGTTGGCCTCGCCTACCGTATAGATGAAGGGGTCCATCATCCAGAACTCTATGTACTGTATGTTCTGTGCCTCAAAGTCGGTGTTGTCAATCTTACGCATCATACCGCCCCAGCGTGAACTTGGATTCAGCAGGTGGCCGTCCTGGTCAATCTCTGTTGTCAGGTTGTAGGCACCTCGTTCGTTGGGGTAGTATGCCAGGTTCAGTACGTTCAGGCTGCTGGCGCTGTTGTAGCTGTTCTGTGCTTTCTGTGGGTAGAGTTCACGTTCGTGTACCTCGCGTACATAGTGGTTAGACAACTGGTCCAGGTCGCTCTTGATATGGCTGGGCGTAAGGGTACTGCTTCGTCTCGTAAAGATGGGGTCTATGTAGTACCATGCCAGCAGGGCACGGTTGTATCCGTATGCCAGGTTGTTGGACAGTTTGCTCTCAGGGAACATGCTGGGTGTACTACACATAGTCCAGTAGGTGGGCTGAGTCATACTGTTCTTGATACTGTTCTGCTCGAAGTCGTCCAGATAAGAGGCCCTTCCCTGTACGCTGTGGTTCTGACCGGCTATCAGCTGTGCAAACTCACCGTTGAAGGTAATCATACTGGGCTGCGTACATTGTATAATAGGTAGCTTGTCTATCATGTTGGTCAGCCACTGGCTCTCCTTCTTCCAGCTGATATGTGCGCCCCATAGGGTGTTCTTCAGCGGTTCGCTACCCATGTTCACCTTGGTGGTAAGGGGTGATTCGTTCAGGAACATCAGAGTACCGCCAATGGTCAGGTTCTTGTTGAACTCATAGTCGGCATTGAATCCTAACATGGTCTTGCGCTGCATGCCGTATTCCGTGTTGCTCTCTACACTGGCATTGATGGATGTACCTGCATCCAGCAGGCTCTGGTTGATGATGGTAACACGTCCCATGTTGTAGTCCACCGTATAGTCAGAGTTCTCTGTCAGCGTTACGCCACCTGCCGTTACCCTTACAGAACCGGGTGCTATGTTCGTTACGCCCAGGTCAATCTCTCCGGCGCTGTTACCTTTATATTTACCTGTAATCAGGAACTTGTCATGCTCGGCTATCTGTTTGGCAACGGTCTTGGTGCTGTCATACAGTTCCTGGAAGCAGAACTTGTCTGCCAAAGCGTCATCTCCAATCCAATTGCGCAGGTGAGAACCGAAGGGCTCTACTACGGGGAATACCACACGTCCGCCCTTCAGGATGGTGTAGCCGTCAACGTAGTCGAAGTAGCCGTTGCTATGTGCGTTGCCCTTGTCGTCCAGACGGTCGGCATTCAGAGCCTTTATAAGTGGTGTGCTCTTCAGACGCTCGTCAGGCAGATAGGTCAGGTAGACTCCGGTAGAGTCGCTCTGGTATTTTACATCCAGTCTGAAGTTCTCTTTCATGACCGTTGTGGCCCCCAGGTTATAGACGTTCTTCATCATCAGCTTCCATGTGGGGAATCTGGGGCTGCCAGTGGTACTCTTCAGCAGTTTTACGATAAGAGCCTGTGAGTTGTTGGTAATGTCAGAAGCAAACTCACCTACCTGATAGGTGGTACCGTTGTAGGTGTACTCGTAGGCCACGGCCAGTACATCGTCTGTCTGCAGATTGGCGCTCAGGCTGACGTAACCCAAGGCTGCATTCAGGGTATATTCATTGGTGTTCAGCTTGCGGGCCGACTGCAGCTTCTCATAGTCACGACTACCTTCAAAGTCACCCATTCCGTCCAGAATGGCCGTTGTTTGAGCTATGTCTCTGGCCTCGGGGAAACTGGAAACAATGGTCTCGTACTCGTTGTTGGCGCGGTTGGCAGGTACGTTGATGCCTGTATTGCTCCAGATGGTGTTGCTGATGTAGGTAGGTTCACCCAGGTCAGCCAGGGCAATGATGTTTCTGTTGTGCTCTGTACTGGCGCTCTTGTTGGTGACCCAGATTTCTATACGTTTGATGGTGATGCCGCTGCCTATGGTTGGCAGGGTCTTCATGTTGTCGTCATAACGCTCACGGAAGAAGTGGGAGAGGAAGAAGTGCCTGTTCTCCTCATAGTTGGTAGCACTGAACTCAAAGGGAGTCGTCTGCTTGCCGCCCTTGCTGGTGGCACTGGTGCTGGCACTCTTCTTCTGGCTGATAACGGTCTGCAGCTTCAGTTTTCCGAACTGCACATCGGTACGCAGACCAAACAGACTGCTCACGCCCGGTACCAGATTCATGTTGCTGGGGAAGGATACGTTACCGGCCTCTATCAGCTTTATGATTTCATCTTCCTTGCCGTCGTACTTCAGCTTCATCATCTGAGAGTCGAAGTCGAAGCTGGCCTCCGTGTTGTAGTTCAGGTTCATGTTGACCTTGTCGCCAACCTTACCGTTCATGCTCAGGTTGATTTTCTGGTCAAAGTCAAAGCCCACAGTCTTGCGCCTTGATGCGGCCAGGGCAGGATTGTTCACCTTCTTGGTGTTGATGCCCACCTTCAGTTCGGCACTTCCCTGTGTCTTAATCTGAACGCCGCCAGGACCGAAGATCTTCTCGGCGGGTCCCAGGTCGAAGTGCATGTCCGAGAAGTCGAACTTGTCCTTGCCGGCAGCCTCAAAGGCATCAGCATTTTTCTTGCGCCAATAGGCCTGCATGCTGTTCTTCAGAGACCACTTCTGGTACTCTTCGGGTGACATCAGCAAGGGAGCGTTCAGGTAGCTGGTTGCCTGTCCCAGTGTCATGGTAGCAGATGTTCCGCTGCTTCCAGTGGTGCTGGTTTTTGTCTTGGCAGTGCCTTTGCCTGTAGTAGCATTCTTGTCCAGTACGGTTCCTACGGTGTAGGTGTTGTCCTTCTCATCGTAGATAACATCCGTCTTCAGGTTGTCGGGTTCCCTCAGGTCGGCACTCTTGGTCTTTAACTCGTCTTGATTCTCTGTTCCTGTCTTACGTACGCTGAATCTGGGCTTACGTTTCTGTATGGTATCAGCAGGGGCTTCATACGGCAAAGCCTCTGCCGGTATGGGCAGGGTATTCATGGTGGCAAGCAGATTTAAGCTTACCAGCACTAGTAGTATTGATATGAATTTTCGCGCGCTCACGTTAAACATATAACGTACATGTACCCTTATTTATTATCTGCTGCCGGCATTTTTTTAAGTTTTTTCCTCTTTTTTCAGAAAAAACGCCTAACTTTGCCATGATAATAATTGAGAATTGAGGGTTGCGACCCCAGTAACGTCGTAATAACGAAATGGGCCGCAGACATCGTAATAACGTTATAACGTAATAACGATATGTTGAAATTAAAAAAGCGGCCCAAACAACTTGTCAACTCGTTAACTCGTTAACTTGTCAACTAAAAAAGCAATGATTGAATATCTCAAAGGAACACTTGCCGATCTCACACCTGCCTTGGCAGTTATTGACTGCAACGGGGTAGGGTACGGTGTAAACATAAGTCTTAATACTTTCTCCGGCATACAGGGAAAGGAGAGTGTCAAGCTCTGGATTACAGAGTCCATACGTGAGGATGCCTACCAGTTGTGGGGCTTCTCAACGCGGGTGGAGCGCGAACTCTTCCTGCTGCTGACCAGCGTCAGCGGTATTGGAGCCGCTATGGCCCGTATGATACTGTCCGCTACCACACCAGCAGAACTCTGCAATATCATCAGTGAGGGTAACGACAAGATGCTGAAGCAGGTCAAGGGTATTGGTCCCAAGGCTGCTCAGCGCATTATTGTTGACTTGAAGGACAAGATCGGCTCTCTTGGTATAGATGCGGCAGCCGGTGGCGGCTCAATGTCCAATGTCCAGAGTACAATGGTCAATCAGGAGGTTCAGTCCGAGGCTGTCTCAGCCCTTACCATGCTGGGCTTCAGTCCTGCTCCTACCAACAAGGTGGTGCAGCAGATTCTCAAGGAAGAGCCTGATGCTCCCGTTGAGAAGGTTATTAAGCTTGCCCTTAAGATGCTTTAGTTATGAAGGAACTCCTTGAGATTGCCAAACGTGCCGCGCTGGATGCCGGAGCAGAGATTCTTAGGATTTATACCGACCCCACTCAGGATTTCGGTATAGAGAAAAAATCAGACAATAGCCCCCTTACCTTGGCAGATAAGGCAGCCCACCTTTGCATTATGCGTTATCTGCAGGAAACGGGCATTCCTGTCCTGAGCGAGGAAGGTCAGCATCTGCCTTATGCAGAGCGTAAGGCATGGAAGCGCCTGTGGGTAGTAGATCCGTTGGATGGTACCAAGGAGTTTATCAAGAAGAACGGAGAGTTTACCGTCAATATAGCCCTTGTAGAGGACGACAATCCCGTTTTGGGAGTTATCTACATCCCTGTTACAGGCGTATTGTATTATGGTATAGTAGGTGAGGGAGCGTGGAAGGAGCCCCCCTCTAACTCCCCCTCTATGGGGAGAACAACGGAAAGCCTCCCCATAGAGCGGGGAGAGGGACATTTTACTGTTGTGGCCAGTCGTTCGCACATGAATGCAGAGACAGAAGATTATATTAATCAGTTACGGAAAAATCACGATAATATTCAGCTTGTCAGCAGTGGCAGCAGTATCAAGATCTGTCTGGTGGCAGAGGGTACTGCCGATGCCTATCCACGCTTTGCTCCTACCATGGAGTGGGATACTGCTGCCGGAGATGCCATTGCACGTGCTGCCGGCAAGCGGGTAGTGAATGCCCAGACAGGAAAGCCCCTTGTATATAATAAGGAGGACCTGCACAACCCCTGGTTTCTGGTAGAGTAAGAGTTGAGACTTTAGACTCTAGGCGCTAGACTTTAGATTCTGATTAGACCAGAGGTAAAGTTATTAGAGAAACGCCGTATCTCTGACAGTAACATGCCGTATCACTACAAGAGAAACGCCGTGTTGCTATCAAAGAGAATCCGTGTACGTTTTTTTGCAGCCTCGGGAGTCTGCACGTGTAGAGCCCGGGAGTCTACACGTGTAGGCTCGAGGAGTCAGCAAATGTAAGCTCTGGGAGTGTTTCTTTACTCTCCATTGTAGCAAGGGGTAGTAAGGGAGGGACTTGATAGTCAGGTCGGAGTAGCTGAAAAGGTTTCAAGAAGTACTTTTTCCGTGAAACTTTTTGCTATTTCGGATTCTCTTCGTATTTTTGTAACCAGATATCGCCATGATGTCTTTTAGGATGCACGCTTAGCGTGTTCCCTGAGCGCAGGGAGACGGTATGATTTTTGTGGAAAATTAATAACGACAAGAGCAGTTATTAGAAGATATAGAAACCTGAGAAATTTCTAAATTCAAACCAAGATGCTGATGATTGTGATTGTTCGCGCATATAGCGTGGACGTCACTTATCACTTGGTTGGGCAATCTCAGGGCCTCTATATCTGGTAAGGAGCGGACACGCTATTTCCATGTATAGAGGCTTTGATGTATAAAGCCCAAAGAGTTCCGATAAGTGCTTATTGTCCCAACTATAAGCGCGAAGAATGCCAAAAAATGACGAGAGTCCTGCCAGTGTAGATATCAGGGAGGATAGCCTGTTGGCATTGTCGGCAGAGGTACTCGATACCCTTCTGCGCGACCATACTACGGGTATGAACATCTTCTGGGCTACTCATGATTATGAGTCGCTTGGAAGTGAATACGATTACCATTCCCAAATTCTGCCAGAATTGATTACTGGTGAGCACGGAATGGTTATCCGTCCTCGTGTGCTTAAATCGAAAGAAAAGCAAACAGACAGATCCAAAGATATGGCTGAGGTCTTCACTCCATCATGGATTTGTGATGCTCAGAATAATCTGGTAGAAGCCTCCCTCTTATCCCCCAAAGGGGAGAAAGACTGGATGGGGTATGTCCGAACTACCTGTTTGGAAATAACCTGTGGTGAAGCACCTTATTTAGTGAGCCGCTACGATGCAACTACAGGCGAACCTATTCCTTTGGAAAAGCGTATTGGCTTGCTTGACCGCAAACTCCGTGTTGTCAGTAAGAACACTAAAACACCTGAAGAATGGCTGGAATGGGCAGAAGTAGCCTACATGAATATCTACGGCTATGAATGGCAGGGTGATAATCTGCTTTTGGCAAGACAGAACCTTCTCTTTAGCTTCATAGAGTACTATCAGTCAAAGTTTGCTACGCTGCCCCCTGAAGATGCCATCCACCGCATAGCTGAAATTATCTCTTGGAACCTCTGGCAAATGGATGGATTGAGAGGTGTTCCTCCTGATTATCCTTCGCCAGGCGAGTTGCATGACAATCCCATTCCCGACATGTTTTCCACCTATTGTGTTATCCGAGATTGGGACAACAATAAAGAAATCCGATATATAGACCTTATTAATACATAACATGAAAACGAGTAGCTATAACCCCGATGTGCTGAACTGCATTGCCAATCTAAGCAATGATGAAGTGTTTACACCTCCAGAATTAGCTAATAAGATGCTGGACTTGTTGCCACAGGAGTTGTTTAGCAACCCAAAGACCACTTTCCTTGACCCCTTTACCAAAAGTGGAGTGTTCTTACGTGAGATAGTAAAACGATTGGACAGAGGATTGGAAAGCCAAATTCCTGACCGTCAGAAGCGTATAGACCATATTCTACACAATCAAGTCTTTGGCATTGCTTGTACGGAACTTACTTCTCTGTTGGCTCGCCGTTCTGTCTATTGCAGCAAACATGCCAATAGTAAGTACAGCGTTTCCAAGTTCGACAGCGAGGAAGGCAATATTATATACAAGAATCTCAAACATACATGGGTAAACGGAAAGTGCAAATATTGTGGTGCTTCTCAAGCCGTTTACGATAGAGGCTCAGAGGCGGAGCAATACGCCTATATGTTTATTCACACAGATAATCCAAAGAAATTCTTTAATATGCATTTTGATGTAATTGTAGGTAATCCACCGTATCAATTGAGTGATTCAGGGTTCGGAATAAGCGCAAAACCTATATATGACAGATTTATCACACAGGCAAAACTGCTTAGACCACGATATCTTACAATGATTGTTCCTGCTCGATGGTACGCAGGTGGTAAAGGGTTAGATGATTTCCGCGATGAAATGCTTCATGATAATCATTTAAGAATAATTCATGATTTTCCTCAAGCGTTCGAATGTTTCTCAGGTGTTCAAATCAAGGGTGGGGTATGTTATTTCTTATGGGATAGAGACCATCCTGGATTATGCGATGTTGTGACTCACAAAGATGGAAAAGAATCAGGTACAGTACATAGACCTCTTCTTGAGGAAGGCTGTGATACATTTATCCGATATAACGAAGCTGTATCCATACTTCACAAAGTTATGAAGAATAAGGAATCTTCAATGATAGATTATGTAAGTTCTCGTCAACCCTTTGGCTTAGATACGACTTTTCACGGAAAAGAAAAAGGCTCAATAAAATTATACGAAAATCAAGGCGTTTCTTTTGTTGAAGAATCACAGATAGACAAAAACAAATCAATCATCAAACAATATAAGGTTTTTATTCCAAGAGCCGGTAGTGGAAGTGATGCTTTCCCTCATTCTATTTTAGGCAAGCCGTTTGTTGGTGAGCCATATTCTGCATGTACGGAAACTTATATGTTCATAGGACCCTATAATAATCTGGAGGAATGCAAAAATGTCGTTAGCTATATTTCTACAAAATTTCTTCGCTTTCTTGTCATGCTAAAAAAAGTTACGCAGGATACAACTAGGAATGTTTATTCTCTCGTCCCCCTCCAAGACTTCTCTCACCCTTGGACAGACGAGATGCTTTATAAGAAATATGGCTTCACGGAGGAAGAGATAGCTTTCATAGAATCCATGATTCGACCAATGGACTGAAGCCTCCCCTTACCCCTCCAAAGGAAGGGGATTAAAACATAAATAAAAGAAATTAGGCGCTCTTTGAAATTTTGTGGATTGATTATTTGGTTAGTATTGGTTATAAAGTTGTATCTTTGTATGACATTTATTAATCATATAAGATGGACAACAACATAACACCACAAGTTCTACGCAAACAGCCAAACTGGGAAGGACTTTACTTTTATCAGAAAGCAAACGTTCTGTATCAGTTGACTTTCGTCTTTACCAAACGCTTTCTGAAAATAGGTGACCGCACCATAGATCAGATGGTTCAGGCTGCCCGTAGTGGTAAACAAAATATTGTTGAAGGCTCTGCCGATGGCGTAACTTCCATGGAAATGGAACTGAAGTTGCTGAATGTAGCCAGAAGTAGCATCAAGGAACTGAAGGAGGATTATGAAGACTATATAGTCTCTCGCCATCTGACTAGATGGGCAGTCGGTAATCCCAGATACGACGGCATGTTGAAGTTTTGCCGTAAGCACAACCGCATAGAAGACTATCAGGACTACTTTGAGAAGTGGACAGACGAAGAAATGGCAAACATTGCCCTAACCCTTTGCCACATGGTTGACAGGATGATGACCACTTATCAGAAGCAGCAAGAAGAAACCTTTATAAAAGAGGGTGGAATCAAAGAGCGGATGACAGCTGCCCGTTTGGGCTATCGCACCAACCAGCGAGAAGAGATAGCCAGGCTGAAAAGAGAGTTGGAAGCCGCCAACCGCAGAATAGCAGAGCTGGAAGCTATGATTAGGAAATAGCCAGGCTAGCCATTCTAGCCAGGCTAGGAAAAAGAGAACTAGCCAATCTAGCTAGGGCTAGCCGGGCTAGAAGAGATAGCTTTTATAGGAGTTCTAGCCGGGCTATATTAGCTAGCCGGGCTAGCAAAGGAATCAACCACAGATTGCAGAGCGCCATAACAAAATAGAAGTGTTATGGCAGTACAGGATTTACTTAGGAACAGGGTTGCTGATACCCCAATGATTTACGCCTACGAACATGTAGGCGTGCCGTCTCATGCTGGTTGGCTAAAGGTGGGCTATACTACCCGCGACGTTGAAACCCGGGTTAAGGAGCAGAACCTAACGGGTAACATACAGTATAAGATTGTGCTGAAGCGCCCTGCTATGCGCAAGGACGGAACATCATTTGATGACCACCTTATCCATAAAATTCTGCGCAAGGGACACATTAGGAACCCAGAAGGCGAGTGGTTCATAACAGATGTTAAAACCATAGAACGGGCCATTGCCTCAGCTGCACAAGGACGTGAGGCAATGACCGACCGTATCTACGACTTTCCTATGCGTCCAGAGCAAAAGGAAGCAGTATATAAGACATTTGCTTATTTCAATGCTTTCAAGAAAGACCCTACGAATCGTGGTCTTATCCCTCATTTCCTATGGAATGCCAAGATGCGTTTTGGCAAGACATTCACCACCTATCAGCTGGCTCTTAAAATGGGTTGGAAGAAAATGCTGGTGCTGACTTTTAAGCCTGCTGTGAAAACTGTCTGGGAAGAAGACCTACTTACGCACAAGGACTTCGAAGGTTGGCAGTTCTGTCAGAAACAGGAAGACCGTGAGTTCAACTACGTTAATGAGCGAAAGCCCTTTGTTTGCTTTGCCTCCTTCCAAGATGTTCTGGGCAAGAATGCTGTTGGCGGTATCAAAGCCACCAACGAATGGATACAGACGGTGGAATGGGACTGCATTGTTCTGGACGAATACCATTATGGAGCTTGGGGAAAGAATGCCAAGAACTTCTACGACAAGAAAGACCCAGCCTTGAAGCGAGCAGAGGAGGTAGGTGAGATTATCACAGAGGATGCTGATTCAAACAAGGAACTGGAAGCTCGCGAACTTTATGACGAGGGCTTGATGCCTTTACGTACAGGCGCGTACCTTTATCTTTCAGGCACTCCTTTCCGAGCCATATCTACAGGCGAATTCATAGAAGAACAAATATACAATTGGACTTACTCTGACGAACAAGAAGCAAAAGAAAGCTGGAAAGGTGAGGATAATCCATACGCCCAGTTACCTAAAATGGTGATGCTTACCTATCAGATGCCGGAAAGCATTAGTGAGATAGCCTCACAAGGAGAGTTCGACGAGTTTGATCTTAATGAATTCTTCCGAGCAGAAAACGACAGCTTCCTTCATGAGGAATATGTGCAGAAGTGGCTGAATCTGATTAGGGGTGCCTACATAGAGAATGTTGTAACAGAACTAAAGCAAGGTAAGGAAAAGCCACCTATGCCTTTCTCCGACAGTCGTCTGCTCAGTTATTTGCAGCATACCTATTGGTTCTTACCCAGCGTGGCAGCCTGCAAGGCAATGAAGGAATTGCTGAGGAAACGAGCCAACAGGTTCTTTGATGACTATCAGGTAATTGTAGCTGCCGGCAACGAGGCGGGAATGGGTGCTCAAGCCGTTGAACCAGTATATAAAGCAATGGGTAACCCACAGCAGTCAAAGACGATTACCCTAAGTTGTGGCAAGCTCTCGACAGGTGTAACGGTCAAACCCTGGACAGGCATCCTGATGCTAAGGAATACAACTTCGCCGGAAACATATTTCCAGGCGGCTTTCCGTGTACAGTCACCTTGGACTACTAAAGATGCTGATGGCAAAGAAGTTATCTTGAAGCCCCTCTGCTATGTCTTTGACTTTGCTCCTAACAGAGCTCTCAGACAGGTGGAAGAATATAGTTGTCAACTTAACGTAAAGGAAAGCAATCCGGAAAAGAAGGTTGCTGACTTTATTAAGTTCTTGCCTATTCTGGCATATGATGGTTCCTCAATGAAGGAGATTGATGCCGCAGGTGTGCTGGATATGGCAATGAGTGGCACTACGGCTACTTTGCTGGCCCGCAGATGGGAGAGTGCCGTGCTGGTGAATGTGGATAACGCTACCCTGCAACGCCTGCTGAATAATCCAGAGGCAATGAAAGCGTTAATGAACATTGAAGGCTTCCGTAGTCTTAATTCTGACATTGAGACCATCATCAACAAGTCGGAACACGTCAAGAACACCAAAAAGGAGAAAGGCGAAGATATTACTCCCAAGGAGAAGAAACAACTTACCGAGGAGGAAAAGGAGTACAAGAGCAAACGAAAAGAGATACAGGAGAAACTTATCAAGTTTGCTACACGCATTCCCGTCTTTATGTATCTTACTGATTTCCGTGAGTATAGCCTTATGGATGTCATCAAGCAACTGGAACCAGAATTGTTCAGAAAGGTAACTGGTCTTACGCTCAAGGACTTCGACCTATTGGTAAGTCTGGGCGTGTTCAATAGGGACCTGATGAACGATGCCGTATATAAGTTTAAGCGTTATGAGGATTCTTCGTTGGAATATACTGGCATCAATACGCATTCCGGTACCGTTATTGGAGGTTGGGATACGGTAATTGATACGACAGAAATCATAGAGCAGAAAACGGAGGAGCCAGAGACAATATCTACGAAAGAAGAACCAGTTGTCGATGAAACAGAACCATGGGAGAGGTTACAGATAGGCGATAAGGTATTCCATAAGAGTTTTGGCCAAGGGGAATTAGTTTCAAGGGACGAGAAATACATTATCGTTAAATTCCCATCACGCGAATCCAAATTCCTTTATCCAAGTGTCTTTGAGAATGGCTATCTCAGTTGTACAGAATGGGAAAGTGATTTGACATAGTGTATAAAATACCATGTGGATAATTGACATTATAACAATTGTTGTGCTTTATTTTCTCTTTGGTGGAGGTGGCAATATTGGTGGAACTGGCCAAAGGAGAAGAACCCAATGGGCAGAAGAAGACGATTGGGCACAACTGGATGAAGACCTTGAATAATTCACAATAAATCTCATTAGGCAAGGACTTCGCAAGCTGTAGCCATAGGTTACCCATACTCAAAAGGCTGGTATGAGTATGGCTAGAAGTAGCTTGATTGCAGACGACAATCAAGTTGATTCTTTATCATAATTAACTTGATTTTTGGGCACAATTAAGTTGAATGTTAAATCCGGATAGTTTGCACGCAGAATTCGATGGGTTTGCACGCAGAATTCCCTTGGTTTGGAGGCTGAATACTTTTTCTCCCTCCTTACTTTGTGGCGTAGCAGATGCCACGGAAGTAGCCTACGCTCTCGGCGATGCCCATGAAGGGGTTGCTCATGTCCTTCTCGTACTCTAGACTGACACTGCCAGAGTAGTTGTATTTTCGAAGCAGACGGACAAACAAGGGGAAGTCAATACGACCTCGACCTAACTCCACGCTCTTGTCGGCCTTGGTGGTGCCAGTGACATCCTTCAGGTGGATGTCGAAGACGCGGGTGTGGTACTTCTTGAAGTCGGAAAGGGAATCGCTTCCGTAACGGAGGTTGTGGCCTATGTCCAGACACATACCCATGCGGGCATCGCGGTCCTTGACGTTGTTCCAAATATCCTGGGCATTGGGATACATGGGCATATCGGGACCATGCAGATGAATGGCCAGACGGATATCATACTGACGGACTTTCTGCTCTACATAATCCAACAACTCGTAATTGGGAACACCTACCAGCACCTTAACGCCTACACGCTGGGCGTACTGGAAAGCACGGTCAACTTCAGCCTCGCTCTTCATATAGATAGGACCCACGCCATAGCCGGTAACACCATACTCTGCCAGCTTCTGGTGGAAGGCAGCTATCTGCTCATCGGTACTGTCAAGAGGTAGATGGAAGTCCTTGATGCAGAGGTAGTGGACATCTAGTTGCTTCATGGTCTCGAGGGTTTTTTGAAGGTCGAACTTGTTGAAGGTCCATCCTGCCATGCCCAAGTGGAAGGCGTCTTCTTTTTGGGGTGTCTTCAGGGTGGAGTTCTTCTTTTGTGTACTTTCTGCAGCTTCAATCTGATTACTTGTGCCAAAGACGGCCAATGCGGCAACACCTGCCATACCTGTTCTGATGAATGTTCTTCTTTTCATGATTCTTTAGTTGACGAGGACCGCTTTTTAATTTCGATATATCGATATTACGTTATAACGTTATTACAACGTCTGCGGCTCATTTCGTTATTAGGATTTTTTGCGGCCCATTCAGTTATGGCGATGTTTCGCTAACCGCTAACCATTAACCGCTAACCCTTTTTAGGCTCTTCGGGTACAAAAATAGCATTTATTTTCGGGATGGGAAAAAATATGCTTGCATATTTGAAACAGAATCTCTATCTTTGCTAAAAGAATTGCTTTAATTATATGTTTTATGAACAATAATAAGACGTATGTGGCTTTTGATTCAAGTGGTGTGATAGACCATGTGAACAGTAATCTTTCTGTATTCCTGCAGTTGAAGGAATGGGAAAGACAGAACCCGGACAGATTCCATTTTGTGAACATGGAAGAGATAGAATTCTCTTCTGAACATGATGATCTGGTGGACAGTACGCTGAAGAACCGTTTTCTGAAGCTAATGGAGAAGGCGGACAACCTACTGGTTATCTCCAGCAAGATGACAGCTGTGGAGGCCCCTATGCTGAACTGGCAGATAAGCCGTGCCGTGAACCGCTTCCGCCTTCCTGTTATCGTGGCTTACGTGGGACTGGATAGAATCGAGGATGATACCATAAAAGAGGAGTGGAGTCATCTGCCCAACAAGATACGCAAGTACATAGGTCGTGACAGCGCCAATATGGCTCATATCCCCCTGACAAAGGATAAGCTTGAGAGGGCGTTGGGCTACTTCTCTGCCAGAAAGGAACAATATTCTTGGAACTCAACGACGGTGTTTTAGTTGATAATTCATAGTTGATAATTCATAGTTCATAGTTCATAGTTCATAATTTCCGCTAACCACTAACCGTTAACCCCTAATAAAAAGATATGAAAGTGATTGCCAATTATATCAAAAGCATTGAGATAGAGTCGCTCTGGAACGGAAAGAAACACATTAAGTGGAATCTGAGTCCGGGCGTTAATATCCTGAGCGGTGTGAACGGTGTGGGCAAGAGTACCATACTGAACAGGGTTATCATGCATCTGGTGAACATAGACCAGGTGGACCGTCAGGCTGACGGGGTGAAGCTGGAGTTTGATGTGGAGGGGGCAGATTGCGTGGACTTTGACGTGATACGTTCTTTTGATCCACCTGTGCTAAGCGGTGAGATAATAAACAAGGTAACCGACATGAAGCTGCAGACGGCATTGGACTATCACCTGTATCATCTGCAGCGTAGGTATCTGGACTTCCAGGTGAACCTGAGCAACCAGATGGTGGAGCTCTTTACAAAGCAGGATCCGGATGCTCAGAAGAAGGCACAGGAACTGGCAGGACAGAAGAAACGTTTTCAGGATATGGTGGATGAACTGTTCATGGAAACGGGGAAGACAATAGAACGTGACAAGAACGAGATTTACTTCCAGTCCTTCGGTGAGACCATCTCTGCCTATAAGCTCAGCAGCGGCGAGAAGCAGATGCTGATAATACTGCTGTCTGTGCTGGTGCAGAACAAACGGCCCCATGTGATGTTCATGGACGAACCAGAGGTGAGCCTGCACATAGAATGGCAGCATAAACTGGTATCGCTGATCCGGGAACTGAACCCCAATGTGCAGATTATACTGACTACGCATAGTCCGGCCGTTATCATGAACGGATGGGCAGACTGCGTAACGGATGTGGAGGATATAGTTTCCTGATATGAGCAAACGCCTACAAGACAATCTTACATCACAGTATATTGCTTTGGCCAACAGGCTGAGGCCTAAGAATGCACGCCAGAGGATTGTAGCTTACGTAGAGAGCTATGACGATGTGTTCTTCTGGCGCTCTGTCTTGCAGGATTTTGAGACGGACAAGTTCTACTTTGAGGTGATGCTGCCCAGTCGTACTACCCTGGGCAAGGGTAAGAAGACTACCCTGATGAACCAGTTGGGCAAGGGACTGGGCGAGTATATGATAGCCTGTGTGGATGCCGACTATGACTGGGTGATGCAGGGGTGCACAGAGGTGAGCAAATACATTTGCCAATGTCCGTACGTGCTACATACCTATGTCTATGCCATAGAGAACTTCCAATGCTATGCTCCCAGCCTTCATTCTACGTGCGTGATGAGTACACTGAACGACAGACCTCTGGTGGACTTTGAACAGTTCATGACAGAGTACAGTCTGATTATATGGCCCCTGTTTGTCTGGAACATCTGGGCTTACCGCTACAATCACTACAAGGAGTTCTCTATGAGCAATTTCTGCGATGTCGTGTCCTTCCATGACATCAATCCGCGTAATGTTGAGCCTACGCTGGAGAAGGTCAGACGCAGGGTGAACAAATGTATGGGGTGGTTGCAGCATACCTTCCGTGAGGCACACAAGACATACCCTCAACTAAAGGAGGAATTGCAGCAGATGGGCATCAAACCGGAAGAATGCTACTTGTATATGCACGGGCATACCCTGTTTGAGAATGTGGTGATGACTCTGCTGACACCTGTCTGCAACATCCTGCGCAGGGAACGTGAAAGGGAGATTAACGAACTGGCCATTCACGAGACACAGAAACAGAACGAACTGTCAAGCTACAGGCATAGCCAGATGCCTGTAGATGTAATGTTACGTAAGAGTACGGGCTTTAAGAGCAGTCCTCAGTATCAGTTGCTGAAGGAGGATATTATGCGGTTGACAGCCGAGGTGGGCTTGGAGAAGTAACGGTCCATCTTCTTGATAAGACCACTCTTGCAGAATATCACAACAGCATCCCCTGGCATAATCCTGGTATTACCGTAAATAGGCTGACCTACGCCGTTGCGTACCAAGCCACCCAAGGTTATTCCTGCAGGAAGACGCAGGTCCTTAACCTCTGCCTTGGTAATGGGACTTTCCTCGTTGGCAAGGAACTCTGCCACGTCGGCATTGGCAATGGTCAGGCACTTGACGTTGGCAACATCAGTCTTCAGCATCATCTGATGAATGTGTCCGGCTGCTATCATCTTCTTGTTGATGATGGTTCCGATATCCAGTTTCTCAGCCATAGAGACATAGTCTGTATTCTCCACCAATGCAACGGTCTTGCGGACTCCCATACGCTTGGCTGCCAGGCATGCCAGGATGTTGGTCTCCGTCTCGGGCGTCAGGGCGGCAAAGGCCTGCACGTCTTTCAGTCCCTCGTCCATCAGCAGGGTAGTATCACGTCCGTCGCCCTGTATGATGCGTATGTCGCTGTCATCAAGGATCTCGTTAAGCTGCATGCAGCGTTCCTCGTTCTGCTCGATAATCTTCAGTGTATAGAAGTCTGGCATTCCCTCTGCCACATGAACGGTGGTACGTCCGCCTCCCATAATCATAACGTCCTTTACGTCGGCATAGTTCTCCTTGCCTACAATCTGACGTATGAACTGGATGTGCTTCTTGGTGGTCATGAAGTAGGCGATATCGCCATCCAGCAGCATATCGTTACCACCGGGAATGATGGTGTCATCTCCGCGTTTGACGGCTACTACATGGTAGGGGGTGTCCTGATTACAGAGGTCACGGAGCTTGATGTTGATGATGTGGGCAGTCTCTCTCAACTTGATGCCCAGCATGACCAAAGCGCCACCCTGAACCTCCCAGTACTGTCTGACCCAGGAGCGTTTGAGACCGTCCAGAATCTCCTGAGCGGCAAGGGCCTCGGGATAGATGATGGAGTCAATGCCCATCTTGTGGAAAAGGTCCTTGTAGTCGTTGCGTGTATATTCGGCATTGTCTACACGGGCCACTGTCTTCTTAGCTCCCAAGGCGTGAGCCAGCATGCAACAGGTTATGTTACGTGTCTCCTCGGGGGTTACGGCAATAAAAAGGTCTGCTTTGGGTACACCGGCTTCCTTGAGTCCGCTGATACAGGTAGGTGCTACGTTCAGCGTCATCAGGTCATACTGTCCGCCTTGGGTAAGACGGGCTGTCTTGTCAGGATTCTCGTCGATGAGGATGATGTCCTGATTCTCTCTGGAGAGCAACTCCGCCAGATGGGTTCCGACGGCTCCTGCACCACAAATTACAATCTTCATAAAATGGCCTTTTTAATGGATTCAACATCAAGTCCTACAATATGATAGAGTTCCTCGGGCGTTCCGTGTTCTACAAAGTCGTCAGGTAGTCCAAGGCGTGTTATGCTAGGTTGTAGGTTGTGGTCTGCCATATATTCCAGAACGGCAGAGCCCAGTCCTCCCTTCCTGACGCCATCCTCTATGGTGACGATGCGCTGGAAGTGTGTTCCTACATATGAGAGTATTTCCTCGTCAATAGGTTTCAGGAATCGCATGTCATAATGGGCAATGCTGATGTTCTGCCCCTCCAACTCCTGAATGGCCTGTGTGACAAGATTGCCAACAGGACCTAAGCTGAGCACGGCAACATCAGTACCCTCCCTAAGACATCTGCCTTTGCCCACGGGAACCTCCTGGAAGGGACAGTGCCAATCCTCCAAGACACCGCGTCCGCGTGGGTAGCGGATGACAAACGGACCCTTGTCGGGCAACTGGGCTGTGTACATCAGGTGGCGCAGCTCATGCTCGTCCATAGGAGAGGAGATGGTGAGGTTGGGGATGGGACGCAAGGCTGCCAGATCAAAGGCTCCGTGATGTGTGGGGCCGTCCTGACCGACCAGTCCTGCACGGTCGAAACAGAAGACTACGTTCAGGCTGTTCAGGGCTACATCGTGTATGATATTGTCGAATGCCCGCTGCGAGAAACTGGAGTAGATGTTGCAGAAAGGCAGCAAACCTTCCTTTGCCATTCCGCCTGAGAAGGTTACGGCATGTCCCTCGGCTATTCCAACGTCGAAGGTGCGCTGGGGCATCTCATGCATCATGATGGTCATGCTACAGCCTGTGGCCATAGCAGGGGTTACACCCACAATCCTGGAGTTCTCTCTGGCCAGTTCCAAAAGGGTATGACCGAAGACATCCTGATATTTGGGTGGCAGGTTATGGGTGTCTGATTTTATCTGTTCACCTGTCGCAGGGTCGTACCTTCCAGGGGCATGGAAGACAACGGGGTTCTCTTCGGCAGCCTGGAAGCCTTTTCCCTTGACAGTATGTATGTGCAGGAGCTTGGGACCCTTCATGTCCTTGATCTGACGCAGGGTAGCCACCAGTTCCACAACATTGTGTCCGTCGCTGGGACCGAAGTAGCGGATGTTCATGCCGTCGAAGATGTTCTGCTGGTTGGTAAGCAGCATCTTCAGGGAGTTGTTGAAACGGATAATCTTCTGACGGCGGCTCTCATTGAGAATGCCCCATTTGAACAGGTGCTGAGATGTCCTGAATCGTAGATAGTTGTAGAGCTTGCTGGTATGCAGCTGATGCAGGTAGTGCTTCATGCCGCCTACGCTGTGGTCGATGCTCATGTTGTTATCATTCAGGATGATGAGCAGATTGTTGTCGGTGCTGGCTACATTGTTAAGACCCTCGTAAGCCAGACCGCCGCTCATGCTGCCGTCCCCGATTACAGCTACTACCTGTCTGTCTGTTTCGCCTTTCTCCTGTGCAGCCACAGCCATACCCAAGGCAGCAGAGATGCTGTTGGAGGCATGCCCGCAGGCAAAGGTGTCATACTCGCTCTCCTGAGGAGAGGGGAAGGGACGCAGGCCGTGCAGCTTGCGGTAGGTGTTGAAACGGTCCTTACGACCGGTGAGAATCTTATGGCCGGCTGCCTGGTGTCCAACGTCCCATACAATACGGTCGTATGGCGTATTGAACACATAGTGCAGGGCAACGGTAAGTTCTACAACACCCAGGCTGCTGGCGAAATGACCGGGATTGTCAGCCAGCTTTTGTATAATAGTTTGTCGGAGTTCTTCGCAGACTTCAGGAAGATCTGAAATAGGCAATTGCCTTAAATCAGAAGGGAAATGTATGTTTGCCAGTAGATCTTTGGGCACTTTTTCCACAATTATTCATTTTTTGATATTGCAAAATTACATATTTTCGATGAAGTTCCGTAATTTTGTACAAGAAAAATTGTCATCTTTGATTAATGATTTGTCAAGAGCATCTTTTCAGGACGAAGGTTGAGGTGCCGAAATGGGACAATCCTATGTCGGTTTCGGACCATGTGGTGTTCCTGGGTTCTTGTTTTGCCCAGTATATGGGCGAACGTTTCCAGAGCTTTGGCCTGTATTCCCTCTGTAATCCCTTAGGCGTGCTTTACAACCCCGAGAGTATCCGTTTGCAGGTGCATGCTGCCTTGCATATGGAGCAGGTGGACATTCCCATCTTCAAGGCAGGGGAGGAATGGCGTTCGTGGTGGGCAGGAACCCTTATCTCGGGCAAGAGCGAGCAGGAATGCCGGACGGTGGTGGAAGGTGCTTTGCAGATGCTGAAGCTGTCTCTGCTCTCTGCTGACTATCTGTTCCTGACCCTTGGCACAAGTGTCTGCTACAGACTGCAGACCAATGGGGCTGTGGTAGCCAACTGCCACAAAGAGCCTCATAGCCGCTTCCGTGAGGACTGGCTGTCGCTGCCTGACTGCATAGAGGCGCTGTCTGCCACGATAGAGGAACTGCTCCTGGAGAACCCGAATCTGAAGATTATCTTTACTATAAGCCCCTTCAGATACGCCAAATACGGGTTCCATGGCAATCAGGTGGCTAAGTCCACCCTGATACTGGCAGTGGAGGAGGTGCAGAAGCGGTATCCCAAGCAGGTCTCTTACTTCCCTGCCTATGAGATAGTGCTGGATGAGTTGCGCGACTACCGTTTCTATGCAGATGATATGCTGCACCCGTCGGGAGTTGCCGTTGACTATATCTGGCAGCGCCTGACGCAGAGCGTTATGAACCATGCCATGCAGGAGTATCTGCAGGAGTATGCTCCCATACGCAGCGGGTTGTTCCATAAACCCAGTAACCCTGAATCTGAAGCCTATAAGAAGTTCCTGACAACCCTTAAAGAAAAAGCTAAGATACTGAGAGAAAAATACAATATAGAATAATGTATACGATATCAGAAATCTCTATACTGATAGGTGCACACAGAATAGGCACCTATGACCAGCAAATTACATGGCTGCTGACGGACAGCCGCAGCCTTAGTTTCCCCGAGAGTTCCCTGTTCTTTGCCATACGTACCGGAAAGGGCGACGGACATGCCTATATCAAGGATCTGTACGACCGTGGTGTGCGTGCCTTTGTGGTGGAGAATGTTCCGGAGGGTGATTATGCAAATGCCAACTTCCTGCTGGTGCCCAATACCTTGCAGGCTTTGCAGCGCTTGGCAGAAAGACACCGTGACTCCTTTAGCATTCCTATCCTGGGTATTACCGGCAGTAACGGTAAGACCATAGTGAAGGAGTGGTTGTACCAGATGCTATCGCCCGACTATACCGTCACCCGTAGTCCGCGTAGCTACAACTCACAGATTGGTGTGCCCCTTTCTGTATGGGGCTTGTGGGAGAAGAGTCAGGTGGGTATCTTTGAGGCTGCAATCTCACAGCCTGGTGAGATGGAGGCTCTGCAACGCATCATACAGCCTACGTTGGGAATCTTCACGTGTCTGGGTTCTGCCCATCAGGAGAACTTTGAGTCGATGGAGCAGAAATGCTTGGAGAAACTCCGTCTCTTCAAGGATGTAGAAGCCTTGATTTACCCAGCCGACAACCAGTTGGTAGAGAGTTGTGTTCAGGAGATGAATTTCAAGGCCAAGCTGATTCCCTGGCATAGCACGGGTAATGCCATTGATGACAATAAGGCGGTCTGCAAGGTGGTGTGCCAATATATGGGTATGAGCGATGAGGTGATAGAGGAACGACTGCAGAAGCTGGAGCCTGTAGCTATGCGACTGGAAGTGAAAGCCGGTGTACGCGGATGTACCCTGATAAATGATTCCTACAACAGCGACCTGAACAGCCTGGATATAGCCTTGCACTTCATGAACCGACGTCCGGAACGTGAGGGCAAGTCAAAGACCCTGATATTGAGCGATATCCAGCAGACAGGTGTTCCGCCAATGATGTTCTATACCCATCTGTCACAGATGTTACAGCAGCAGGGTGTGGAGCAGCTGGTAGCTATAGGTCCCGTTATATCAGAACACAGTTATTGCTTCGAGAACCTGCAGGCAAAGTGCTACTTCTTCCCCGATACGCAGTCGTTCCTGCAGAGCAACCTGCTGGGTACGCTGCGCGACCAGCTGATACTCATCAAGGGTGCCCGCTCTTTCTGCTTTGAACAGATAACGGATATGCTGGAGCAGAAGGTGCACGAGACCATCCTGGAGGTTAATCTGAGTGCCATTGCCCAGAATCTGGACTATTACCGTTCCTTCCTGAAGCCAGAAACCAAGATGGTCTGTATGGTAAAGGCAGACGCTTATGGTGCAGGGGCTGTTGAGGTGGCAAAGATTCTGCAAGACCATAGGGTGGATTATCTGGCTGTTGCCGTAGCTGATGAGGGTGTAGCACTCCGCAATGCGGGTATTACCTCCAACATCATGATTATGAACCCCGAGATGAGTACCTTCAGGACGCTCTTCCAATACAACCTGGAGCCCGAGGTTTATAGCTTCCGACTGCTGGATGCCCTTATACATGCTGCCAAGAAGGAGTGTATAACCAACTTTCCCATACATATCAAATTGGATACAGGTATGCACCGTATGGGCTTTGACCCCATCAAGGATATGCCTGAACTGATAGATCGCCTGAAGCAGCAGAATGCTGTTATCCCCAGGTCTGTCTTCTCGCATTTCGTGGGAAGCGACAGCGATGATTTTGATGCCTTCTCTGCTCAGCAGTACGACCTGTTCCTGAAGGGCAGCGACCAGTTATGCAAAGCTTTCCCGCATGGCATCCTGCGCCATATGTGCAACAGTGCAGGCATTGAGCACTTCCCTGAGAGACAGATGGAGATGGTGCGCCTTGGACTGGGTCTTTACGGCATCAACAGTCGCAACAACAAACTTATAAATAATGTATGTACCTTGCGTACTACTATCCTGCAGATACATGATGTGCCAGCGGGAGACAGTGTAGGCTATAGCCGCCGTACATTTGTGGAGCGTGACAGCAGAATAGCCAGCATTCCTATAGGTTATGCCGACGGGTTGGACCGACTCTTGGGCAGAGGTAACGGATATTGTCTGGTGAACGGCAAGAAAGCCCGCTATGTGGGTAATATCTGTATGGATGTCTGTATGATTGATGTCACGGATATCCCTTGTCAGGAGGGTGACTCGGTGCTTATCTTCGGCGAAGAGCTCTCACCGTCTGTCCTGGCGGATATCATAGATACTATCCCCTATGAGATTCTGACGGGTATAAGTCCCAGAGTTAAGCGAGTTTATTATCAGGAATAAAAAAGAGGGAAGGATACTGAAAATGTCCTTCCCTCTCTTTATCTTACCATATATCCTCTGGTGTCTCCGGATTGTCGTAGATTTCCTTGGGGCACCATTCAATATAGTCAAGGAACAATTGCTTGTCTTTCTTGTCCTGTACACTCTTGAAGCGCAGGTAGTAAACCTTGTCGGCATCCATGTTGCCACGGAGCAGGATACGGCGGGTAGTCTTGGCCAAATCACGTCCCGTCTGAGTTGTACCGGGAACTTCATTAAAGTATTCCGGTCCCTTCATGAAGCCGTTGTTACGCATTTGCTTGTCTATTTCGGCATTGTAATCATCATCTTCGGTATCCTGTTCCCATCTAAGCAATGGGTCTGTACCTCCCAATGCCATGTTGACGGGAATACCTGCTGGGTAAAGGGCATCCTTGTTCTCTCCGAAGTACACCTGACAGATACCTCGCCAGGGACTCTCTGTAGATACGCCCATTCTTATCTCGTAGGTTCCGGACATGGGAACGGGAGGCAGACGCAAGGTGATGTCATAGTATCCCTCGCACAGCATCTCGTCAGCCTGATAGTTGGGCCAATCTTGATTGATACCGTTCAGCAGATAGAAGATCATATCCTTGGTATTGACATTGATGTCGTTGAAGTACTGGTAAACCTCGTCTGGCGGGAAGGAGTAGCGCGCAAAGTAACTCATTACACGCATATCATTGGACATCATCTCAGGGGCGAAGTCCCATACATCATAACGAAGACGTGTGCGCATCAATTCCTTACGGACGTGGCTGTCATAGACAAGAACCTTGTCAATAGGATAGATGACGGAGTTCTGCAGTTTGACAAGTTTGGAATCCACGTCTGTTCTGATGTAAAGACCTTCATTCTCTTCGGTACATGAAATTTCGTGATAGTTGCCACGTCTTCCATTGTCCAATACAGGGAAGCGGTTCAGATAGACACCGTTGCTTTCTGCACTTTCCCACAGACGAAGCAGACGTCTCTTTCCCATGGTTACATAGTGTGACCATACAGGGACTGTCGGGGTTTTGGTTCTTCCCTTGGGATTATAACCTTTCTCGTTGTAATGCAGTACCAGTTTGTCAACAGGCAAGCGGCAGGGTAGCAGATGGTAGGTTACAAACTGGTTAAGCAGGTTGCTCTCGTCTTTGTAATTATCGTCATTAACTGCATCGGGGTAGAAGCCTTGTTCTGCCACCCACTGACGGACATCATTGATGGTGATGTCCTTGATGTCTTTCTTCAAAGTCTTGGCCCAGAAGTCATCTGTCTCAGCAAAAAGGGTAAAGCCGTATTTGCGGCGTGGCTGTGGCTGGACGTAGGTTCCGATGTTGTTCCACCAACTCTCGGTAATGGTTCCTATCTTAACCAGTCTTTCGTACTCGTAGTCCTTAACGGCAGAAAGGGTGTCTGTAAGTCCGCAGGCCTCTATCAGTTTGGCCATCACAAAATATCCGCAATCCGGTTTTGTTGCATAAAGGTGCATGGTGCTACCCAGTGTCTCGTTGGTTGGGTTGATGGCATAAGCCAACTCGTGGACATATCCGTTCAGACATTCTATATCTCTGTTGGTAAGGGATACCGGGCAGATTCCGTCTATCCGACAAATGTCTGGGTCTTTAGGGTCATAGGTAACGCTGATTTTACAGTCAGCCATGGTGTTGAGGGAGAATTCCTCGTTGTTGTCAGGGAACTCACTTACGGTGAATGTCTTCCTCTCGGCATCTTTTCCGTCCAAAAGGCTGTTCATAACAATGACATAGCGGATGGAGTCAACAAGATGCTCGGAGGGGAATGCATCCCAGCTGGGCTCGGGGATGATGCCTTTGATGCATAAACTATCCAGATACAACTGGATGGCATCATTGGTGGGCGCGAAGCATGTGTAGGCTCCGTAAGCCGTCATCAATTGATAAACTGAAGTTTCTGAGATGTCGCTGACTTTCTGCTCCTTCAGCAAACGGACGTATTCGCTGAACTGCTGGTGTTCAGAAAGGTAGCTGCCAATGGTGCGTTCCTTGAATACATAGCGAGCAGAAGTATCGATGGTCTCGGTACAACTGGTAGCAAGGAACAAGCCCATTAGAAGAATGGAAATCAGGTTAAATGCTTTAAATTTCATTATTTTGTTGTTAATTTGATTGCAAAAGTACAAATAATTCTATAATAATATACTATCTTTTCGTAATTTTCTTTACGATTGTTGTTCCATTTTGATAGCGCAGTTTGCAAATGCAAATGCCACGGATAGGACCAGATAGCTTCTGTCCGTTCAGACTGAAGTATTCTGTACTGATAACTTGACCTGCAATATCAGGTGCAAAGTTCTGTATGTTGTCTATGATTTCTTGTTCCTGCTCGTTTCGGCTTCCATCCTCGTTGTAATACAGGTCGGCAAGGTTGAAACCGTCATAGGTGCTAAGGATGTTGCTCTTGTTGATGGTGGGGATGTTCATCAGGAATGTGTTGTTTCCGCCATCGGGGTAGCGACCGTATGACTGCTGGCTGCCTTGCAAATTGTAGCACAAAGCATCTGCCCAGCTGCCGTCCTCGGCCTGAATGATTACAGCTCCGTCATCTGTATTCTTCAGTTTGAAGGGGGCGTGTAACTGGCTTATCTGGTTTCTGTTAGAGGCCCAGATAATTTTGGTGCCGTGTGCGGGTACAATGGTAGATATCCCATCTGTGCCCGTAATCTGATACTTGGCGGGTTTTGTGACATCATCACTCAGGAACATACCTGCTATGTCTATGTCCTCGTCGGTGGTGTTGTAGAGTTCTATCCAGTCATCTCGCTTGACATATTCATTCACGTAGATGCCGTTGTTGGCACTTACCTCGTTGATACGAATGGGAGAGGCACCTGATGCAACATATTGCTTAGTCTCTGTGATAGGCTCAAACAGGGCAGTGTACTGACCGTCTTTATCTTCTGTAAGGGTAAGTTGGTTTTCGGGATTAATGACGGTAGGCGAGGTACTGATCCTTTCCAGACCTGCCTCCCAGTAGATATCCGAAGAACCGGGGACGTTATTGTGAACCTCAACGGCTATTACATTACGTCCTTTCCTAAAGTATGAAGGGGCGATGTTGAAGGAGCCTTTGTCGGGATTGCCATTAGCATAGGTGGTAGCATACGTATTGTATTGGATTTCGCCCTCCGGCATCAGGTAACGGTAAACCTCTACACCGTTGACATAAACCACAAAGCCGTCATCAGCTATGTAGTTAAGGGTAAAGGTGTCATCGTTAGCGGGGGTGTCTGAAATCTGGAATTCTTTTCTGAAGTAATAGGCAATGTATTTCTGGGATGCGTCATTACCATAACTCAGGATTGTCTGGTAGTCGCGCTGACCTCCTGTATAGTATCCCAAGGGAGCACTTCCCTGTTCCCATTCAGAAGCGCTGTAGTTTGGTGCCTTCCATGCATCGCCCTCCATAGGACCTTGGTCGTAATATGTCCAAATGTCTTTCTGGGGAAACAGTTGCTGACAATTTCCTGCCATACCGCCCCATCCTTTGAACCTGTATCCTGCCGGTGCAGAAACGGTGATTGTAACGGGGGCAAAAAGAGTTCCGTTGAAACGGTTACCGGGTACGGGCAGATTGTCCAGCATGAAGGAGGCCTGTGGAATGTTGGCATTGAAGCTGACATTCATACCAGAACCTAACTGGTAGCTGTCGCGCAGAGCATTGATACGAGCCTGACGACTCCAATCGCTGGTCATGTTGCTGCGTTGTTCGTTGAAGGAAGTCCAAGGCTGTTTGTTCTCCATAGCCAGGGCAGGCTCTACCAATTGGCAGATGCTGTCTCCTATGCTACTGCATCTTTCGGGGGTGAAGACACTACCGCCCAGTAGGCAGTAGGCATTTACAAACTGACGTTGGAACTGCGGGTTTCGCTTCATGCCGTTGTAAATCTGCAGCAGTTCGTTTCCGTTGTTGTTATTGATGAGGCTCACTCCGTTGCTGTTGCTCCAGCCCCAATCCTGATCGTGAAGTGTCAGGTGGAACTTGCCGTCGGGTAGGGAGCGGTAGCCCTTTACATTGTTGTTGTTGCAGATCCAGTCGGAACATCCTATGTACGATATGGCGGCAAAGAAGTTGATGACTTCGTCCATATCCACCAACTGGCGCAGTTGTTCATAGGTTTCATTCTCTGTTGCCCTTCTGCTCAGGCTAAGCCATTCATTGAAGGCATCCTTGGTGCCTGCCATCTGGAAGTATCCGTTGCTGTACTCAAAGGCATCCATCTCGTCATCGTCGTATCCATAGTTGGCAGTTCCGTTATAACGGTTGTTGGGCTCACGGAGGTTCAGCATTCCTATGTAATCGCCATTGAAGAATACATGAACTGGTTGGTAGTCTTGTGCATCTATATAGAGTCCGTTGCTGATGAGTACCTGTTGTGTGATGGCATCCCTGACACGTCCGTGTTCCTGTGAGTTGTTGTCATTGCCACCATTACGGATCTGGAGTTGTTTGTATTTGTTGTATGGTTTGTATCTGAAGAAGGGGTAGTCAAAGCTGGTGGTCCCTTCATACAACTTGGTGGCTTTCAACTTGAAGGAGGATGGGGCATAATGACGGCTCCAACCGCCGCTGATGATGAACTCAGCCTCTTGGTTGATGACCATCTTGCCGTCAGGCGTGATATATTCAAAGTTTACAGGGCGTTCCCAATCCATGTTGATATTGGATTTGCCGTGGTTCCTGCCGCTTACGCCGTTGGTACCGTCAACATACACGCCAATGGTGTCATCGTAAAGATTGTCTGGGTTGGTGGTGATGGCAATAACGGGCAGGTAGTAGTCATTGTCCTGATAGATGTATGAGCGGGTGATAACCTGACTGGGTAGATAGTCGTCTTGGAAGAGTCGCAGTCGCAAGCTTGTAGTCTCTGTAATCTGGAACTTGCCGTCTTTGCTTACTGTTCCGTTCTGCAGAGTAGGTGTGGTACCGTCTGTGGTGTAGCGCAGGGTAGCTCCGGAGGGGATGCTGACCTTTATGCTGAAGGGGTTTGTGAACAGACGGGAATCTGTGTCCACCTCGGGCGCATTCAGGCGGAACTCGGCAAAGGTAGCTGTATTGTTGGCTGCCCCAGGAGTCGGGTCACCGTTATACCTCCATTCATTATCTGTCAGATTGGTTCTAGCCCAAGAGCAACGGGCTATAGCCGTTGGGTAGTCTATGGTCAGGAAGGGAGTGTGACCGTCTTCGCTTAGGAATATTTGTCCGCCTTCTGTCTTCAGTTTAAAGGGTATTTGCTTTGTGGCCTGATCACCATACTGACCATCGGCAGCATTGTGATCGAAGAAAAGGCAACGATAGCCATGCGGCTCTACCACTCCCACATCAGGCAGGATGAATTTCTTCAGGTCGTTGGCATCGTCGCTGATGTACAGATAGCGGAGGGATATGCGCTTGTCCGACTTGTTGTACAACTCCACCCAGCCACCATAGTTCCAGGAGTGGTCTATGGTCTGGTCTATGTTGGCTACGTTCACCTCGGTAGCTATCAACGAGGCAGGAATATCCACACCTGCATCTCCTTCGTCATAGGCATCCTCCACAATGCTCATGCCGCAGTCATAGAACTTGCCGCCCCAGTTCTGCTGAATGTAGGTAGCAATAACGTTATTGCCTACCTGCAGGTATTTGGCTGGAATCTCTATCTTGACGGGATTTTTACCGTTTGTCCATCCCAATTGGGTATCTATCAGATGCCCGTTGACGTAAATGCTATAGGCGTCATCATGACATACATTTATATAATAGGCGGTAGAGTTCTTGACCTCGTCCAACAGGAAGTTACGTCTGATCCAGAAGTTGGTGTTGTCTCCGCCTGGCCAAATGGTCTTGACTTCCGATATATAACCATAGTTGCCAATGGGCATGGAAGCCTCAGCCCACATGCTGTCATCAAAGTCGGCATCTGTCCATGTCAGTGTCTCTACACGGCCCTCTATCTTCATGTCCTTGATGCGTTGCCATGTTTCTTCGTCTCTGTAATAGCAGTAGTTGTAATATGACGTTCCTACCCAAAGCTCTTTCTGGTCCGTCTCGTCATAAAGACTGATGCCAGAGAGTTGGATGTTGGTATTGTCTTCCCATGTGCTGATGTACAGAGCCAACTTCATGTCGCTGATTTCGGAACCAGGGATTCCCTTTTCCACAATCCTTCTTTCCCTTCCGGCTTCCAATGTGTAGGTTTCTGAGAAGAAGTTGATATTGTCATCCTCATTTTCAGAGAGCATAAGGATTATATCAGCTGTGGCCTTGTCAATGGATAGGGTAGCCCTGAACTGGTAGGTATGGTCTTCTTGTATGGTAATAGGAGTCTTGAACTGCACGCGCCCGTTGTTGGGGTCGCTTACAGATGTGGGCATGCTTATCTTATAGATGTCGTTTTCTTGTGCCTCATACAGTTTGCTCCATCCGTGGATATCGCTCTCTATGTTTGTACTGTTCCCTGCATAGCCGCCTTCCGAGTTAAAGAGCAGGCGGGCTGTCCAAGTCTTGTCGTATCCCATTGGCAGATTGCCTATGTTACCCGTTTTGGCAGAGCCATACAAACCACAGTCGGCAAAGGCGCCACCATAGTTGTTGTGTACATGAAGGGCTATGATGTTTTTTGTTCCGTCTGTTTTCAGCAAAGCTTTCTGCTCTGGGGTAAGTTGCAGGAACTCGCTCTCGTTCCAATGGGTGTCTGTCTCCAGAACCAGTGTACCGTTGATATAGAAATGGCTCACTCCATCGTCATGCCCGCATGCCAGATAAACCTCTTCGGGTATCTCTCCGTTCAGGGTGAATGAACGGCGGATGTATATGTCGGCTACGTTCATGTCTGAACACCATTGGTACGATGGCATATCCTTGTAATATGCTGATGATGAGAAGGGGGCATGTTGTGTTTCCCATTCAAAATCCTCGTTTGTAGGTGTGTACTGGGGGTGGAACCATTCTCTTCCATTGCTGTCGGCAGGCGGTGTTCCCTGGCAGTCGACCTCTTCGCCCCATCCAATGTTGATGCCCCAGTTTACGTTGTAAACCAAGCCTTCCCAGTTGGCATTGCTATAATAAGTTGAGGGTAGAAGTTCTATGGGAGCTCCTATACTTTCTATTCCGATGGCATGGATAGGACAATAAACCAACGCCATCAGCATGTAGGTTATACACACCTTAGTGATGTTAGTTGTTCTCACGTTTTTGAGGTTTTGTTTCAGTTATGGAATGGTTGTTCTCTTTGTTAATTCGCGTACAAAGTTACGATTAAGTGAGAACAATACAAAATAAAACTTTCTTTTATTTTTATTGTCGAACGAAAGTAACTTCAGCAGAGCTAAAATTACGAATAAGTGAGTGGAATACAAAATAAATTTCATTTATTTTTAATTCCGAACGGGAGGAATTAAGAGACACGTCTTTAATTCAAATAAAAATACTGCCTAACTGAGAAAAATAAATTCCCTAGTTAGGCAGTATAAGTATGTTAGTTAATACGTCTAAGTATTATCCTAAGAAGCTGATGAGTACACCAGCGGCAACGGCTGAGCCGATAACGCCTGAGATGTTAGAACTCATACAATAGTTCAAAACGTGGTTCTTGGGATCGTACTTGGTACTGATACCGTTGCAGACACGGCTGGCCATAGGTACGGCACTAAGACCTGTTGCACCGATAAGCGGATTGATCTTCTTCTTGGCGAAGAGGTTCCAAACCTTTACCATGCAGATACCACTGGCGATACTAAGAGCGAAGGCACAGAAACCACCGGCTACAATACCCAGTGTCTGAATGTTGATGAAAGCATCTACTGTCATGGTGGCACCTACGCAGAGGCCCAAGAAGATAGTAGCGGCATTCATGATGCCGTTGCTGGCTGCATCGAAGAGGCGGTTGGTGTCGTTACCAATCTCCTTCACCAGGTTACCGAACATAAGCATACCTACTAGGCTGACAGCCGTGGGTACGAAGATAGCTACGATGGTAGTAACGGCAATAGGGAAGATAATCTTCAGCACACGGATGTTCTTAATCTCCAATGCATCGGGGTAAAGCTTATCCTGCTCCTTCATATTGATGCGCAGTTCCTTCTCTGAACAAAGCAGCTTCACAACCAAAGGTATGATTACAGGAACCAGAGCCATGTAGCTGTAAGCTGCGATGGCGATGGGGCCCAGCAAGTGGGGAGCCAGCTTGATGGTGGTAAAGATAGCGGTAGGACCGTCGGCACCACCGATGATACCCAGTGAACCAGCCTCCTGAGGAGTGAAACCTACCAACAGGGCTACCAACAGTACGGCAAAGATACCCATCTGTGCTGCAGCACCAAAGATAGCCAGCTTCAGGTTACGAAGCATGGGGCCGAAGTCGGTGAGCGCACCTACACCCATGAAGATGATAGGGGGCAGCAGACCGCTCTTGATGAGGGCATAGTAGAGGTAGTTCATCAGACCCAGGTCGTGGGCTATCTCATGCAGAGGCATCTCATAGATGTTACGCATGGTGGTAACACCGTTAACGGTAACGGGTACCATACCTTCGCTATTGGCCTGCAGCACACCCATGCCGCCACCGGGGAAGTTGGCAATGAGTACTCCGAAAGCTATGGGCACGAGCAGCAGGGGCTCGTACTTCTTGACGATGCCCAAATAGAGCAACGTAAAGGCAAGCAGGTACATGACGATGAACAGGGGATTCTCGCCAATGGCAGAGAAGGCTGTCATCTGGTACAGCTTGTCAAGAATGTCATATATCATATTCATAATTCAAAAATATTAAATTCAAATTTCAAAATTGTTATTCAATTCGTTTTTAAAACTCATAAATCCGTTTGCGTCTTTCAATTATACGAAAAGGCTTATTTGAATTTTGAATTTATAAATTTTGAATCTTCATAATAGGATCGTCCTCTTCTACAGAATCACCGCTGTTAACAAGGATGGCGGTAATTACACCGGCCTTGTCAGCACGGATGGCGTTGAAGGTCTTCATAGCCTCGATGTAACCCAGCACATCGCCTTCCTGAACGTTGTCGCCAACCTTCTTGGGAGTCTCTGAGTTATCCTTTACCAGGTAGAACTTACCTTCCAGGGGAGCCAACAGGTCCTGACCCTCGCCAGCAGGTGCAGCAGCACCGGCGGCAGAAGCAGCTGTAGCAGCAGGAGCCTCGTTGCCATAGGCGATGTTCACCTCGTAGGTCTGACCATTCACGCTAACCTTGATCTGCTTGGGCATCTCAGCACCTGCAGCGGGAGCGTTCTTCTTAGCCTTACGCTCAGCAAGGTCTTTCTCGAAGTCGGCCTTAGCCTTACCGCTCTTATATGCACGATACTGTTCGGGGTGCATAGCCAACTCGAAGAGTTCCTCGTTGTCTTCGCCCAGCTCCCAGCCGTTCTCTTCCATCTCCTTCTTGAAGTCTTCCAGCTTGTCGGGATAGTAGCTCTGAGGATCGTTGGTCTCGAACTCGCGACCTTCAGCCTTAGCCATATCAACCAATTCCTGAGCAACAGGACCAGGCAACTGACCGCTCTTGCCAAGAATCATGTCCCAGATGTTGTCGGCAATCATGCTCCAGCGAGCCTTGCCCTTCTCCATCTGGATAACGTTCATAAGAGCCAGGTTCTTAACGTACTGGCTGAAAGGAGTTACCAAGCAGGGATAACCAACCTTAGGCCATACGTATGCAACTTCGTCGAACAGCTTCACCAAGAGCTGGTCTGTTGTCAGCTCGGGCTGGTTGTTCTTTACCTTCCACTTGTTCAGTGACTTCAGGTTGTCCTCGAGGTCTGTCATCAATGAACCCATCATGCCGCCGGGCAGACCGGGCTTAACGAGCAGTGAGTTGTTGATGTGGTTGAGGGCGGGGATGTAGTAGCCCAGGAAGTCGTCGTACATCTCCTGAATGAGGGTACGAGCCTCCATGTAAGCCTCCATATTGATTTCCTTTACCTGGAAGCCGGCATCCTTCAGCATCTCCTGAACGGCGATGATGTCAGCGTGACCGGTACCCCAAGAGAGGGGAGACATAGCGGTATCAATGTAATCGCAACCAGCCTTTGCAACTTCCAGGATAGAAGCCATACAGAAGCCGGGACCAGCGTGAGAGTGGTACTGGATTACAATATCCTCCTTCAAAGCCTTGATGCCAGCAACAATTTTGCCCAGAGAAACAGGACGACCGATACCGGCCATATCCTTCAGGCAGATTTCATCGGCACCAGCCTCGATGAAGGTCTTAGCCAGATTCACATAGTACTCAACGGTGTGAATGGGGCTGTATGTGATACAGAGACTGGCCTGAGCAATCATGCCTGCCTCTTTTGCGTACTGAATTGAGGGGATTACGTTACGTGTGTCGTTCAGACCACAGAAAATACGTGTAATGTCTGTACCCTGAGCCTTCTTGACCTTGTAGAAGAGCTTACGTACATCCTTGGGACATGGACTCATGCGCAGACCGTTCAGAGCGCGGTCCAGCATGTGAGTTTGAATACCTGCTTCGTGGAAGGGCTTTGTCCACTCGCGAACACTCTTGTTAGGGTTCTCGCCATAGAGGAGGTTTACTTGCTCGAAACCACCGCCGTTTGTCTCAACGCGGTCAAAACATCCCATTTTGATAATAGCAGGGGCCACCTTTACCAACTGATCTACGCGGGGCTGATACTTGCCAGCACTCTGCCACATGTCGCGGAAGACCAGACTAAACTTAACTTCTTTTTTCATTTACGTTATCTTGATTATTTTTTACCTTTTCTATATTTCTTCAAAAAACTCCTTGTCTTATATCTTCTTTGCAGAGGCAACGCGACCCTTTCCGCCGGTTATCTGGCTGACAACCTGCTGAAGGATAGCCATTGTACCTCCGTCAACAGCTGCAGATGTTGCTGCACCTTTCTTGGGAGCTGCTATTTCTTCGGGAGCAATCTTGTTAACGGTCTTGATAAGGAGTTTTCCTCCCCAAATGACTATCAACAAGATAAGGAATACCGTGCTCATGCCAACGATCATGAGCTCAAAACCAATACCTAAATTTTCCATATTTGTAGTGTTAAATTGAAATTTGCCGCAAAATTACTCAAAAAATCTTCAATTTGAGCATTTTTGCGGCAAAAAGTTATCAGCGTGAGAGAAATTTTTTATTCCTCTTCTGGTAGTTCTTCCTGTTGAGACTCAGGTAAATATTTCCTCAGTACGCGTGCGACACCAATTTTCCAAGAGTTGATGCTGTCGTTTTCTAGCTGCAGGGAAGTGACCAGACGGATAACATGGTCAATGGGCATGCGGTAACGTAGTACGCCACTAATGAGCTTGGCGTAATCCCAATACTCGGGATTGAACTTCTCGCTCAGTCCCTCGATGGTGGTCTTGTAGCCGCGTTTGTTGGTGAACTGAAAGTCGTATCGCTTTTGTCCGTCCCTTTCTATGTGTTTGATGATGCGTCCGTTGGTTACGCTTTTGGGCAGGGCAATGCCTTCCTCGTCATCCATCAGACCGGTGAATATCTCGTAGGGCAGTCCGTCAAGGAACCCTACAAAGGCTACCCATTTCTCTTTTTTGTTCTGGAACCTTACCACATCGCACTCCAGTACATCGGGTCTTGTCTCAACAACAGAGAGTATGGGTGCACTGTCGGGCTTTATGAAACCTTGATGGAGTAGGGTGTCAAGCATGCCTTGTGACATCAGCTCGTTGTCCTTCTTGGTGTAGCGGATGTCTGTAAAAACCTGAGCCAGTGTTTCCTTGTTGTTGATTTCCACGAAGTGCTTGTTCTCTTTCAACGCTTCTTTGTGTGAGTAGAAGTTGTTGATGGACATCTCTGAATAGGGCTGGTAAACCTCAGAGTGTACAAAGGACTTCAGTGGAAGGCGGTCTGATTGGGCGGGCGACTCGTTGGGCCATCCTACGGTCAGGGTGGCAACGGGGAATACCAATTGGGGAAGTTTTAACACCTCAATAATTTGTTGAGGCATATAAATAGTAGTGCCCAGGAAGCAGATGCCCAGCCCTTCTTCCTCCGCTAGGTTGCAGAATGTCTGTGTATACAGCAGGGCATCTGTGGCAGCATTCATGAAGCTGAGCAGATTGTTGTAGCCTGGTGCAGCGTTACGGCATTCGCACCAGTCTGTAGTGCGGCGGAAGTCGGCACAGATGGTAAGCACCACGGGGGCCTCTGTTACCATAGGCTGGTTGAAGTGTGCCGGAGCCAGCTTTTTCTTCATTTCTGCACTACGGGTTACCACAACGCTATATAGTTGCAGGTTGCCCATGGTCTGCGTTCTGGAGGCTTCTTCTAATAACCGATTCAGCAGCTCATCTGAGATGGGCTGCTGAGTGTATTTGCGGATTGTTTTTCTTTCCTTAATGTTCATCTGGTACCTTTTAATCTGTTTGTTAGCTCATCAACCTGCTCCTTCAGCCCGGTGTCTGTGGTTAGGCGTTTCTTGATGGTTTTTATACTATGTAGGACAGTAGCATGATTCTTGTTGCCAATCATCAGACCTATCTTGCTGGCTGATAGTGTGGTGTACAATCCTGCCAAGTAGATGCTCAGTTGGCGAGCCAGTACAATCTCTGCCTTTCTGCTCTTGCCGTAAATGTCCTCCTGCTTAACATTATATATAGCAGAGACTTCTTCTACAATCTTGTCCAAGCTAATTTCCTTGGGCTCGGTCTTGGGAGCGTGTTGTATGATGCTCTGAGCAAATAACAGATCCACGTCCTTGTTGAATACTACCGAATAGGCTAAAAGACTATGGATGACACCTTCCAATTCACGAACGCTGTTGGACACATTCTGCGAGATGTAGTCTATCACGTCCTCGGGAATCTCCAAACCATCATGCTTGATCTTGCTACGCAGGATGTCCTTTCGCAATTGAACCTCAGGCTTCTCCAGTTCTGCTAATAATCCGCTCTTGAAACGGGTAAGCAGACGGTCTTCCATTCCTTGCATAGAAACGGGTGGACGGTCGCTGGTAAGGATGATCTGGCGTCCGTTCTGGCGCAGATGGTTGAAGATGTGGAAGAAGGCATACTGTGTCTTCTCCAATCCAATCATCTCCTGGATATCATCAATAATCAACACATCAATACTCTGATAGAAGTGCATGAAGTCGTTGAAGGTGTTGTGGCGGATAGAGTCTGTGAATTGAACTTGGAAAAGGTGAGCACTCAGATAAAGTACGCGCTTCTCGGGGTGTAACTCTTTCAGTCTTGTACCGATGGCGTTTACCAGATGCGTCTTACCTACACCACTGGGGCCATATATAAATAATGGATTAAAAGTCTGCTGATTGGGCTTCTCGGCAATGGCCTGACCAATGCTGCGAGGCAACTTGTTGCTGATTCCCTCAATGAAGTTACTGAATGTCTGCTTGGGATTCAGTTGTGAGTCCAAGTCCTGAGCAGGTGCAACGGCCTGTGAGAGGGTGGGTGACTGGTTTGCCTGACGTTTGCTGGGTTCTGGCTTGGCAACAGGTGTTACTTCGTCGCTTTCTATTTTGACAGAACTGTTCTTGACAACCTCTACCTCATATATTAAATTAACATCCTTGCCATATACGCGATACATTGTCCAATGAATAATCTTGCGGAAATGCTCCTCCAGATATTCATAGAACCATTGGCTTGGGGTAGATATAACTAACTCTCTGGCCTCAGTGTCAAAGGACTTGAATTTAATAGGTGTAAACCAAGTCTGATACTGTTGCTCATTCACATTTTTCCGGATAATCTCCAGAAACTGTGTCCACAATATGCGTGGTGAATTAGTCATTTGTTGTTTTAGGCAAAATTTTAAATTCGCGATTGCAAAGTTAAATCTTTTTCACATTATGGCAAAATCTGCCTTTTCAGTTTAAAGTGCAGAGTTGTTAGTTTAACTTTCTGTTTTACAGTTATGAAAGAAAATCAGAAAGGATATTTTTTTATAATCCGTCTTGCAAATTTGTAACTGCTTGTATTTTAGCGATGTGTGTAAAAATGCCTTTTATACTATTTTTTGAATAGAAAAGCATCGTAACTTGCAAGAATATATGTCCTTATTCTGTTTGGCGTGAAATATAGTTTTAAAGATGGCCTATTTGAATTAAATTTAAATAGCTTTATTTTTTCTTCCCAAAGACAGAGAAGTGAACATACCTTTTCGGATTAGCTTTCAGGTCGGTAACCAGACTGTCGGCACTCTGAACGGTGTGGTTCAGATTGTTATACAGGGCAGGGTCTCTCATCAGCAAACCAAGTGAGCCTTCTGGACTCTGAATCTGGTTCATCATTTGGTGAACGCTGCTGATGGTCATGTTCACACTGTCCATGGTAGCTCTCAGGTCCAGGTTGTTCAGATTGTCGGTCAGTGTAATTGCATTCTGTCCTACCTTATTAAAGGTGCTTGTTAGCTGTGGTACATCATTTGCCAACAGTTTGTTCAACTCCTGTGTGCTTTTGTTCAGGTTCTCGGTAATCAGTTCTGCATTCTGAATAATCAGAGGCAGATTGGGGTCTGAAGTCAGTTTGTTCAGAGTTGCTATCAGCGTATCTACGCGTGCTACTATCTGCTCAACCTGTGGCATCATGCTGGCAGCCTTAGCCATCATGCCCTGTGCGTCGGAACCGGGAATAGTATCTCCGGGTTGATATGCTTCTGTCAGGTTGGTGGTCAGCAGCATGTTCAGGGTGCATCCGCCCAGCACAGCCTCGTCCAGTTTGGCGCTGCTGCCTTTGGGAATGCGCAGATCCTTGTTGGTGCTTATTTCCACCAATACGGTACCAGGATGGTCATAGTCGTAGATGATGTCACTTACAACACCTACATTGTATCCGTCGGCATACACGTTGCTGCTCTTGCTGAGTCCCTTGGCATTACTGAACTGAATGTAGTATATGCTGGTAGAGGAGAACAGGTTCTTCCCCTTCAGAAAATTAATGCCTAAGAACAATACTACCAGAGCAATGACTCCTGTAATTCCGATTTTGACTTCTTTTTTCATTTTGGTTTAGGTTATTTTTTGTATGCCACGAATGCGTTGTAAATGCTTTTTGCCAATGAAGCTATACCAGCGTTAGAGTTCAGGTATTTCTCCTCTTCTGCATTGTTGATGTAGCCCAGCTCTACCAGTACGGCTGGCATGCTAGTACGGGCCAGTACCAATAGCCCGGCTTGGTGAACACCTCTGTCAACCCTTCCTGCTGTTGCGTGGAACTGTTTCTGAATCTCTTTGGCAAAGTTGACGCTGGAGGCCATGTTCTGGTCGTGCATCAGTTCAAAGATGATGTAGCTCTCGCTGCTCTTGGGGTCGAAGCCTTCATATTTTTGTTCGAAGTTGCTTTCCAGTGTGATGACCGTGTTCTCTCGCTTGGCAACCTCCAGGTTCTCTGCGGCTCTGTGCATACCCAGCGTATAGGTCTCCGTACCGCTGGTGGTAGTACCCTTTAGACCGGCAGCTGTACTGTTAGTATGTATGCTGATGAAGAGATCTGCCTTGGCACGGTTGGCAATCTGGGCACGTTCATGCAGCTCTACGAAGACGTCCGTCTTGCGAGTGTAAACCACCTTTGTTCCCGGCATATTCTGCTCTATCAGTCTGCCCAGTTCCTTGGCAACGGCAAGGTTAATGTTTTTCTCCTGGCTGGTGCGGCCTAAGGCGCCTGCGTCTTTGCCTCCATGGCCTGCATCTATAACAATAGTGTATGCCTGAGCATTGATGCTCAAGCATACACCCATTAGTATTGCGAGTATCTTTTTCAACTTTTACTTAATTTTTGTGCAAAAGTAAGCAAAATCTCTAAAATACCCAAATGATTTATAAAAAAGCTAGCTTTTTTCTATATCTTCCACCTTGCTCCTGCCATTATCCAAGCACCTGGCTGGGGGACGTTACCCAGGTCGTAATACTTGTTGTTGGTAATGTTTGTCCCTTGTACAAACAGGTTGTAGCGCGGGGCAGTCCATTGTAGCTTCAGGTCTAGTGTAGCATAGGTGCTGTAGCCTACCAACTCTCCGTTACTGATGTAGTTGCCCATTCTGTCTTGCAGGCGGACGCTCCAGGTGGCAGCCAGGCGTTTCCAGACTTTATGGTTCAGAGAGGCCACGAACTTGTTCCTCAGATACTCCATGGCATAATTGCTTTTGTAGATATCTGTGTCATCGTTCCTCTTCTGGTAGATATGTGTGTAACCCAATGTCAGGTTCTTAACCCATGCGTCATGGCCGGTAATCTGGTCGAAGTTGAAACGGCCCTCTACCTGCACGCCCATATTGTCCAACTGGAAGGCAGCGCTGTGGTATGTGTCGTCAGGGGTGTACATCACCCAGTCTATCATGTTGTTTCCACGATGGTAAAAGGCACGTGCCGTGGCAGCATAGCCATTTTTGTGGAACTGGCTCCCCAACTGTACGGAGTGGTTGTTCTCAGGCTTCAGCCCCTTGTTGCCCTCCAATGTTACACTCTTGTAGTAGAGGTCGGTGAAGGTGGGCAGGCGGAACCCTTTGTTATACGAAAAGAACACCTTCCAGCAGGTGTTGGGACGGTAGGCAATGTCCACACCAGGGTAGAAACGGAACTTATGGTCAACGCATGTAGTCATGCTGGCCAGCAGACCTGCAGAGAAGGTCCAATGTTCCAAAAGAATATTGTGCTCCAAGTTGAAGGATACCGTTGTGCGGTCGTCCTGCTTGGTATAGAAGATGTCGTCTTCGCCTCTTACGGCAACGTATTGCTCGGGCTTCAGCTCTTGTCCAAGGTTGGTGCTCAGGATGCCCTCGTGTCTCATTTCTGCATTTAGGGCTGTCTTGCCGCCAATCCAATGGAAGTAGCCTCCGGCTTTTATTCCATAGACGTCTGCCTGGTGGAAGTTCTCGCCAAAGCGTTCGTCTCGTTTCAGTTCGAAGTTATCGTACGTGCGGTTCCAGTAAATCTGTGGAGTGAAGTGGAACTTACCCTTGGTCTCAGCGCCTACCGATAGGAGGTAACGCTCGTTTCTTTCAAACTGGTTGGGGTATGCGGCGCTGTAGAAGGTGTTGGCCCCGTAGGCTTTCTTGGAGAAGCCGAACTGCCAGTTCAGACTCAGCTGGTTGTTGCTGAAGTCGCCTTGGTAGTAGAGTTGACCTTTCTTCCAGTCGCTGTTCTTTGTCCCTCCGTCGCTTCTGCCTCCTCCACCGCTGATGCGGTTGTTGATACCTTTGATGCTGAAGCCGAGTCTTGCGTCTGCTTCAATTGTACCAAAGCTACCGCCCTGAATGCCAGCCTCTGCGGTTTTGCCTTCGTTGTGCCTGGTGACGATGTTGATGGCTCCTCCAAAGCTTTGTCCACCGTAAACACGACTGGCAGCACCTTCCAGTACCTCGATGCGCTCAATGTCGCTGACGTTTACGGGGAAGTCTGCAGTAAGATGACCTGTTTGAGGATTGCTGATGTTGACACCGTTCAGAAGGACCGTTATTTGGTCAAAGATGCCACCGTCAATGCTGATGTCCGTTTGAATACCAAAGCCACCGCGTTGTCGGACGTCGACGCCTGTAGCTAACTTAAATAGATCGTTGATACTTTGTACCCCCGCCTGTTCAATGTCCTGGCGATTGAGTACACTCACAATTCGTGCCGACTGCAATTGCGTCAGCGGTGCCATGGTGCCGATTACGGTCACCTCGCTCATCTCCTTTTCGTCTTTTGCTTCCTCTGTTTCGGGGTTCATCATGCAGCGTGTGCTTGCCATTGCCTCGGCTTGGGCTGCAACACCCAGTGTGGCAACGCTAAGCACGCCAATGCGTACTTCCCGTCTCAGACTTGCAAAAGCGCAATAGCCCTTGTTGGCAAACTGCTTCCAAGTGATGGCTTTTGGCTTTCTTGTCTGTTTGTTGTACATTTTGTTATTAATTTGATTATAATAAGGACCTTAAAGTCCCTAAGGACCCTAAGGCCTTTTTCTCTAACCGGTAATTCCCCCTAAAGGGGGCTAGGGGGTCTTTAAATCAGCGTCATTCCTGCTTCCTTGCACTCTTGGCGCATGGTGTCGGGCCAGATGCTAGATTGTGTTTCGCCAATGTGTGCCTTGTGCAGCAGAATCATACACAAACGACTTTGGCCGATACCGCCTCCAATGCTGAGGGGTAGGGTGTCGCTCAACAGGCGCTGGTGGAAGTACAGTTTCTTGCGCTCTTCCTTATTCTGAATCTTCAACTGGCGCTCCAAAGCCTCCTTGTCAACACGGATGCCCATGCTGCTCAACTCTATGCTACGTTCCAGGATAGGATACCAAATCAGCAAGTCGCCGTTCAGGCCCAGGAAGCCGTCCTCGTTGGGTGTGCTCCAGTCGTCGTAGTCAGGGGCGCGCAGGTCGTGCTCCTTACCGTCGCTCAACTTACCGCCGATACCCATGATGAAGACAGCACCATACTTCTTGCAAATCAGGTCCTCGCGTTCCTTGGCGGTCTTACCAGGGTACATCTTAGCCAGCTCTTCGCTGTGGATGAAGAAGACCTCTTCGGGTAGAAAATGCTTCAGCTGTGGGTAAGTCTCGCAGATAAAGAACTCGGTGCGTAGGATGGCGCTATAGATCTTGTTTACAATCTTCTTGAGGAAAGCAACGTTGCGGTCTTCCTCTGTTATCACGCGCTCCCAGTCCCACTGGTCAACATACAAGCTGTGGATGTTGTCCATCTCCTCGTCCGAGCGGATGGCATTCATATCTGTAACAATACCGAAGCCAGGTTCTATGTTGTATTCCGCCAGTGTTACTCTCTTCCATTTTGCCAAAGAGTGTACTACCTCTGCCGTTGCCTCGTTCATATCCTTGATGGGGAAGCTGACAGGGCGCTCTACGCCGTTCAAGTCGTCGTTCAGACCTAATCCTCTTAGAACAAAGAGAGGAGCGGTTACACGGCGTAGTCTCAGTTCGGTGCTAAGGCTGTTCAGAAAGAAGTCCTTGATCTTCTTTATGGCCAACTCTGTCTGCTTCAAATCCAGCAGGGCTTTGTAGTTTGTTGGCTTCAGTAATTTGCTCATTTTTCTAGCGTATTTTATATTTTTGTGTCAAAATTGGTGCAAAGATACATAAAATTCTCTCATTATGACATATGAATGGCAAATTTTATTTGTTTTTTTGTCAATCTTGATGTCTTGGCGTACTTGTTGCTGATGTTGTATCATACAAAAAATAAAAAAGAAAAACAAGATTTCCCCCTGCACCACTATTCAAATAAAAGAAAAAAAACAAAAAAGAAATAGAAAGATGTTTCCGAAAAATTGTGATAAAAACAGCTGATGACAAGAGGGTTGTTTCGCAGAGAGCAATATGCCGTTTCTCTATGAGCAATATGCCGTTTCTCTATGAGTGATATGCCGTTTCTCTTATAGAGAAAGGCTGTGTCTCTGTGAAAACACTTTAGCATGGTAGGGCATGGTGTTTTATATAACCTTGACATTTTTTTCCTTGTCAGACAAAAAATCAGAAGAAACAATTTGGCACTTCCGTTAAAATATCTTATATTTGCAGCACTTTTATGGCAGAGGAATACCAGTGAGAGTCTGGAACTGTCCCGCAACTGTATGTCCGGAAGGATAAGTCAGAGTATCTGTCACAAGAGCCTCTAAAAATGGGGAATAACGCGAGGACGTAAATTAGAACTAACAAAAATATAAGGAAAGATGAAAAAACTTGTTTTTTTTGCAGGCTTGCTCTGTGCAGGAATGGCTTTTACTGCATGTGAAAGTAATGATTCTGACTTCAACCCCAGTACTGAAAGCGAGGCCGTTCAGACGGTAACTTTCGAGGGTTCTTATTGGAATGAATTGATAGATGCTCCACAGTACTATGGATCTTTGCTTTACGGTCCTGACGCCAAGAACTATTATTGGTGTGACGAGGCTACTCAGCTGTGTGGTTATATGTCCAATGCTTGGGGCGGTGCGTATGGCTTTTCAGAAGGCGGCTCTGCCATCAGTAATTATATCGACGAGAATACAGACGAACCCAGAAGCTTTGATATTCAGTTAGCCGTTCCCGTTAAAAACGGAAGTAATAACTTTGTGGTTGTGTACTGTAATGCTGGCATGAAGTTTGCTGATAATAAGGCTCGCGTCATTAAGTCAATGGATATCATCGGCACCACTTATTTCCTGTCTGTTGCTAAAAACGGTGATGGTAACAATTATGCTAAGGCGCTGACATCAGTTGGCGATTTCTGTAATGTTGAGATTACTGGTTACAAGGACCAGCAGGTTACAGGTACGTTGGAGGTTGCTTTGGCTAAAGATGGTGGTTTCCTTGACAAGTGGTATACTACTGACATGACTACCCTGGGTGCTGTAGATAGCCTGAGTTTCACCATGAATGGTAGTGATCAGGGTGCTTATGGTTTGAATACTCCTGCTTACTTTGCCATTGATAACGTTGTGGTTAAGAAGTAAGAAGACTTCCTCATAGTCTTCCCTTCATGGGCCACGGCTTTAAATGGTTAAAATGGCTAAGTTAAAAGAAATATGCATGCTGCTGTCAGTATTGGTGCTGATGGCAGCATGCTCTGGTTTAGAAGGAACAGAGGGTGGTGGAACAGATCCGGGTACAGACCCTGTGATTCCCGTTGATCCTGCTGCAGATGGCGGGGTGCTTATCTTGTGTGAGGGTGTCTTCAATGCAGGAAATAGTACGCTATCTTATTACAGCCCAACAGAAAAGAAGGTAGAGAACGATGTCTTCCGTCGTGTGAATGGTATCCCTTTAGGAGATACGGGGCAGAGCATTAGTATCTTTGACGGCAGGGTTTATATAGCCGTGGAGAACTCGGGCATTATATGGGCACTGGACGAGAAGACCCTCAAGGTAAAAGGACGCCTGACTGGAACGGCCGCCAACCACATCATCAATCCCCGTTATATCCATAGGGTTTACAAAGACAAGGCCTACGTTACAGACCTTTTCTCGCACTACATCAATATCTTCAACCCTCAGACCATGGAGTACAAGGGCAGTATCAGCGTAGAGGGTATCAGCCTGAATGGCTATTCCTCGACCGAGGAGATGGTGCAGTATGACAAGTATGTGTTTGTGAACTGTTGGTCGTACAGCAAGAAGATTCTGGTTATAGACTCCGAGAAAGATCAGTTGGTTAACACCATTGAACTGGACAGTTGGCAACCCAAGAGTATGGTGGTTGACGACCTGGGCCACTTGTGGGTGATTACCGATGGCGGCTACAAGATGACGGGCGAGGGCTTTGGTGATAATATTCCTCATCTGTATCGCATAGATGCCTTGAGTCAGCGCATAGAGCTAGATATGCCCCTTGGTACAGACCAGTCTAATGTGCAGTTGGCTCTCAGCGGTAACAAGGAGATGTTGTACATACTGAACAACGATCTCTATCGTATGAAGGTGACAGATGAGACTTTCCCCACAGAACCATTCATAAAGGCACCCGTCAGCAATGGTAAGGTTGACTTCCTATATGGCTTGGGCGTAAACCCTGTGAACGACGAGGTGTATGTAGCTGATGCCATAGACTATTGCCAAAGCGGTGTGGTATATAGATACAATGCCCAGGGACAGCTCTTAGACCAATTCCGTGTGGGTATCATCCCCAACCACTTTGCCTTCTGCAAGAAGACGGATGCAGATATGGGGGATGACACCATAGATGAACCGGAGGATGCCCCGGCATTGGTAAGCAAGGTCTTTGAGTATATGCCAGCTCCCGGTATCATGGTGAACGGCTATAGTATCGTAGGTGATTTCATCTGGAATGGTGCTACCATGCAGGAGGCTTGTGACCGTGCACTGAAGCACTTCCGCAAGAAGTATATGGTTAGCCTGGGCGCTCAGGGAGGATATATTGTAGCTGGCTTCGACCATAATGTTCGTAACAGCCAGGGAGATTATGATTTAGTCATCAAGGGTAATCCCTTCAACTATCAGTCGGAACCTGGTATCATCTGGGTGATGAAGGATGAGAACGGAGACGGACTGCCCAACGATACCTGGTATGAACTGAAGGGCAGCGAGTACGGCACAGAAAATGAGACGCTGAACTACGCCATTACCTACTACAAGCCTACAGCCCCTGAGCAGGACATAGAGTGGACGGACAATCAGGGCGGTAGCGGCATTGTTCCGTATATGAAGACATGGAACCAGCATCCCTCATATTGGCAAGACTGGGTTCCAACAGAGCGTGATGCCCAAGGACGTGAGTGCCGTACCTATTATGGCTCCCGTCTGAAGGATATGCATACCTATCAGAATGGATATAGTGATGAACCTCCCTATCCATGGGGATATGCCGACAATATGGGGTCGGATTACTTTGTGAACACCAAGTTCCATGCCAGTATGGCAATGGGGTATTACAAGATCTGTAATGCTGTTACGGCAGATGGTCAGCCTGCCAATCTTGATTACATTAACTTTGTAAAGGTGCAGACGGCACAGACGGGCTATACGCCCAATCTGGGTGAGATCAGTACTGAGGTGTACGGCATCTGGGATTATCATGTGAAATAGGAGGCGTTACGGACGTTCCGGATTTTCTGGATTTTCCGGCCCCTCCCTTTTTAGGGAGGGAGATTATAGATATATGAGAAAGATAATTCTGATTATACTGATAAAGATGATTCTCCCCCTTGGGGGATTAGTGGGGGGGGCTTTTGCCCAAGACCATCATCTGCATGAGGTGCAGGTCTCTGCATCACGCCGGCTGGTGGATACGGGTGCGCAGATAACGAAGCTGGACACATTGGTGTTGCACGACAATATCTCGCTCTCAATGGCTGATGTACTGTCGCAACACTCTACACTCTTTATTAAAAGCTATGGAAGGGCTACAGAGTCAACGGCAGAGTTCCGTGGCACTTCGCCCAGCCATACACAGGTCCTTTGGAACGGTCTGCGTATCAACTCCCCTATGTTGGGAACAATGGATTTCAGTACCATCCCTTCTTTTTTTGTCGATGAGGCTAATCTCTACCATGGTGCCAGCAGTATCAACCTTACTGGCGGGGGATTGGGCGGAGCCGTAGAGTTGAAGACAATTCCCGTTTCAACAGCAGGCACAGCCCTACAGTATATTCAGGGCATAGGGTCGTATAAGACCTATGATCAGTTCTTGCGTGCCACCCATGCTACAGAACACTGGAGCACCAGCACCAGGATGGTGTACAGTCGCTCGGACAACGACTTTATGTACACTAATTACGACAAGTTGGTTGATGGCGTTCATCCGCATGAACGTAACAAAAGCGGATACTTTAGCGACTTTCATGCCCTACAGGATGTCTATTACAACGACCATAAGGGCAATCGTCTGGGGTTGGTATTGTGGTATTCGCATACCAAGAGAGGATTACCTTTCCTGAGTGTTGACTATAAAGAGGATGCGGATTTTACTAATGAACAGGTCTTCAATACCATGAGAGCTGTTGTGACATGGGACCATGTGGTGCAGAAATGGAAGACGGGTGTAAAGGCCGGTTATCAGTATCAGAATATGGCCTATGACTACTTTACTACATTTGAAGGCCGCCGGACAGATATCACCAACAGCCAGAGTTATACCAATATGGGCTTTCTGCAGGCTAATGCAGATTATATGCCTTCTGAGCATTGGCTCTTACAGGGCAATTCCGAGTTGTCGTATAATCATGTACGCAGTTATGACAAGAGCCCTTTCCATTGGGGTGATAACTATCGGTTGGGTAGGGTAGAGGGCAACCTCTCGCTGAAGGCCCGATGGCGCCCTGTAAAGCCCTTGTCCTTTGCGTTGATTTTACGCGAGGAGTTGTACAAGGATTACTTCGTACCCCTTATTCCTGCCTTTTTTGCCGACTATGTTCTTTATCGTCCTTGGAATCTGACTTTGAAGGCATCCGTAGCGCGTAACTATCGTTATCCGTCAATGGATGACCTGTACTATCAGCCAGGAGGTAATCCTGACCTCAAGCCCGAAGAAGGGTTTACCTATGACGGAGGAGTGGAGTTCAATATTCCCATAAAACATCTTACGCTGAAGGGTAATGTCAGTGCCTTTGATTCGTACATCACCGACTGGATTCAATGGCTTCCAAATCCTAAAGGGTTCTGGGAACCCAGTAATCTGAAGAAGGTTCATAACTACGGCGTAGAGATGAATTTGCAAGCAGACTGGCTTTTCGCCCTCGACTGGAAACTTCATACTACCGGCAACTATGCCTATACACCCTCTGTGAATAAAGGAGAACCTCTGAATGCCAACGATCAGTCTTACGGAAAACAGCTTTGCTACGTGCCTGTTCATCAGGCCAATGTGTGTGCCGGCATCAGTTGGAAGACGTGGTGCTTTACATGGAAGTGGAACTATTATAGCGAACGCTTTACTACCACCAGCAATGAGGTGGATCTGATAACAGGCAGACTGAAACCGTATTATATGTCGGACGTGTCGCTGGAGAAATGTTTCCGTTGGCGCAAGGTTCACGCCTCAATAAAAGGGGTAGTTAATAACATCCTTGGAACGGAATACGTGACGGTACTCTCTCACCCCATGGCACCCCGTAACTTTGAAATATTCTTGGAAATAAAACCCTATTGGAAGTGAAGAATGAAGAATTAAGAGTGAAGAATGAAAAGCAGAAATAAGAAAATGAGAATGAAAATTTTAATTTCGGGTTTGGGTGTGGTGAAGTTACTCCTATTCTTCACTCTTCACTTTTCACTCTTTACTTTTATTGCCTGCGACGGCAATAAGACAAAGCAGGCAGAGGAAGAGGGTGACACTATCCCCATGCGTTATGCCCGCAACCTGACAATTGTGGAATATCCCGATTATACGCAGGTTACTATCCGCAACCCCTGGGATACTACCAAAGTACTGAACTCTTATACCTTGGTTAATGAAAAACAGGGCTTGAAGGGTGAGGTGGTGGTACCCTTGAGAAATGCTGCCGTCTTTACCTCGGTTCATTGTTCATTGCTAATGGAACTGGGATGTCAGGAGTGTATCGGTGGTATCTGTGAGCCCGAATACATTCACATTCCATATGTCCATAAGGGCTTAAAAGAGGGACGTATTATTGACTTGGGAAATGGAATGGAACCCAACTTGGAACGTATCATGGCCTTGCAGCCCGATGCCATCATGCTAAGTCCCTTTGAGAATAGCGGTGGTTACGGAAGGTTGGAGCGTATGGGAATCCCTATCATAGAATGTGCCGAGTATATGGAAGGGACTCCTCTGGGGCGTGCTGAATGGATAAGGTTCTACGGTCGGCTCTTTGGGAAGGCTGAGATGGTGGATAGCTTGTTTCTGCAGACAGAACGCTCTTATTTGCAACTGAAGGAGGCTTCCTCTAAGGCGAAGCAGAAACCCCGTTTGATTTGTGAGACACCACAGAGCGGCTATTGGTATGTTCCTGGTGGACAAAGTACAATGGGTATCATATATCAGGATGCCGGTACCGATTACCTGTTCCATGACATAGAGGGCTCTGGTAGTACTGCCCTTAGTATTGAAAGGGTACTGGACAGAGCTTTGACGGCACAGGTATGGCTTGTCAAACATCATGGGCCTCTCAATAGGGAACAGATTGTGCAGGATGTTCCTGCGTTGCGTAAAATACCGGCAAAGATATGGCTATGCGATACCTATAGCAGCGGTTTTTATGAGGAGACACCTTTCCATCCTGATGTCTTATTGAGCAATCTTATTCAGATTTTACATCCTGAACTTGGTATTAAAGAGGAAAAAGCGTACTTTTGTCCCTTGGAATGAGACAAAGTATTATCATTGTATTCTTAATAGTAGCCATGCTTTTGTTGGCAATGGCCAATCTGCTGTGGGGGTCGCTTAGTATCCCTGTGGCCGATGTGATGCGTATCCTACTGGGCGGACAGGTTGCGGAGCATCCGCAATGGACATATATTATCCTTGAGAGTCGTGTTCCCCAGATGCTTACAGCTCTGCTTTGTGGTATGTCTCTTAGTACGTGCGGTCTGATGCTTCAGACATTGTTTCGTAACCCTTTGGCTGGTCCCAGTATCCTGGGTATTGATGCCGGTGCTAACTTGGGCGTTGCCCTGGTAATGTTGTCGCTGAGCGGTACCATAACATTAGGAAGCCTGAGCGTGAGCGGTTATCTACTGGTGATTGTAGCTGCTATGTTGGGTGCTTTGTGCATCATGCTGTTGCTACTCCTGCTTTCCTCGCTGCTACGTAATCAGGTGATGCTGCTCATTACAGGTGTTGTTATCAGTTATGTCACGGGTTCTGTCATATCCTTGCTTAACTACAGTGCAACGGAAGAAGGTGTACATAATTACATTGTCTGGGGTATGGGTAACTTCAGTGGGGTAAGTATGGACCGTTTGCCGCTCTTTTGCATCTTGATACTGATGGGCTTGCTGGGAGCATTGTTGTTGGTAAAGCCATTGGATGCTATCCTGTTGGGCGAACGTTATGCCACGAACTTGGGTGTCAATGTACACAGGACCCGTAACTGGCTCCTGCTCTGTACAGGTCTGCTCACAGCTACCACAACAGCTTTCTGTGGCCCTATTTCATTCCTGGGTCTGGCTGTTCCGCATATTGCCCGTTTGACATTACGTACCAGTAGGCATAGGGTCATGCTGCCGGGTTCTATGTTGATGGGCGCTTGTCTGACCCTGCTGTGCAATCTTCTTTGCACTATGCCCGCAAGTGGTAGCATCATACCTGTTAATGTGATTACACCGCTCATTGGAGCACCAGTGATATTGTATGTGATATTGAAGAGAAGGTGAGGACCCCCTACCCCCCTTTACGGGGAATGAAGAATAGGGCGGCCAGATAAAGATATCGTCATAACGATATAACGTTATAACGTTATAACGAAGAGGCCGTCCGTCGAAATAATGAATAATTATGAATTAGATTTAAATATTATGAAAAGATTATCATCAATTTTAGTGGCGGCAACAATGGCATTTGTTGCTCATGCCGAAGTGAATTATCAGGTTATCCCACTTCCCCAGTCCATTCAGTTGGATGCAAGTGGAAATAGTGCGTTATTGATTAAGGGACAGGGTGTGGCATATCCCGCAGAGAATGAGAAGATGTTGCGCAATGCTCAGTTTGCTCAGGAGTTTCTGGGAGTTGTCCCCGAGGTGACATCCAAGAAGTCCAAGGCCATCATGCAAATCTCTTTGGGTTTGCAGAACCCCAATCCGGATGCCTATGTTATCACCATTAATAAGAAAGGCATCAATATTCAGGGTGCCAGCGAGAGTGGCGTGTTCTATGCTATCCAGACCTTACGCAAGAGTATAGAGGGCGAGAAAGGCGATACTATCCGTCTGCCATACGCAACTATCACAGATGAACCTCGTTTCGGCTATCGTGGTGTTATGTTGGATTGTGCCCGTCATTTCTTCCCTATAGAGTACATTAAGAAGTACATTGATATCATGGCCCTGCATGGTGTGAACAAGTTCCACTGGCATCTTACAGACGACCAGGGATGGCGCTTTGAGGTGAAGTCTCTGCCGGAACTGGCCAAAAAGGGCGGTTATCGTCCGCATACCATTCTGGGTAGGAACATTGGTGTCCGTGATGCAGACAATACCCTTTTCGATGACACACCAGAAGAAGGCTATTATACCCAGAATCAGATTAAGGCCATTGTAGAATATGCTGCTGAGCGCTACATCACCATTATTCCCGAGATTGACCTTCCCGGTCACATGGTTGCAGCACTGAGTGTATATCCCGAATTGGGATGTACTGGTGGTCCATACAATGTGTGGTGTCAGTGGGGTATCTCACATGATGTGCTATGTGCAGGTAATCCCAAGACATTGGAGTTCCTGAAGAAAGTCTTCACTGAACTTTGCGATGTATTCCCCAGCAAGTTCATTCACATTGGTGGTGACGAGAGTCCACGTACCCGCTGGCAGAAGTGTCCTAAGTGTCAGGCTAAGATGAAGGAACTGGGCCTGAAGAAAGAGGCAGAGTTGCAAACATATATTAATAAGGAGATGGAGCGCTTCCTGGCAGAAAAGGGTCGTGAGTTGATTGGTTGGGATGAGACATTGGAAGGCGGACTCAGTGAGAATGCTACCGTTATGTCTTGGCGTGGTTACAAGGGCGGTATTGAGGCTGCCCGTCAGCATCATCGCGTAATCATGACTCCTACCGACAACTGTTACATCGACTACTATCAGCTCAAGAATCAGAATGCTCAGCCTTTGGCTATTGGCGGCTATCTGCCAGTAAGCAAGGTTTACAGCATGGAGCCTATCCCAGCAGAACTGACTCCTGAAGAAGGTAAGTACATCATGGGCGCACAGTGCAACCTGTGGACCGAGTATGTGGTAAGTCCTGATCAGGCTACATACATGTTGCTGCCACGTTTGGCTGCAATGTGCGAGGTACAATGGACACAGCCCGATAAGAAGAACTACGAGGACTTCTGCAAGCGTCTCCCTGCTCTGCAGCAGATGTACCGTCGTCTGGGCTATAAGTTCTGCACAAGCTACGAATAACCCCCTCCCAGCTCCCCGAGGGGAGTGATACATTACAAATTAGATGCTGTTGCAGTTAAACCATTTAACTACGGGTTACAGCGGTCGTGTTGTAACACCCGATATCAACGCTACATTGGTGCCAGGAGAACTTACCAGTCTCCTGGGACCCAATGGGGTGGGGAAGAGTACCCTGCTCCGAACCCTTTCAGCATTCCTGCCACCCTTGCAAGGTGAGATTGTGTTGCAAGGAAAATCGTTGGATAGTCTTTCAGCATCCCAGTTGAGCCGTCTTATAGGTGTTGTGCTGACTGAGCGTCCCGATGTTCAGAATATGACGGTCCGCGATATGGTTGGCATGGGACGTAGTCCATATACGGGTTTCTGGGGACGCCTCACGGCAGAAGATGAACAGTATGTTTCGGAGGCCATGAAACTGGCAGGCATTACAACCTTGGAGAAGCGTATGTTCAATACCCTCAGTGACGGTGAACGTCAGAAGGTAATGATTGCCAAGGTATTGGCACAGCAGACTCCCGTTATTCTATTAGATGAGCCAACTGCTTTTCTGGATTTCCCCAGCAAGGTAGAAACGTTGCGCCTTCTGCGTCGCTTGGCCCATGAGATGCAGAAGATTATCTTCCTGAGTACACATGATGTTGAGATGGCCCTCCAGCTGAGTGACCGCCTATGGATTATGCATCCGGGTGAGGTGGTGATAGGAAAACCGGCTGAATTGTCAGAGAACGGAGAGCTAACACGTTTTATTCAGGTTGAAGGCATCCGTTTTGATCCCGTTCTGATGAGTTACCGTATTACTGAGAAATAAGACCTATAAGAAAAATAACCCATGAAAGGAATCCCTGTTTTTCTGCTTTTTATGTGTGTCTTGTCGGCTTCAGCTCAGGAGAACAAGTTCAAAAAAACTTTGAATAAGCTGCAGGCTTACCTTGACTCATCTGCCGTTCGTAAAGTAGACACCAATTACATAGAGGTTCCTCGGATGCCATGGCGCATCGCCATTAGAGAAAAGTCTGATGAGTTTAATCTCTCTATGAAAGCGGAGCTGGATGAGAAATTTGCAGCAGATAAGGGATACACAGGTGTTGGTAATGAGAACGGAGATAGGTTTTCGTGGAAGATGCGATTCAATCCTCCCATAGCTCAAGCTATTGGTTTCTTTGCCGGTTATCGTGGTTTAGGCATCGGCTATTCTTTCAATCTCCGTAAAAAGATGGGGCGGACATTTTCTTTCAGTTCCTCAGGAACTCATTACGGACTTAATTTCCGCTATCGTCGTTTCAGTACCAATAGTGTCTACGTAGATGCTGTGGTAAAAAATGATGAAGGGCTAGAGGAGATGCATTCCCCCGGTGAAACGCCCGAACCTGTAAAAGTCCGGTCTATCATCCTAGACGGCTATTATCTGTTTAATGGTAAACGATTCTCGCAGGCTGCTGCTTATAGCCAATCTGTAATTCAGAAACGGTCTGCCGGCTCTTTGATGCTGGGTGCCATGTTTCATCATTCTTCCGTTGATATGGCTAAAGACCGTAATGTTATGTTCATCCAGCTATATGACGATATTGGTAAATTCAGTATTCAGCAGCTTCATCTTGGTGTTGGTTATGGCTACAACTGGGTTCCAACACGTGGTTTGCTTTTGAATGCCATGGTGATGCCTACTATCAGTGTCTTTAGCAAAGTGAAGACCCATAAATACGATAGCAACTATAGTATCTTCGCGGATATAAAATCGGATGGGCATAATCCTATTGACTATGACGATCCTTCATGGTTGGACGATGTAAAGGTATGGGAAACGGGCACCGAAACCAAGTATGGAAATGTCCATCTCAATATCGATGCCCGTGCTTCTGTTACATATTCATGGAACCGTTACTTTATGAGCGTCTTCGGTCAGGTTAACCAGTTTAAGTATGGCTTCTCTATCAGTGACGTCAGACTTATTGACTGGTATGTCAGAGGCTCATTCGGCGTCAGGTTCTGACTCTCTTCTATTACCAGATATCTTCAGGTTCTACGGGGTTGTCATAGATTTCCTTTGCGCACCATTCCAGGTAGTCCATATACATCTCATATTTATCGGAATCCAATACGGACTTCAGACGCAGGTAGTAGGATACGTCCGGTTCCAGTGTCTGACGAACCAGAATGTGGCGCAGATTGTTGGGACTTCCTGTACGGCAAGGACCATTGCTGTTTTGTATACTCATCTCGCCTCTCATGCGGTTGTTGTTACGCATGTGCTTGTCAACCTCAATGTTGTGAAAGTCATCATCTGTGTCGGGTTCATAACCGTAGTTTTTGTCTGTACCTGCCTTGGTCAGATCAATAGGGATACCGGTAGGTGCAAGTCTTTCTTTATCTGATCCGAAATAGAACTGCACAATACCACGGTCACCATTAGGAAGTACGCGGTAGCGCAATTCATAGGTGCCTCTGCGTGGAACAGGTGGCAGTTTGATGGTTATCTCGTAATGACCTACAGCTTTCAACTCGTCTTCTTGGTTGTTACACCAGTTGTATTTGTAGGCGTTCAGATAGACAAACTTTGTGTCGTTGTTCATATCCATATTTTCCAGATACTGGTATGTGGTGTTGGGTGGGAAGTGAACAAACTGGTCACGAGGGTCTACACTGGTCTTCTTACGCAAATCATTGGTCATGGCCTCAGGGAAGAGGCTCATGGCATCAAAGCGAATACGGCTTTTTGAGAGATTCTCGCGTACATTGTCGGTATAGGACAAGGGCTTGTCAATGGCGTAAATCATACCGTTTATAGCTTGGTATGTGAGCACGTTTTCAGAGTAGTTGTCTATATGATTGCCCACTTTGTCGGGATCGCAGGACAACTCGTGATATGTGCCTCTTCTGCCGTTATCCAAATTGGGGAAACGGTTCAGGAAGATGCCATTACTCTCTTTACTCTCGAAGATTTTCAGCAGTCTGGGTTTTCCCATTGTGGTGTAAAATTCGTATACGGGAATTGTAAGTTTACCTGTAGATTGGTCGAAATCTTTTTCGTTGACATGGAAAACCAGACGATTGGCAGCTATACGCATGGGAAGTATGTGGTATGTGAACCACTGGTTAAGCAGATTGTCGGGTGATGCCCAGTTCTCATCTGTGGTAAACACATCGTACTGGCTGTACTGCTTGTTGTCATATATCCATTTCTGAATATCACTACAGGTAATATCTATGGGCTCTTTTCCTATCTCTTTGCGCCAGAAATCATCGGTCTCGGCAAATAGGGTGAAACCATAGTAGCGGTGTTGAGGCGCATAGGCTGGATATGAATTTCCACTCTTGAAAGTCCATCCAAAAGCCTTGCCGTCAAAGTCCGGGATAAGCCCCCTTAGGTAAAGTTCGCGGTATTTGTTGTCCTCAATCTTGCTTAAGGTGTCTTTTAGACCACAAGCCAAAGCCAGACGTGATGCAACAATAAAGCCCTCCTTCTTTTTGTCCAGGATATCTGCCATGAGGTCAGCCATTGTAACATCTTTTGGGGCAATCACCTTCTCCATCTGATGCAGCACACCGTTGATGGCTGGGATGTCGCGGTTCTTGATGCTTACAGGGCAGTCGTAATTGATGTACAGACTATCAGGGTATTGATCAACATATCGTACGGTCAGCTTGCGGTCCTTTAGATTACCAATCTGCAGCTCGCCGTTATTCTGCGTGGGGAATGTATATGTCTCGTAGCTCTGATAGTCTCCGCCGTCAATGATGCTATTGTATGAAATAATCATTCTGATAGAGTCTAGTATAGCGGTCGTAGGGAACCCATCCCATGTGGGTTCTGTGATAAGTCCCTCTTCGCATAAGTCCTCCAGATATTTCTGTATGGCATCATTCGTGGGTGCAAACACGGTGTAGTTACCGCGTGCGGTCAGCATTTGGTAGATAGTAGACTCGCTTATTATGCTTATAGGAGTATTCTTGATTACATTCAGATACTCGGAGTAAGTGTCGGCATGTTTTTCCATGTAGGATACCAGCGTTTCTTCCTTGAATACGTAACGTGCGCTGTCGTCTACCTTCTCAGAGCAGCCTATAACCATCAGGACGGCTGTTATCAGAACGCTGAAAATATAACTTTTCTTTTTCATTGTGTTTTTCTAAATTCAAGATCTTGAATTATGATTATTGTAAAGTAGGGCTTATTCTTCCAGAGGGCGTTGGTCTATTCCCATAGTCTTTAGACGATCCACATGTTTCAACAGACGTGGGTAGAATTTGTCCCAGTTCTGCTGGCTGTTCTTGGTCCATGCTTTCTCTGCCAAAGCCAAGGCACGTGGGAATACCATGTACTGCATTTGTGCTTCGGTGGGGATTCGCTCGCACCAGATGTTTCCTTGCATACCCTTTATCAGCTTCAGTTGCCCCTCACTCAGGTCGGTAGGAACAATATCGCCAGTATAGAGGTTCTTCAGTGTGTTGTTGTCCTGTGCGTAGTCGAAGTAGCAGAAAGTAAAGGGGCAAAGAATCACCTCGTTACCACCTGTGGTAGAACGCTGTACAACATCTGTGTGGTCACCACGCCACCAGTTTACGGTAGCTGACTTGCTGACACCGCCTTCCAGTATCTCGTCCCATCCAATGAGTTTCTTGCCGTTCTCGTTGAAGTACTTTTCCATGGTGCAGGTGAACCAAGACTGCAGTTCGGCCTCGTCCTTCACCCCCTGATCCTTTATACGTTGCTGGCAGTCGGGACATTTCTTCCATGCCGAGCGGTTTACCTCGTCGCCTCCAATCTCAACATATTCGTAGGGGAAGAGCTCGAAGATTTCCTTGTAAACGTTACGGCAGAACTCCAGAGATGTATCTTTTCCTACACAGATGGGATCGCGTCCGTCTTTGTTGCAGGATAGCCAGGGATAGCATTTGGTAGCAGCATAGCTATGACCAGGTACGTCAAATTCAGGTACAATGTCTATACCTCTTACCAATGCATATTCTATAATGTCTTTTACTTCGTCCTGTGTATAGAAACCTCCATATTCCAAGATGCCGTCATGCATGCGTGTACGGTCGGCTGTCATGGGAACTATCATGCGCGGATTGTTGTCGTTCTTGGCAATCTCGTTGCAACGTCTGTCCCAATGTTCCTTTGCAGGATCACGGAATCCGCTATCATCGGTAAGCAAGGGATATTGCTTAATCTCAAGACGCCATCCCTGTGAGTCAACAAGGTGCCAGTGGAACTTGCTGAATTTGTACAGTGCCATCACATCAAGGAAACGCTTTGTCTCCTCTACCGTGAAGAAATGACGTACGGGGTCCAACATCATGCCACGCCACTCAAAGGTGGGGGCGTCTTCAATCTCCACAACTGGAACAGTCCAAGTCACATAGGGCTGCAGGGTGGTCTTCTCAATCTGGTAGGGAAGCAGTTGGCGTAAGGATGCTATGCCGTGTACAATGCCTCGGTAGCTGGCCGCCTCAATCAATATGCCTTTGGAGGTAGCTGTCAGCTTGTAACCTTCGGCACCAACCTGACACTGGGCGTTCAGGCTCAGTATAATGTCAGCTTTCTTGCCTTTACTGATGGGCAGATTAAAACCTGTAGCGGGGCATAGCTTCTCACGCAGATACGCAGCAGCGGGCTGCAGGCTCTTATCGTTGTATGCTATGGTAGCATTGGGTTTCAGAATAAATGACCCTTCTTTCTCCACAATGTGGGTGGGCTGTGGGATGATGTTCACCTCCGCCAGTAACGAAAGAGGCATCAGAAATAATAGCGAAAGAAGCATCGCTTTTGATGTTTTCATATAACAAAGAAATAAAAATGTTAACTTTTTCAGCGCAAAGATACAACAAATATTGTTTTTTTTGTTGTTTTTGCTTCGGAATTTAATAATTTTGTGCCCGAAAAATACATAAACATTAGGTATTATAATAGGTAAAAATGAAAAGTATCGCAAAAACAATCTCGAAAAAGGTGGTTGCTATGCTGCTGCCTTTATTGTTCTGTGCATCGCAGGCGATTGCTACAGACTACATCAGTGACGTGGTGCTGGTTGGAGGTACCAAACAAGAGACAAACACACTTATTGATTCCTACAAGTCAAAAGGATGGACGCTTGTAGAAAAGGATTTGAATGCCGGTGCCGGAGGTGACTACATCTACCTTCTATACAAGAAGGAGAGCTCTGAGGGTATTAATAGAGGCTATATTACACATTTCTATATCAAAAAGGGAACATGGCCTTTTCCTGACGATATAAAAGTTCAGGATATAGATTTTCATCTTGTTTCTTATAAGGGAGGTGACCATTTCAGAGGTCAGAGGGGCGACCTGAATAGTAACACAGGCGATGATTCTGACCCTATACATTTATACTACACCCGAGCTTTCTTTTCTGATCAACAAGTGGTTACTGATATAACCTTTAATTCCAACAAGAGTGGTGCTTTGGGAGCCAATGCCACATCTGCACCATACGACCTGAATGCCGGTGCAGGCGGAGACTATATCTATATGCATGTTTCAAAGCAAAAAGGTATACCTGATTTGGTTGGAGAGGGAACTGTGACCAGTCCCCATATAATATGGAACGAAGACGACTGGCATGTTTTTGCCACGGATGTTAAGAATGGCCGGAAGGCTGATAAAATTGTTGCGCTTGCTGAGGATATAAAAGTCACTGAGATGGTGGGAACTAAAAACCAGCCTTTTACTGGTGAGTTCTATGGATTAGGGCATGAACTGGATCTTGCTATTGTCAGCACAGAAGATGGTGCTGCACCTTTTCGTTATGTAAAGGGTGCTGTCATTCATGGTGTAAAGACTAAAGGTACAGTTTTCCGTGCCCTTACGAATACTGGTAATGGTCATGCTGGCGGTTTGGTCGGTTTCTGCGTAGGTGACAGCACAACCATCGAGGACTGCGTTGTCAGGACCAATGTAACGGGATTACACTATCTTGGCGGTATCGTAGGCCATGCCGGTTCAGGTAAACTGGCGCTCAGGAAGTGCTCTTTTAATGGTACACTCGGTAGCTACATGGACTTTGCCGGTGGTCTGGTTGGCTGGTGTGATGAAGGAAGTCTTTCTCTGTATAGCTGTATGACCGATTGCACCATTAATCCGGGATTAAATGGAAAATTTCATCCCATTGCCTGTAAGTGGGATGGTGGCAAGGCTACAGCCACTTTCGAAGATGTATTCTACCTGAACACTCTTACACAGAATGTTCCTGACCAAAACCTGTTGCCGGAAGTCGAGGCTCAGTTAGTTAATGCATCTCGCGTAGAGAATCAGTGGGACGACCCCTTTACTGCTGCTGATGGTACAACATATTTTGCCGCACATCAGGCCAGCCCCAAGATTATGCCTTATAAATTCCGTTTTGAGAATAGCTTGTGTGACTGGACTGTTTCTGCTCTCCAATCCGGCTCTGGCCTTATTGAGGAGGACAGCTACGAAGGAAAAAGCTGCTTTGTATTCAGGGCTTCTGACCATGATCAGTACCTCATCACTCCTGAGTTGAAATGTCGTGCTAATGAGAAGGTCGTCTTCCATTTCCATGGAACAAAAGGAGTGGCTGTTAAGTTCCAGATAGGTACATCTACAACTACCAATGACCCTTCTGTCTTCAAATGGTCTGATGAGTATACAGCATTGGCTGGCAGTTGGAGCGATATTGTAGTGATAACTTCCGGTAAGATCAAATACATTGCCATTAAATCTGTATCAGGAGCTTCTGACTTCTATGTAGATTACTTCACCATGGAAGAGTTCGGAATCTATGATCCCGAGAATGTCACTACCACGGACATTGCCAAAGATGCCGCCTCTTTGCAATGGAATGGTAACTCAGACTCTTACACTGTCCGTTATCGTCCTCAACCGTATTTCCTGGAAACCTTCGATGGTGATAAGATAAACTGGAGAGTACATAATGAAGGAGGCAACTCACAGACCAACTGGAAGGTTACCTATTTCAATGATGGTACTTATTTGCATGCTCACAGTGGTCAGAGGCTGGCTTTTGGACGCAGCTATGACTATAGTGGTCAGACAGCTTATAAGGTAGACAACTGGCTCATCTCTCCACAGGTAGAACTTGGTGGTGTCTTAAGCTATTGGCTGATGGATGATGGTAACAAACACGAACATTATGAGATTTGGGTATCTACTACCGTATGTGAATTATCTGCTTTCCAGAAAGTTGCTGAGCCTGGTCATGGAACCTTGCAGTATCAATGGGAAGAGAAAACAGTGGATTTGAGCCAGTTCCAGGGACAGAAGGGCTACATAGCCTTCCGCTTGACAGACGAAGGTAAGGACTTCCTGGCCATAGATGATGTTGCGCTCTATGACAATGACTGGGTTACCCTTACTACCAACGAGCCTAACGTGGTACTGAATAATTTAGCGCCTGGAACTGCATATGATGTTCAGGTTCAGGGTGCCAAGGACGGAAAGACAACGGATTGGTCATCTGTTTATACCTTTACCACAGTACCACTGTCCCAGGAAGAGATTGATGGCATAAGCTCCATCAGTATCTCACCTGCCAATCAAAATGATGTCTGGTATGACTTGAATGGCCGTCGTATAAACGAACAACCCCGAAAGTCTGGTCTTTATATTCATAATGGAAAGAAGATACTTCGCAGGTAATTCTGAATAGAAAAAGAACGGGGAGCAATAATCAATTGCTTCCCGTTCTTTTTTTAGAACTCATAGCCAAGATCTATGAAAAAGTATGGTTTCTTGGTGTGATTACTGTAGCCGATGCTGGCACCCAAGGGGCCGAATATGGTATTGTAGTAATAGGCAGCTTGAATGCCAAAGAGAACAGGGTTATCAAAGAGCTCCCATGTTTTGCTTGCTTGTAGGGCTCCTGCTAATCGCAACAATATGTAGTGGTTGCTGCCTATACGCTCTTGGGCCTGAAGTTGGGCAGACACGAAGTTCTTGTTTACATATTCCATATTGCCAATACCTGCAAATGGCATCTGCTGTTCTATGTAGTGACCAAACCAGTCGCCACCAATAGTGTTGGCATATATGAGTGGAATGGTATCGCCAAAAAGCAATCGCCCATATACCATTGGTTGGAAGGTAAAGCGCTTGTTGATTGGGAACGACATTCTCCAGTTGGCACTGACATCATTTATACCAGTCTTGCCATCCATTTGTACAAAGTTGTCTGTCAGGTAGGCGTATTCGGCATTGAAACGGGCTCCGCGTGTAGGAAAGTACCAACTGTCTTGGCTGTTGTAATCCAGTCGGGCACGGTAACTGATGTAGTGCTGATTCTTGAGCGGCAGTTGTTCTGAGGTTTCTGATCCCAGTTTGTTCTTGTAGTGGAAATAGTCCCAACGTAGGCCCGCCTGTAGATTGAAGTGGCGAAGGTCGAAGTTAATTGGTAGAATCTCTGCTTGCGACTGATGGTAGCGGATGTTGTAGTCAAGGTCGCCATTGACGTAAACATCAACGTCATTCTTGCGGAATGTGTAGCTGAGCATGGGGCGGGTGAAACTGCGCGGATGGATGGTGAATTCACCACGTGCCATTATACGTTTTCCCAATCGTAATGTAATGTCTGTGTTGATAGGGACGGATGTCTTCATGGGGATGTCCAATCCTAACTGTACGGCAGCATGCTCTTCTGAGTCGTAACGAACGCCGGCATGCAATTGCACTGATTTGCGGTTTCCTGCCGAAAGTATAACATGTACGCCGTCTCCGTCTGGTATAAGACGGCACTCTGCAGTTTGGTAGAATAGGTCTATGCGCATGGATGTAGTGAGTTCCTGCTCAAGTTTGGCATCTATGCTGTCTTTCTTGTTCAGGTTAAATTTCTGACGCAGGAATCGTTCGGCCGATACAGTCATATTCTCAAAGGTGTAGCTCTTTACATGTATCTTCTCGGTCAGTACTTGCGGACGCAATGGCTGCAGGATGGTTGGTCGGAATGTCTCATCAATACCTATGCGTTGCTTCAGGGCTATGATATCATCCCAATGACTCATGGCCAATTCCTCACCTCTGCGGATAAGTGTATCAATGGCTGCTGTGGTGAAACTGGCAGAGTTGTAACCCTTTGTGTTCACTTGAAGATGTAGGTCGGTAATGGCCAGGTTCTCATCAACTTTGTTTTTACAGTTTACATCAATAATCTGGCTGAGAATGCTCATGGTACCTCCCATATCCTCTGCAGCCTTAGGTGCCCCCTGTACCGTAACACCAATGATGATGTCTGCTCCCATTTGTCGGGCAATGTCTGCGGGGTAGTTGTTTTTCAGTCCGCCATCTACCAACACCATGTCGCCCATTCTGACAGGTGCAAAGGCGGCAGGGATAGACATTGAGGCGCGCATGGCTTGCGGTAGTCGTCCACTATGGAAATCAACCTCACTGTTGTCTATGATATTGGTTGCCACGCAGGCAAAGGGGATACGCAAGTCGCGGGTGAAGTCAAGTGAATCTGTGTAACCTATGCAAAGATGCTGAAACAGCTCAGCCAGATTCTTTCCCTTGATAAATCCTCCTGCATTCATGTCACGTTTACCTATGGTTATGCCGGTTGTATAGAGGTAGGTGTTCTGCTTCTTGCGGTCGCTGAGACTCTGGCTGCGCAGATTCTCCTTGTCCGTAATGACATAGCTCCAATCCTGCTTTCGTACCATAGAGTCCAATGCGTTGGCATTATAACCTATGGCATATAGTCCGCCAATGATACTACCCATTGATGTTCCGGTGATAATGTCAATGGGAATACCTGCCTTCTCCAGCACCTTCAGTACACCAATATGTGCCATACCTTTAGCGCCTCCGCCACTGAGTACAACGGCTACACGTTTTCTGTTGACGGCAGTGCTGTCATTTTGGGCATTTGCTGTACCGCATACTAGCGTGACAGCAATTATCATTAGAATCTTTTTCATGTTATTTTATTCTTTATTTATTATTTCCCTTACCAGGTTGGTAAACTGGTAGTTCTTGAGTCCCCATTGGGGAGCAATAACATATTCGGGTGGACTTTGGCTGACGAATCTTTCCAAGACCAGAGTAGGGGGAAGGTGGGAGATGTACTCCAGAACCAGATCTATATATTCCCGGGCCGTTGGGAGTGGCCAAGGGTTCTGCAGGTATTCCTCCGCCAAAGCCGTACCCTTGATAATCTGTAGTTGGTGTAGCTTTAGGGTGGTAAGGGGCAGACGGGCTATCTCGTCGGCTTGACGCATCAGCTCCTCCCTGCTTTCCCATGGGAAGCCCAGAATGATATGCGCTCCTACGCGGATACCGCAGGCCGCAGTTTTTCGGATGATATCAGCCGAGAGGGCATATGTATGACCTCTGTTGATACGCAACAGGGTGTCCTCGTTGGCACTCTCTATGCCATATTCCACAATCAGGAAGGTACGTCGGTTCAATTCTGTCAGGTATTCCAGTAGGTCGGATGGCATGCAGTCGGGGCGTGTTCCTATGACCAGTCCTAACACATCAGGAACTTGCAGGGCCTCTTCGTAGAGTTCTTTCAGGTGTTCCAACTGTCCGTAGGTGTTAGTGTAGGCTTGGAAGTAGGCCAAGTATTTCATGCTTGGGTACTTACGGGCAAAGAAGCGTTTGCCTTCCTCTAGCTGTTGGGTAATGCTCTTGGTAGGTTGGCAGTATGCCGGGTTGAACGTCTGGTTGTTGCAGAAGGTGCATCCGCCATAGCCTACGGTGCCATCCCTGTTGGGGCAGCTAAAGCCTGCATTGACGGAGATCTTCTGAACCTTTGTTCCTAATTGCTCTTGTAACCAGGGACCGAACTCTTTGTATTTCATACCACAAAAATACATAAAAAGAGTGAATTGCCTTTTTCTGCGTGAGATTTTTTGGAAAAAAAGTCGTACCTTTGGCGTCAAATATCGTAAAAAACAATACAAATATATAAGAACATCATGAAGCGTTTATTCTTTTTGATAGCTGTAGTCTGCACATTTGCCAGTGTTCATGCAGCAGGAGAAATCCAACTTACCGACCTCTGTCGCGGTGCTTATTATGCCAAGCAGATATATGGAGTGAATCCCCTTCTTGACGGTGAGAGCTACAGTCAGATGACGGATGGTGGTAAAAAGATTGTACGAAAGAGCTTCCGCACAGGAGAGCAGACAGGTGTTATCTTTGATGCGGATAATATTAAGACCCGCATACAGCTGCCTCATATTGACGGATATATCATGAGTCCCAACGAGCAGAATATCCTGCTGCAGACAGAGACCCAGAGCATCTACCGCCATAGTCGTACGGCTCAGTATTATATATATAATGTTAAGAACCGTACTGTTGCCCGCTTGAGTGATGGCGGTCCTCAGGAAGTTCCTCTGTGGAGTAGGGATGGTAATATGGTGGCTTTTGTCCGTGAGGGTAACCTGTTCCTGGTGAAGTTACTTTTCAACAATAGCGAGAGTCAGATTACCAAGGATGGTAAGTTTAATGAAGTGATAAACGGTAAGCCTGACTGGGTGAACGAGGAGGAGTTCTCCTTTAACCGTTCCTTTGACTTTAACGAGGATAATACCATGATAGCATGGATCCGATATGATGAGACAGAGGTACCCATGTTTAGTTTCCCCTGGTACAAGGGCCTGAATCCTGAGCGTAAGGAATATGCTCAGTATCCTGGCTCATACGATTATAAATATCCTGTGGCTGGTGCCAAGAACAGTGTGGTTAGTGTGCATAGTTTTGATATTAAGAGTCGTGTAATCCGTAAGATGCAATTGCCCATTCCTGCTGATGGATATATACCTCGTATTTTCTTTACCAATGATCCGGAGAAGTTGCTCGTTTTGACCAACAACCGTCATCAGGATTGTCTGGATATCTATCTGGCTAATCCCCGCAGTACGGAATGCCGTGTGATTGTTCGTGAGCAGGCCGACAAGTATATCGCCGAGGATGTTTACAGGAACTTCCAGGTGCTGGACGGTGGCTTTGTCTTGATGAGTGAACGTAGCGGTTTCAATCATCTGTACCTGTATGATCTGACGGGCACTATGCGTCGTCAGCTTACAAAGGGTAACTTCGTAGTGACAGATTTCTATGGTTATGATGCCAAATCAGGAACCACTTACTATGCCAGCACAGAAGAGAGCCCTCTATGTCGTGCAGTCTACAAGGCAGATGCTAAGGGTAAGGTGGTAAAACTGAGTCAGGAACGTGGAACCAACAAGGCAGTCTTCAGTCAGGGACTTCGTTATTATATGAATGTTTACAGCAACCTGAATACTCCCCCTGTAACTACATTGTGCGATGCCAGTGGCAAGACATTGAAGACTTTGGAGGACAATGCCGAGCTGAAGAATAAACTGGCAGGCTTAAGTTTGGGCGAACGCAAGTTCTTTACTTTCAAGACACAGGATGGCGTAGAGTTGAATGGTTTTATGGTTTTGCCTGCCAACTTCTCTGAATCCAAGAAATATCCTGTTGTGATGAATCAGTACAGTGGTCCTGGTAGTCAGCAGGTGCTGGACAGCTGGAATACAGGCAACATGGGTGGAACACTTTACGAGCAGTATCTTTGCCAGCAGGGTTTCATCTGCGTTTGTGTAGATGGAAGAGGTACCGGTGGTCGTGGTCGTGACTTCGAGCAGTGCACCTACCTGAAGTTGGGACAGCTGGAGAGTCATGATCAGGTTGAGACTGCTATTTATCTGGGCACACTGCCTTATGTGGACAAGGCCCATATAGGTATTTGGGGATGGAGCTTTGGCGGTTTCAATACCCTGATGAGTATGAGCGAGGGACGTCCTGTCTTTGCTGCAGGTGTTGCCGTAGCACCTCCTACAGATTGGCGTTACTATGATACAGTATATACTGAGCGTTACATGCGTACTCCTAACGAGAATGGTGAAGGGTATGATGTAAGTCCTATTGGCAGGGCCAGCCAGTTGCACGGACATCTGCTTATCTGTCATGGCTCAGCTGATGATAATGTACACTACCGTAATGTTGCGGAATATACCGAGGCATTGGTACAGGCAGATAAGGACTTCCGCCAGCTTACTTATACCAATCGTAACCATGGTATCAGTGGTGGTAATACCCGTGTGCATCTTTTCCGTCAGATAACACAGCACTTTAAGCAGTATCTTCAGTAAGAGGTTGAGAAAAAAGACGTAAAAGTTCCGTTTTTCTTAAATAAGTATTATCTTTGCACTGCTTTTTAGGCAATGGTCCCGTAGCTTAGCTGTATAGAGCGTCAGATTCCGGTTCTGAAGGTCGAGGGTTAGAATCCCTCCGGGATCACGAAAGAAAAGAAGGAGTTTTAAATTTGAAAGTATTCTTTCAGAAATTTAAGGCTCCTTTCTTTTCTTCGTAGGATGGCTTGCGCCAGCCTACGGGATGGACGAAGTCAATCATCCGGGATCACAAAAGGGCTGATTCTCTTCTGAGAGTCAGCCCTTTTGTATATTATTTGTTTCTTACTTCCAACGTGCCCATTTGGTCTCGAATTCCCATATTTTGGCATCAAGGTCAAGAGCTCGTTGGCTCTCCTCCTTAGTCTTGCCTTTGGGTACACGGGGACCTCTAAGGTTGACGAAAGGTTCACCGGCATCATAGGCTGCCAGTACTGCGTCAAAGAACATCTTCCAGCGGACCTTATAGAAGGTCTCTACCAGTCCGTCCCAGTCGCGGTTGGCATAGTCTGAAAGATGATAGGTGTCTCCCCAAACGGTGATGATGGTGCGCGCATTCATCTCGAAATAGTCCTTCTCTGCCTTGGTCTTGCCCCAGGCACGGGCATCGCGAATCCAGTCGTTTAGTGAGAATTCTGGACAGGTCTTCAATACCTCTACAAGTTGATCGCACATTCCCAGGAATTCCTCGGAAGCTGCTACCATTCCGTCTCTGTCGCCAGCCTTGTAGGCATCTGAAAAACGTTTTCTGACGGCCAGGGCGTTGTTGCAGATTGATTGACGTCGTGTATTTGCCAGGTCGAACTTGAGATAGGTGGATGTCCCCTTTACCTGCTCTAACAGAGCCAGTGCTTCATCCAGATTCTTGATGTCATATCCCTTGCGTAGCTCTGTTGTCCAGTTCCATTCGCCCTCCAGATTGGGGTGAGCGTTGATAATGCCGGATGCTCCTGTGCTGGTGTGGGTAGTGCAAACCTTATCTACCATCTTGTGCCAATATGCCCTGTAAGCGGGATCTATATGACCCAGATGGCGGTCGGCTATGTTGTCAATGTATTTATCGAATCCTACGCCTGTGTTCCAGGCCTGAGCCAACATGTGCTCATAGACAGGTTCATTGACGCCAAAGCCTTCCAATGTAGAACCGATGCCTACGAACTCCTTGCCGCCTTCAGCCTTCGTTCCGGCAATCAGTTTGGCGTTGTGCTTGTAGTCGCCCTCTATCTCTGTCATGCCACCGAAGTTACCCAGGTAACACCAGATGAATTGGTGACCATAGAAATGTTCGGTCATTCTCCATATCTCTGTGTAGTCGCACTCGTAGTCAAGCATGATCATCTTGCCTTGAGGAACAGCGGTCAGATAGGCCTTGATGCGCTCGGGTGTCCATGCTTTCTTGTTGCTGATAAAGAGCCATGCCATCTGAAGCCAGATTGCCTCGGGGTCAACACTCGACAGAGATTCGTATACACCTGCAGATATCTTGGCCAGTGAATCGGGCTCCCAAGATGGGGGAGATACCTCGTTGAACAGGTCCACACCATAGATGTGGTTGGTGCCGTACATCTTGGTCTGCTCCTCGAGGAAGTCTTTCTGTATGCGGGCAAAGATGGGGTCTGAGGGACTCAGATAGGTGCAGCGGTACTTCTCGTCGAAGTTGCACCAGCGGTTCACTTTCGAAGTTCTGATGCCAGGCTGTGTCTTCTCCAAATCAGCTGGGATGTGACCTGCAAACGCAGGGAGAACAGGTGTCATGTTCAGCTCACGTTCACGTTTCAGAATCTGCTTTTGCAGTTTGGCCTGTCCGTCAATCCAGCTTTGTGGCAGTGGTCCTTGCCAACGGTCGATGTTAATCATACGCTGCCAGGGCAGATGCGCAGGACCTGTAAAGTAGGCACGGATCTGTTCGTCAGTCATGCCATACTTACGCCATACTTTCTGCCAAACGGCTTCCTGTCCTGTGATAGCAAGTGGCATATTCACGCCATTCAGTGCCATCCAGTCTATGAAACGCTCCCATTGCTGCCACTTCCACCAGGGCATGGTGTAACCATAGGTGCAGTAGTTGAGGAAGAATCGGATGGGAATCTCAACCTTTCCGGATACCTTTTCGGGTACCTGAGGCATTACTTTGGGTAACTCAACGGGGTTGTAGTCGTACCAACTTACATTGGCAAGGCAATACTGCTGAATATAGCGGTTCAGTCCGACAGCCATAGAGTTGGCGTTGTTACCACGAATAAGAACTTTCTTGCCTTTTTGGAGCAGTTCGTAGGAATCCGTCGGTGATTCGTACTGTTCAAAAACTACGGCTTTAGCTTTGCCGCCCATTACTCTGCGTGCCAATGCTTCGGCAGCGGACTCGTCGGCAGTCTTGAAAGACATCATGACCAGCGAGACTGCTAAAAGCAGGGCTGATTTAAATAAATGCTTGTGTATTCTCATAATGATAAATATATGGTTTCAGTTTTTTATGCGTATCCTAACATTTATCGTTAAGATGATAGGACAGTGTTTATTCCTTGGGCGGAAGACCTGCACTGATGTAGTAGCGAGGTCCTGCCAGGAAGTAGTTCATGTATGCTTCGGCACGTTCGACAGCTGTCTGTAGGTCTTCGCCTTTCGCCAGGTTCGTGGCAATGGCCGATGCCAGTGTGTCGCCTGTTCCATTGCGGTCCGTAAGCTCCAGCTTCTTCTTGGGGTGGGGGGTGATAGTGTCGGCAGACTTGTCATAGAGATAATCTACCAGATACTTGCCTTCGTCCACACTCTTTACAATAACGGAGCATCCCCAGTGGCTGAGCCAGCGAAGGTCGGATTCTATATCCTGCATCTTATGGCCTAAAAGGAACTCAGCCTCGTGAATATTAGGTGTTATGATAGTGGCCAAAGGGAATAGCTGGTCTTTGTATGCCTGAATGGCCTCGTCGCTTACCAACTGCTCTCCGGCAAAGTTCACTATGACGGGGTCAATGAGGATGGGTTGCTGGTTGTATCTCTTTAGTACACCTGCCACACCGTTAATGATTTCTGCACTGGGCAGTACACCCGTTTTTATGCAGTCGGCTCCTACAGTGCTGAGGAATGACTCGGCTTGTGATACAATCAGTTCTGTTGGCAAGTGATGAATACCTTTTATGCGGTTTACGTCCTCGTCAACAATACATGTTAGTGCAGCTGCAGCCCATCCGCCACAGCGTGTAATAGCCTTTATGTCGGCTTGTACGCCAGCGCTTCCCAATGGCTCGCTGCCTGCAATAAGGAATACTTTTCCTGTATTTGTTAATTCACAATTCATAATTCACAATTCATAATTTTCGCTAACCGCTAACCGCTCACCTGTCAACTATCAACTCTCACCTGTCAACTCTCACCTCCCTCACTCCCACGCCTCTATATCAGCATCAGGGAACATGTCTTTGTGGAATACGGGATCTTTACCTTCCTTGCGTTGCTGTAAATAATCACGTAAGAGACGGAAAGCGTATTTGCTGAGCCATACAACGGCTATCAGATTCAATATTGTCATCAGTGCCATGGCGATATCCACAAAGCACCATGCTTGCTGTAGTGTCATATAACCGCCCAGCAATACTACTACTCCACTGAAGAGTCGGAATACAAGGATAGTCCAGGGCTTGTCACAGATAAAGCGGATGTTGGTCTCGCCGTAAAAGTAATTGGCAATGATGGTACTGTAGGCAAACAGGAAAATGGCAGCTGTCAGGTACCACGCTCCCATAGAGCCCAGATGATGCTCCATTGCACGTGAGGTCAGGATAATGCCGTCAGCCTGAGTGTAGATACCACTTAGTATGATAATGAAGGCTGTACAGGTACAGATTACCAGTGTGTCAGTAAAAACACCCAGACTCTGTAGCAGACCCTGCTTGACGGGATGACTGATGGTAGCCGTGGCTGCGGCATTAGGAGCACTTCCTTCGCCAGCCTCGTTGCTGAAAAGACCTCGCTTCACACCCTGCATCACTGCCATACCTAAAGTTCCACCTGCTACCTGATGCCAGCCAAAAGCACTTTTGACAATGAGCGCCAGCATGGCTGGTACCTGTTGAATGTTCATGACCAGAATAACAATGGCCAATATCAGGTAACCTACTGCCATGAAGGGAACCACCATGGCAGAGAAGTGTGCTATGCGCTGGATGCCGCCAAAGATGATAATCAGTGTTAGCAGGGTGAGTCCCCATGCTGCAGTATCAGTGCCAATGCCAAAGGCCTCGTTCATGGCATCGCATAGTGTATTGCTTTGCACTATCTGGTTGGCGAGTCCGAATCCGTATATGATAAAGCAGGCAAAGATAATGCCCATCCAGCGTTTGCCTAATCCGTGTTGCATATAATAAGCGGGTCCTCCGTAGAAACTGTCCTCACCCTTGCGTTTAAAGAGCTGGGCAAGGGTAGCCTCCATGAAGGCTGTGCTGGCACCCAAGAGTGCCATTATCCACATCCAGAAGACTGCACCGGGACCGCCAACAAAGATGGCACTGGCTACTCCGGCAAGATTTCCTGTTCCTACACGACTGGACAGACTCACAGCAAAAGCCTGGAATGAGGATATCTTCTTCTGTTTTTTCTCATCATTCTGCTCAGATGGTGTTGAAGGGGTGATAAGGCTACGGAACATCTCACCGATGTGAGTGAACTGAACGACTCGGAGGTTCCATGTAAAATACAATGCACAGCCTACCAGCATAGTTATCACTACGTAGGTCCAAAGAAAATCGCTTATGGATGAAATTATTTCTATGATAAATTCATAATTCATAATTAACAACTCAAAATAAACACGGCGGCAGCAAATTATTTACTCTTCACATTTCTTTCCCCCTAAAGGGGGGAGGGGTCTTTTCATTTTTCACTTGTCATGATGACAGCCTCTTTCTTCTGGCCGTCAACCTTTATGATCAGTGGTTCCGGGAAGCGTACGTGGCGTACATGCTTGGTCTCCTGAACAGCTGGCATCTGGTTGAGCACATCCTGACGGTAAACACCATCACCGCGGAAGGCATCTATTGTAAGGTAGCATACACCCAAGGAGGTAAGGTTCTGGAAGAAGTGAGTACCTTGACTGGGGTCAACCTGATAATTGTCCAATCCGGCTTCTACTATTATCTGTGAGGCGCTGATATGCGGCCATTTTACAGGGATACCCAGCCAGGGGTCGCTACTTCCCCAGCGTCCGGGGCCAACCAATATATAGTTCTGTCCTTGTTGGCCGTTTTCTCCGTTTATGTCGGGTTGTTTGCTGGTGCTTAGGAAGGAACGGTTGATACGTTCAATCTCGTCTGCAATTTCATAATTCATGCTGGGCGTGTAGTCTTCTGTTTTGACGTAAATCACATCTTTTATCTCGGTGAATATGCCATGTCCGATAGCATTGTGCGAACGTAAGAGGCACTGCTCGTCGGGTATTTCCTTCAAGTCCTCGTTCAGCTCCATGCGGTTGTCTACCATGGGACGGATTTGCAGCATATAGAACTCACCCGTCTTGTCGGCGTGCAGGTTTACAGCAAACTCAATCTCAACGGGGCGTTTCATCTCATCCTGACCGTACTTGAGCACTTTCTGCATCAGTTCCGGTAGGGGGAAGACTTCGTGTTTCAGTACTCCGGCAAAGGAAACAATCTTGCGGTTCTTGCCTTCGTAGTATCCGTCGTAGATGCATTGGTCGTAGGGGTCAAAGGTAGAGGATATCCACTGCAGGGTACCATCCTGCTCTGCATCGCGGACTGCAACCTTGACCAGGTTGAATCCGTCATCAACCTTAAATTCTTTGTCGCCTTCCTCCTCTTTGGTTCTAAGGGCCAGAAAGTGTGTCTGCGTATCACGCAGTGCCAGTTCCATCTCACTCATCTGTAGTACCTGATGAGGATGATAGGGGCAGACGCGTAGGCTTACGCCGCCATCTACGATATATTTTCCCAATCCCATGGCAAGCGAAACGGTACCTTCTTCGGCATTCTCATCACCAATGGGGTAGTAGTTGATGCTACGGGCTACGCCGCTTATCACGGGGTAGAAGCGGTCTCCGTGCTGTTCACCAACCACCTCCTGAAGGATTACGGCCATTTTCTCCTGGTCTATTACGTTGCTGGTTGCTGTCATGTAGTCCTTGCTTCCCTGATAGAAGACGCTTGCATAAACGGCCTTGATGGCTCCTGCCAACATGGATAGACGTTCGTACTTGTCTGTGCTATAGGGAATCATGTATGTGGTATATACACCCGCAAATGGTTGGTAATGGGAGTCTTCCAGCAAACTACTGCTTCGTATGGCAATGGGAGTGCTGACTACAGAGAGGAAGGCTTCCAGGTCGCCCAACAGTCGCATTGGCAGACGGGCACGGAGGAAGTGCTGTAGGATTGTTTCATCGGGCAGGTCGCTCAGTGCTATCTGGTAAAGCTCGTTCGTATCCATGAACTCGTCAAAGATATCCGTACACAGCACTACGGTCTTGGGGATACGTACCTGGGCACCAGGGTATTCGTTGAGGTCGGTGTGGCGCATCAGTATATGGTCTATGAAAGCCAGACCACGTCCTTTTCCGCCTAAGCTGCCGTCTCCGATACGTGCAAAGTTGGAGTATTGGTCGAAGCGTTCGCGCTGGAACACAGCTACAACGCCTTGGTTCTTCATTCTGCGGTAGGCAACAATGGCATCCAGGATAATCTGTCGGTGTGCATCTACATCCTGAAGGTTTTCCCATGTAATGTTTTTCAGGAATTCTGAAATAGGGAAGAGGGCACGACTGGCCAGCCAACGACTGACATTGTTGTGGCTGATGTGATAGAGTAGGCTTCGGGCCGGCACTGTCATGATGTTGTTTTGCAGGTCCTTCAGGTTGTGGATTCTTACAACCTCCTCCATGGTGTCAGGGTTGCGGAATATGAAATCTCCAAAACCGAAGAAACGCTGTACCAGGCTTCTCAGGTCCACCGCCATCTTCTTTGAGTTCTTGTCAATGAAGAGGGCTTTGCATCTGTCTGCCAACTTGGCTTTCTCTGATTCAGAGGAATTCAGAATAAGGGGTATGTAGGGATCATTGGCACGGATGGCACTTAAAAGTTTGAAACCGGCATCCTCGTCTTTCTCTGCGTCTGGCGTCATGGGAAAACGGCAGTCGCTGATTACTCCCAGGGTGTTGTTGGCAAACCTGCTGTACAGACTCCATGCTTCTTCATAGTTGCGGGCCAGCACAATCTTTGGGCGACCACGCATTCGCAGTGTTTCCAAGCTGGTGTTCAGGGCTTCTGTTGCAAACTCAAGGCTCTGCTGTAGCACAAAGTTGTACAGGCTGGGCAGGATACTGCTGTAAAAGCGGATGCTATCCTCCACCACCAGTATCATCTGAACACCGGCACTGCGTATGTCGTGCTCCAGGTTCATGCGATCCTCCATCAGCTTTATGATGGAAAGCAGCAATTCTGTATTACCTAACCAGCAGAAGACGTATTCAAAGACAGAGAGATCCTCGTTCTCCATGCGTTTGGTAATACCGTGACTGAACGGGGTAAGTACTACAATGGGTATGGTGGTATAAATTTGCTTGATTGAGCGGGCAATATCAAAGACACTGTTGTCTTCAGCTGCGGGCATACAGATTACAAGGTCTACATTACCCCCGGCCATCTGTCTCTCAGCCTCGTCTTTACTGGCTACCTGAATGAATCGGGGAGGGAAGCGGAGGCCTAAGCGTGCATATTCCGAAAAGATCTTTTCGTCAACGCGTCCGTCGTCCTCCAGCATAAAGGCGTCATACGGATTGGCTATCAACAGCACGTTGCAGATGCGGTTTAGCATCAAGTCAACAAACGAGGTATCTTTCAGTTGCATGGTTTCTTTTTCGTATTTATCTGCAAAAGTACGAAAAATAATTGAGAATCATGGGCTTGAGAATAAAAAATAAGCCTCAGCTTGGTATTTCACCGAACTGAGGCTTACATATATAATTGCTATGGTTCTAAATCGAACTTATACAATGCCCTGAGCCATCAGCGAAAAGAACGTTGGCTTCGCTTTCGCTTCGCCGAGCTTTTCGCGGCTATGGGCTGTCATTGCTTACACAATGCCCTGAGCCATCAGCGAAAAGAACGTTGGCTTCGCTTTCGCTTCGCCGAGCTTTTCGCGGCTATGGGCTGTCATTGCTTACACAATGCCCTGAGCCATCATAGCCTTGGCAACCTTCATAAAGCCAGCTACGTTGGCACCCTTTACGTAGTTAACGTAACCGTCGGGCTCTGTACCGTACTTCACGCAGTTCTCGTGGATGTTCTCCATGATCCAGAGCAACTTAGCGTCAACTTCCTCAGCTGACCAGCTCAGACGCTCTGAGTTCTGAGACATCTCAAGACCTGATACTGATACACCACCGGCGTTGCTAGCCTTACCGGGAGAGTACAGGATCTTAGCCTGCTGGAATACCTTGATAGCCTCAGGAGTAGAAGGCATGTTAGCGCCCTCAGCAACAGCGATAACACCGTTGGCAACCAGTGCCTTAGCAGCTTCCTCGTTCAACTCGTTCTGAGTTGCACAGGGCAGTGCAATGTCAGCCTTCTCGAACCAAGGCTTAGCACCTGCTACATACTTGGCTGTAGGATACTTGTCTGCATATTCCTTGATACGACCACGGTAAACGTTCTTCAGCTCCATGATGTAATCCAGCTTCTCACGTGTGATACCATCGGGATCGTAGATGTAACCGTCAGAGTCTGACATGGTCATGGGAATACCACCCAACTGCAGCACCTTCTCAGCAGCATACTGAGCTACGTTACCTGCACCAGAGATCAGTACCTTCTTACCTTCTACAGTGTCACCCTTAGTCTTCAGCATGGCACGCAGGAAGTAAACTGTACCGTAACCGGTAGCCTCGGGACGAATCAGTGAACCACCGAACTCAATACCCTTACCTGTCAGCACACCGCTATATTCGCGAGTGAGCTTCTTGTACATACCGAACATGTAGCCAACCTCACGACCACCTACGCCGATGTCACCAGCGGGTACGTCTGTGTCGGGACCGATGTGACGGGTCAACTCCAGCATGAAAGCCTGGCAGAAACGCATTACCTCAGCGTTGCTCTTACCACGGGGAGAGAAGTCTGAACCACCCTTACCACCACCCATGGGCAGTGTAGTCAGAGAGTTCTTGAAGGTCTGCTCGAAGGCAAGGAACTTCAGGATACCCAGGTTTACGCTCTTATGGAAACGGATACCGCCCTTGTAGGGACCAATTGCATTGTTGTGCTGGATACGGTAACCCATGTTGGTCTGAATCTGTCCCTTATCGTCCATCCATGTTACACGGAACTGGTAAACTCTGTCGGGAATGCAAAGGCGCTCAATCAAATTTACCTTGTCAAACTCGGGGTGCTTGTTGTACTCTTCTTCAATTGTACCAAGAACCTCTTCTACTGCCTGATGATACTCGGGCTCATTGGGGAAGCGTCTTTTAAGATCTTCCAAGACTTTTTTTGCGTCCATTCTGATTTGATTTTAACTAATACTTAGGTTTGTTACTTTCATTCTGGGTGCAAAATTATATAAAATACTCTAAATAACAAACGATTTGTAAGAAAAAGTGTAGAAAAATTCACAAATCGTCATATTTTATACATCTAACGCAATTGTAAATATGCTGATTGTTGCTTGTGGGTCAGTTGCAAGTATGGCCTGGGCGCAACTGCCTATAGTGGCACCTGTTGTCAGAACATCATCTACCAGTAGGATGCGTTTTCCCTTCCAGTCCTGTGGAATGTTGGCCTCGTATTTACCTGCGGTATTCTCTTTTCTTGCTTTTTGACTCAATTTGGTCTGGGATGTTGCGGAATCTTTCTTTGTAAGAAGGTTCATCACTGGCAGGTGCATGATTCTTCCCATTCCCCTTGCTATCATTTCAGCCTGATTATATCCTCTTTTCTTTATTCTTTTCCTGTCACACGGGACCGGAACAATTATATCTGTCTTCTCTGCAAGTTGCAGGTGTGCAATTTCCGTAGCTGCCCACTCGCCAATCTTGATTCCCAGTTGTGCGCCACCTTTGTATTTTATCTTTATGAGTATGTTGTGAAAGTCAGACTGATGTCTGTAGTACAACAGGGTAGCTCCATATTGAACAGGTGCAAAGTTCCAGACCTTTCTCAGCGGCTCGTTGTCTTCTGTGCTTTGCAGAGGGTAGCGGGGCAGTTGGATTGAGCAGGTGGTACATATATACTCCTCGGATGGTTCCAGTGTTTGTTGGCATACTACGCATTTGCGTGGCAAAAGGATATTACATAAATCAGCAATCAGACTCATATTCTATACTTCAGAATGCCCCATATTATATAATAGAAAAGCCCCTTAGCCAGAGAGTTTCCTTTTCTGATTGAAGATAGATATTTTCCAAGTTAGAAAACTTATTATCTAAGTTAGAAAATTTCTCTCTTAAGTTAATTATCGTGGGAAAGTAAGTTAATTCTTTTTCCGGATAAAAAAGAGCGCTCGGATTGTTCCGGGCGCTCTTGGGAATATTTGTATGCACAATTATTCAGTGGGGAAGGGAAGATACCAGTTGGAAGAGTTCAACAGAACGTTGTACAACTTCATATCCATGGTTCCGCTACGCTTTGCAACGCGCTTAGCCAGGAAGCTTGGATCGCCACGACGGATGGCTACACGAGCCAGGTCTGAGAAGCGGCAGCCCTCGAAGGCAAGTTCCAGAGCATCCTCGTCAATGATAAGGTCCTCAATAGCCTCAATGACCCATGCTTTGTCTATGGGGTTGTTGGCATCCTGACCATAGATCTGATCCTTTGTTACGGTTACGCCATGATTCTCCTTGATCTTCTTGGTAACCATATCAACGTAGTTGTATGAGCTCTGCTGATTGGTGTCACCGGGTCTGAGGATACCGCAACCACGCTGGTGAACACCAATGGTCAGGAAATCTGTTGTCTTGGAAGAACCGGGTACATTCTCATCTTCTCGTATATAGAAGCCGTTACTTGCATAAACCTCTCGTTTAAAGGGGGCGTTAACGGTGGTTTCGTAGCCACGCAGATTAACCTGTGTTGTGAAGGTCATCCATGGCTTAGAAGAGGCATTTTCCATCTCTCTGCGATCCAGATACCAGCATGCTTTTGCAAGATAGTCTGTAGGATAGTTGTTGAAAGACTTAACATAGAAGTAAACATACTTCATGTCATTTTTCTGATCAAAATGTCTGGCAGGAATAGGTGTTTCGCCTTCTTCCAAATTTTGATTTGCCTTTATAGAGTCTTCCTGCCAGATACTGTTCAGATAATCCTTCAGATCAGCCAATGTACTGATGCTTACACCTTTTTCTTCCATAGAACCCCATCGGTAGGTGGTGTCAGGTGTTTCCTCGATGAAGCAATATAAGCTATCCTTTACACCGAAATCTGCATCTGAACCAGAGATATACGAATAGGGTGTATTGTAGTTGTCCTCCTTAAGCACGCTGGGGAACCACTTACTGTGGTCACTTACCAGACCTGTCTTCAGAATGGCAAATGCATAGCTGGGGAAGCCGGCACGGTTGATGGCCTCGGCATAGCGCAGCCAGATGGTAGCCTTACGGTAGATCAGGGGATATACGGTAGTGAAGCTTCCCAAAGGATTCTGCTTGCTGACAAGTTTTCCATACTGTGTATTCTCGCCTACAGGAAGTGAGTATTGCTCACTTAATGGTTTTTCTACAATTAATCTATTACTTGTATTGCGAACATCATAAATCCATGAGCGGCGTGCATCACCTACATCAGGCAATGTTACCAGCTCCATATTCTCCTCGCTTGAAGTCTGACCAATGTAGCACTCGTATTTCTGACTGTCGCACAGAGCCTCATACCCCCTACTGGGAATCAACTCGCGGCGATAGCCATTATCCCAGTAATTCAGGCTGACGTATGAATTGGCTTTGTCGCCACTACCGGTTGAGGACAATGTGGCATCGAATCCAAACAGTCTGTTGATGTCGGTAAATACCAGACCGTCCAGACGTCCCTTATTGCTGGGGATGCAGGTGATGGCTTCACCGCGGTATCTGCCCTCATCAAAATTAAGAGATCTCTCTGTATAGGGGATTCCTGAGTATCCATACTGAGGTTCGTCAACGTTAGCACGAACATCACCATAGCTGATGTAGTTATCACTTTCCAGAGGACCGCCGAACTTGCTGCTCAGGAAGTTGTAATAGTAGCTTGCAGCCTTGGCACAAGCCTGGTCATCGCCTTGCAGCAGATACAGGTCGCCTAACACCACGTCTAAGGGGAACATGGTACGCATGCTGTGGCATACATAGGAACTCTTGCTGGTGTTTGTGTTACCATAGTTGTTGTACTGTGGGTAGATGTCTTCACCGAACATCTTCTCCAGCACTACCTTAACGCTATCCAACTGTGGTCCCAGTTTTTCTGCCAGGGTCTGGGCATTTACCATGGCGTGGTTAGGATTGGTGATGAAGTTGTTGATTTCATCTGTAGTAAGCATAGGCTTTGTGTAGAAGGGAACATTGCCGTATGCATAGATGAGCTGCATATATACCCATGCACGGATGGCCAAAACCTGAGCATACTCTCGTAGCATATAGCTGCTGCCCTGGCCGGTTGATACCTTTCTGGCTGTGTCGCAATCAGCGATGTAGGCGTTACAGCTGTTGATTACGTGGTAGAAGTCGCTAACCTTCAGGTATGCACATGCACCGTCCTTGTACTTGTCCTCGTAACCGTTCTTACCGAAGTTGATGATGGCTGCAATGGTGTCACTGACGTAGGATGTTCCATCCACCAGGTCACCACGGCATTCATTGAGAATCACATAACGCTCTGCAATACCCTGCAGAGACTTCATCACACCCCAATAGGAATAAAGGGTATCTTTTGCCACGTCATAAGCGTGGCGATCATTATCGGGTGTCAGCATGTCCTGGCATGACGTATTCAGCATACCCAGTGTCATGCAGCAGATAAGCAAGCTTATAATTGATTTCTTTTTCATAATCTTATATTCTTCTGATTACAGGTTGATGGTTACACCTAAGTTGAAGCTACGGCCACGTGGGATAAGGCCAGTGTCTATACCTTGGTAAAGAACACCATTGTGGCTGCTCATTTCAGGATCTGTTCCCAGGTATTTAGTCAGTGTGAACACATTGTTTGCTTCACCCCAGACCTTCAGGCCAAACAGCCAGCTGTTGGTATAAGGTACCTTGTAGGTAAGGCGAACATTCTTCAGTTTCAGGTAGCTGCCGTCTTCAATCCAACGGTCAGACATACGCTCGTTGTTACGCCAGTCCTCTGTATCCTTGTAGCATGCGCGAGGCATATCGGTAACCTGACCTTCATGGGTCCAGCGGCGCAATGCTGCAGATGTCTGGTTATAGGTGGTGTTCAATCCTTCAATCTTAGAACGCTGATAGTTGTAGATATCATTGCCAAGGCTGTACTTGAAGTTAACATCCAGACGGAGGTTCTTCCAAGTGAGGCTTGAGAAGATGTTACCATAGATATCGGGATGGGGATTGCCGATTACAACCTTATCAGCATCGTCAATCACACCGTCACCGTTCTGGTCTACGAACTTGACATCACCAGCCTGGAAGTTAGCATACTTCTTGTCTTCGTCTGCTATACCGGTAGGATATTTCAGGTAACCCATTGCTCCTGCCTGGCTGGCTTCTGCATCAGTAGCGAATACACCGTCAGTCTGCCATCCGTAGAAGCTGCCTACAGAGTAGCCTACAGCAGTGAGGATGTTTTCTGTACCGTAAATATTGTTGGTATAACCATGCAGGTACTGTACATTACCGCCATTTACGTCTTTAAGTGTAATGGTGTTGCTCTGTCCGCCAGGCAGCTCGGTAATCTTGTTGTTGTAGTGACCAAGGCTTGCACCAAGTTCCCACTTCCAGTCTTTCTTGTTGATGATTGCGGCATTCACATTCACTTCTACACCCTTGTTGGTAAGCTGACCCTCGTTGGTCCAGTAGTTAGTCTGACCGGCAATGTAGTTCAGCTGCTTCAGGGTAAGCAGGTCATCTGTCTTGTGCCAGAAGAGGTCGATTCCAGCCTGCAAGCGGTTGTTCAGGAAACTACCCTGCAGGGCAACGTTCCACTTGGTTGTGGTTTCCCACTGGATACCGCTATTGGCAATATTCTTCAGGTAGAGGCCTACTGTATTATGAGTAACCTTCTGGCTCTCCCAGTATGTACGTGATGCGAAGTAGTCCAGGTCATCGTTACCGCTCATTTCGAAGCCGGCAGTCAACTTCAGGTAATTGATACCCTTGGTGGTGTTAAACCAGTTCTCGTTGCTGATGAGCCAGCCTAACTGCACAGAGGGGAAGATACCCCAGTTTACACCGAATGCCTTGATACCGGATTGGGTGTTTGCACCGAAACGGCTACTTGCCTGTGCACTCATGGCAACTTCAGCAAAGTAACGGTTCTTGTAGTTGTAAGCACCATCTACATAGTATGTCATGTCTGACCATGTGTCGTTGGTACCACCAAAGTTGGCATAGTCCATATCCTTGTTCAGGTTGAGCAGCTTATCATTCTGGTTGTTATAACCGCTTGTGTAGGTATAACTGAATGAATAAGTGTTGAAGCGCCAGCCTCCGAATACGTCAACGGTGTGGGCTCCGTAGTTCTTTGCCCATTCAATACGCAAGTCGTTGTTGACTGTGGTTTCCTTCGAGAAGAGGGACTTCAGCATACTGGTGATATTACCCAGATCCTTCAGGTAGTAGGGAGTTGTACCATTAATGGGGAGGAAGTACTTCTCGTTGTTACGGTTAATCTGGAAGTTCAGTCGGTCGCTGATGCTCAATGTGGGTGTTACTTCCCACTTAGGACTTACGTTAATGTCAATAACGCTGTTCTGTGCATAGTTCTTGATCTTGCCATAACCGTTCTCGAGAATCCAGTATGGGTTACGCAGTGATTCGTTGAATTTTGTTGTTCCAATATAGTTATTGAACTGGAATGGGTTCTCCAGGTAGTTGGCTCCTGATTTAGAAGCGTATTTACCGGCATACTCGTTAGAGAGTCTCAGACGGTCAGAGGGATAGGTGTCTGTAGCAGTCTCGTCATAATAATATGCATAACGGCTGATGAAAGGAGCCTGAATTAAGCCCAATACGTTGGGAGAACCGATGTTCTGCATAGAGTAGTCCTCGCTCCATCCCTGATCCAGCAAGTCATAGCTTACCTGATTGTATGAGATATCCAATCCTGTCTTCAGTTTCGGGAAAACCTCGATATCAGTGTTGAAACGGAGGCTCAGACGATTCATGTCGTTACCCTTGGCATTGGAATTGCTGCTGGTATAACCCAGTGAAAGGTCATACATACCTACCTCATCACCACCTTCTACGCTCAGCTTGTAGTTTTGGGTCATAGCTGTACGGTAAAGACCGTCCTGCCAATCCTCATTGTTGCTGTAAATGTTGCGATAGTAGTTAGAGGGACTCTTGTCCAGGAATCTGAAGTTACTGAGTGATGATCCCTTCAGGTTATCCAAGGAGCTGATCACGTCACTCAGATATGACGTGTACTGGTCACCGTTCAACATGGGTAATGTCTTGGGCATGAGTTCAGCTCCGCCATAGATGCGTACATTAATCTTGGTAGCCATGCTCTTGCCGCGCTTGGTCTTGATGATGATTACACCATTTCCGCCCTTGGCACCATAGAGCGCAGTACCGTTCTTGAGAACCTGAACAGACTCTATGTTCTCGGGGTCAATACCTGCCAACAGATTGTTGAAGAATCCTTCGTGAGCCGACATACGGTCATACTGGGGGTCAATGATGTTACCGTCCAGAATGATCAGAGGCTGTACATTGGCATTGATTGAGCTTATACCACGGATGGTCATAAAGTTACCTATACCGGGTGTTCCATTACGCAGAACTGCATGTACGTCAGCAGCCAGTTTGTTCTCGATGTCTTCATCTACACTGATACTGCTTGTCTCATTCAGTTTTATTGTCTTCTGAGAGGTAATGGTTGTACCTTCTGTGTAGTATGCGTTGAAGTTGGCATCAATCATTCTGGCATTAGCCACGCCGTTCTTTACTGCACACTGCATTGGGTTGTAACCTTCTACATACAGATAGATAGCGTCTGAGAATACGGGAATGTCAAGGGTATAAGTACCGTCTTCCTCAGTAAGGGTGGAATATCTCTCCAGACCCAATGCCTGAACACGTACACCGCCCATAGGCTCACCGGTTGCATCATCGGTGATAATACCCTTTACTGTTTTTGTCTCGTACTGTTTCTCGGGCTTTTTGGCCTTTCGAACAACTACCTCTTCTTCTCCGTCAGCATCTTCCAAATCATCTTGCGCATATGCGCAGGGAATGCTCAAACCGGAAAGCAACAGGAAACACAGACCTGTTTTCAGCGTCTTGTGCATGAATGTATCACTTGTTATATTTTTCATCATCTTATTGTTTTACTGAGGGTCGAGAATTGTTTCTAATCCGGTCTCCTTGCTTCTTAGAATCACACGGTCAATGTACAAACCGAATATGAATCCCTTTGAGGTACTGGTCGCAGCAGTCCTAGAGGTCGAGGTTTTTCCCGAGATTTGCAGAGTAGGATAGGAGAAGCGCATATTCTTGTATGAATATTTGAACTCGAAATCTTCCCATACCGTAATGGTATCAACCTTCAATCCGTCATACGTAAACGTCGCAGATGCACTGGACATGGCATCGCCAGTTCCTTTGACGTTGCTACGGACTTTGACTGTCAAGCTCATCTTATGCTCATCAGCGATTGACTTGACAAAGTCTTCATTAAGGTAATCTTCGCGGATTTCTTCAGCATCTGAAATCAAAGAGTACAAATAGGGAACCAAAACTACCTGAATATCATACTTACCGCTCATAACCTCGGCTGTTTTGCCGCGTGTAACGATGTCTGATGTTGTGCTCTGGTTGCCTCTCAACTTGATTTCAAACGTAGGATTGGTTGTTGCATTACTATGAGGTGCTATGTAATAGAAGTTGTTGCCGTACACCTTTCCATACTTGTTGGCAATGGCAGCATACTTCTCATTGTTGAAGGGAATACTTCTTGAACTTGTTCCAATCTTGTGGATAGAACTATTCTTCATGTAGTAGAATGCTGCTGCGTTAACGTCAACTTCTATGTCAGGATTGAACAACTCTCTGGGGAAGGACCACGCTGTAGCTAAGTATCCGTATCCGTTACTCATTTTTATCCTTTCGCCATTGAAGATACTGGTCTTATCCCATGTATCTGTGGTACGCAGGGTATCGCCAAAGGTATTCAGTAAGAACTTGGCAGAAGCGCCCTTGTCCTTGATGAAATCTTCCAGTTCCCACAGCTTGCTGCCATTCTTAGGCTGCTGCTTTACGTTAAATACCAATGGAGTGGTAAGGTCCATGTTCATACTCATGTTAGCCAAAGAGTCTGGATTCTTAATGGTGCGATTTGTTAATTTTGTGCCGCCTTCACTAGCTTCTATCTCATCCCTGTCTTCGTACGATGTGGGGTATTTGTAAAGGTGGGCAATCTTCTCTTTAGCTTTTGCTATTGCCTCGTCTGTTGGCATAACCATAACGAAGGCAGAGTCCTCTGCGTTGAGACGTGCGTGGAAGCACTCCATTGGGATATCCCATTTCTCAGCACCGGACTTTGGCAGGTAGCTGTAGTTCTCGAACAGGAGGTTTCTGGTATAGTAAACACTGTCCACATAAGATGGGTTTCCGTCTTTGTCGGGCAGACCTTCTATACTGGCATCTTTGCTGAACTCTGTGGTATCCTTTGATACTACGTACTCAGACAGAATAGGCAATGAAGGACTGAACTTCAGATACTCATAGAAATTGTAGTGGAAGGGGGTTGTACCCTTGATGACATGCAATGTACCGTTCAGAGCGGGTATGTTCTTCTCGCTGACAGGAACGCCCTGAATGGTAACGTTGTTATTATCCGACTTGTTGAATACCAGATTCTTGCCGTTAATCATCTTAATGGTATCAACTTTGTTGTCAGAGATGTTGTTACGCCAGAGGGCTATATGGTTGCCTATGAACTGTTGCTGTACATTATAACCGTCTGTTGTGCACATGTCCAGCCAATTCTGGAATTCGGCATCCGAGAAGTCATCATCTTCTGGAGCCCATACTGTTGCCACCTGACCACTATTCAGAATATCGGCAAATGTGTAGTCTGGTATAGGATGCTTGTCATCCTTCCAGTATTTGGTATTCTCTACAATAGTCCTGAATTTTGTCAGTTTGTCGTTCTCGCAGATGTGCTGCCAGAGTGTCTTTGTAGCATCAACAGATTGTGCGTCATCATCTCCGTATGGGAAGTGATCATCGGAGCAACTGGGCACTGCCAGTATGGCAGCTCCCAGAGCAATAGCTCCAATGTATTTGTTGAATTTATTGTTAGCCATATTTTGATATTTCTTTTAATTCCTGATATCTATATTTATACAGACTTACTGTTCATACCTTGATTTGTTCCATACAGGATTCTGAAGAATTTTGCCTTCGCTGGCCTTGACCTCTTCGTAGTAGATGGGACAATACAGACCCCAGCGGTTCTTGAATCTGTTATACAAGGTTCCACAGGATTGCTCGCCAACAGAATTCTTCATGAAGTAGTAAACCACAGCGGCCATACCAGTCTGGCCATTGCCGACGTATCTGGGGTCACCCTTTTCAACACCTGCAGGATTCTCGCGCTCGTCAGCAGGATCCTTTTCATTGTTGCTGTAGCGCTCTGCCATACGAACCAAATCAAACCAACGCTTACCTTCGCCCAGAAGTTCAATCTGGCGCTCGTTCATAACAGTTGCAACCAGTTTGGGAATGGTAGGCAAGGATATCTTGCTGTTCTTGGAGTTTGGTATAATATCACTTGACTGCTGGATGTTACCCGTAGTCTTGTTCTTGTTGGTGAAGTTCTCTTCGGGTTTTGTCTCGTTGTTGAAGTCACAGAAAGAACGGCGGTTGACGGCGTTTACTAAATTCATGACGTCGTTATCGTAGCCCAGTTTTGCGCATGCCAAGGCCTCTGCCTTCATCAGCATAACATCAGTGGTGCGGTAGATAATCCAGTTATTGTAATCATCAACAAGGGCTCTGATTATCGAAGCATACTTAACTTTACGTGAGCCGGAACTACCCTCCCATGTAATAGTTGGTTTCTGATATTTCAGACAGAAATATCCGGACTTAGCCTGGGTGTCATTAATGTAAGTCTGACAGCCAATCCAAAGACGTGAGTCGTACTTCTGGTTGTTCTCGTTATTACAATGAGCGTTCTTCATTGCGTCTTCAGCAACCTTGAGCTGTGTACCGTCATTGTAGCCGAACAAGCTGTGGACTACAGAGTTTGATGTACCATCGCTATTGCTGTATTGAATCTCCAAAATGCTCTCGATGCTGTTTCCATTATTGAAGATAGCATTTTGTGCTGCTAAAGTAGGTGCAGAAGTGCTGGCACCCTTGAAGTTGTTCTTGATGAGATCCACACCGCTCAAGCCATAGTCGATAATCTCATTGATTGTTGCAAAAGCACCCTGAGAGTTGAGGTATTCCTGTACCTGCTGGTGGTGAGCATCCAATGCTTTCTGAGCCCAGTTGGCAGCTATCATATAGTCTCCGTTTTCGCCCTCGTAAGTGTGGGGGATAGAGTCTATTGTGCCATCTTCGCGATGAGCAACCACGGTATCATTCTTGATATTACGTCCCTGGTGTAGTGAACCACGCCACAGGTACATATCAGCCAACATAGAATAGATGGCTGCATTGGTAATCATACCCTTGGTGTCTCTGTTATCGGCAAAACGGTTACGTGCCTGTCCTGCCACACTCTCGCAATCCAGGATGATTGAGTCCAGAATAGCCAACTGGTTGCTAAGAGGGAAACTCTCAACTTCCTTGTCGCTACTGATTACCTTGGTTGTATAAGGTACATCCTTGAAGGCGCGAATCAGATAGAAGTAGTTAAGTGCACGAAGTGCTTTCATCTCGGCACGCATGTAAATCCACTCTGTGGTGGTGAACTGCTTGTCCTTCTCCAGAATCTCCGGTCCGTGCTTCAACACTTTGTTACAGAGGTTGATGGTGGTGTAAACGCCTCCCCAGTCAAATTCGCTCATGCTGGAGTCTGGCATACCATTCAGGATGTTGCTATACCTGTCATGGGTTCCCTGAGCCGTTGTCGGGTTATTTATCGAGTATGAGTCTGAACGTAGGTCACCCCAAATAAACATTTTTCCTACTGTACTTGCCATTTGCCTGTAGGCACCATACTGAACACCTCTAAGGTCGTTGGCGTCCTCCCAGAAATTCTCCTCAACAACACGGTCTGTTGGGTAGATTGTCAGGTAGTCATCGCAAGATGCCATTCCTACAGCCAGCAATCCAAACAGGCAAGCAGATTTATATATATAATTTATCTTTTTCATCTGTATGTTTTTTTAGAATCCAATCATTAAGTTGCAAGTAAATGACTTCTTTGGCGGAGTCTTACTCTCGTCAACAGCACATTCGAAGCTTCCTGCTGATATGTCAGGATCAACACCTGTGTATTTTGTCCATACGAATGGGTTGTTAATTGAAGCAGACAACTTAAGGTTGTTGATGCGGTACTTCTTCAGTTTCTTGGCATCAAACTCATAGTTGAACTGGATGTACTGCATACGCAGATAGTTTCCTTTCTCTATGTAGCGGTCGCTCATCAGAGAGTTGTAGCTTCTGTATCCTGTTCCCCAGTTGTTAAGGGCACGAGGAATTACAGTTATATCGCCATTCTTGCGCCAACGCCATGTTGTGGCATAGCTCTGATTGTTGTTGTTGTACATGCTTTCGTATTCCATACGAGCCTTGTTGAAGATCATGTTGCCAATACGGAAATTGAAGCTTGTGTTAACAGAGAACTTACCATAGTATAGTGTTATACCGAAACCTCCATTACACTTGGGGTTAGAGCTGCCAAGGTAAACCATATCGTAACGGTCAATCTGGCCATCGTGGTTGATATCCTCGTAGATGGCATCACCACCTGAGAACTTCTTGCGGTATGACTCGTTGTAGCAATAGTACATGGGCAGGGGCTCACCCTTAGCGTTGGTAAGCATGTTGCCGTCTGCATCAAATGCGATAGGACAGGTTGCGTTCTCACCACGTCTTTCAGCAGCAGCAGCAGTGTTGATCTTATAATCTTGTACCCAAGCGTCTTTTGCTGCATCATATTTGTAATGCCAACCGTTACCTAAGGCTCTGGCTTCGTCAACTGTGCTTGCATTACGGTACTTGGTCTTACCATCTACGTCAACGTAAGGAACACTCTCGGCATAACCATAGTCGTTCATAGACTTGGTTGTGTAACCATTGTGCTCATAGTCATATCTGTACACACCTAAGTAGTGCAGACCGTAGAATGAACCCAATGCGTTTCCTAACTGTACACGCTTGTTCCATTTGAGGTTCTCTGGCTGATAGGTATCCTTACCGTTCAGGTTCTCCAGGATAAGAGGATTCATCTCTTCTACCTCGTTGAAGTTCTGAGAGAGGTTACCACGTAACTTCATAGAGAATTTGCCAACCTTACAGATCTTACCTGTACTAACGTTAACTTCCCAACCTTTGTTGCGCAGAGTACCACCGTTAACCTTTGACAATGTGCTGAAACCGTTGGCACTGGATACGCGGAGGTTCTTCATGATAAGGTCTGTTGTCTGGTTGTCATAGATATCCAAGTCTGCTGTAATCATACCCTTGAAGAGTTCCAGGTTGAAACCGTAGTCAATCTTACGAACCTTCTCCCAACGAAGATCGGTAAGAGAAAGATTCTCCGGTACAATTACCTGTTTGCCATTGTAATAGCCGTTGTTCTTGTACTTGTTGTACTGGTCGCTACCACTATTACCACCGTTACCTACTATAGCCCAGCTGGCACGTACTGACAACAACTGCAGCCATTTCTCGCTCCACTTCATGAACTTCTCGTCGCTGATATTCCAACGGGCAGCTGCAGAGGGGAACACAGCGTATTTGTGACCTGAACCGAATCCGGTACTACCATCTATACGCAATGAGGCATCAATGTTATACTTACTCTTATATGAGTAGTGTGTATTGAAGTAGAAGTGCTGGCTACGCCATTCGCTTGTACCTGTTGATATTTCACGGATCAAACCTTCAACGGTTGGATCGGTAATGCCATCGGGTATGTTCCACTGGTTCATGGTCTGATCGCTACCGCTACCTGTAATCAACTCGAAACGTGCCAAGGCAGAGAATGTGTGATCCTTGTTTGCCGTGGGGGTGTAGAAACGCAAATCATGACGGGTTGAGAACTGCAGTGATTTGTCTTCTACGTTACCTACATAGTTACGCTCGTTATGCATTGGATTGTCCTGTTCGTAGTATGCGGCATTTTCTCCACCCCAGACCCAATCCATGGTCTTCAATTCGCTGGGGCAGTATCTGTCGTTACTGTTGTTGAATACCTGTAATTCAACATCACCTACGTAGTTCAACTTGAACTGGTTGTCTTCCTTGCCCAGCAACTTGTATTCAATGCTGAACTGAGGCTTCAGGTTGTACTGCTTCATCTTCCACCAAGCCAGCATGGCACGTGCAACGGGGTTACCGTTTCTGAACATGTCGCGCAAATAGAATGAGGTGTGATAACCGTCATTGTTTAATCTGCCAATACTACTGGTAGAATAAGAGGCAGCCAAGGGCAGCATATTGAAGTAGTTGCCTGTAAGGTTACCGTTGGAGTCATACTCATAAACGCTCATGTTAGGCATGGCCTTGTAAGCACGGTCCATGATACGGTCACCACTTGACTCATAGTTCTTGTGGTTGGTATAGAAACCTAAGTCGATGGTTGAGCTGAACTTGATACGGTCACTTACGTAGTAGTCCAAAGCGGTGTTTGAAGTGAAACGGTCCATTGTCTGACCAATGACCATACCTGAACTCTTATCGTAGTTGGCACTGATACGGAATGTAGCCTTCTCGCCACCACCGGTGAGGTTTACAGAGAATCTGTGCTCCTGACCGAACTGCTTAACCTCATTTACCCAGTCAGTATTCTTGTTGTAGTTGTAGTAGATGTTGGGGTGAGAACGGTCATAATCCAACTCATACAGGCCCTTCTCGATGGTAGGCTGCTGCTGTGGATTGTAGTATGACTCCTTCATATACATGGTATAACCGTCACCATCCAGCATGTTGTAGCCCTTGGGCTGCCATGTACCGGTGAAGTTGTATCTGAAGTTCACACGTGTCTTACCTTTCTTACCACGCTTGGTCTTAATTTCAATAACACCGGCGGCACCTTTCATACCCCACTTGGCAGTAGAGGCACCATCCTTCAGTACGGTAATACTCTCAATATCCTCGGGGTTTACACTCAGAAGGGTAGAGAACTGCTCCTCGTTGTCATAGTTTTCGAAGCTTTCATCCTTGTACTCATCGGGAATCTCAAAGATGTGGTCGTTCAATACAATCAGAGGCTGCTTGTTACCGTTGATGGTTGTGATACCACGTAAACGCATGGTAGTACCGGCACCAAGGTTACCAGAGTTAGGCACGATGTCGAGACCTGCAATCTGTCCCTGCAGAGCCTGGTCTACAGACTCGAAGGCAAGACCCTCAACATCCTTCATATCGAACTTCTGAACAGCACCGGAATACTCTTTGGCAGGAATATCCAGACCTGTGGTTGGGGAGATTCTTGTAGCTGTTTTCTCTACAGCCTTGAAGGTCTTGGTGTTGTCTTCCAATTTAATCTTCCAAGTAGTCTTTGTACCTACTTTAGAAATCCAGTCCTTGTATCCGATATAAGAAATCTTAATAGTATTATTAGGATCCTTTACGTTCATGGTAAAGTTACCGTTCATATCGGTAACGGCATGACTAACAGGACGGCTATTTTTATCATACTCAACGACATTTGCACCGATGATGACATCTATATCATCGGATACGGTACCGGAGATACGATGTTGCTGAGCGCTTGCGGGCAATGCCATCAAAGCTATCACCCATAGCATTATTAGCTTTATTGTTTTATTCATAGTGGGAGTAAATTATTTGATTGCTTTGATTGCGTATCTCTTCAAATACTTCTTTGCATTCGCTGTAGTGCTCCATGCGCTGTCATGACGACCACCTACCAGTGCAGTGTGGTTCAGAACGCCATTGATCTGATGGATTACAGCGGCACTTGATGCATCAAGAACGATATTCTTCATTGCGACGCCACGAGGAGATGCAGCTGTAGAAGAACTGCCATTCTTCTTGCTACAAGAGATATCACGTGCAAGAATGTTGTTAAGCTCCTTAACGGTAGGAATCTTGTTGTTGCTATCCTTTTTATATGTAACGTCGTCGCACACGCGAAGAACTGTCTCGTCTCCTTGCTTTACACGGTCAACATGAATCTTGCAGAACAAGCCTGTCTCGTGGTCATAACTTGAAGTTACCATTTCTCCGTTAGCATCACTGAGTTCTGACTTGTCGGCAAATACAGAGTTGTCGGCAAAGTGATAACGGATGAAGTTGGTCAGATAAGTAATCTTGGCAGCAATACGGACACTGTCTTCGTAAGTCTCCAGTTCGTTGGTGTACACGTATTCACCGGTTTGTGCGTCTTTCTCCCATGCTCCTGTCTCAGAATTTACCTCATGCTTGCAGTGAGAATGGTAGTCTTTGTAAATTTCCTCCCATGTAGGAAGACCATTTGCAATAGCTTCGCGGATAGCTTCGTTTGTGGGAACAAATACTGTGTAACGGTAGTTGTTGAAGAACTGAATGTTGTAATCCAATCCGTTGTCCTCGCAGAAGATGTAGAATTTCTTCTTGGCTGCTTTCTGCTCAGAGGCCTGTGCCTTTGAATTTACCAAGCCGCAACCCATAATCTCTGTGTCATAGCTGTTTGCATCGCAGAGTTCGTAGAATGCACTGTAGGGATTAGCTGCCCATGCAGCCTCTGAATAACCCTTAGGATTGTATTTGGAATCCAGCATATCGTCTGTCAGGATACTCCATACGCTTCGGTATGTGGGAACCATAGGAGAGTCCAGTACGTATGTACCACCGTTCTTCAGGTTGGGGAAGGGAGCTGTAACCTCACATTGTGTAACACCCTTGTTTACTCCGTTACCAGTGAAACCCTGGCGCTCGTTCTCGAGCTGGAAACCGCCCTTGGCTGCAATGATATTGTTGTTCTCATCGCGAACAACCTTAATGGCATTACCGTTCTTGGAAAGGAAGTATTCGTCTTCTCCGTCAATGGGGTTGGTACCATCGTGTACAATGGTGTGGCTCTCCAGAATATCTTTCAGACGGTTGACAATATCTGTAGGTTCAATATCAGCGGTTCTGAGAACGTCTCCCATACTACCTATAGGCAGAGGATTTTTGGGGTCAAGGTTTGTACCGTAGGGATCAATATATCTGTAACAGTCTGCAGCAACAGCAACCTGACCGGTTGCCACGGGCTTGTATTTCATTTGAACAACACGTGGATTCCTACTCTTCATACTGGTTGGGTCATAATAATAGAGAAGACCTGCATCGCTAGGCATGAAGAATGTGAATCTACTCTGCATAGCCTTGAGGTATGCGTAGTAGTTCAAACCCATGTTGCTCTGGTCGTAGATAGCCCAGTTCATAATCTTGTTGGTTGTACTGATGAAGGCAGGAGCTGTAACTGATGTGAAGTCAGCAGGACCGTACACCTGATCCATAATATATACGGCACCGTTGCTTGCCATCAGACAGGTATCAATCTTTTCAATATCCTCGGGATAGAACAACTGTTCCAGCGCATCGTCTTTCTGTTTTGTCATCTTGCTGGGTACTGAACCAACAAATGAGCGCAACATAATTATATTTATAAGCTTCTGAAGCGTTGGCAAAGGAATACAGTCAATTTGCTTGTACAGTTCCTCGTAAGTTGTAGGAGTAGCATAGGGAATCTCATACTTTGTACCTTCACGCTGGTAGTAGGTCTTAATCAACTGCTTACCACCGGCATTGATAAAGTAGTTCCAAAGGGTAGAGTCGCTGGGAACGAACATGGCTGCCATGTCTTTCTCGCGGTTCTCGGGATGCTGTCTGTCTTCATAGTACTCGTTCCATGCGGGGTCGTACTTCAGACTTACATCACCGGCACCAGCATAGTCCTTCAAATCTGCTGGCATTGCATCGGCAGTGTACTTGAAGGGGTAGTAATTCTTGTAGGTACCTCCTCTGTCTCCGGGTTCAGATGCCAAGGCTCTGCCACCTGCACTCATATCAGAGAAGTAGCGCTTGGTGAAGATGGAGTCGGTGAACTCGGGGTGCAGCACCTTGTAGTCCGTTGTAATACGATGATTGTAGAAGGGGGCACAGTAACGGTCAAGCATGTGACTGAAGATGTTGGTCTTTCCGTTGGTGCGGATAACCTCAGCCATACTTGCCAATGGGCAAAGAGGCTTCTCAGTCTTGTTGACATATCCGTTCTGACATACAATATCTGTGGTGTCAAGGTGAGCATCGTAGATATGAACATCGCTGGTGATACGCTCACGTCCCATAAACTTGGGGAAGTCGAAATCACTGTTGATGTTGTTTCTTGACATATGCTCCTGAGTAAAGTGGATCATCATGGTAAGGCTGGAGTCGGTAACCATGTAAATACCATTACCTCCGTTCTCCTTACGGAAGCGATACCAATAGTCTTTGTCAACAGGGTTGTAGTCAACAGGCAGATCTTCAGACTTGACGTATGTGATGGTGTCTGTTGCTGCTACGTCTGTAAAACGGCGCATGTACTCACCGCGGGTTGGAGGATTTTCGCCACTTGCTTCGCTACTTGCCAGGTTTTCCATTACGATGGCATTGTTGAGCATACTGGTGTGAATCAACAGCTTCTTCTGTGCTACACTCAGATTCTCGTAAGAGGTGGCATAATGCCATGGGTTACTTTCGGGCAGCTTTTCATTTTTCTTGAAGAATGCCTCCCAAGCGGCATCGTCTGCTACGAAGACGGTCTTTGAGCCTGTCTTGCTCAACTCCTCGGTCAGCGGACGTGCGTTAGCAGGATTAACATCCTTGTCGGCAAGCAATCTCAAATACGTTTTGAAATTGCCGGACTTCTCAAGGCTTTCGTAAATGCTTGTATTCAACCATTCTGGTTTCTCGTCGTCCAGAAGGTATTCGTCTTTACAAGCATACATCAGCCCGCAAGCTGCCATTAGGCAAATCATTCGAGATGAATGCCTACTCCATTTGCTTAAACGGTTTGTCATACGCATTTTTTTGTGTTATTTTAGTTTAAATTATTTATGTTTCTTAACCACTTTTTTGCACATTTTAGGTGCTTAACAGAGCAAATTTACGTTTTTTTTACTGAATCCCCCTAAGGGAAGTGTTCTTTTAAGTTTAAATTTAAGACAAATTAACAAATGAAACAATGGTTTTTCATTCTTCTGCCGTTGTGACCTCCGTTTGTGTGTCTATTTCGCTGTTATTTGGCGTTGAATTGTCATCTGAGTTGTTTTCGTTTTCAGATTCTTCGGACAAAGTGCTGTCTGGCGCCTCTACATAATCGCTGCCTGACCATAGCTTGGGATCCAGGTCTTTGGGCTCTGCAAACTTGGCTTTGTATTTGCTGAATCTTTTGTCGTTCAGGACTTTCTTGATAAAATCTCCGAATATAGGCAAGGCGGCCTTTCCTCCCTGCCCGAGAGCGCCTGTTCTGAAATGTATGCACGGGAATTCTCCTCCTACCCATACACCGCCCACTAACTTAGGCGTGACACCAACGTACCAGGCGTCGGCATGATTGTTGCTGGTTCCGGTCTTTCCTCCAAAATCTGTTGTTTGCGTATGACCGCCAATGTATTCCCACATACCCGCCGAGGTTCCGTGAAGTCCGCTTCTCAGCATTATTTGCATCAGATATGCTGATTTGTAGGGGATTGCCTGCTTTTCGTGTTTCTTGGATTTGTAAATAATATTTCCGTCTCTGTCTTCAATGCGTGATATCATTATGGGCATGTTGTATTTACCGTCGTTCACAACGGTACAGTAGCTGTTGGTAAGTTCCAGCAGATCCACCACACTACTGCCCAGACACAGCGATTTTGTTTCCTGTAGCGGAGTCTTAATACCCATGTCGTATGCAGTCTTTATGATGTTCTTGACACCTACTTCAAGTCCTACGGATACGGCAATGGTGTTGACGCTGCTGGCAAAGGCTCTCTTAAGTGACATTTCTGCGTTGGAATAGGTTCCGTCTGCATTGTGTGGAATCCATACTTCGTCGCCTCCAGGCTCCTTGTACTCTATCCTGGCGTCCCTTCTCCTGGTGCTTGGTGACATTCCCTGGTTCATGGCTTCGGTGTAGACAAACAGTTTGAAGGTTGAGCCCGGCTGATGTTTGGCTGTTATGTTGTCAAAGTTCCATGAGTCATAATCGATATTGCCAATCCATGCTTTTATTTCTCGGGTGTCGGGCTCCATGGCAATGAAACCGCAGTGCATAAGTTTCACCATATAACGTATGGAATCCATTGTGCTGAGCTCCTTGACTGCAGGACCGTCATAAGTAAAGACTTTAACGGGGTGGGGGAGGTTAAGATAGTAGTCTATCGAGTCATTATTGTCAGGATATTTCTCTTTCAATCTTTTGTATTCCGACGTCTTTTTGGCAATGTTTTCAATGAACTCGGGTATCTCTTTGTGCTTGCTGTCCTGCCATGGTGGCGTATTACCCCAATGGGAGTAGAATTGATTCTGCAGTGACTGCATTTTCTTTCTTACTGCTTCTTCTGCGTACTTCTGCAGGCGTGTGTCAAGTGTAGTGTAGATCTTCAGTCCGTCTGAATAGACATCCAACTTGTTACTTGCATCATAGCCTGGCACTTCTCCCATCTCGCATAGCATGTCAAGGTATTCTACAAGTTCGTCGCGGAAGTATGGTGCAAACTCATTCGGGGATTTTTCGTTGCTCCTTTGGGCCAATTCTATGGGAAGTGATTTCAGTGAGTCGAGTTGTGCCTGGCTTACAGGGTTGCCGTTTATGATGATGTGGTTGTGCTCGTACACAACGTCAAGGACGGTATTACGCCTCTCCCGACTGTTCTTCGGGTTGGTTCTCGGGTTGTAGATGCTTGTTCCTTTTAGCAAGCCAACCAGTGTGGCAGCCTGGTCGTATGTCAGCCTATCCGGTGTAGTGCCGAAGTATCTGGCAGCGGCTGTCTTGATGCCAAAGGAGTTGTTGCCAAAGTCAACCGTATTGAGGTACATTGTCAGAATCTCTTCTTTGCTGAAAATCATCTCCAACTTTGTTGCAACAATCCATTCCTTGGCCTTCATTATCAGAATTCTGACTCCGGGAATCTTGCCCAATAGTCCTGTGCGGTGCTTGGTTCGTACACGGAACATGTTCTTGGCAAGCTGTTGTGTTATGGTGCTGGCTCCACGGGCATGTCCGGAGAACATATCCTTTACTGCAGAGAACAGTCCTTTGAAGTCAATGCCGTGATGATGGTAGAATCTCTCGTCTTCCGTATCTACCAGAGTACGTATCAGGATAGGGGAGATTTCTTCGTATTCTATTGCGGTTCTGTCCTCGCTGTAATATCTTCCTATTAGTTGACCGTCTGCACTGTAAATCTCGGATGCTTCGTTGACAGTCGGATTCTTGATGTCCGAGAAACTTGGCGTACTGCCAAACAGGTAGAATAAATTCAGGTCAACGGAAATAAAGAAGAAAAGAATGGAAAGAAAGAATGTGCAAATCCATGCAGCTGTTTTCTTGTACCAGGGTCCACTGTATATTCTTCTGAGTTTTCCCTTGGTTTTGTTCCAAACATTTTTGTAGCTCATAGTTTTGATTGTATGTTTGTTGAAATGAAATCCATAATTTCTTTTTCGTTGTCGGGGTTAAACCAATGAATGCTCTCGTCGTGCGCAAACCATGTCATTTGTTTCTTTGCATAGTCCCTGGTATTCTTCTTGATTTTCTCAACGGCAAATTCCAAGTCCCATGTCCCGTCTATATAATTGAAAAGCTCTTTGTATCCTACGGTATTCAATGCATTCAGCTGACGATAAGGATAAAGGCGTTTGGCTTCTTCAAGCAAGCCTTCCTCCATCATCATGTCAACGCGCCTGTTGATTCTGTCGAAGAGGTCTTCTCTGTCTCTTCTCAGGCCTATCTTGATTATCTGGAAAGGTCGTTCTTTCTTCTTGCGAATGCGGAAAGAGGTATATGTTTTTCCGGAGGTGTAGCAGATCTCAAGTGCATGAACAATCCGCTTTGGGTTCTTAAGGTCAACAATATTGTAATATTCGGGGTCAAGTAGCTTGAGTTCATTCCTCAGTTTGTCTAACCCTTCTGTTTGAAGTCTTGCTTTCAACTCTTCCCTTATTTCCGGGGCTACAGTGGGGATGTCATCGATACCGTTGCAAACGGCATCAATGTACATCATGCTTCCACCGGATAGGAGAAGGTTGTCGTGTGTCTGGCTTAACTGGTCTGTAAGCTTGATGACGTCCTCTTCGTATTGGGCGGCACTGTAATATTGCTGGAGTTCCAGTATCTTTACAAAATAGTGCTTCACTTCGTCCAATTGCCTGTCGGTAGGAGCGGCTGTGCCAATGCTCATGTCCTTGTATATCTGCCTGCTGTCGCAGTTGATGATAGGACTGCCCAGCAATTTGGCGATATTGAATGATAAGGCGGTCTTTCCTACTGCAGTCGGACCTAAAAGAACAAAGAGTTTCATTCGTTTATTTCGAAGCCTTCCATGTCCAGTTCGTCTTCTTCGAAGTTCTCGTCTCCATAAAAGTCTTCCTCCACGTCTCCTTCTGTGTTTTCAGAGCTGGATGGGGTTGCAATATCTTCTGTTATATGCTGGGTTGGTGGGACACCGTGCATTCTGCTTATTCTTCCTTCCTTTTCTGGCTGTCCGAATAATATCTCGCTTATTTCCATCAGGAAGAATCTTTTGCCTTCGGGGTCAAAGATGTATGCTATTCGCTGTCCTTCTTCTTCCAGGAAGTCGCGCAGAGCGCAGTCCGACATCAGGTTGACATCCTCTTCTGTATCTATGTCTATAGGGGTGGTCTGGCGAATGTGTTCTTTTACTCGCCATTCATCATCGCAGATGAGGAAGCCGTGATTGCTCATGTCCTGATATTTACAGGTATCCAAAATGAGGTTGTGAAGTTCTGCGAATTTGGCTTCTGCGTCAATCTTAGCCTCCATCACGAAGTCTTCAATCTCTTGGCTGAATATTGTTATTCTAAATGTCATCTGTTTATTGTTTTATCTGATGAAACCTCTGGTGCTGGACTTGATAAAATCAAGGATATACTTAATCTCATCTGACATGGGAATCTCTTTTTCAACTCGTGCAAGCAGGTCGTTGAGTTTGCCTGTTCCCTGAAGGATGATCTGGTAAGCCATATGTATATTGTCGATGGTCTCTCTGTCGAAATTCCTTCGTCTGAGACCTACAATGTTTAATCCGCAGAATGCAGCTGGATCTCTTGCACAGAGGCTGAAAGGAAGCACGTTCTGGCTGAATCGTGTGCCACCGCCTATCATGGTATAGCTGCCGACTCTGCAGAACTGATGCATCAGAACTCCGGCACTTAGGATGGCGTTGTCGTCTATTACGATTTCTCCTGCCAGTTTGGTGCTATTGCCGATGATACATCCGTTGCCTACCAATGCATCGTGTGCAACGTGGGCACCTTCCATCAGCAGGTTGTTACTGCCTACCACGGTCTTGCCTTTGGCAGCGGTTCCTCTGTTGATGGTTACATTCTCGCGGATCTTGTTGTTATCTCCAATCTCTGCCGTTGTATCTTCGCCTACGAATTTCAAGTCCTGAGGTATGGCGCTGATTACGGCTCCGGGGAAGAAAATGTTACCGTTTCCGATACGTGCACCATATAAAACGGTGACACTGTTCATCAGAGTATTGTTGTCGCCGATAACAACTCCCTTGTCAATATAGCAGAATGCACCTATCTCACAGTTCTCACCTATGACTGCTTCGGGATGGATATATGCCAACGGGCTTATCTTGCTCATAGCTTTATTTGTTTTTAATTACTTGTGCCGTGAATGTCGCTTCAGCTACGCAGTTCTCGCCAATGAAGGCGTAGCCCTGCATGCTTCCGATATTATGACGTAATGGACCCAGTGTATCGACCCTGAATATCAATGTGTCACCTGGCACAACTTTCTGTTTGAACTTAACGTTATCTATCTTGACGAAATATGTACTGTAGTCTGCTCCGTCCTGTAGGTTGTTAATTACCAGTATGCCGCCTGCCTGTGCCATGGCCTCCACAATCAGCACGCCTGGCATGACGGGTTCTGAAGGGAAATGTCCCTGGAAGAAGGGCTCATTGCTGGTAATGTTCTTTATGGCTACAATACTTTCCGCCTTCATCTCAATTACTTTGTCAACAAGCAACATGGGGTATCTGTGTGGCAGCAGTTGACGTATCTGCGTGCTGTCCATGATGGCCGGTTTGTTGGGATCGTACTTGGGGGCCTGTATTTCGTGCTTACGGATTTCCTTCCGCATCATGCGGGCAAACTTGTTGTTGATGGTGTGGCCAGGTTTGGTGGCTATGATACGTCCCTTTATAGGTTTACCAATTAAGGCCATGTCGCCAATGATGTCCAGCAGTTTGTGTCGTGCAGGCTCGTTGTCCCATACCAGCTTCTTGTGCTGAAGATATCCTAATTCTGCTGCATCATGGTGCTCGGCACCTGTCAGTTGGCAGAGTTTATCCAGATTCTCCTGGCTGGTCTGTTTCTCGTATATAACGATGGCATTGTTCAGGTCGCCACCTTTGATAAGTCCTGCAGTGAGCAGAGGTTCAATCTCCCTGACGAAGACAAATGTTCTGGCTGCTGCAATCTCGGTTGCAAAGTCGTCCATATTGTCGAGGGTAGCAAACTGGCTGCTTAGGAATTTGCCGTCAAAGGATATCATGCTGGTGATAGAGAATTCCTCATCGGGAAGGAGCGTGATGCAGGCGCCTGTATTCTCGTCCTTAAACTCCATCTTCTTTGTGATATAGTAGAAGTCCTTCTCGGCATCTTGCTCAACTGTTCCTACACGTAGGATTTCCTTTACGTAAGGTTCTGCACTGCCGTCAAGGATGGGGAACTCAGGTCCGTCAACTTGTATCAGCACATTGTCAACTCCCAAGGCATAAAATGCTGCCATGGCGTGTTCAATAGTGCTGCATTTGAAATTACCTTTTCCCAGTACGGTTCCTCTCTTGGTGTCTATCACATTCTCTGCAACAGCGTCCAGGATGGGCTGCCCCTCCATATCAATGCGTTGTATCTTGTACCCGTGTTTTATTGGAGCGGGTAAGAATGTTACGGTCAGGTTTAATCCTGTGTGCAAACCTTTTCCGCTTAGTGAAAAGCTGTTATTTAATGTCTTTTGCTTCAACATGATTCTATTATTCTGCAAGCTTCTCTTTCAGAGCCTTTATTTCTTTTTTCATTTCGTTCATATCCGCCCACATCTGGTACAGGTTCTTGAATAAGGCGCTTGATTTCCAGAATGTCTTGGCGTCAATAGCCGGTGTTCCTTGTACGGCAGTACCCGGTTTCTTTATATTGTTGGGAATGCCTGCCTGAGCTCCGGCCATCGTTCTGTCTGCTATGGTAGCATGTCCTGCAATACCTACCTGACCACCGAACATACACCATTCGCCTACCTTGGTACTGCCTGCAATACCTACCTGAGCTGACATAACAGTGTGGCTTCCTATCTCATCGTTGTGAGCTATCTGTACCAGATTATCCAGTTTTACACCTTTATGTATAATGGTCGCTCCCATGACAGCACGGTCAACGCAAGTGTTGGCACCTATCTCTACATCATCCTCAATGATGGCAATGCCAATCTGGGGTATCTTCTCATATCCTGTTTCTGTGGGTTGGAAACCGAATCCGTCAGCTCCAATGACACAGCCTGCGTGCAGGATGCAGTTGTTGCCCACCTTGCAGTCGTGATATACCACGGCATTGCTGTAGATCTCTGTATTGTTGCCCACTTTGGCATTTTTCCCGATTGTTACGTGAGGATGAAATACGCATCCGTCTCCAATCTCAACGCCCTCGGCAATGGCAACAAAGGGACCTATGTAGCAATCCTTTCCTATCTTGGCAGTTGGGTCAATGAAAGCCAGTTCGCTGATGCCGGAACGTTTTGGTTTCATGCTCTCGTAAATCTGCAGCAGTTTTGCTACAGCTTCTCTGGCGTCGTCAACCTTTATCAGCGTAGCTTTTATCTCATGCTTGGGCTCAAAGTTCTTGTTGACAAGTACAACACTACTTTCGGTCTCGTATATGTAGTGCTCGTATTTGTCGTTGGCAAGGAAACTGATACACCCAGGTTTTCCTTCTTCGATTTTTGCGAAGTTATTGACAGTTGCCTTAGGGTCACCTACAACGGTTCCGCCTATGAGGCCTGCTATCATTTCTGCACTGAATTCCACGTTTATATATTATGAATTATATTATGAACTATGCACTATGCACTATGCACTATGCACTATGCACTATGCACTATGAATTATGAACTAGCTTGGCCATCTGCATCTGTACCTCTTTGGCTTTCTCAGCTGCAACGGCTGCAAAGTTCTCTGTATTGTCGGCATAGATGATGGCACGGCTGCTGTTGACAAGCAGACCGCAATCCTCTATCATTCCGTATTTGCAAACCTCCTCCAAGCTGCCGCCCTGTGCGCCAATGCCGGGAACCAAGAGGAATGCCTTGGGGGCAACCTTGCGGATGTCCTTGAACATCTCGCCCCGTGTAGCACCCACTACATACATCATATTCTCATCATTGCCCCATTCCTGACTCTTGCGGATAACCTTCTCAAACAGGCGTTCTCCGTCTTTGCTTTCTGTGAGCTGGAAATCAAAAGAGCCCTTGTTGCTGGTCAGTGCCAACAGAATAACCCAATGGTTCTTTGATGCTCCCTCGCCTTCGGAGAGGGTGGGGGTGAGGCTTTCTAGGAATGGTGTTACGCTGTCTTCTCCCATGTAGGGGGCAACCGTCAGGGCATCTACATTATATTCGCCAAAGAAAGTGCGGGCATACATTTTGCTGGTGTTGCCGATATCTCCTCGCTTGGCATCTGCAATAATGAACTGGTCGGGGTAGTTTTCCTGTATGTATTTGACTGTCTTCTCAAATGCAATCATTCCCTTTACACCAAAGGCCTCATAGAAAGCCAGATTGGGCTTGTATGCCACGCAATAGGGAGCTGTAGCATCTATAATGGCTTTGTTGAAGGCGAAGATGGGGTCTTCCTCCTTCAGCAAATGTTCGGGGACTTTCTTCAGGTCTGTATCCAGACCCACGCAGAGGAAACTCTGCTTCTTCTTTATATTTTCAAATAATTCTTTTCTTGTCATTATTTTGAATTTTGAATTTTGAATTTTG
>JAFZSA010000032.1 GCA_017619585.1 Bacteroidaceae bacterium
GTATGGCCTGAAGGTGATGAGATTCCCTGGAGTTTTGGAAGCAACGGCAAGAAACAAGTTTGGTGCTGCTGTCAGAGGAAAGCTCTCTTTGAATAAGACTACGCTACAAGCTTATAAACTGTTTAGGGATGAAGCCATCGTTGAAAGAAATAAGAACGTTTTGCTCGATTTCCTAGGACAGTTAGGTCATTCAGAGCACAGAGAACGATTTGGAGTTCCTTCCCACAACTATTTTTGGCATTGTAGCGGCTATCAGGTTGTTAATTTCATCAAAAACTTCAAGACTGCAACTGAACAGATGCAGCCAGGCCTGCTAACATCATACATTAACAAGCAGATGGCCAAAGGCAATTTGACGGAATGGACTGTAGTTCTTGCAAATGTTCAGGACAAAAATGGAAAGGTAAGACCTCCATTTGGGACGGGTGCTGAAACTCTGATAATTGGTCCTTCTGTTCGTGGTAACAATTTGGGGAGAGATTCAGGCTTTTATATAGCCAACAATGCAGCCGTTTCAGGACCAAGTTATGAATCTTTGGATTTGACTGATGAAGAATACCAGAAAGCATTGGATATGACAATCCAAGAGTGGGAAAAAGCAAAAGCTGAGGGCAAGACAAAACGCAAGACAAAGCCAACAGCCCCATTTGCCAATTGTGCTAAGGCAGTAAGAAAAAAGGGCAATGGCCTGCTCCTGTTGTTTAACATGGACTTTGGCGATACCAATCCTTTAGTTTTCACTTATGTCCTGAGCCTTCCATACCTGGCAGACAAAGACGATGTAACTATCGCCTACGAATATATGGGTAATCCTAACGCATTTAAAGTATTAGAGAATGATGACTAGAGCCGAACTGATTAAATACATCGAGTGTACTTGGGAACAATTGAAAGAAGACCAAGTAAGTACAATGCTGAGAGTTGAGGGCAGTACCGCTCCTCTGTTCCTTCATGCGCGGGAGCAATCTGTCGGTTTTTTGCTGACGGTAGATGCAGATCGCGAGTTGGATATTAAGCCTAAAAAATATGCCAATGTAAGTATCCACATAGAAAAGCTTTCATCTGAAACGAAGGGTGTTGTGGTTTCTTTAACTAACCAAAGGTTCTTTGATACTTTCTCAAAGATAGCTGCTGATGTCATTTCTTGTGTGCAGACACTGAACAAGGAGCCTGAATACACTTCAATCTATTGTCTGAGGGTCAATAGTTGGAGAAACATATTCAGTCGTGGCCCTATGCAAATACTTACCCAAGATGAGCAAGTTGGACTTTATGGTGAGTTGGAATTTATACAAGCTCTGATAAATGAAGGTATCCCCACAAGTGAAGTCATTGATGCATGGAAAGGTGCAGATGCTGAGGATAAAGACTTTCAGTTCCATAATGTAGGTATTGAGGTTAAGAGTTCTCACAAGCAGGATAAGCTGGTGAAGATCTCAAATATTCGTCAACTTGACCCCACAGGATTCGATGCTGTATATCTCTATTACTACTCGTTTGCCAAAGCAAATGGCGGAAGCAACACCCTTCCAGCGCAGATAGATAGTGTACGCTCAATGCTTGTTGGTTCTCCCTATTTGGAAGAATTTGAATCGAAGTTGCTGAATACTGGCTATAACGACACTGATAAAGAGAACTATAAGGCCAGTTATACTCAGACATATGAAGAAGCATACCATGTCAATGTCCAATTTCCAAAGATTACAAAGAGTATGGTTATGGAAGCTGTTCTTGATGCCAGCTATGTGATAGACCTGAATGTCTGCGATGATTTGGTGATAAGCTATAATTTATTTATGGATAAGATAAAGCAAGCGTGATTATTATGACAGAGTCAATGAAAAATTATATGGATGAAGTTAGGGAAAGAGTAAATGAACTCCTTCCCGAGGTTGGTCTTCCTCAACTATCTTTCACCCAGTATGTTTTAGATACCATGTGTGAAAAAGCGAATCTGGGTGATGCTACTTCATGCTATGCTACTATTCGAAATGAAGCCCAAAACGTAATGGGTGAAATATTTGGATATGCTATTAGCCTCAGTGGTGAGACAGTAAGCTTGTTTTATACAATATACGAGCCTTTTGATGGCGATGAGCCAATTTCAGTATCTGCAGACAAGTATAATCAGGCAGTAAACAGATTGCAAGGTTACTATAATGCTGCTATTTCAGGAAGATGTAATGAAATGGAGCCGTCTGCTGATGATTACAAGATATGTAAGTATATTTACGAGCATGAAGATGATATAACTATTGTTCGTCTATTCGTTATAACTAATGGTACTATTAGATCAAACTTCAAGACACCCAAACAAAGAATTAAAGAAAAAACATTGAAGTTTGCTTCATGGGACATCAATGCCCTATATAAAAATACACATTCAGGTTCTGATCACCTTTCTGTTGATGTGGATTTTCTTGATGACCCTGATTATAAGGAGTTTAAGATTCCATTTATTGAAATGGTTTCACCTGTGGAATCTTATAAGACCTATATTGCCATGCTTCCTGGCAAATTTGTTTTTAAGCTTTACGAAAACAATAACACAGACCTGCTTCAATCAAATGTTCGATTCTTTAAAGGAAAGAATGGATGTAACAAAGGTATTATTGAAACATTAAAAACAAAACCACATAGATTCCTTGCATATAACAATGGACTTACGGCAACTGCTAATGAAGTTCTTACAGAAGAAACAGATGACAAACAGATATGTTATATCAAGTACATTGAGAATTTTCAAATCTTGAATGGAGGGCAAACAACCGCCAGTATATATTATGCAAAGAAATGGAATCCTGATATAGATTTGGATACAGTTTACGTTCAGATGAAACTGATCGTTCTAGAAGAAAATATAGAGGATTTTCATCCGTTAATCACAAAGTATTCAAATACACAAACAAAGATAGATCCTTCTGATTATAGCACTAATAATGCATTTAACCAGAAACTACAGGAATTATCGCGTAGTATTGTTGCTCCAGATACAGAGCAGAAGGGTGATATTACACATTGGTATTATGAAAGGGTTAGTGGTCAATATGATCAAGACGTAAATCGTATTAAAGATAAGCCTGACAAAAATAAATTTAAAAGCGAGAATCCTGCGGAGAAAAAGTTTGATAAGTGCGAACTTGGTAAGGTCTATACTTCTTGGCATCAACACCCAGATGTAGCAATTAATGGGCCTCAGAAGTGTTATCGATCATTTATTGAGGAATTTGAGAATAAAGTTCCTGATCACATCTTCTTTGAAGATTTCGTTGCTATGCTGATTATTTATCGCTATATGGAAAAAAAGAATCCTGTTTTCTTGGAATTCCATCAATTGAAGGCTCAAATGACGATTTATACTTTGGCAATGTTAAATCATGTCACTAATGGAAATATCTCCTTATACAAAATATGGCAAAACCAAGGGCTATCTGACAACTTGAAGAATTTCATTGACGATTTATCAAAGCAATTGTTCCAAAGGCTAACTGTTGAAAAACCAGAGACATCAACATTCCGCGACTTTTGCAAATCTCCCAAGACTTGGGAAGCTACAAAAAAATATGTACTCCACCTAGACTTTAGTGCCATTACGGATGATTTTAAGAGCAAGAATGAAGATGCCGTTCGTAAGAGTGCTGGCAATGAGATATCAGACAAGGAACGCAAGGAAGTAGAAGCATATGGAGTAGCTTTTTGGGATGGCCTATCAAAACTGAATGGTAACACCTTTAGCGAAATGGAATGTAAAACAATGCTTCAAATAGAGCAAGCTTTGACTAGTAATAAGCAATTATCACAAGTTCTTGTGTTTGAAGCAAAACAAATGCTGAAGAAATTCGCAGAGTCAGGTATGGCACAAGAAGATGTTATTGCGTTGAGTAATAAAAAGACAATACGCAAAGAAAAGGACTCTGCTGCCATGTTTAAGAGAATTCAGAAGCTAACAGATGACAATTGGACAACTGTTCGGTTGTTGGCAGGACGCATCTGTAATGAAAGCGATGCAAAAATAGTGAAAAAAATAGCGGCTCAAAAGGATCGAAGCAAGCTGAAATTTAAACAGTTGTCTGTTGTCTGCCGCACATTAGATTTGATAAATGATAAATTTAAAGATAAGATTAAGGAAGCATTCTGATGAGAGACATGTTTAACGATAATCCGTTGTGGACTGAGCGTGAGTTCTCTCATCCAGAACGCACAATTCGCTTAGGAAGCCTGTTTAGTGGCATTGGAGCCATTGAACATGCCTTAAAGCGTCTTAACTTGAAAACAGAGATTCTATTCGCCAGTGATATAGATTCAAACTGCAAGAAAAGTTATTTTGCCAATTATAAGATAACAGAAGACAGATGGTGTTCGGACGTTCACAAATTGAATGCGAAGCCATATCGTTATCAATGTGATTTGTTGGTAGGTGGTGCTCCATGCCAGGCTTTCTCTCTAGTTGGAAAACGGCGTGGTTTTGATGATACAAGAGGTACATTGTTTCGCGAGTTCGCAAGAGTCGTGAAAGAGTGCAAGCCGAAGGTCTTTATTTTTGAGAACGTTCGTGGCATGTTGAATCACAATAAGGGTGTAACGTGGGATGTCATCAAAAACACCTTCGAGAAGGATTTGAAATACAACATCCATTTCCAAGTGCTGAATAGCCGGAACTATGGTATTCCTCAAAACAGAGAACGTCTGTTTTGCATAGGTTTCAGAAAAAAGACTGACTTTATTTTCCCTGAGGCTATTCCGTTGGAGTATAAGATGTATGACTTCCTTCAGGATACCTTTGATTCAAGTTATTTCTTGAATGAGAAAGGTGTGAAGTTTGTGACATCACACAAGAACAGAGAGAAGAGATACACCCAAATAAATGGTGACGTGCAACTATGCCAAAAGCGAAACCAGCAATTCAATTGGCACGGAGATTTCATCTATCATCCACTGATTCAGGGCGAAGAAGAATATGACGAATTCATCTTTGACGTTAGCGAAGTTGAAGAAAAATACTTCCTTTCTGATAAGGTGAAGAAATATGTACTTTCACCAGGTACCAAGAATTTCAAGACTTCCACTAAAACAGACCTCGACGTTGCACGACCTTTACTGCAATCTATGCACAAGATGCATCGTGCAGGTGTAGACAACTATGTGACCAATAAAGGACGCATACGTAAATTGACACCTCGTGAGTGTTTGCGTTTGATGGGTTTTAAGGACTGGTTTAAGATTGTCGTAGCAGACACCTCTATGTATCAAGAAGCTGGCAACAGCATCGTGGTAGATGTGCTAATTGCAATTTTGAAACAAATGGATATTACGAAATATGGAACTGACGAAGATTGACGAATTCATGCGTTCACGCGGCTTCACTAAAGCCATTGGCCCAATATTCTCAGAATGGGAATTTGTAAAAGACGAGATCCTGTTGCCTGACCGTAAAGAAGGATCTGGTAATGGAACTGTCCACATATATCTGCTTGAAGACAATATGACAATATTCAGGCAGTGCTTTAGTGAATACATTAAGGCATTTAGCAAAGACCCCAAGGAGTCTGAGGATCTGTGTCCGCATGTTGCGCATTTTGTCATGACGTCTAATGTATTGACTGTTGCAGGCTTTGCCTATATGCATTATAAGTGCGATGCAAACATGTTCAACTATGAGAATTTTGTCCATAAGGTGATGCGTAATGACGATGACGGCATGATTGCGTTTGAGTCGTTGTTTAAGTTCACTACAGAAAACCGTCCATATTTCAAGAAGTTTGACAAAGAGGTGTTTGGCAAAATCATTCGCTATGTATTTGTTCCAAGAAAAACTGCATACAAGATATATTTGTATAGCGATGATGATTTCAAGAACTTTGCAACATTTTGGCTCATAGGCCAAATACCTGATAGTACGTTTATCGTTGATACGCCTCCACAGGCAGAAGTTAAGGCCATAAATAACGTCAAGACTGATAATCAGGAGAAAGAACAGCAGCCAGTTTCTACGCCTGAAGATGTGAAACAACGCTTTATCGCCTTTATTGTGTCAACTGGACTTCCTCTGAAAACTGCAAAGGCATACGCTGGTAATGTAAAAAACATGATACCTATTGCTCAAAAGATGTTGGATGGTCAGGAACATCCTTCTCCATTTACCATCACTAACATAGGGGAGCTGAAACGTATTAACGAGGCTCTATGGGCAAATGAGGAAGTTTCAAAATGGAACGTTGAAAAGCATCATCGTGCCAGTGCAGCTTTCCGTATGTATATCAAAATGTTCCAAGCTGAGTCATCTGATATCACAGAGGTTCCTAACGAGAGCAAGCCCAAAGTAGCTCATGTTATGGACTTTACTCTAACAAAAGATGAGGAGGAACAGAAAGAGTCTTACATGAAATTCCTTCGGGAAGAAAGGGGCATGGTACCTATGTCTATCACCAACTATGCCAACTTGCTGTACAAGAAGCTATCCCCACTAATTTGCGACTATTATAATTCTGACTTCCGCAATGTCTATGCAGTTAAGGATTTGAAGGCTCTTATTAAGATAGATGACGAGATTTGGGATATTCCTGAAATCAATGCTGCAGACGAATCGACAAAGGGTAAGTTATCTGCATCCTTCCAAAGATACAGAGACTTCGTAGAAAGCAATCTTAGTGATGATGAACTATTCTCTATTGCTTTTGGAGATGACAATGAGGATGAGGCTGAAGAAGAGAATATAGTTAAGCTTGAAATTGGGAAGAAATATCAGTATGCTCAATATTTGCCTCTGTATTCTGTTAGAGCGGCATGTGGAGCTTTTGCCAATGAGAAAGAAGTGGAAACAGAAGGATGGGTAGATGTATCAACATCAGGTATCAGGGCTAAGGAAAATATGTTTATTGTTCATGCAAAGGGCAACTCTATGGAACCAAGTATTCATAATAATGATCTGTGTGTATTCCAAAAGTACGAGGGCGGCGAACTTGAAAGCAATATCGTTCTTACTCAGCTTATAACGCATGATATAGAATATGGTGGGATGTATACTATCAAGAAATTTCATGTGGAAAAGAGTCTTGATGAAAATGGAAACTTGTATAACTCACGCATAGAACTTCTTTCTAACAATCCCTTATACGATCCAATCATTTTAACAGAGAAGGATGCCGATGATGTAAAAGTAGTTGGTGTCTTTGTTGGCGTTATTCGTGGTTTAAGCAAAGATAGTGGTTCTATTGTAGATGATGATATATCGCAGGATACACATGGAGATAACAAGAAACGTAAAAACAAAATAAAAACCCTTAGTGTAGAGTATCCTGATGGCAGGGTTGTACAAAATGCAAATGCAACTACTACCTATTTGGAGGTCATAAAGAACAGCTTTCCTGATTTGATTATTGACATAGATTTCACTACGCCAGTAATTTCTCGTGAAAGAATACCAGACTTTCCCAATCATCCTCGTGCTCAAACATTGATAGATGGAGGTTTCTATGTTTCCACCAATTTCTCAAGTAAGGATAAGGCGATGATTTTGAAGAAAATATCCGATGAACTAGGTCTTGGGCTCAAGATTTCCTTAGTGGATAAATGATAATTCTAAACATTTGAAAATGGACCACCTCACTCCACAGCAGCGCAGCAAGAACATGGCGGCTATACGGTCGAAGGACACGAAGCCGGAAATGGTTGTGCGGCGTGGTCTGTGGAAGAGAGGGTTCCGATATAGGCTGAATCATAAGCGGCTGCCTGGGCATCCGGACTTAGTGCTGAGGAAGTACCGCACTTGCATTTTTGTGAACGGGTGCTTTTGGCATGGTCATAATGTGGATGTGGCATCGTTCGAGAACTCTGAATGCTGCAAGATACCCAAGACAAACCGCGACTTCTGGGTGGCAAAGATTCGAAGGAACAAGGAGCGGGACATCGAAGAGCAGCAAAAGCTGGCTGCAATGGGATGGCACTGCATCACAGTGTGGGAGTGTGAACTGAAACCTGCAAAGCAAGAAGCGACATTGGAGTCTATTGCTTTTACTCTAAATCATATCTGGCTACAGGATAGAAAGAGGCCTAAATCATATACAGCTTCAAAAGAAGAGTATTTGATTGCGGCTGAAAGTGAAATGGATTATAATAAGCATAAATTATGACCACTAACACTCTTTGGGACTTTATAGCTTTCGACCAACTGTTCAACAATAATGGCAATTCGTCTGATGGAAGCGGTGGAGATGATGATGAAAATAGCAAATGGGCACTCATCATTACCATTATCCTCTTTATCTTTATATTTGTGTGTGTCTATGCTTGCTAAATAATAATACCATGTGGATAATAGTGAAAGATGGATGATGGCTGAGGGAAGAAGTAAGAGGTGTGGTGTGAGAAATAAGGCCGAAAATGTGATTTTTCTTTTTGATTTTGTTCTAAAAATGTGATTTATTGCTTATATTTGCAGCAGAAAATGTGATTTGTTGGGATATGAAACTGCTTAAAAGAAAGATAGACAAGTATCTTTTGGATTGGAAAAACAACCCAAAGAGGAAACCGTTGATAGTGAAGGGTGCTCGTCAGATTGGCAAGACGGAGTCCATCAGGGCATTCGGTGAGGCCAACTATGAGTCGGTCATCGAAATCAACTTTGTGCTACAGAAGAAGTTCAGAGCTATCTTTGATGATGGTTACGAGGTGGAAACCATTATCAAGAACATCTCGCTGCTGGAACCTTCATGGCGGTTTATCCCCAACAAGACGCTGATTTTCTTCGACGAGCTGCAGAAGTGTCCCGACTGCGCCACCTCTTTGAAGTCGTTCTGCCAGGACAAACGGTATGATGTCATCTGTTCGGGTTCGATGATGGGCATCTATTATGAGGAAATCGAGAGCAACGCCGTGGGTTTTAAGGATGACTTCGACATGTTCTCGATGGACTTCGAGGAGTTCCTGTGGGCCAAGGGCTACCAGCCGGAACAGATAGAAGACCTCTATCGCCATATGGTGGAACTGAAGCCGTTTTCGCAGTTGGAGCTGGATACCATCATGAATGTGTTCCGCGACTATATGAGCCTGGGCGGAATGCCCGAGGTGGTAAAGATGTATATCGACAACGGCCACTTCGGAGGCACGCTGGATCTGCAACGTCAGTTGCTGAAAGACTACGAAGAGGACATCACAAAATACGCCAAGCAGACAGACAAGGCGAAACTGCTGGCCGTCTATAACCACATCTCTACATTCCTGGCAAAGGATAACAAGAAATACCAGATCACGAAGATTGCCAAAGGTGCACGTAACAGAGAGTATGTGGGTGCTGTCGACTGGCTGAAGGAGGCGGGTGTCATCAATGTGTGCTATTGTCTGAATAACGTAGAGTTGCCATTGAAAGGCAATTATAACTCCGAATACTACAAGCTTTACTATCACGACACAGGCTTGCTAATCGCTTCTTTGGACGAGGAAGCGCAGGAGGATCTGCGTGCCAACAAGAACTTTGGAACCTACAAGGGTGCTATCTATGAGAACATCGTTGGTGAAATGCTGCGTAAGTCGGGCTATGAGCAGCTCTATTTCTATAAGCGCGAGAATCCTGCTCTTGAAATGGACTTCTTTGTTCGCGATGCCAACTCATTGGTACCAGTAGAAGTCAAAGCTAAAGACAGCGCCACTGCCTCGCTGAATAATCTCATCAAGTGGGATTCCTATCCTGATGTGAAGTATGGTATCAAACTTGGATACAAAAATATTGGCTGGAACGGCCAGTTCTATACCTTCCCCTATTTCCTCGCATTCTTGTTGAAACGCTTTCTTAAAGAAGAGAAGTCTGAGATTGAATGAGAATATTCGAGAGAGGTAGTCGCGAGGCAGAGCAGGAATTGCTTGGCCCAGGATTCCATTCTCATCACGGAGTTCATAAGTCGGAAAAAATATACACACGAAAGAAGAAACATAAAGGAGATTGGTAATAATTATATTGATAAGAATACCATGTGGATAATAGTTGCTGTTATATTGGCATTTGTGTTGCTGGAGCTTTGAATAAGGCTTCCAGGGTAAACGATAACGTTAACGGGAACGATAACGATGATTGGGCTCAGTTGGATGAGGACCTTGAATAATTCACAATCGATCTCATTAGGCAAGGACTTCGCAAGCCGTAGCCATAGGTTACCCATACTCAAAAGGCTGGTATGGGTAAGGCTGGAAGCAGAGAAGTAGCTTGATTGCAGACAACAATCAAGTTGATTGCTGATCATAATCAACTTGTTTTTTATGCGTAATCAAGTTGAATGTCAAATTCGGATAGTTTGCACGCTGGATTCTCTTGGTTTGCACGCTGAATAGTTCTTGTATCCAACGTAAAGCGGTGTAAATTACATGAAATTATGGCACAAGTATCAATGACCGTCCGCATGGACTCAAAAATCAAGTCGGCTTTTGACGCTCTCTGCAATCAGTTTGGTATGAGCGCTAATGCCGCCATGAACATCTTTGCAAATGCTGTTGTAATGCAGCGTAAGATTCCGTTTGAGATTAAAGCACCAGAAGAAACAAACAAGGGACTTGAAGCATTCTGGGCTCTTAGAGCTGAAGCACAGAAGAATGACCTTCAGGATATGCCCCTGGAGGAGATCAACGAGGAAATACCATGTGGATAATAGTTGCTGTAATATTGGCGTTTGTGTTTGCTGGAGCATTAAATAAGGTGTCAAGGCTAAACGATAACGTTAACGGGAACGATAACGATGATTGGGCTCAGTTGGATGAGGACTTTGATTAATTCATAATTGAGGAAAAAACATAAAAATTGAAAAAAATGAAGAAAAATTGAAAATTCTTCAAATCTGTACCGTGATATGGTACAGGCTGCGCATAACTTTGCATTGTCAAACTAAAACAAATAAGATTATGTGGATTATATTTGCAGTGTTTTTTATGCTTTACCTATTATCAAAGAATCAAGAAGAAAGCGTTTCTGCTCAGTAGAGTAGATAGTGGTGTGTTTATTATTAAAGTCTAATTAAAATATTTAGCCATGGAAGTTATAGTTTTTGTTGCAGTATTTTGTTGGGCATTTAAAGGTTTGTTCAAAGGTAAGTGGGATTAATTTGAGATTGAATACCATGGAGAGAGTGTAAAATAAACTGTGTTATACTACTTTTATTGTAGCCTGACACAGTTTATTTTACACTCTCGAAGGCTGAAGGCTATCACTTTTTACTTGTAGCTTATCATTTATTCCCAACGTGGGAATAATCTACAGATAGTTTATCTTGTTTTATAAGATAGTTTCTTTAGCATGAAGCTATGCTTACGTGGCTGGTTCAATTCGTATATACGGTCAATCAGGCAATCCATTTCCTGCTGATAGGCTTTGCGCACTTCAGGATGAAACATCTGGTCGTAGGTACCCTTCTTGCTTGCTAACCAGGCATTGTCCTGGCATAGTTCACGAAACTTCTGCGCACCCTGCTCCGTGTTGTCGTTAAGGTGACCTGCAGGCATCATGAAGTCGTAATTCACCCATGCCCATTCGCGGAACCTACGCTCCACCTCCCATCGTGTCTCATTGAGTGCCATCACAGCTAGAGCCTGCTGATACTGAGGTGTGTGGCGGTACAGGGAGAGGTTGATGCCAGCTGAAAGTGTGGCGGCGGAAAGCGTGTCGATGACGATACCATCTATTGTCAGCTCATAGTTACCATTGAGTCCCTTGACGGTCAAGTGTTCATCGCTCAGGTCATCGATGAACGACGGAATAACCCTTGTGACTTGTGCAGCACCATGGTTGAAACCCCAGCCATGAGCGATGGTGTCGAGAGGGAAGGGCAAGGAGGCTGCCAGACAGCAGAACTGCAGGGTGCTATCCGTACGTTTCACCTTTGAAATACGGCAGTTACCAGCTTTCGCCACCTTTCCGGTTGTGGCATCAAGTTGCATATCTGCCACCTTCTTTCCCACCATCCCTTGTGCCTGTAGGAAAAGGTATGCCATGGCCATGTGACCATCGTTATCGGGATGGATACGGTCGTTACCGATAATAGTGAAAGATGGGTCGGTTTGCTGTTGTTTCACATTCAGAGCCACCATAGGGGCATTAAAATCGAGGAACTCCCAGCCGTTTCTCTTTGCAGCATCTTTCTGTACGGCAATGATGCGCTGCATGTTGTCGTTCTTATGCGCAAAGATGTCGTTGTTGAACGTAGAGGTCTGGTCGTAGGGCGACGTACCAATCATTACGGTTCGTACACCCTTGAGCGTCTTTAACTTCTCTTCGCAGAGGGCAAACCGTTGTTTGGCCTCCTCGAACTTCTGGAGGGCAAAGTTGGCAGAATCAGCTCCATTGTATTCAAAGTAGCCAGTATCGTTCATGCCAAAGGTGAAGGTGAGGACAGTAGGCTGCTTTGAAAGCACATCATCGTCAAATCGTGCCAGAATCTCTTTTGCTGTATCACCTCCTACGCCGCAGTTAGCCATCCATAGTCGCATCTGCGGAAAATGCGTCATATAATATAGCCAAATGTAGGAATGATAGTGACCACCGTCGGTGATGCTATTGCCGACAAACGTTACGCGGTCGCCCTTCTGGAATGGAGCAACATACTGAGCCTGTATATTGTTACAGGCAATCATGAGGAGTAGGAGGATAATGATCTTTTTCATTTTGTTAATAGTTTATGAACAATGACTTAGCAACTTGACAAGAAGCTGGGGCAAAGCGTAGTTCTGGAGTTCCGATTCCTTGACCCATAGACCAGGTAAAGAGGTGTCCTTATGAGGGAGTTGTAACCTGTAGAAGTTAACAACCAAACGCTGGTGGGTAAGCTGATGCACAAAGCCTTGCCTGAGTAACGTCCACTTGCCCTGAGGGAATTTCTGCTGAAGAGCAGACAAAGGGAGCTCTGCTTCAGACTCTACCAGAGGGAACTCATAGAGGCCGCGCCAGATGTCGTTACCGCCTCTGCGGCGTAGTTGCACCTCTTCTTTATCAGTACAAAGATAAACATAAGAGAAATAACGGGTTCTCTGTTCAATCTTCTTACCCTTAACGGGCAGGCTCTGCACTTTGTTTTGCTCATAAGCCATACAGCCGTCACGCAAGGGACAAGACCCGCAATCAGCACCGATAGGCTTACAAAGCATGGCGCCAAAGTCCATGATGGCCTGATTGTACAGGGAGGGATGTTTCTTGTCTAACATCTCATCTGCCAACGCCTTGAACTCTTTCTTCCCCTCTGTAGAATCTATGGGAGTGTCTATACCAAAATATCTTGACAAGACGCGAAACACATTCCCATCCAGAACTGCATAAGGCTGACCAAAGGCAAAACTGGCAATGGCAGCTGCCGTATAGGGGCCGACACCAGGCAGGGAAAGGATAGACTTATACTGGGAAGGGAATGTGCCAAAGGCGGCAATCTGCTGAGCTGCTTTATGCAAGTTACGAGCCCTGCTGTAATAGCCAAGCCCTTGCCAAAGAAGCAGAACGGCCTCTTCCGGAGCAGAAGCCAGATCCTGAACAGTAGGAAACGTCTGCACAAAACGCTCGTAATAAGCCCTGCCCTGCTCTACCCTGGTCTGCTGCAGAATAATCTCGGACAACCATATATAATATGGATTGGTTGTCTGGCGCCAAGGCAGGTCTCTCTTATGCAGGCTGTACCACTGCTCTATCCGTATGGCAAATTCTGATATCATTTACTGTTTATCCTCTGATTTCCGGCACAAAATTACACAAAAACAAGACAGAAACAAGCGCATACATTGTTTTTAAGATAAAAAAACAAGGAAATACTTTCCGCTTTGAGAATAAAATTGTAATTTTGCAGACCAAAAAGGAAGAAACAATAGTATTAACCCATAAATAACAAACAATTATGCCAAACGGAAAGAAGCATAAGAGACACAAAATGTCTACTCACAAGCGTAAGAAGAGACTGAGAAAGAATAGACATAAGAGCAAGTAAAAAACTTCTCAGAAGACATGGCTCGGTGACACACTTACATGTCACCGAGTATTTTTTTAAGAATAGGTTTAACAAAACAAGAAAAAGCAATAATGACAAGCGAACTTTACATAGACGTTCAGCCTAAAAAGATTGCCATTGCTCTGACCGAAGACAAGAAACTTGTTGAATATCAGGAAGAAGAGCAGTCGGCATCCTTCTCGGTTGGCAATATCTATCTGGCTAAAGTCCGCAAATTGATGCCCGGCCTAAACGCCTGTTTTGTTAACGTAGGACATGAACGAGATGCATTCCTGCACTATCTGGACTTAGGAACACAATTCAACTCCTATGCCAAATACCTGAAGCAGGTTCTGAACGACAAGAAGAACCTACCCCCATTTGAGAAAGCTACATTCCAAAGCGAGCTGGAGAAAACCGGCAGCGTACAGAATGTACTACAGCAGGGACAGGAAATACTGGTACAGATAGTAAAGGAACCCATCAGCACTAAAGGACCACGCCTGACGTGTGAAATTACCTTCCCCGGACGCTACTTAGTTCTAATACCCTTTGACGACAAAATCTCTATCTCCACCAAAATAAAGAGCGGAGAAGAGCGAACAAGACTTAAGCAGATAATACAAAGCATAAAGCCACACAACTGTGGCGTAATTGTACGTACAGTAGCAGAAGGTAAACGTGTAGCTGAGATTGACACCGAACTGAAGGTGTTAGTGAAACGCTGGGAGGAATGCCTGAGACAAGCCCAGAAGGCAAAGAACCTGCCTGCGCTTGTATATGAAGAGACAAGCCGTACCGTAGGTATGCTAAGAGACCTGTTTAACCCAAGCTACGAGAACATCTACGTAAACAAGCAGGATGTTTTCAACGAGGTTAAGGACTACGTCTCTCTGATAGCACCCGACAGAGTAAGCGTTGTAAAGCTATACAAAGGAAATCTGCCCATCTTTGACAACTTTGACATAACAAGGCAGATAAAGTCAGGATTCGGTCGAACCGTATCATACAAGCACGGTGCCTATCTGATTATTGAACATACAGAGGCCCTGCATGTTGTGGATGTAAACAGCGGCAACCGCACCAAGAACAAGAACGACCAGGAAGCCAATGCGCTGGAAGTGAACCTAGGCGCAGCAGACGAGCTGGCACGCCAGCTGAGACTGAGGGATATGGGCGGTATCATAGTAGTTGACTTCATAGACATGAAGTTGGCTGAAGACCGCCAGAAGCTTTATGAGCACATGTGCGAGAACATGAAGCGCGACCGTGCCCGCCACAACATACTACCCCTCTCTAAGTTCGGACTGATGCAGATTACACGCCAGCGTGTACGCCCCGTTATGGATGTTCAGGTGGAAGAGTCCTGCCCCACTTGTCATGGTACAGGAAAGATAAAGAGCAGCTTCCTCTTTGAGAGTGTGCTGGAAGGCAAAATCAAGCTGCTGAACAAGAAACTGGGCATGAAGCAGTTCACCCTCTACGTTCACCCCTACGTATATGCATTCCTTTGCAGAGGAATTTTCTCGCTAAGGCGCAAATGGCAATGGAAGTACGGCCTTGGAGTAAAGGTTGTTCCCAGCCAGAAACTGGCGTTCCTGGAGTATCAGTTCGTGGATGCCAACGGACAGGAAATAGATATGAAGGAAGAAGTAGAAATACGTTAAGAACCAATAACAGAAAAGGCTGTATGGATGAACATACAGCCTTTTTTGTATCCTAACGCCTGAAAGACTATTCCTGAGGAACAGTCTGCAGGCAAAGTTCATCTAACTGGCTCTGATCCAAGAAGCCGGGAGCATCCAACATAACATCACGTCCGCTATTGTTCTTGGGGAAGGCAATGCAGTCACGAATACTGTCGAGACCGGCAAACAGACTTACGAAACGGTCCAAGCCATAAGCCAGACCTCCGTGTGGGGGTGCACCGTACTTGAAGGCATTCATCAGGAAGCCGAACTTCTGCTGTGCCTGCTCGGGTGTGAAGCCCAGAATCTCGAATATCTTCTGCTGTGTCTTAGCATCATGGATACGGATGCTACCACCACCAACTTCTACACCATTGATAACCATATCGTATGCATTGGCACGAACGCTGGCAGGATCAGTATCCAAGAGAGGAATATCCTCGGGCTTGGGAGAAGTGAACGGATGGTGCATAGCCATCAGACGCTGCTCCTCGTCGCTCCACTCGTACATAGGGAAGTCAATAACCCAGAGACATGAGTACTTGTTCTTGTCTCTAAGCCCCATACGAGTACCCATCTCAAGACGAAGCTCACAGAGCTGCTTACGTACCTTCATAGCGTCATCACCGCAGAGGATGAGAATCAGATCACCGGGCTTGGCATTCATCTTCTGCTTCAGCACCTCTAACGTCTCAGGTGTATAGAACTTGTCAACAGAGCTCTTTACGCTGCCATCCTCACCAACGCGGGCATAAACAAGACCCTTGGCACCAATCTGAGGACGCTTGACAAAGTCTGTCAGCTGATCAATCTGCTTACGTGTATAAACTGCCTGACCCTCGGCACAGATAGCACCAATATACTTGGCATCATCAAATACGCCGAATCCTGCAGGGAATATACTCTCTACCAACTCACGTGATGCGTTATCAGGCTGGCAGTTCTTCAGCTCGACGAACTCCATACCAAAGCGGGTATCGGGCTTATCGCTACCATAATACTTCATGGCATCAGCCCATGTCATACGAGGCAACTTGGGAATATCAATGCCCTTGATGGTCTTGAAGAGGTGACGGCTCATACCCTCGAACATCTGCAGGATATCCTCCTGTTCAACGAAAGACATCTCGCAGTCTATCTGAGTAAACTCAGGCTGACGGTCGGCACGCAGGTCCTCATCACGGAAACACTTCACAATCTGGAAGTAACGGTCCATACCAGCTACCATCAAGAGCTGCTTCAATGTCTGAGGACTCTGGGGAAGTGCATAGAACTGACCGGGATTCATACGACTGGGAACAACGAAGTCGCGAGCGCCCTCAGGAGTACTGTTCACAAGAACAGGTGTCTCAATCTCAAGGAAGCCCTGCTCGTCGAGATAACGACGAACCTCGAAGGCGAACTTATGACGCAGCTCCAGGTTCTGACGTACTACAGGACGACGGAGGTCAAGATAACGGTACTTCATACGAAGGTCGTCGCCACCATCAGAATTCTCCTCGATAGTGAAGGGAGGTGTAGCACTCTCGTTAAGAATATTCAGTTCCTCAACCAGAATCTCAATCTCGCCCGTTGGGATATTCTTGTTCTTGGAATAACGCTCAGCAACAACACCTGTTGCCTGAAGCACGAACTCACGTCCCAGCTTACCGGCCAACTGACGCAGCTCTTCAGGAGCATCCTCAGTGAAAGCCAGCTGAGTAATACCATAACGGTCTCTGAGGTCGACGAAAGTAAGAGCTCCCAGATTGTGTACACTCTGTACCCAACCTGCCAGCGTTACCTTCTCGCCTACATTGGTGAGACGAAGCTCACCACAAGTTTTAGTTCTATACATTATATAATATATTTATTCAATCTTCAACAAATAAAAAAAGGATGAACTCTAAAGTCCATCCTTCTTCTCTGTACGCCCTCAGGGGCTCGAACCCTGGACCCATTGATTAAGAGTCAATTGCTCTACCAACTGAGCTAAGGACGCATTAAAAACGGAACATCTCTTTTGCTCTTTGTACGCCCTCAGGGGCTCGAACCCTGGACCCATTGATTAAGAGTCAATTGCTCTACCAACTGAGCTAAGGACGCGTATGTTTCGTTTTTGCGAGTGCAAAGGTACGGACTTTTGCCGAATTGAGCAAATCTTTCCCCTACTTTTTTTCTTTTATATCTTTAATTCGTACAATTCAGACGGTGATTTCCTCTTTAGGATGTCCAATTCAAAGTCAACTCCGGGTATAATCCCAAAACTTCTGAGCAATCCCTCGACAGTCTTGCGTGCCAGTTCAGGATGATTATTCTCTTCGCTAAGATGACACAACCATACATGTTTCAGGATAGGAGTAGCATGCTCGGCTATCAGCCTTGCAGATTCCTTGTTACAGAGATGTCCCCTTTCACCACGGATTCTGCCCTTCAGATAAGCAGGGTAGGTTCCCATCATCAGCATATCCTCGTCATGATTAGCTTCCAGGACAAGATAGTTTGCCATGGACACCTGCTCCTCCATAATACTGGTAACATGACCGGCATCTGTAATCAGACAGAAAGTAACACCATCTGCCTGAACCCTGTAACCGACACAGTCACTACTGTCATGAGGAACATCAAAGGGGGTTATAACCATGTCACCCAACTGCAGGGAGACATCTTTCTGAACTATCCTGATGTGCTCAGCTGTAAGCTTGCTGGTCATGCAGTAGTTAGAGTTGATACCTGCATGAACCTTCTCGGTTGCGTACACCAGTTTACCATATTCGTTGGCCAGATTACCTACCGCCTTGATATGATCAGCGTGATCATGAGTCACAAAGACGGCATCTATCTGTTCAATCTCTATATCATAAGTTTTCAGGGTTCTCTTCAAAACCCTGATACCTATTCCAGCATCTATGAGAATGCTTGTATTTCCTGTGGTCAAATAATAGCAATTGCCACTGCTACCCGACCCCAAAGAGAGAAATTTGAGCATATTTAATTAATTTTACTTGCAAATTTACGCCATTTATAGAATAATTACAAATTTTTCTATAGTTTTGTGTCAAATAATTTGAATGAAGAATGAGAATATCACATCTAATCACTCTTGCAGCCTTTTGCTTTTCTGCCTATGTTTTCAGCTCATGTTCCGAGAACAACCCAAAGGCCGTAAAAACAGGCACAGATTTTCTGGAGAATCTGTACACATGCAACTTCAAGGCCTGCGATGCCCTATGTACAGAAAACGGACGGGAAGAAGTCCGCTGGTTTGCCTCGAACCTGACCGAAGACGATCTGGCAATCATATCACCAGAGATTGAGATTGAAGCAAAAGACTGCGAGGCAACAGACACGTCCGCCTCTGTTGTCTATAACGCAAAAAATGTAATTGTCTGTGATTCCCTGGAGACAAAAGGACACCTTGGGGACCGCACACTGACTGTTAACCTCAAGAACATAAAAGGCACTTGGAAGGTTGACAGATTAGAATGGTAATCCCACAGCAAAGTGGAAAGAGAAATCCCTCTTGAAATTAGGATGGATAATAGGATAATGGCGGCTATCCTCGTAAGCTGGATGGATTGCCTTCATACCACCGTCTAAACGTAATATAAAATAATTGAAATTAAGACGGAGACCCAATCCGTAGGCAACGGCTATCTGACGCCAGAAAGTATCAAAGCGGAACTGGCCTCCCGGCTGATCCTCATAATCACGTAAAGTCCAGATATTACCGGCATCCACAAAGACTGCACCATCGAATTTCCAGAAAAGATGGGTACGATATTCAACATTCATATCCAGTTTCATATCACCCGTCTGGTTGATAAAGTCTATCTTACCGTCGTTACCCAAGAATGAACCTGGTCCCAATTCACGAACACTCCAACCCCTGACGCTATTGGCACCACCACTGAAATAACGTTTCTCGTACGGCAATATAGTGGAATTACCATACGGATACGCAATGCCTAAGCCAAAATGCAATGCCAAGGAGTTTGCCTTATTAATAACGAAGCTCTTGGAGAAGTCAAAATCGCCTTTCACATACTGGGCATAAGCATTCTTGAACAAAGTGTACTGTCCGTCTTCATTCCTTTGAGCCTTGCTGGCAGAAGAGATACCATACAAGAGATTACCTGCCGTCTCTATGCTGGCACGTATAATATACGCATTGGTACCATAGTTCTTGGAAGTGGAATTCAAGGACTGTGAACTATAGAAGAAGCTGTATCCCCACTTAACGATAAAGAGGTTCTCGTAATTATACCTGAGAATGGCATTACGACTTTCCGGGTTCTCGAGGTAATTATCTTTGAACGTATCACTAATCCAAGGCATAAAGACATAGTTGATATCCAGCATGTCTATCCTATGCTGCATCCTTCTGGCAGCCATGGTCCACTTGTAACGCCATGATGTGGTAAGAACACGGCGATGGAACTCTGGTCTGTCCTGCGAATCGAACATAAAAGCCAACTCGCTGGTTGCAAGAGAACGCTTGCGGAAAGACTGGCGCAGGAAGGGGCAAAGGAAATCAGGAAAGGTAATACCAGACTCGAAACTATACTCGATGAAATTCTGGTCGTTATAGCCACGAAGTCCTTTTATGGCTTCAAAAGCGCCACGAGCCTTCAGATTAAGAAGTTCAGATCCACGGAAGAGATTCCTGTTCTGGTATGAGACTGCAACAGCCATACCCAAATCGCCAGCTGAGTTTGTTCCCTCTAATTCAACATTAAAAGAATTTCTCTTACTGGGAGTAACAGATATCAGAGCATCCAGCTTAGTACTATCCTGCGAATTCTCTGTCAGACTGACACGTCCGCTCTGCACAGCCCCCAACCTGTTCAATCTGGAATAAGTGCCCTGCACATCCTGTTCGCGATAGAGGTTACCCTCTGCCAGTTCGTTCGCCCTGGCTATAACCTTGGGACGGACAAACGGTTTATTGTGAGAGACAGGTATATCATAGGTGACTTTACCTATCTGATAACATGGATGTGGAGTTTCAACTACAGACTTTCCTGCAGAATACTCGCGCAAAGTCATTTTCAAATCAACCTGATGATTGCCAATGGTTGTATCAGCCTCGAAACGGATATAATCCTTATTGAACTTGTAATAGCCTCTGTTCTGCAGATACGTATTCAAACGGCTCCTTTCTGCATCCAACACATTAAGGTCAAAGTTCATATTATCCTGCAACGACCATGCATAATCGTCGTCTGTAAGCTGACTGGCTATGGCAGTATCCCTGATCTCCTTCTCAACAGTCTTAACCTTATACCTCTGATGGGGCATCACATAATACCTTACTCCTATGCGATTTCCCTTCGGAACCTCCAGCAAATCCACCTCGGCATTCAGATAACCCATATTCTGAACGGCATTCTGAATGTTGAGACGCGTCTTCTGTGCCAACACAGAATCATATATGACAGGAGGCTCACCCAGTCTTCTCAGGAATCGGTTAAAACGCTTGGTACTATCTCTACCGGAAAGGCAATAGATATGCAAAGGTACCTTGGCTAACGAGAACCACTTGCTATTGGGATGCTGAACAACGTACCCCGTCAAAGGAGCCGTCTTGAGTTCACTTTTGTCTGAACGGATAGAGACCTGGTCAAGCATATGCTCATCCTCGGGGATGAAACGATTAACGCTACAACCCGTAAAAGAAAGGGAGACAAGCAGGCTAAAGCACGCAAATATTATCCTACAAAAGCAATTCATTCGACAAAGGTAGGTATATTTTGGTAAAATTCATTAACTTTGTATCGAAAAATTGCTGCATTTATGATAACCAAGGCAAGAATCAAATTAATAAAGTCGTTAGAGCAACGCAAAAAGAGGAACATACACCAGCTTTTTGTTGCGGAAGGCCCCAAACTGGTAGAGGAACTACTGGCAACCATGCAACCCTCTTACATAGCTGCAACGCAAGAATGGTGGGACAAGAACAAGAGCCTCATAAGGTCTGCCTGCGAAGCAGACACCATAACCCCAGAGGAGCTACAGAAAACCAGCCTGCTACAAACACCACAACAGGTAATAGCCCTCTTCCCTATCCCACAGCACAAGTTCTGCCATGAGATTGCCCAACACGAACTATGCCTGGCCTTAGACGGAGTTCAGGACCCCGGGAATATGGGTACCATACTGAGGATTGCCGACTGGTTTGGCATCCATAATGTAATATGTTCAGAAGATACCGTAGATATCTATAACCCCAAAGCCGTACAAGCCACAATGGGTGCCTTGGCACGCGTAAAGGTTCATTACACAAACCTGAACGAGCTATTCCGACAAGGCAACACACCCATCTACGGCACATTGCTGGACGGAAAGAATATCTACGAGCAGGAACTGGGCCAGAACGGCTACATTGTAATGGGCAACGAGGGGAAAGGTCTTTCCCCTGCCATCAGGGAACTTGTTACACAGAAGCTCTACATCCCCAACTATCCCATAGGAGCCAAGACAACAGAAAGCCTGAACGTGGCCATTGCCACCAGCATAGTCTGCTCTGAATTCAGGAGAAGAGCAAATACGAAATAAAAAAGAGGCAACTTTTCGGTTGCCTCTTTCTATTTGTCCGACTGCTACGGACTGATGTTATACCTTATTCTTCTTCCAGGGGGAAGCCTTCTTCATCCTCAGCCTTTACCTCAGCCTCTTCTGAATAACTGCTGTAGAAGGTATCGTCAGAATCTTCGGAGTCATCATCATCCATATTGTCCTCATTCTCCTCATTTTCTTCATCATAGATAGGATTGCCATCCTCATCGTACTCCTTACGTGAAGGTTCTATCTTCAATTTCTCTACAGGATCTTTCTTCTTGGCAAAGATAGCCTCAATCCAAGTACCCTTTACAATCTCAAGCACATCATAACCCTGAGCAACCTTCTTCTCGAGTGTACCGCCTGGGGCATGAATACGACTTGCAGGCAACTGAGTGGTACTGATGTCAAAGCCGCTCTCGATAATATCCTTCAGCGCAAGAGAAATAGAATCCCAACCACCACCAAAATTCTTGTCGATGAGATCAAGCAAGACTGGAGCAGAGATGTGCTTTACATTCTCATAACTGAGGTCGGTAACACGGGTGATTGTCTTCCTGCGAATAGCCACACAACCCTTGCCTTCCTTGCAATGATGGAACCTAACCCAATTCAAATTGTTGTATTTGGCAACTTCACGCTCATCCTCCTCGTTGAAATGGACAACCTCAAAAGCCAGACGGATTACGTTCAAGAGCTTCTCCTCAACAATAGAAAAATCCTCCTCCTGACGTTCCTTCTCCCACATAGCGCCTATCTGCTCGGCAGAGAGAGACCAGATATTAGATGAATTCAGGTCCTGAACTGACTCAATAGAAAAATTTATAGCTTTATCTTCTTTCATAATCTTTAAACTAGTTGTTTTTCGGCGGCAAAGTTACAAAATAAAAGAATACAAAGATGTTAATTAAATATAAATCTGAAAATTACAACTCCAGGTCGGCATAATGCGGGTTGTGGTCAGTAAGCTGAGCCTCCTTATGAGTAGGCTCGATATGCGTATGAGAGACCTTGATATTGGGAGTAATAAAGATGTAATCTATCTTCTCGGCTTTATCTGCAGGGATACGACAGAAATCATGCCACGTAAAAGTAACGCCCGTATTATTCTGCGTCATGTGATAAGCGTCATTCATCTTGAAGTCACTGGTTATCATAGTTGTATAAGCCTCATCCTGCTCTGTAACATTGAAGTCGCCAGTTACAACAGCAGGATTATCCCCTACAATCTCCTGAATCTTACGCATGATAAGCTTGGCACTCTCACGACGGGCAACCTTACCCATATGGTCAAGGTGTGTATTAACAGCCATAAATATCTTGCCTGTCTTCTTATCCTTCAGCTTCACCCAACTGGCTACACGCTCCAATGCAGCATCCCAACCCTTTGAGCCTACCACATCAGGGGTCTCTGACAGCCAGAAGTTTCCCTTGCCAAGGGCTTTATATTTATCCTTGCGGAAGAAAACGGGAGTTGCTTCACCCTTTTCCTTTCCATCAGTACGCCCTACACCAACCCAGTCGTACTCCGGCAGATTCTTACGCAGGTAGTCAAACTGCTCAGCAGTTACCTCTTGCATTCCACAAATATCTATATGATTGTCTAAAAGATATTTGACAACACGTTCCTTACGCTGATCCCAACCACAGTCTATCTTGTAGTCATCCTTACTGATGCAACGGATATTGAAAGTTGCCCAACGGACATTAACAATACCTTTGTTTGTGGACTTCGCGTATGAAAAAATGGAAAGAAAAACGGCAAATGTAATCAACAAAAACTTCTTCATAAAAATAAATCGAATTAGGTTGTTATTCTGTCTAAATCTGTGTAAAGTTACATTTTTTCAGACAAAAACAGAGCAAATAACCAGTAAAAATTGTACTTTTGTGAGACATTTAATAAAATAAGGTAGGAAACTTACCACAAAGAAGTTCATGAAAGAATCATACAGGCAGATAAAAGACAATTTACAGCTTGCTCAGACTTTAAGCCAGGAATGCGAGGAGATAAGGCGATGCGCCTTCCAGAGCCTGAACCTGACAGCAGAAAGCGAGGCTGCCCTTATGCACACATACAAAGACTGCATTTTTATAGGCTGCCAATTGCCAATGGGGTTGAAGAAGAAGAGCAAAGACTGTCTTTTCCTACCCGATATGGGCGAGACATTCAGATACCGCAACCACCTTTATACCCCAGAGGAACTATACGAAGGATACAGCCCGGCAGTCAAAGGATCATACGAGACATGTTTCGACGGCCGTGTGTACAAACACTATCTGAAAATGGGCAAGCGCTCAACGGATGCTAAAGAAAACCTGGCCCGTTCGCTGCATGACCATAGTATCTCTGATTGCCTTCACGACTTCCTCTCCAATTACAACGAGCGCCGGTTGGTAGGTATCATGGGCGGACACAGTCTCTCGCGTTGCGATGTTGCATACAGACAGGTTGCTTACCTTAGTAAACACCTTACAGAAAAAGGATTCCTGATGATTTCCGGAGGAGGACCAGGCGCTATGGAAGCTACTCATCTGGGAGCATGGATGGCTGGACGAAACGAGCTGGAGATGCAGGATGCATTGCATACCATGTCAACAGCACCCATGTACACTGATGAGGGTTGGTTAGAGACGGCATGGCGTGTACACGACCGCTTCCCACAAAACGAGTTCGTAAGTCTGGGTATTCCCACTTGGCTCTATGGTCACGAACCATCAACTCCATTAGCCACACATATTGCCAAATACTTTGACAACAGCATACGCGAGGATGGCATCCTGACGATTGCCAAAGGTGGCATCATATACACACCTGGCAGCGCAGGAACATTACAGGAAATATTCCAGGAAGCAGTACAGAACCACTATCTGACCTTCGGGTACGCAAGCCCAATGGTATTCCTTGGCACAGAATTCTGGACAAAAGAAGTACCTGTATGGCCTCTGATGATGGATCTTACAGAAAGGGGAATTTACAAAAATCTGATTCTATCCCTTACAGACAAGAAAGAAGATGTTGAGCATGTGCTTATGGAACATCTAAAGAAAGGATAGCAGCCCCACCCCATCCCTCCCCGAAGGAGAGGGAGAATGGTTATTGAGTTTAGTTGAGGCCGCTTTACAACATTTCGACATTTCGTTATTACGATAATCTTTGCGGCCCATATCTTAATTCTCAATGTTCAATGTTCAATTCTCAATTAAAATAAAATGAGCGACGGAAATTTCAACAGAGCACTACTACCATCAACGCCTATTGCAAGTGGCATAAAGATGGGGAAACAGCAGATGAAGGCTAAGGCCATATCTGCCTTTAAGGATACCATAAAAGAAAAGTTCCCCACCCTAACGGATGAGGAACTTCAGGATATTGTAATATCTTTCTCTTCTAAGCTTTAACGCACAACCACCTTGGCTGCCAGACTCTTGCACTTATCACGCAAGGCTTCCTGAGAAGCTGACAGATCATCCCAACATACTACCACACCCATTCTGCGACCTACATGAGCCTCTGGCTTACCAAATATACGCAGATAGGTACGCTGTGCAGCACAAACATCTTCCATGCCATCATATTGAGGATTTGTTGTCTCTACAGGCGAAAGAATAACAGCAGATGCACCCTGACGCTCTTGTGTAATCTCTGGAATAGGAAGTCCTAAGACTGCACGACAATGCAACTCAAACTCACTCAGATTCTGAGTACCAGCCAAAGTTACCATTCCCGTATCATGTGGACGAGGACTCAGCTCGCTGAAGATAACACCTTCCTTCTCACTTACAAAGAACTCAACACCCCAGATGCCGGCACCAGTAAGAGCTGCCGTTACCTTCTCTGCCATCTGCTGAGCCATCTTCAGATGCTCGGGCTTCATAGCACGAGGCTGGAAACTCTCGCGATAATCGCCACCCTTCTGAACATGCCCAATAGGAGCACAGAACAATGTAGGACCATTCTTCTGAGTAACAGTAAGCAGCGTTATCTCGTAGTCGAAAGGAATGAACTGTTCAACGATAACCTCCATTATATCACCACGACTGCCGCCGCAGGCATTCTCCCAAGCTTTCTCCAACTCACTGGCAGCATCTACCTTGCTCTGGCCATGGCCGCTACTGCTCATCAAGGGCTTAATAATACAAGGGAATCCAATCTTATCTGCAGCAGCCTTCAATTCCTCGAAAGTACTGGCATAAAGATAATTGGCTGTCTTAAGTCCCAGTTCTGTATGAGCTAACTCACGGATAGCCTTACGGTTCATAGTGTAGTTAACAGCCTTTGCGCTGGGAACAACATGTATACCGGCCTTCTCAAAATCATAAAGCTTCTCAGTACGAATGGCCTCTATCTCAGGTACAATGATATCGGGTTTAACTTCCTCTACAACCTTCTGAAGTGCTTCACCATCCAACATACTGAATACTCTGCGCTCGTCAGCCACTTGCATGGCAGGTGCATTATCATATTTGTCACATGCCACCACGTATTGTCCTTTACGCTTGCAGGCAATTACAAATTCCTTGCCCAACTCGCCTGAACCTAAAAGAAGTATTTTCTTTGCCATATTATATTTTTTTATTGTACATTGAGAATTATTCAATAACCATTAACCATTAACCAATAACCAATCAACTCTTATATCTCTCTCCCCAACACTGAATCATACGTTGCAGGAGCTTATCCTCTGAAGGATTCTGCTGAGCATGCCATAGGCGCATCCCTTGCAAATCATCAGGCAGGAACTGCTGCTCTACGAAATGACCTTCATAATCATGAGCGTATTTGTAGCCTTCGCTATAACCCAACTGTTCCATCAGTTTGGTTGGAGCATTGCGTAAATGCAAAGGAACAGGCTGGTTGCCCGTCTGCTGCACTTTCTGCAGGGCATCATTGATTGCCTTGTAAGCAGAGTTACTCTTAGGACTGGTAGCCAGATAGATGGTTGCCTCTGCCAAAGGAATACGCCCCTCAGGCCATCCTATTTTCATTACAGCATCAAAAGCTGCATTGGCAAGCAGCAAAGCATTGGGATTGGCAAGGCCTATATCCTCGCTGGCACTAATCACCAATCTTCTGGCTATAAAAGCAGGGTCTTCGCCACCCTCAATCATCCTTGCCAGCCAATAGATGGCAGCATCAGGGTCGCTGCCTCTGATGCTTTTTATGAAAGCTGAGATAATATCATAGTGCATCTCGCCGTCCTTATCATATGCCAAAGGATTCTGCTGAAGGCGCTCTGCCACAATCTGGTCGGTTACCACAACCTTATCATCTTTTTCAGCCGCCTCATATAACAGCTCAATGATATTCAACAATTTACGGGCATCACCCCCGCTATAACGCATCAGAGCGGCTGTCTCCTGCAGTTCAAAAGGCTTTTGCTTCAGGATGGCATCTTGCGTAGTTACCCTCTCAACCAATGCCATCAAATCCTCTTGTTCCAAAGGCTTCAGGGTATAAACCTGACAACGGCTCAACAAAGGTCTTATCACCTCGAACGAAGGATTCTCAGTTGTGGCACCTATCAGCGTAACAACACCTTGTTCAACAGCTCCCAACAAAGAATCTTGCTGCGATTTGCTGAACCTATGAATCTCATCAATAAAAAGAATAGGTGTTGCCGTATTGAAGAATCTATTACCCTTTGCCTTCTCTATCACATCCCTAACATCCTTAACACCGCTGGTAACGGCACTAAGGGTATAAAAGGGCGTCTGCAGCTGATGAGCAATAATGGTGGCAAGTGTTGTCTTTCCTACACCTGGAGGGCCCCACAGAATGAAACTACTCAACCGTCCGCCTTCTATCATACGACGTAATACAGCACCCGGACCTACCAGATGCTGCTGCCCGACGTAATCGTCAAGCGTAAGCGGACGCATTCTTTCTGCTAATGGAGCCATAACGACTGCAAAAGTACGAATAAGTGAGCAGAATACAAAAGAAATTTTGTTTTTTCGCTTACTTATTCTTATATTTGCGGCATGAAACTATCTATATTGATTCCCACCTTCAACCAAGACTGCACCCAGTTAGTGCACGACCTCTTGGAACAGCTCCCTCAGGACGCTGAAATCTTAGTGGCAGATGACGGCAGCACCGCTATCCCCATCCGTGATAACAATGCCAGTATAGCAGAGCTTCCTCAATGTCGCTACTGGCAGGCAAAGATGAATCTGGGTCGTGCCAAGATACGCAATCTGCTTGCCGAGATGGCCCAGGGCGAATGGATTCTGTTTATAGATAGTGATGCTCAGGTAAAGAGCAAGGATTTCATAGCCTCATACCTGAGTCAGACAGAAGGGAACCAGGTTATTTGCGGTGGAACAGGTAACTACGATAGCTGCCCCTCAAAGGACAAGGCTCTCCGATACAAATACGAAATCCATGCAGAGAAAAAAAGGACGCTCAAGGAAAGAAGAAAGCATCCTTATGCACAGTTCACCACATTTAATTTCATGATTCAACGTGAACTGTTCATGCAAATACGTTTCTGCAATGAGATTTGCGATTACGGGCACGAGGATTCGCTGTTTGGCCTTGAACTGAAAGACCGCAAGATACCTGTCTTACACATCGACAATAAACTAATCCACACAGGATTAGAAAATACACCTTCCTACCTACGAAAGGTGAAAACCTCATTATTTACCCTTTCAAGACTGGAAGAAAAAGTTCAACGCAGAATCACCATTTCTGCCATTGCCTTTTATATCAAGAAATGTCACCTGAAAGGATTGGCTATATGGCTCTTTGATGTCTGCAAAAAAAAGATGAAGCAGAACTTGCTTGGCGAGAAGCCATCACTCCTCATTTTCAAGCTATACAAGTTAGGATTCTTCTGCAAGATTATGCCATAAGGCATTTATTTCAACACCTTGCGATTTCCTTTTACATAAATGCCATGTCTGGCATAAGGTGAGCTGTATCTGCGTCCCAACAGGTCATACTCAACCTCACCATTTTGAATTCTGGATTGAGAGTTTTGAATTGTTAAAGCATCCGTTGTCTCTGCTTCTGTCCCATAAACCTGAAGGGCATACAAGGCAGGAGCGGCAACGGCATTCATTGACTCACTAGTACGGGGAAGTACCAACTTAACAAAACGACATCTAGTTGGAGTAGAAAGAACGAGCAGCTTCTTACTGCTTGATCCAACATTCTTCTTATCAGCCACCTTCGTCCAACATTCGTTCTCATCGCCCAAAGGAGAAATCAGCGAAAGATCAGGGAACTCGTCTGACAAGAAAATCTGATAGGCATCCATATTCGTAGCCGATGCATCTATACTTTTGGCATCATAGAGTTGGAAACGTTTTACATCGTACGACTTCTCCAAATCTATCAACACATACCTAAACGGATCAGACCCAGGCACTCCCTTCGACGGGTTCCATGCACTGCCCTTATCTGCAGAACCTGTAAGAAGGTTCAGCGGAGAACCCAACTGTGTGGATACATCGTAAGACAGAAGCACCGTCTTACCAACACCTATCATGCCGTCCGCTCTGCTGATATCCCTGACAAACTGGCCGTAGATATCACATCCATATAATCGGATGGCATTGTCAGCTTCACCCGAAGGGCGTATGCCTCGAGTGAAAACGAGCTTAACATATCGGGCTTCTACTGCAGGGAACGTAACATCCTTTATTTCCTTATCTGCAACATTTTCTTCATGAGCCACAAGTTTCCATTCATCAGTTGAATTGATACGGGTGTATACCCACCATTCCGGCACATTTCCACAGTTTGACTCATGCTGCCCCACATCTCTGACAACAACCCTATTAATATTGTATATTCCGGTAAACTCCATCACAACCCATGGATTAGCCGTGCTGGTATCACACCATTTGCTGTTAGGGTAAAGATAGCTGACATTCAAGTTCATTGGTCCTTCACTATCCTTAACGCAACCGCTATAGGAATTAACGAAGCAACGCATCTTGCCACTATTTACCGATGTCCATTGGTTCACAACACCCTCTGGTATCTCGACCGTGGGCAAAGGGTCTCCCACATGATTGGATTTCTTCGGGTCATAAACAGCAACACCAACAAATGAATCAGCACATCCGTAATACAGGAAATACTTCTCCTGATGATATACCAGGCCCTCTACGAATACTGTTCCGGCTGCATACTGACCACTCTTCTCGAACGATGCCATGGGGCGGAAGAAAGGCTTGTCCAACCTGTCAATCAACTTCAGGGGATTATCCTTACTGAAAAGCATCTGACCTGCAGAATAAGTTCCTGCAGCCAAACTGGTATCGCCGCTTGAACCGCTCTTGTTCTTACCATTATATATTAATATAATACCATCCTCCGTCATAATGGCAGGTGGACCACACTCCGTCATGGTACTATCGAAATGACCGTTTCTGGGCTTTGCCAAAGCAATCAGATTGCCATCAGCATCAACCAGAGGCGTCCAGTCAACGAGGTTATCACTGACAGCAGCATAAACAGCATATTCACCCCAGTACATTAGGTATTTCATCTCGTTGTCTATCTTTACTTTGCATGCTTGCAGGCGTCCGTCCTTCACTGTGGTAAGAATAGAACCTGATTTACAGAACAACGTATTGAACTTGCCATCATAAGCTTTCTGAAAACAAGGTCCGTAGTGTGTCCATTTCTGCAAGTCCGGACTTGTTGCAACGCTCAGACGGGCTGTCTTGCGATCGTATGCTGTGTAGGTCATCACATACAAGGGCTTACCATCCACCTCTGCCTCTACGACACGAGGATCTTCGCAACCGCCTGTCCATTCATATTTCATGGACATAGCAGAAGTATCAGGAAACATAACAGGAGTCTTCTGTCTATAATCAATCGATATACCATCAGCACTTTCCACATAACCTACACGTGATGTGCGTCTGCCTATGCCGACATTCGGATTATCCTCGGCACGATACAATACACACACCTTTCCGTTCCTCTCCACTGCAGCAGGATTGAACGTATCTGCACATTCCCACTTTACCTTTGTCCCCGACATAGGACAAAGGAACAACGTATTTTCAACAGGACTGACAAGTGGATTAACACCTTCTGGTCGTTCAAACCCTCCCAAAGCCCATTTTGGCAATACATTAATGTCTGCCAAAAGCGTTGAGCAACAACAAAGCAAAAGAATAATGTTTAATAATTTTCTTACCATTGGTTAATACTTTTTTCACACAAAACTTTGCAAATTAACAAAGATTTTTGCAATCATACAAGTATTAACAAGAAAAATTGATATTACGCCCACTCGCTGAGTTCCAGCCAGCGCATGGATTTCTCATCAAGCTCTTCTATAAGTTTTGGTAAGCGCTTACTCAGCTCAGTAATCTGTTCAACGCTTATAGTACCACTACTCAACGATGATTCTATTTGAGTTTTCTCAGCTTCCAAACGTTCTATATCCTGTTCCAACTGCGCAAACTCCTGTTTTTCCTTGAAGGTAAGCTTTCTTTTCTGCTCGTCACGAGGTTTTGCCTTTGAGGGTGCTGCAGCCTGTATGGTCTTGGAAACGGGTTCCGGCTTACGTTCTTCCAGTTTCTCCCATTCACGATATTGCGAATAATTGCCAGGGAAATCCTTTATATCACCCTCTCCATTGAAGACGAGAAGATGGTCTACCACCTTATCCATGAAATAACGATCGTGACTGACAACAATCACACATCCATGAAAATCCTGCAGATACTGTTCCAGAATCTGCAAAGTAACGATATCAAGGTCGTTCGTGGGCTCATCCAGCACCAGGAAGTTGGGATTCTGCATCAGCACGGTACATAGATGCAGCCTGCGCTTCTCTCCGCCAGAGAGTTTATAGATGTAATTCTGCTGCTGTAGAGGCGTAAACATAAAATGCTGCAAGAACTGCATGGCAGACAGGTGACGTCCACCACCAAGATCCACGAATTCAGCAACACGGCGTACAGCATCAATAACCTTCATCTGCTCATCAAACTGCATGCCATCCTGACTGTAATAGCCAAACTTCACCGTCTCGCCAATAACGAATCGACCAGAATCTGGTTTCACCTCGCCTAAAAGCATCTTTATAAAGGTACTCTTACCCGTACCATTGCCTCCCACAATGCCCATCTTCTCATAACGCGAGAAGTTGTAATAGAAATCCTTCAGGATAACTTTCTCTGTGGCAGTAGACGTAGGATCCTTAAGAGGGAATTTCTTACTTACATATTCAGCCTCAAAAATCTTGCTGCCTATATAAGAACTCTTCATCTCAAGGCGTACCTGCTGTTCCTCGATACGTTTCTTAGCAACTTTCTCCAGTTCATAGAAAGCCTCTTCACGATAACGGGCCTTATGACCACGTGCCTGAGGCTGACGACGAATCCAATCCAACTCTGTACGATAGAGGTTATTGGCACGTGTAATCTCAGAACGGGCTACATCTATGCGTTCCTGACGTTTCTCCAGATAATAGCTGTAATTACCACGATAGGTATATACGGTCTCATCATCCAGTTCAAGAATCAAAGAGCAGATGTTATCAAGGAAATACCTGTCATGCGTCACCATTAGCAGGGTGATACTACTTCTGCTCAAGTACCCTTCCAACCATTCTATCATCTGGATATCAAGATGGTTGGTAGGCTCATCCAGAATCAGGAAGTCAGGTTCCATAATCAGCACATTCGCCAAAGCCACACGCTTAAGCTGACCACCCGAAAGTTGGCATAGAGGCTTATGGAACTCCGTAATGGACAACTTCGATAGAATAGTCTTACTGCGGTTCTCGTAATCCCATGCCTTCAGATGATCCATCTTGTCCAAAATCTCCTGAAGTCCGGGATTCCCAGGCGTAGCCATACAATGCTCGTATTCACGAATCAGGTTGGTGGTATCGTTGCCATGCCAAAAGCAAGCCTCCAACACAGTCATATCCATAGGATAGTGAGGAGCCTGTTCCAGATAGCCAATGCGAAGGTCATTGTGGTAGATAACATTTCCCTCGTCTGCCGTATCCTTGCCCGCAAGAATATTCAACAACGTACTTTTACCTGTTCCGTTCTGAGCAATAAGACCTACTTTCTGCCTCTCTGCTACGCTGAAAGACAGATTCTGGAACAGAGTACGGTCCCCTACTCTGCGTGTTAGATTCTGAACCTGTAAATATGAAACCATGTGAAATTTTCTGCAAAAGTAGTTAAAAACAGCGGATTATTAAAATAATTTCACGCGGAATATTTGGAAGATAAAAGGTTTTACCATAACTTTGCAGTGATTTTTGAAAGATACGCCCCAATCGGGCTCCTATCTAAATTATCCTACACCTTATTATTTTACATAACATTAAGCATAAAAACTATGCATAAGAAGAACGAACTGGAAAGTATGAGTTCTGACGAATTGGCAGCACTTGCCAAATCATTGGGCGTGAAGGTTATCAGCGACCAGACAGAACTAATCTACAACATCATAGACGCAGAATCTGTGCAACCTGTTGAGAGCACAGAGAAGAAGAAGACTACCCGCAAAAAGACTGAAAAAGAAAAGCCTGCTGCCAAGAAAAAGGAGAAAGCAGAAAAGGTAGAAAAAGAGGAGGAGAAGACTGAGGTAAAGACCAACGAGAAGAAGACTACCCGCAAAAAGGCTTCCGCTACAGAAAAAGCAACAAAGGCAGCAGAAAAGGCAGAAACTCCCCAGGAAACACCAAAAGCCGAGGAGCCTAAAGCCCCCGTTGCAGAAGAGGAAACTCCCATAAAGAAAAAGAGAAAAAGAATAGGTGAAACTAAAGCCGAAGCTAAGGCACAGCTGGCAAAAGCGCAAGAAGAAGAGCAACAGCCAGAACCTATTCAAGAACCCATAACAGAACCTGCCCAGGACATAGCTAAACAGCCAGAGGAGCAGGAGATTACCGAGGAGATGGTAAAAAAATTCTTCAGCACAGGAGAGGACTTCATCATCCTTCAGGATATCCCCAAATTAGAGGAGCAGGTAGAGATGGCAGCAACAAGCATCTTACCCACTCGCCGACCAGAATCAGACACTCGCATAATTGACGACCTGCCCGAAATAGGAAGGCCTGCCCAGCAAAAAGAAGAAGAGAAATATGACTTCGGAGAGAATATCCGCGGAGAGGGTGTTCTGGAAGTCATGAACGAAGGATTCGGTTTCCTGCGCAGCAGCGACTACAACTATCTGAGCAGTCCCGATGATATCTATGTAAGTTCACAGATTATCCGTCAATACGGACTGAAGACTGGAGATGTAATTGAAGGTCCTGTAAGGCCTCCACGTGAAAACGAGAAATACTTCCCCCTCATAAAGGTTGAGACCATCAACGGCTGCAACCCCGATGTAGTAAGAGACCGTAGCCCCTTTGAGAACCTCACCCCCCTCTTCCCCGACGAGAAATTCCAGCTTTGCAACGGAGTGAACGACACCATGTCGGCACGTGTAGTTGATCTCTTTGCCCCCATTGGTAAGGGCCAGCGTGCACTGATTGTGGCTCAGCCCAAGACTGGTAAGACAATCTTGATGAAGGATATTGCCAATGCCATTGCAGCCAATCACCCCGAGGCTTACCTGATTATGCTGCTCATAGACGAACGTCCTGAGGAGGTAACAGATATGGCACGAACCGTTAAGGCAGAGGTTATAGCCAGCACCTTCGACGAGCCTGCAGAACGTCACGTTAAGATTGCAGGAATCGTCTTGGAAAAAGCCAAGCGAATGGTAGAATGCGGACACGACGTTGTTATCTTCCTTGATTCTATTACACGTCTTGCACGTGCCTATAATACGGTATCACCTGCCAGCGGAAAGGTACTGAGTGGTGGTGTGGATGCCAACGCCCTGCACAAGCCCAAGCGTTTCTTCGGAGCTGCCCGTAACATCGAGAATGGTGGTAGCCTTACCATCATTGCCACAGCCCTTACGGATACAGGTAGTAAGATGGACGAGGTTATCTTCGAGGAGTTCAAGGGTACAGGTAACATGGAGCTGCAGCTCGACCGTATGCTCAGCAACAAGCGTATCTTCCCTGCTGTTAACATTGTTGCCAGCAGCACACGTAGAGACGACTTGCTGCAAGACAAGATGACACTTGACCGCATGTGGATTCTGCGCAAGTTCCTGAGCGACATGAATTCCATCGAGGCAATGAACGAGGTAAAATCAAGATTGGAACACACCAAGACAAACGAGGAATTCCTAGTTAGCATGAACTCTTGATACAACTAAAGAAACCAATAAACATATAGAGCGCATATAATCAAACATGCGCTCTTTTTTTGTACATACACAGGGCACGAATATTGTTAAATAATTACAATTATTTATACTATTTGCAAAAACAAAACTCTATAATATCACAAAAAGTCGTACCTTTGCACCCGATTTATACTTAACAGGTGAAAATAACAATCAAAACAGATAACATATGAAAATGAATTTGAAGTACATTACAGTTCTTGGCACAGTAGTTGCAAGCATTCTTTCTTCATGCAGCAACAATTCACAAAGACAGATGCCATCAGCCAACTTCGAGACAATGAAGGTTGCCACCAAGGATGTTACCATGAATACAAAATACAGTGCCACAATACGTGGACGACAGGATATCGACATTATGCCACAGGTTAGCGGAACCCTGACCAAGCTCTGTGTGACAGAAGGTCAGGTTGTTAAGGCCGGTCAGCCTCTGTTCATCATTGACCAGGTTCCTTATCAGGCAGCACTGAACACTGCTTTGGCAGCATTAGAGTCTGCAAAGGCTCAGCTGGCAACCTCTCAGTTGGAGTACGACAGTAAGAAGCAGCTCTTTGAGCAGCATGTAGTCAGTGAGTTCGACATCCAGAAGGCCAACAACGCCCTTCAGACAGCCAAGGCTGTGTTAGCACAGTCACAGGCTCAGGTAGTTAATGCCCGCAACAACCTCAGCTATACAGTTGTCAAGAGTCCCTCAAACGGTATTGTCGGAACACTCCCCTACCGTCAGGGTGCTTTGGTTAGTCCCAGCATGGGTCAGCCCCTTACAACCGTCAGCGACAACAATCAGATGTACGTTTACTTCTCTATCAACGAGGCTCAGTTGCTGAGCATGACTCGTGAGAGCGGTAGTGCAGAGGCTGCCATCAGCGCCATGCCAGAGATCAAGCTATTGCTTGTTGACGGCAGCGAATACAAGCACACCGGTAAGGTAGAGAGCGTAAGTGGTGTTGTTGACCGTACAACAGGTACCGTTCAGGTTCGTGCCGTCTTTGACAACCCCGAGAAATTGCTGCATAGTGGAAGCACAGGATATGTAGTTATTCCCACTATTTACAAAGACAAGATTGTAATCCCTGCAACAGCTACCGTACAGATTCAGGATAAATTCAAGGTCTATCTTGTTGACAAGAACAACATCGCACACGAGCAGCTTGTTGTTACTGAGCCACACACTAATGGCAAGGAATACGTGATTAAGGAAGGCTTGAAGGCCGGTGACATTATCGTAGCCGAAGGAGCAGGTATGCTGAAGGACGGCCAGAACGTCAAGCCAAACAAAGAGAATCAAGAATAAGAAAAACAAAAGACAAACTCTTAACTCTTAATTCTCAACTCTTAATTAAGACAAAGCAATGAAAGGAAATATATTTATCAAGAGACCGGTAATGGCCATTTCTATAGCCATTATGATTCTATTGGTGGGTGCAATATCCTACACCTCCCTTCCTTTGGAGCAGTACCCTGATATTGCTCCTCCAACCGTATCCGTTAGCGCCACATACACAGGTGCCAGCGCAGATGCTGTAATGAAAGCCGTTATCCAGCCTTTGGAGGAGGGTATCAACGGTGTAGAGAATATGTTGTATATGAGCAGTACGGCTACCAATGCCGGCTCTGCCACCATAAACGTTGTCTTCAAGCAGGGTACAGATCCTGATATGGCTGCCGTAAACGTTCAGAACCGTGTAAGCCGCGTACAAGGTCTGCTGCCACAGGAGGTTACCCGAATCGGTGTATCCACAACCAAGAGACAGACATCATTCCTGCAGATTGACTGTCTTGCCAGCGAAGACGGAACATACGACGAGGATTTCATCTCAAACTACCTTGACATCAACGTCCTTCCCCAGATCAAGCGTGTAGAGGGTGTAGGTGACGTTATGCTGTTGGGTGGAACATACTCACTACGTATTTGGATGAAGCCTGAACTGATGGCTCAGTATGGTGTCGTACCTGACGATATCACTTCAGCTATGGCAGAACAGAACCTTGAATCTCCTGCCGGTCAGTTAGGTGAAAAACCCGTCAACGGCTCACACGGTGACGGTATAGACAACTACTACCAATACACCCTGAAGTACAAGGGACGTCTGAAAGAGCTTTCTGAATTCGAGGATATTGTCATCCGTGCCAATGCAGACGGTACCATCCTGCGACTGAAGGATATTGCCGATGTAGAGCTGGGTGCTATCAACTATTCATTCCACGGCGAGGCTAATGGTCATCCTGGTGTTACCTTCCTCTGTTTCCAGTTGGCAGGAGCTAATGCAAAGGAAACCAACGACCGTGTAAGCGCCAAGCTTGACGAATTAAGCAAAGACCTGCCAAAGGGTATGAAGTTCATAAAGATGATGTCCAGCAACGACTTCCTCATGGCATCTATTGCCAATGTAGAGGAGACATTGTTCGTGGCCATCTTCCTAGTGGTCTTGGTGGTTTACTTCTTCCTACAGGACTTCAGGGCTACCATCATCCCCTCTATTTCAATCATCGTATCATTGGTAGGAACCTTTGCATGTCTTGCATTAGCCGGATTTACGCTTAACCTGCTAACATTGTTTGCTCTTGTGCTTGCTATTGGTACGGTGGTGGACGATGCCATTGTGGTGGTTGAAGCTGTCCAGGCCAAGTTCGATGCCGGATATACCAGCCCCTATCAAGCTACCAAGGATGCCATGAGCGATGTTACAATGGCCGTTATCTCTTGTACCTTTGTGTTTATGGCAGTGTTCATCCCTGTTAGTTTTACAGGTGGTACAGCAGGTATCTTCTATACCCAGTTTGGTGTAACTCTGGCAACTGCCGTTGGTCTGTCATGTGTCAGCGCCTTGGTACTCTGCCCTGCCCTCTGTGCTATGATGATGCGTCCCGCCAGCGAGGAACGTCGCAAGGGTTTCTTCGGAGCTATCAACTACCGTACACGTCTGGCTTACGAAGCTACCTACTCAGCCATGATGGAGAAATACGCCAACATACTACGCAGAATGGTTTCACGCAAGGTTAGATATTACGTCAGCTTTGGAGCCTTGGCAGTAGCTATTGTAGGCGTGCTTTTCTTTGCAGGTCATCTGCCAGGTGGTTTGGTGCCCAGCGAGGACCAGGGTGTCTGCATGATGAACGTCAGCGCTGTTCCTGGTAGCAACGTAGCATCTACCTACAAGGTACTGAACAAGGCACAGAAGATTATCGAGGAAGTACCCGAGGTAAAGGAATACACCAAGGTGGCCGGATACGGATTCATGTCTGGTCAGGGTACATCTTACGGTATGTCTGTTATCCGTATGAAGCCTTGGGGAGAGCGTCAGTACGGATTAGGATTCGGATTTGTAACCCTTGCCGTCGTTGCCTTCGTCGTTGCCTTGATAGTATTCATCCGCAGTCTGTTCAACAAGAAGAAGATTGGCAAAAAAGCTATCGCCTTTGCCTGCATAACAGCACTCACGGCTGTGGCACTCATGAATTATCATCCTTTGGATAATATGATGAGCACCAGTACCATGGTGGCAAATGCCAAACTGAATGCTCGCCTTCTGAAGGAAATTCCAGAGGCTCAGTGCTTTGTATTCGAACCTGGTATGATTCCCGGTTATGGTATGGGATCTATCGAGCTGCAGTTGCAGGACAAGACTGGTACAGCTGACAAGGAGGTATTCTTCAACTATACCAAGCAATTCATAGCCAAGTTGAGCGAACACCCCGAGGTAGGACGTTGTATCACTACCTACGAGCGTAATTTCCCCCAGTTCCAGGTTGATGTTGATGCTGCACAGTGCAAGCGTGCCGGTATCTCTCCCACCACAGTACTGAACGCATTGGCAAGCTATTGTGGTGGTTCATACATCAGCAACATGAACCAGTTCAGCAAGGTATATCGTGTGATGCTGCAGAGCAATCCTCAGGCCAGAACCACAGAGGATGACCTCAACAATATGTTCATCCGCAACCAAGGCAAGATGGCTCCACTCAGCCAGTTCGTTACGCTGAAGCCCATCCTTGGTCCCGAGATTGACAACCGATTCAACCTCTTCAGTTCTATCTCTGTGAACGTTGCTCCTAACACTGGTATCAGTAACACAGAGGTAATGAAGGTCATCGAACAGGTGCACAAGGAGGTCTTCCCCGAAGGCTATAGCTACGAGTACGGTGGTATGGCACGTGAGGAGGCACAGACCATAGGCAGCTATGACACTTACCTCACCTATGCCATCTGTGTGATACTGATATTCCTGATTCTGAGCTGTCTGTATGAGAGCTTCCTGATTCCCTTTGCCGTTATCCTCTCTGTTCCTGCCGGTCTGATGGGAACCTACGGATTTGCATGGCTTTGGAACGCTGGCTTCAACTGGACAATCACCATGAACGGACAGGCAATGCCTATAGGACGTCTGTTGTTCTTGGGTCAGATTGAAAACAACATCTACCTGCAGACAGGTGTGATTATGTTGATTGGTCTGTTGGCCAAGACAGCCATTCTGATTACTGAATTCGCCCTGGAGCGCCGTCGTAAGGGAATGGGTATTGTAGAGGCCGCCTATGCAGCTGCCGAGGCTCGTCTCCGTCCTATCCTCATGACCGTTCTGACCATGATCTTCGGTATGATTCCCCTGGTATTCGCCACAGGAGCCGGAGCCAATGGTAACCGTACCATCGGTATTGGTGTAATTGGCGGTATGACGGTAGGTACACTGGCCATCCTGTTTACCGTACCTCTATTCTTCATCATTTTCGAATACCTCCAGGAGCGTATCCGTCCCGTTATGGTTGAAGAGGCCGACCAGCAGTTCCTGAAAGAGCGTGAGCGTTCACTCAGAGAGAAGGAAGAAGCTAACAAGAACAAATAATATTCACGTATAGAATTCATTATGCGAACATCAAATATTCTGAAAGTAGCATTGGCAACCGCTCTTCTGAGCAGTTGCTCGCTATTCAAAAACTATGAACGTCCTGCCGGCATCAACACCGATGGTATCTATGGCAATGCCCAGAGCGGTGACGAAAAGGGGCTGGGCGATGTGCAGTGGCGCGACATCTTTACTGACCCACAGCTGCAGGCCCTCATAGAGAAAGGCTTGGCAAACAACACAGACATGAAGAATGCCGACCTCAAGATTCAGGAGGTTCAGTATGCTCTGAAGTGTGCCAAACTGGCCTACTTCCCCAGCATCTACTTCAACCCCAGCGGTACGGTCAGTCGTCCTTGGGATCCATATGACCGCAAGGACTATAGCACCAGCACCACCTACAGCCTGCCTGCTACTATGAGTTGGCAGATTGGTAGCCTGGGAGCCCTGCGCAACTCCAAGAAGAAGGCCGAGGTGAACGTAGAGCAACTCAAGAATGCCAAGCAGGCCGTACAGGCAGCTCTGGTAGCTAACATCGCCTCTATGTACTACACACTTTCATCTCTGGACGAGCAGTTGGCGCTGACTAAGACCACTCGCGACAACTGGGGCAAGTACCTGGATATGGAAAAGAAGCTGATGGATGCCGGTCAGACCAACCTTGCTGCCGTTGCAAGCATCGAGGCTACCTACTATAGCATCAGCACCAGCGTTGTGGCATTAGAGGACAATATCAAGCTGATAGAGAACTCATTGGGTACTATCCTGGGCGAGACAGCCGGTCACATCAGTCGTGGTGCCCTCAGCACCTTCCAGACCCCTGCCATCCTTACAACAGGTGCTCCTATCAGCATTCTGTCACGTCGTCCCGATGTCAAGGCAGCCGAGTTGGAATTGGCAAGTGCCTTCTACGATAAGAACATTGCTGCCAGCCAGTTCTATCCCTCTCTGAATATCAGCTCAACAGGCCAGTTCACCAATGCCCTTGCCGGTGGTGCCATCAATCCCGGCATCATGATTGGCAACGTGGTAGCCAACCTTTCACAGCCTATCTTCTCAAACGGCAGAATCCGTGCCCAGTACAAGATTTCAAAGGCTGAGATGGAGGTCGCTACCAACAACTTCAAGCAGGCCGTTATAGCTGCCGGCAACGAGGTCAACACCGCTATGGTAGAACTGAAGGGAGCCGAGGACCAGAAGGAACTCATAGGACAGCAGGTTGTAGCATTAGAGAAAGCCCTTGATGCTACACAGAAACTCTATGCCCTTAGCAGCACCAACTATCTGAACGTCATCACGGCTCAGAACTCACTGCTCTCTGCCCAGATGAGTCAGATAAAGAACCGCATGGATGCTATCAACGCCACCATCGACCTGTATCAGGCCCTCGGTGGTGGCGCTGAATAGCGCACCACATCCCTGCGCACACACCTGAAAAACTTTGTCAAACCTTTTATTTAAACTAAATAATATTATGAGAAAACTCAACTTATCGATCCTGATGCTATGCTGTTCCCTCGTGGGAATGGCAGAACCTGTTGGCAGACAGACTGCGCTCTACACAGCCCAGTCCTATATGATGTCAAAAGGCAAACACATCAACACAGCCCAGAAGCCTTTCAGAGCTGCACGCAAGACGGCATCTGCCCAAACCGAGGAGGAGGCATACTACTATGTCTTCAATGCAGGCAACAATGGCGGTTATGTCATTGTGTCCGGCGATGACCGCGTAGAACCTATTCTGGGATATGTGGAGCAAGGTTCCTTCGATCCCGATCAGATTCCCGACAATATGCGTGCGTGGCTTGAAGGATATGAGGAGGAGATCAAGTACGTCATTGACAATGACCTGAAACCCAGCTCTCCAGCACTCAGAAGACGCGGCAAGGTTATCAACACCAAGCACAGCATCCCTGAGATTCTGACAACACGCTGGAACCAGAATCTCCCCTACAACCTGACCATCGAGAAGTACTACAAGGAGGATGGCTCCCTAGCACGCCCTGCCACAGGTTGTATTGCTACGGCATGGGCACAGGTAATCAACTTCCACAAGTACCCTAACGAGATTAAGGTAGACATTCCTGCCTTCAGCAAGACCTATACCCTGAAGGACGGCACCAAGAAGACTGTAACATTCCCGGCAGTACCACGCGGTTCCAAGATTGACTGGGACAACATGCAGGACACCTATAGCTGCAGCGAGAGCCATGCCCACACTGCTGCAGATACTGCCGTTGCCAACCTGATGCGTTACTGTGGTCAGGCTGTAAAGATGGGCTACGGACCATCCTCAGGTGCAAACTGGAAGGCTCCCGATGTCATCAAGTACTTCGGTTTTGACACCAGCGGCTATAGGGCCGGACGTGACCAGTATAGCATAGACGAATGGCAAGATCTTATTTACAACGAGATAGCAGCCGGCTATCCCGTACCTTTCAGCGGCAGTAAGCTCAGTGGCGGACATGCCTTTGTGCTGGACGGATTTGATGGCGAGCAGCTCTTCCACGTCAACTGGGGTTGGGGTGGCGGAAGCAACGGCTGGTTCCTGATTGGCGTGCTCAACTCGGGCGACAACAGCGGCATCGGTGCTGCCAGCGGTAGTGGCGGTTATGCCAGAGGCCAGGCTGCAGTAATCGGGTTGCGCCGTCCCAGTAACAACAGGGAGAACAGTTACCTTACCATCAGTGACGTTGCAGTCACCAACACAACTATCAGAGCCGTGTTTACAAACGAGACAGGTACTACTGGCAGATTCCACGTAGGACTCCTGAAACTTGATGACGATGGCGAGTTCTCGCTGGTAGGCAACAAGCAAAGTATTACTAATATGGCCGACGGAGCTTCTCAGACCAAGACTTTCTATGTTTCCGGAAAACTGACTGAAGGAACCTACAAACTCACCCTTGCCAGCAAACCCCAATCAAGCGAGGAGTGGAAACCACTCTACAACATGCGCGACCGCTACATAGAGGCTATTGTTGATGCGGAAGGTAAATCTACCCTACGTCTTGTAGAACCCGTTTACAACATCAGCATAGACACTATCACCTTCCCAGGCACCCATATTGTGGGTAAGGAGCAGGAGATTGTTGTTAAGTTCCGCAACAATGCCGATGAGTACTACAAGGATGTCTATCTCTTTGCCAGCAAGACAAACACCAAGGTCTATACCGAGAATCTTGCCCGTGTGGCCGTACGAAAGGGTGAGTGTGCCGAGTTCTCATTCTACTATACCCCCGAGGAGACCGGAACCTATAACCTATGGTTCTGTTCAGACAAAAACGGAAATAATGTTATAGGACAAGGCACTATGGAGGTGATAACAGAGGCAGAAGCCACCAAGGCAAACCTTTCCATCAGCTACTCCGTTGTCAACGGTGCCAATAACGTCGCCTATGGCAAGCAGCTCTATGCTAAGGCCACCATCACGAACAAAGGCACAACGGATTATAACGGAGGCGTCAAGATTCAGCTCTGGAAACAGAAGGTTGGCACCAGTACAGCCACCAGCGGATCAAGCAGCATGTATAACGTAGAGATACCCAAGGGCAAGTCTGTTACCGTGGATGTCTTCTTCGACAACATAGGCTCAGACATCATCTGCCATCTGAAGGCCATGTATAGCAATCAAGAAGGAACGCTTACTGGCGGAGGAACCTTTGATTACAAATGCCAAATGTCAGACGGTGTCCTCAGCTGGAAGACAGACGGAACCGTTTCCGGCAAGGCAAACACCACCAGCATGACAACGGCTACCAATATCTGTGGCGTTCTGGCCAACTGCAGCGCCAAGATCAATCGCATGACGCCCAACAGATCTAACCCCAATGTCATCTACGCCTTTGCAGAAGGCATGACCGTACCTGCAAGCCTTGACACCTGCAATGCCGTTAGCGGCAACCATGCCAAGCGTATCAGAATGGTCAACGACAAACCCTACTTCATCCCTGTAAGTTTCCAGGCAGACAGTGCCTCCTTCACCTATACATTCCCACTGACAGAGAAAGGTACCGGCTGGCATGCCCTGACCCTGCCATTCCAGGCAGACAGCGTCTATGTTGACAGTATCCCCGTTGCCCTTAACGACTGCCTGAAGCACTTCTGGATTTACGAATTCTCTGCTCAGGGAGCCAATGGCGAGGTTATCCTTACACCTGTCACAGAGCTAAGGTCAGCAACGCCTTACATCATAGCGGCAGACTCCACCATGGCAGGACGCTCAATAGAGTTCCGAGGCGTTGACGTTCCCTTCTACAAGTCGGGTAGCGACAAGATGGTCATCTCTTCTCCCGCCTTCCTGTTCCATGGTCTCACTTTGATTCCAACAGTCAGCAACTGCTATGTTCTGAACGATGAGGGTACAGCCTTCCAGTACACCACAGCAAAGAAAACTATGAAACCGCTGACCTCCTACTTCACCACCAATCTTTCTGACGAGGAACGTCCCGCCAGCATAGAACTCCCCAATCTGGAGGAGTTGAAGAACCAGCTGTCAGAACAAGAGGATGCAATTAGAAGCCTCACCCCAACCCTCTCCAAAGGCGAGGGAGCAATATACGACCTCAGTGGCCGTAAACTTGTCAACTCGTCAACTCGTCAACTTGTCAACTCCTTAAAGAAGGGTCATTACATCATTGACGGCAAGAAAGTGCTGATTAAGTAAGAGAAACATCACCTATATCCTTGCAGGCCTGCTCTCCATCCCGGAAGGCGGGCCTGTTTGTTATGCCTCACCATGACAAGGATGTTAAGGACAATTAATAATGTATAGAGGATTTGCAGGATTATTGGATTATTCATATCTTTGCGCCTGTTAACAAATTAAATAAGACAATGAAGAAGACACTCTTATCATTTATTACACTTCTTATTAGCACCACTATATTTGCGCAGGAGAAACCCTTCACTGTGCCTGCCGTTGAGAACTGGAAGGCAACCAAGGGAGAACTGCAATGGAATCAGCTGACCAGCATCAGTTATAGCGATGCTTCGTTGCAGGACGAGGCTCAGTACCTTGCTGGCTTCACAGGCAATATACCTGCCTCATTGGGCAAAGGCGGCACAGTAAACCTTCAGCTCTGCAAAGATAAGAAGCTGGACAAGGAAGGTTATCAGTTAATCGTCACCCCCAAGGGCGTTACCATCAAGGCACAAACGGAACAGGGTGTGCTGTGGGGCATCCAGACGCTGCAGCAGCTGAAAGTGCAGGGCAAGCCCCTCGCGTGTGGTACCATTACAGACACGCCAGCCTACCCTATGCGTGGCATGATGATAGATGTGGGTCGTAAATACATTCCCCTATCCTATCTGTACAGTCTGGTCAATATGCTCTCTTACTACAAGATGAACACCCTGCAGGTGCATCTGAACGATAACGGATTCCGCGATTTCTTCCATGGCAACTGGAACGAGACATATTCGGCTTTCCGCATCGAGAGCGAACTCTTCCCTGGGCTGACAGCCAAGGACGGCTACTACACCAAGAAAGGGTTCCATGACTTCATTCTCTATGCCAAGACGATGGGCGTGGAGATTATCCCTGAGTTTGATGCACCGGCACACTCGCTGGCATTCACGCATTATCGCCCTTCATTGGCCTGCGAGGAATACGGAGCCGATCATCTGGATCTGCGCAATCCTGCCGTCATTCCCTTCCTGGACAGTCTCTATACTGAATATCTGGGCGGTCCCGACCCCGTCTTCTGCTGTCCCCGTATGCACATAGGAACAGATGAATATAGCAACAAGGACAGCGTGGTGGTGGAACTGTTCCGTTCCCTGGCCGACCATCTGATTCGCCACGTGGAGAGCTTTGGCAAACAGGCTATGCTGTGGGGCTCGCTGACCCATGCCAAGGGTAAGACCCCCGTAAAGGCCGAGAATGTAATGATGCAGATGTGGTACAACGGCTATGCCAACCCCAAGGATATGAAGGCTGCAGGTTACCAGATGGTCAGCATCCCCGACCGCAACGTCTATATTGTCCCCGAGGCAGGATACTACTTCAACTACCTGAACTGCAAACACCTCTATGAAAGATGGACTCCGGCTCAGATTGGCGACCAGCGTTTCGAGGAGCGCGACCCACAGATTTCAGGTGGTATGTTTGCCGTCTGGAATGACATCTGCGGCAACGGTATTTCCGTAGGCGATATCCACCACCGAGTCTTCCCTGCCGTGCAGGTAATAGCAGAGAAAACATGGCGTGCCGTTAACGATACTTTGGGTTATAACACCTGGGACAAACAACGTAAAGCATTAGATGAAGGATATAAGTGTAACCAACTGGGTAATACGCAGATAGAACTTTCAAGCATAAAGCCAAATACCATCATCAACCCCAGCGATGAGGCACAGATTGGCTATGACTATCAAGTGGACTTTGACATCACCTGGGCAGCAGAACCCAAGGGTACTATCCTGACAGAAAATCCCTACTCTTGCGTCTGGCTTTCTGACCCCATCGGTGGCTGGTTGGGTTACTCACGCGATGGTTACCTCTACACCTTCAAATATAAGGGCCGTGCCGGCAAGAAGGAGCACATCAGCATCAAGGGCACCAACCGCAGCACCTCGCTCTACGTGGATGGCAAATTGGTGCAGGAACTGGGCATAGAAAGACGCTTCGCCAGCGAGAAGAAGCAATACAACTACATCCGCACCCTCATCTTCCCCCTCCAGAAGACCGGTGCCTTCAGTAGTCAGATAACAAACTTTAAGGCGAAAAAAGTATGAAAAAGACACTAACAACACTTCTTACCCTCCTGGCATGCACCGCTATCTTTGCGCAGGAGAAACCATTCGTGGTGCCAGCCATCGAGAACTGGAAGGCTGCCAAGGGAGAACTGCAATGGAATCAACTGACCAGCATCAGTTATAGCGATGCTTCGTTGCAGGACGAGGCTCAATACCTTGCTGGCTTCACAGGCAATATACCTGCCTCATTGGGTAAGGGTGGCGTTGTAAACCTTCAGCTCTGCAAGGACAAGAAACTGGGCGCTGAGGGCTATCAACTAATCGTCACCCCCAAGGGCGTTACCATCAAGGCTCAGACTGAACAGGGCGTGCTGTGGGGTATTCAGACATTACAGCAGCTGAAGGTGCAGGGCAAGCCCCTCACTTGCGGCACCATAACAGATACGCCCGCCTATGCCATTCGTGGCGCCATGGTGGATGTGGGGCGTAAGTTCATGCCCCTCTCCTACCTCTACAGCCTGGTGGAGATGATGTCGTACTACAAGATGAACACCCTACAGGTGCATCTGAACGACTGCGGCTCGAACAACTTTTACAACGATAACTGGGACGAGACCTATGCTGCCTTCCGTATGGAGAGCGACTACTTCCCCGAACTGACAGCCAAGGACGGCTACTACACCAAGAAAGGTTTCCACGACTTCATCCTCTATGCCAAGAAGATGGGCGTGGAGATTATCCCCGAGTTGGACACACCATCGCACTCGCTGTGCTTCTCACACTACCGTCCTTCGTTGGCCAGCAAGGATTACGGCAAGAACCACCTGGATCTGCGCAACCCAGAGCTCCGTCCTTTCCTTGACAGCCTCTATGCCGAGTATCTGGGTGGTCCCGACCCTGTCTTCTGCTGCCCCCGCATGCACATAGGTGTGGACGAGTACAGCAACAAGGACAAGGACGTGGTAGAGCTGTTCCGCGGCCTTGTTGACCACCTTATCCGCGAGGTGGAACGCTACGGCAAGCAAGCCGTATTCTGGGGTCAGCTGACCCACGCCAAGGGCGAGACACCCGTCAAGGCAGAAAACGTGATGATGGAGATGTGGTACAACCGTTATGCCAATCCCAAGGATATGAAGGCACTGGGCTATCAGATGATTACTGTTCCCAGCCGTCAGGTCTATCTGGTTCCTGCAGCCGGGTATTACTTCGACTATCTGAACTGCAAGATGCTCTACGAGACATGGACGCCTGCCAACATTGCCGGCGAGATATTCCCAGAGCGTGACCCACAAATTCATGGCGGTATGTTCTGCGTCTGGAACGACATCTGTTACAACGGCATCTCCGTTGGCGATATTCACCACCGCATGGTGCCTGCCGTTCAGATTATATCAGAGAAGACCTGGCACGCCGTAAACGACACCATTGGCTATGCCGCATGGGATAAGGGACGCCAGAAACTGGGCGAAGGCTACAAGTGCAACCAGCTGGGCAACACACAGATGGAACTTTCAGAGCTAAAGCCTAACAGATTCATCAACAAGAGCAACGAGGCTCAAATAGGTTACGACTATCAGGTGGAATTCGACATCACCTGGGCTTCAGAGCCCGATGGCACCATCCTGACGGAAGGTCCCTATGCCAAAGTATGGCTGGCAGACCCCATAGGCGGATGGATAGGCTTCAGTCGCGACGGTTACCTGTATACCTTTAAATATAAGGGTAAGGTAGGCAAAAAGGAGCACCTGGCTATCAAGGGTACTAACCACAGCACATCACTCTACGTAAATGGCAAGCTGGTGCAGGAGTTGGGCATAGAAAAGCGCTATTACACCAAGGACAAGACCTACAACTACGTCCGCACCCTTGTTTTCCCTTTACAGAAAACGGGTAAGTTCAATAGCAAAATCACAAACTTCAAAGCAAAGAAGATTAGGGATTAGGGATTAGAGATTAGGGCGACCTCCAAAAAAGACTATCGTAATAACGTTATGACGTAATAACGTAATAACGAAAGGCCGCCAATCCGGATTTTCCGGTTACCATAACGGGTTGCAAAGCACAAAAATAAGCGAAAAAACAGAAAAATATGAATTATGAATTGTGAATTGTGAATTAATTTTTGCACCTTTGCATTAGAATATAAAAATTGTTATTATGACCAAGATCCCGTTTTTACGTAGTTTTACACTATTTCTCTTTCTTCTCATAGCAAATATCAGCCAGGCACAGGATGCCTGCTACCTGTTAGGTACCGACGGAGAAGGCGCAAAGGCCAACCTTGCTTCTGCCACGCTGGTCAAGGTCAGCGACGGCGTGTTTGAAGGCAAAGCAACCTTTACAGAATCAAATGCTTTTTATATTGCCACAAAGTTGGCCGCCACAGCCGACGACTGGGAAAGCATAAAGGACGACGTATGGTGCGGATCCCGGCAAGGGGCCAGAGTAACTTTAGGGAGAGCTTATGCCTTGTATAAGGGCTACCAAGAAGGCTACTTTTTTACACTAAGAACTAGTGGAACCTTTAATGTCATTGTAGATTTCAACCGAGCGTTATTTCAAGTATCTCCGAATTTTGACCCAGATCCGGACCCAGATCCGGATCCAGATCCGAATCCCGTCTATTATCTCAACGAGGAGAGCAAGGGCGGCTGCTACCTGTTCTGCTTCTTGGGAAAGAACGTGGCAGATAAATCCATATACAATTTTACGCAGCCCTCGGCCACACTCCAGCCCACCGAGACCGACGGCGTTTATGCCGGCAACGTCCAGTTTGCCAGCTCGGCCTTTACCATCACGAGGGCTCTGACCACACTGGATGTAAGACTCAACGACGATCTGTTTTATGAAGTCATGGATTCGCTACGCCCCTATCGCTACAGTCATCCCAAAGACTTGGTTACCTTCAACGAGAAAGAGGAGATGGAACCCGACCAGGACTGGAAGGACTATGTCGACTTCTGGGTGCGCGACTACGACCCCTCTCACACCTACTACGTTAAGGTCGATTTCAACACCAACCAGATGGCCGTATGCACATCGCAGAACGAAGACCCGTTCATGAAGCAGGACAACGAGCCAGATGATGACACCCCCGTTGACGTGCCCGACATCGACCTGACATCAGGCGCACACTTCACCATCAACCTCACCCAACCCGGTACGCTGAAGCAGAAACTTACGAATGCGGTATTCGCCACCGACTACGACCTTGTAGATTTCCTTACCGTGAAGGGTAAGATGGGTGCTGCCGACATCGTATATCTAAAAGCGCAGGAAGGATTGGTTTCGCAACTGCAATACCTGGACCTCTCGCAGGTGGAGCTGGTGTATGACGACGGAGAGTATTATTCATATACCTACCAGAAGAACTGGGGTAGCTTTGGCGGTTTCATTGAATACCATACCGATATCTACACGTTATCGGAAGAGAACAAAGACGAGGAAGGGAATGGCGGATTCAGCGGCGCCACAACAAGCGAGGTCACCTACCATCGCCGTAACGACCTTGAAATAGCTTTCGATGGAATGAAGTATCTCCGACAGTGCAAACTACCAAAAGGACTGAAGGGAGTGGGTAACGGCATCTTGGTTAACACACCACTGGAGAAGGTTTCTCTGCCCACAGCACCCACTTATATTGCCGATGCGGCTTTCAAAGGTACTAATCTGAAATCCATCGAACTTCCCGAATCTGTTGACAGCCTTGGGCACACATGCTTCGCGAATACACCGCTTCAGCAGATAGACATCAGCCATGTAACCCGTTTTGGCGCCAACTGTCTGGAGGGAACAAGTCTGAAGACGGCAGAATTGCACAACAGCCTGAAAACCATTCCGGAAGGTCTCTTTAACAGATGCCAGAAGCTGACCTCAGTAACCTTCCCCACCTCGGTCCAGACCATCGGCAACAGCGCCTTCAGCGGTTGCGGAATAACCACGATAACCATTCCCAACTCGGTCCAGGCCATCGGCAACAGCGCTTTCAGCGGTTGCAGAATAACCACGATAACCATTCCCAACTCGGTCACGGAAATCGGAAATAATGCATTTGGGGGCTGCGAGAATTTGACTTCTGTCAGCATGGGCGATGGAGTGAAGAGAATTGGCGCAGGAGCCTTTGCAGGATGTATGAAGTTGAAGGACGTAACCCTCTCTGCCAATATAGAAGAAATAGGCAACGATGCCTTTGGCAGCGAATATTACGGCTATATCCCTTGGGTGAAAAGAATGCCAGTAGAAGACGGCGTGAAATATATCGGCAAGATTGCCTATAGATTTATTCCTGAACGTGATGACTATGGAATCCCTCAACCACGCGCTATTACAATTAAGGAGGGCACGGTGTCGGTAAGCGATGCCTTCGCCTACAGGGAAGACGACATTGAATATTTCAATGGAGTCATCACGGGCATCACCCTGCCCTCCACACTGCGCATTCTGGGAACGGATTGCTTCATTGGGGCTGATATAAGCACTATTGAACTACCGGAGTCGCTAGAGAAGATAGGTGCATTTGCCTTTGCAGGATGTGGCAAGCTGCGTCGCGTGACCATCCCACGAAAGGTGAAACACATCGGCTATGGTGCCTTTGAGGGCTCTGGACTAGTTCGTGTGAATTACAATGCTACGGAGGCATCAACCTATAACGAACGAAACGACTATCTCTACAACAGTCACGGTTTATCGTATGACTATGGCGCTATATTCCCCCCAAGCGTAACACGCGTCATCATTGGTGAGGGTGTCAAGACAATTCCTCCGTATCTATTCTACGGATGCGAGAATCTGGTTCGTGTGCAGATGGCAAGCACCGTGGAAACAATAGGCGAGAGAGCCTTTTGTTCAGGCAACAACTTGGAATATATCGATCTGCCGGCAGCACTTAAGTCCATCGGAGATAATGCTTTCCCAAGTGTCACCTATTGCACGGCCTACATGAAAGAACCATTCCCATTAACATCCCGACCTTCTGACGAAGAGATACTGAACAATGAGGACATTAGAAGAGAACTTGAGCGCGGTAATTCTGTTAACAGTGCCTACGGTAGTAACGCACCATTCGGAGTCGTTTTGTACTATTACCATATTGAACCGGACAGAACGCTGACATGGGGCGAAGTAACGGTCAGTTCATATAGTCAAAGGAAACGTGTTTTGAAAGTGCCAAACGGATCACTATCGGCATACCAAGGAGAAAACACTTGGGCATTATTCTTCCAAGAAATAACCACGTTCGACGGGGCTTCTGCTGCAGAAACCATTGAAAAAACAACTACTGTCAGTGTTAAACAGAGTGTTACAGAAGAAACCGACCTCTCAAGCACTATGATGGGCAATGTCTTCGTTACCCTCGATACAGAGGACAGTGGCGACGGCTACAACGCTGAGCAAGGATGTCTGATTATCAACTCCACAGTCACCGACGAAGGACTGGCCGCTGCCACAGCAGACAATTCCGATGACCTCACAGTGAAGAATTATTTCAACGGACTGATTCTTGAGGTTCCTGCTGGTAAAGGGAATATTGTTATCGACTGCAAGACATTAGGATCACGTGCCATTTATGTTAAGATAGGTACAAATGAGCCTCAGATGATCAGTGCCGCCAACCGCAATACGGTCAGCGTGGACTATGACGTCTTGTTGAATTCCCGTATCTACATCTATGCTGCCAATATCCAACAAGCAAATGTTGCAGAATATCAGGTACGCAGGGCAACTGCCTATGCCAACGATGATGCTGTGGAAATATATGGGCTTAGCATTAATATAATAGAAGATAATCAGGATGCCATCAAAGACATCCAGTCAACCACAGGAAAAGTCCAAAAGGTATACGAGAACGGACACATCAACATTCTTACCCCCAACGGCAAGAAGTATTCTGTGGATGGTAGATTAGAGATTAGAGATTAGAAAATTGGGGGCAAAAAGCACAAAAATGAGCGGGAAAAGAAAAATTATGAATTATGAATTGTGAATTATGAATTAATTGTTGTATCTTTGCACCCGCTTAACAGCAAATAGGTTGGTTCGGTAGCTCAGTTGGATTAGAGCAGCAGCCTTCTAAGCTGCGGGTCATGGGTTCGAGCCCCATCCGAATCACAAAAGAGCTCTCAGGTTTCTGGGAGCTCTTTTTTAGTCGGCTATCGCCTTTATCTTCTTATATCTACTAAACATCCGAAACTTCAATTATTCATAGTATTCAATTTGTAACTCATCACTCACTATATAATCCTCGTGGTCGTCATCATAGAGATAGACAATGCGGAGTCCACGATATGATGCAGGTACCTTAAGCGTTTCCAGCAGATGCCATCGTGGGCGACCAAAGTCGTAAGATGCACGGTCCAGCAGCAGGCGGTTGCTCACCCAGTCAAACTGATAGTACCCGCCACCTATGCATTGGTCATCCCCTATCAGCAAATCCTTATGCTGATTCACCATACCCAAACGCAGATATCCGTCCATTGTAATTACGAACTTCGGTAGTGCCATAGATAATCCTTTTCTTTATTTCATATGCAAAAATACGATTAAGTGAGCGGAATACAAAATAAATAACTTTTATTTTTATTCCCGAACGAGAGTATTTTTGAGACGATAGTCTCAAAATTACGATTAAGTGAGCGGAATACAAAATAAATCTTGTTTATTTTTATTTTGTGTTGTTATCACTTAATCGTATCTTTGCAAAGCAATGAAGAAGATATTGTTCCTACACGGATTCTTTGCCAGTGGCCAATGTGTGCCGGCTATGGCATTAAGGGAGGCTTTCGAGGGCAAGGCTGAGGTGCTGACACCTGATCTGCCGATGCACCCCGGGGAAGCCGTCAGCCTAATCCGTGAACTATGCCAAAGAGAAAAGCCTGACGTGCTGGTAGGCAACAGCTGCGGCTCGTTCTATGCGCAGATGATAGCGCCTGCATTGGGCATCCCTGCCCTATTAGGCAATCCCCACTTCCAGATGACGGAATTCCTAAAACCGAGAATCGGAACTCATCAATACAAGTCGCCACGCAGGAACGGCATTCAGGACTTCATCATTGATGAGCAGTTGATATCTGAATTTGCCGAAATGCAGCAGCATCAGTTTGACAGCTGTACGCCATACGGCCAGGAACACGTATGGGGAATCTTTGGCGAGCAGGACACCCTAGCCCACTTTGAGCCACTGTTCCTGAAGCACTACACCCATTCATATCATTTCCCTGGCGCACACACCCCTACCGCAGATGAAGTCCGCACATGGTATGTGCCGCTTATTGAAAAACTACGCTAACCGCTTCTACAACCCTATTTTCACAACATCCTGCTCGAATGTATCAGGATTTATGGCCATGGCACGCAAACGTACCCTGTAATTCAGTATGGTATTATACGAGTAGTTCAGCACCCGTGCTATCTGCTGGTTATTATTAATTCCCAGTCTTATCAGAGCATATATTCGCATTGTGGGAGTAAGAAGAGCCTCCCCTTCATGCTTCCTGTGTTCGGGCTGCAGCAATGCATAGAAGTCGGTTACAAATGTAGGGAACATAGACATGAACAGCTCGTCGAATCTGTCAAGCTGCTCTTTCTTGCTGAAGCTCTTCTGCAACTCCCTGATGGACTTCTGCACCTGGTCATATTGACCCTTCTTCAGTTTCTGATCAACCTTTATGGCAAATTCCTCAAACATATTTGTCAATTCGCTGTTCGATTCAAGGAGTTTTCCCAGATAGGCGTCCTTCAGCTTGTTGGAATCGCGTAGCAGCATTCCTGTGCGTACCATACTCTCGTTTTCTTCCTTCAGTTGGCTGTTTTCATCCTTCATCTTCTTGTCCATTGCCCTAAAGCCCTTCAGCAGCTTTCGGTTCCTCTCATAGCGTAATATAATATGTAATATATACGCCAGGAACACTACAACAACTGCAACAAAGAAAATGACCAGAATGCGGTTCTGCCTTGATTTTTCATGCTCTATATCAGGGATAATCTTATCTATGTGCGTTATCTGCGAGCGCATTCCGTAGTACTCACCGTTCTCTATGGCGATATTGACATACCTGCTCACATCATGCGTCATATGATACTGCTTAAACAGATGGTCCGTCAGGTCAATAATGGCTATGGACGAGTTCTGGGCATTCAGAATATCGTTCTTCGTAGCTTCTATGTAATAGCAGGTTGCCTGTTCATGCTTGCCCTGATGCTTGAAGCACTTGCCCAGGGATGCATTTGCCAGGGTGTACAGGACATTGTTATCTTTGGGGATGTACTTCAGCGCCTCCTCGAAGTACTTTTGTGCTACATCAAATTTTCTTTGTCTGCCATAGATACGTCCCAATACAAAGTTGTTCATTCCCTGATCCTTTGAATAGTCCAGGCATTTCAGGAACATCTCCTGCCCGATGTTGTTGTATTTGTTGGCGTTGACAGAGTCATTTACATATACCGCCAGACGTTGGTAAACTATACCATAGTAAAAATAATATAGGGCCTGAATACTGTCGTTCAAATTGGGAAAACCCAGATCAACGGACTGCAGCATATCCAACGCCTCCACAAACAGGCATGCCTGTGCCAAACTGAAACTGGACAGGATGCGTGATTCGGCCTTCAGATTGCCATCGTCCATCTGATCAGAAAGGAGACGCATCTTCTGAGAGAACTCGCAAGCATAGTCATAAGAGAACATCTGAGCCTTATGCAGCATCCGTCTGTTGGTCTGATATCTGAATGGTAGGTCAAAGTCCGTATGCTTGTGAAGCTGTAGCATAACAGAGTCCATCTGATTCTTCAGACTATCCCTAAAGAATAATCTCTTGTCAACCAAATCGTTAAGGATGCTTAGTTCATATTGGTTATAGTCGCTCATCGCCCTTTGGTGCTTATCTCTGCTTAAATAGAAAAAGGCACCCGTCAGTACAAGAATGACAAGTAAGATGCCGATATGTCTTCTGCCTCCGTATAGTGCAATCTTCATTCTGATGGTACGTTTTTAGTGCTAATTGTTGTTAGTTGCGTTGCAAAGATAGTACATTTTTGATTTATACGATGTTTTGTGATAAAAAAAATGTGAAAGCCCCCTATGGGAGTGAAGTTAGCGGTTAGTGAAAATAATGTTCAATGTTCAATGAATCTCAACTTTCAACTCAAAACTATAGTTAAAATGGTATATATTTTCTATATATAAACTCAATAAAATTCACCCTTCAGATTATACGTATATTGCTGATATTTTACAATATACGTTTTTTTTGCGTTATATTCTGAGTATATATTTTTTATAGTTGGCCCACATTATATATAATAGCCATAACTTTGCAGCAGAAAATTATAGTTATTAACTTAATTAATTAATCTCATGAAAAGAAAACTTTTCTTACTAGTGCAAGCATTCCTTGCTACCATGATGACATCTGTCTATGCACAGACGTTCAGCGCGGACAAAATCTACACTATTGTCTGCAAACCAGACCTTAACACTTTCATGCAAGACAACGGAACCGGTGCCCTACTCCTTGGTGCAGAGTCAGCCGGTACCTTGTGGACATTTGAACCTACAGAGAACGCCGACTGTTACTATGTAAAAAACGTAAAGACTGGCAACTACATCCAAGACTGCCCCGACTCGGAGGTACCTGCCACAATGGGAACGGAACCCGTAGAGTATTACATCAAGGGTGATGCCTCAGGCGGTCAGGCTGGCAAGAACTTCTACCGCATGACATCCACAGACCGTACTCCCAAGGATTTCAGCGCCGGTACGATAGGTTTGAACCGTCATGGTGATAATAAGTGGGTACAGGGCTTTGCTTCTGTTTCCGGAGCCAACCAATGGTCTGTATGGTGCATACGCGAAGTAGAAAAGGTGCAGAAGGAATCACTCTCAAGTCCCTACACCGGTACAACAGTACAGGAAGGCATTGTCTATTTATATAATGTAGAAAGCGGCAAGTGGCTGCAGAATAATGACAGATTTAATCCCGAACTGACTACTCAGTACTGGACCACCCGTGCAGAGCTGGGCGACTGGGGCTTTGACGTAAAATTGGTTGCACAGGAGGACGGAGGCTATCAGATTGACCCGAACTACATCAACAATCATTCCATCAATGATTTCAATCTCTATTTGGATACAAACCAGCCCGTTACTTCATGGAAGTTCACGCCCAAGAACATAGCCGGCATCAGCAATGCCTATTCCATAGTGGCAGAGAAGGCTACCTTAGGTTCCGATGTCAACGGCTATCTGCGTGGTGCAGATTTGGGTGCAACCACATGGCAGGTTGTTACACGCGACGAGCGCATTCAGTATGCTCAGCAGAATGCAACGGCCGAGAATCCCATTGACATGACGTTTCTGGTTCCCAACCCCGACCTCTCGAACAACAACGAGCGTGCTGCTTGGACAGTAAATCGTGACGGTGGAAACGAAGGATGGAACGATAATATCCGCTACAACCGCAACTTCTGGGCTTCAGGATTTAACAGCCTTGATGTATCACAGACAGAAATTGATATCCCCAACGGTATTTATCAGGTTTGTTTCTCATTGATGTACTCTCCAACAGCCCTTGGAGACGTCAACATAGATGACTACAATGCATATAAGACAAATGGCGAAGAGACTGTCTATTTGGTTGGTTATGCTAATGGCGAGACCATTAAGGCACGTTCTATCTATTCAGTTGAAGGAACATCCGGCGTTACCAATCAGCACCAGAAGCAGGTTGGCGACTATTTCTTCCCCGGTGGCCCGAATCAGGTGAATGGCTCAATGGCCATCGGCAACTACCAAACCGAACCTTTGACAGTAACAGTAACTGACGGAAAACTTTCGCTTGGTGTTAAGAGCATAGAAGGCTGTCCCACAACAGCGTATATTGGTTTTAATGGCATAAAGCTGAATTATGTTGGTACTGCAGAAGAGAACACGGTATCTGTATCCGTTACCGATGCAGGTTATGCTACTTTTGTTGCTCCTGGATACATTGAAGAGATTCCAGAAGGTGTAATTGCTTATGCAGCTCAGGTTGCTGAAGGCTATGTTCATCTGGAACCCACAAATGCAATTCCCGAGGGAGTAGCCGTAGTACTGAAGGCCGCAGAGGGTACCTATACTATGCCCATAAATCCCACTCCTGCCGACCTCGTTCTTGTAAATGATTTGAAGGCTGCTACCGATGCTGTTGTTACCAACGGAACTCAGTACATTCTGGCTAAGCAGGATGCTGGCATAGGCTTCTACAAGGCTACATCTGGCACAACTATCGCTGCTGGCAAGGGGTATTTGGTAATTACAGGTGCAGATGTGAAGGCATTCTATCCCTTCGCAGAGGAAGAGACTGCCATTAACAGCCTCACCCCAGCCCTCTCCGAAGGCAATGGAGCCATTTACAATGTTGCTGGCCAGCGCGTAAGCAAGCTGCAGAAGGGCATCAACATTGTTGGTGGAAAGAAGGTACTTCGTTAAATGAAGAATGAATAGTGAAGAAAGAAGAATTTGCTACCGCTGAGTAGATAAATAGGGGAGTTAAGACTTCCAGTGCGAAGCGCTTAACTCCCACTTTAACTCCCAGCGAAGCTTTACTCCCATTCACATAGTGAATCAACTCCAAAGATAATTTCAAAAAATCGAAGAATATGAAGAAATATATCGTTCCCGCTCTGCGGGAGGAATCGGCTCAGGTTGTCAATATGTTGGCAGAGAGCTTGGTGTTAAATGGAGACACCACTGTAAATGGTGGTGATGCGTTAACAAAGGAGGTCGACTGGGCCATCTGGGATAACGACGAAGAATAAAAATTAACCTATTTTTTATTATCCTTATGAAGACGAGAAAGTTATTGATGTCATCAGCTGCGCTACTACCTGTAATAAGTATAGCCCAATCTGACAGGCCCAACATCATCATCCTAAACATTGATGATATGGGATATTCAGATCCCTCGTGCTTTGGTGGAGACTACGTCAAAACCACCAATATCGACCAATTAGCCAATGAAGGACTGAGTCTGACCCAGTTCTATACATCATGTCCAATCAGTTCACCATCACGTGTAGGACTGACTACAGGTATGTATCCAACGCGCTGGGGCATCAACACTTTCTTGCAAGAACGAGTAAACAACGCCAAGAACGAGCAGAACGACTTCCTGAGCGACAAGGCACCTTCCATGGCCCGTGCCTTGAAGGCAAGCGGTTATGCTACAGGACACTTCGGCAAATGGCACATGGGAGGCGGTAGAGACGTGAAGAACGCGCCGTCCATCACAAACTATGGCTTTGATGAGTACGCCTCTACCTGGGAAAGTCCTGATCCAGACCCCAAGCTTACATCCACCAACTGGATATGGGCTGCAACAGACGAAATCAAGCGATGGAACCGTACAGCCTATTTCGTTGACAAGACGCTGGATTTTCTTTCACGTCATAAAGACCAGCCTTGTTTTATCAGTCTGTGGCCTGATGATGTACACACGCCATGGGTATATGAAGGTGACGATGCATCACAGCGTCAGTCCTCTCATTCGCTATCTATCGTATTGGCAGAGCTCGACCGTCAGATCGGGCGGTTCATGCAGGGACTGAAGGACCTGGGCATAGACCAGAATACCATTGTTATCTTCACGGGTGACAATGGTCCCGCTCCGGATTTCGACGGACACCGAACCAACGACTTCCGCGGACAGAAAGGTACACTCTACGAAGGTGGTATCCGTATGCCATTTATCATCCGATGGCCTAACCATATCCCTGTAGGGGTAAAGAATGACAAGTCTGTTGTCTGTATGGTGGACCTCTTCCCCTCCCTATGTAAGATAGCAGGTGCTGAGGTTCCAACCAACTACCCCCTTGATGGAGTTGACATGAGTGACGTCATCACCGGCCAATCGGAAAGGGAGCGCACCACTCCACTCTTCTGGGAGTTCGGCAAAACAAAGGCCGACAGGGTAAGCCCACACATTGCAGTCAGGGACGGCGAATGGAAGCTGCTGGTCAATGCCGACGGTTCCATGACGGAACTTTACAACATGACAACAGACTTCAACGAGAAGAACAATGTGGCAACAGCCAACCCAGCCATCACCCAGCGACTGAAGAAAGCCGCTATAGACTGGTTCAACGAGGCTTATCGCGAATATGCCGACAATGTGATTTATGTTACTCCGGAAGGTGACGACACAGCAGACGGCACATCCTGGACTGAGGCAACAACCCTGAGCCATGCCGTAAAGTTAGCAAAGACAGAGTCAGGTGCACAGGTGTGGATGAAACAGGGAACCTACAACGTCTCTTCATCCGTTATCTCTGACAATGTAGCATTCTATGGCGGCTTCAACAGTACCGAGAAGAAACTGACGGAGCGCAACTGGAAGACTAATCCCACTATCATAGACGGCGGGGGTACGGTGAGCCCCTTCCGTAACAGCCTTAACACATCTACAAGCACTGTGCTTGACGGACTAATCATTCAAAACGGAATTAACCAGGCAGGAGCCAACGGTAACGGCAACGGTGGCGGTGCCATCCTGAATGACGGAGCAGTTGTCAGAAACTGTATCTTCCGCAACAATCGTACACAGACCAGCAAGAACGGAGCAGCTATCCACTGCCATACGGGACAAATCCGCATAGAGAACAGCCTCTTCTACGGCAACACATCTTCAGGAAACGGGGGCGCTGTACAAATAGGAGGCGGTGTCACCACAACCATCGTTAACTGTACCTTCTGCGACAATCAGGCTGCCGGCCCTGGTGGAGCCTTCGGACTGGGTAATGACGGCTCTAATCTTAATATATATAATAGTATAGCCTGGCACAACACAGGCGCAGGCAGCTATAGCAGCCTGGGACAGAATACCAATGTCAATGGCGGCGGTACGGTCATCTCGCAATACTCTGCCATTGAAAGCCAAAGCACCAAGCTGACCGACGGCGACGACAACAATCATATGGCACTCTCAGAGAGTGTCACACCAATGTTCGAGGAGGGCGGGTACAGACTTCAGGAAAGTTCACCTTGCATAGATGCAGGTAACGTCAACCTGGCATCGAACATTAACTATGACCTGAATATGCAGCGTCGTTTCTCAGGAGCTCAAATTGATATGGGTGCCTACGAATTCGATAACGGAGAGCCCGTGGTAGGCAATTCCGTCATTCATGTAGCTCCAGACGGCGATGAAGCTCAGGATGGTACAACATGGGATAAAGCAACCAGCCTGCAGCACGCCCTGACATTGGCTGACACCTATACAGACAAAGCAATGCTTTGGCTGAAGGAAGGCACTTATATTGTAACCACACCCATCCACCCCGACAAAATGGAGATCTATGGCGGCTTCAGCGGTAATGAGCAGACATTAGAGGAGCGTAACTTCGCAGAGCATCTGACCATTATAGACGGAGACGGAAAGATATCTCCCATCAGGAACAGCAATCTTGATGCCAATGTAGTGACACTGCTTGACGGACTAATCATCCAGAATGGTATTAACCAGGCAGGAGCCAACGGCAATGGAAACGGTGGCGGTGCCATCCTGACTAAAGGTGCTACCATAAGGAACTGCATCTTCCGCAACAACCGTACACAGAATGGCAAGAACGGAGCTGCCATACATTGTCATCTGGGACAGATCAGCATAGAGAATTCACTATTTGTTAACAACATTTCTTCAGGTAACGGTGGTGCTATTCAGATTGGTGGTGGCGTCACGGCCACGGTTATCAATTGCACCTTGTGCGATAATGTGGCCTCAGGACCCGGTGGTGCTTTTGGATTGGGCACCGCTGCGTCCAACCTGAATGTCTATAATACCATAGCCTGGCACAACACAGGAGCCGGCAACTATAACAGCTTCGGACAGAATACAGACGTCAATGGTGGCGGTACAGTTATCTCCCTCTCATCTGCCATAGAGAGCCAAAGCACTAAATTCACTGATGGAAATGACGAAAACCATATCTTCCTGTCGCAAGAGAACACGCCCATGTTCACGGAAGACGGTTACCAACTGCAAAAGGGCTCGCCTTGCATAGATACAGGAGATGACAATTATGCAGCCATCAGTGTCTGCGACTTGGCAGGTAAGAGTCGTCTGGCAGGCACTCATATTGACAGAGGAGCTTATGAGTTTGTTGAAGGAACGACAGCTATCAACAGCCACACCCCAGCCCTCTCTAAAAGCGAGGGAGCTATTTATGACCTTTCAGGCCGTAGAATTAAGGGGCATGGGGCAAGGAGCAAGGGGCAAGAGGATAACCAAATGATCAATGATCAATGCTCAATGTTCAATGGATTAAAGAAGGGTATTTATATTGTAAACAGGAAAAAAGTAATTGAATAAGGTTATGAAGGTTGGTAAAATGATATGGATTCCAGGACTGGCTTGTTCTGCTGCGGCTACAGGTATGGCCCAGCAAAAACCGAACATCCTGGTTATTCTTGCCGATGATATGGCGCGATGCGAGTTGGGATGCTATGGCGGTCATAACCTGGCAACGCCCAATATAGACCGTGTGGCCAGCGAGGGCATGATGATGACCAACAATTTTGCTTCGATGGCCATGAGCGTTCCCATCCGTGCCTCTATGTACACGGGACTCTACCCCGCCCGTCACGGCTCATATCAGAACCACAAGGCTACGTATCCCAAGACAAAGAGCGTAACGCATTATCTGACCGATCTGGGCTACAGAGTAGGAAGGGCAGGAAAGGATCATCCGGTGAACCAGCCCAAGGTATATGGTTTTGAGAAGATACCCGGCTTTGTCGTCGGCTGTACCGTCTCACATCCTGCGAAATCCACTCCCGAAGGAATCCTGGAGTTTATGCAGCGTAGCAAGGAGGAACCTTTCTGCCTCTTTGTATGCAGTATCAACAGTCACATGCCCTGGGATGCCGGAGACGCATCGGAGTTTAACCCTTCTAAGGTGGTGCTACCTCCCAACTGCGTGGACAATGCAAAGACACGTAATGACTTCTGCAACTACTTGGCTGAGATTCGCCTCTTTGATGATGAGGTAGGTATGGTGATGAAAGCCCTGAAGGAATCAGGTGCCGATGAGAACACCATGGTGATAGTTCTCAGCGAACAAGGTCCGCAGATGCCCTTCGGAAAGTGGACATGCTACAGGTACGGACAGTCGAGTGCCATGATTGTGCGCTATCCGGGAAAGGTTCAGGCAGGCTCCCGTAGCGATGCTCTGGTACAGTACGAGGATATTCTGCCCACACTCATAGATTTGGCAGGAGGGCACGTAGAGGGACTGGACGGCATCAGTCAGCTGGATGTATTCCTAGGTAAGGAGACAGACAAGCGCCAATGGGTTTATGGTATGCACAACAACAACCCAGAGGGTCCCGTCTATCCCATCCGCAGCATACAGGACAAGCGTTACAAGCTCATTGAAAACCTCACGCCCGACAGCTCTTATTACGAGAAGCACATGATGGCAAATGGTAACAATATGTGGCAGTCATGGATAACAACGGGTAAGACCAACGACTATGCCCAGTGGCTGGTTGACAGGTTCGTCACCCGTCCGGCTATAGAATTCTACGACCACGAGACAGACCCATGGGAACTAAACAACTTGGCTGATGACCCTCAATACAAGGAACGTATTGAGACGATGCACCGTGAGCTGCACCGATGGATGGAGGAACAGGGCGACAGAGGTATATTGATGGACGGCCCTAATGCCGAAGACCCCGCCCTGAAGATTCCACAGCCTGTTCGTACTTATAATGAATTAAATGCTATCCGTGAAGACCTGACACAAAACTATTATTTAGCTAATGATATAGAAATACCGGAAGGCGAAGAATGGATTCCCATCGGAGCCTCAAGTAAGGATGATGCCGACCCGGCACGATTCTCGGGTATTCTGGATGGAAGGGGCCATGAGATTAAGGGACTTACCATCAAGAATGCAAAGGCATTTAAGGGTCTGTTCGGACGTATGGACCATGGGACGGTGAAAAATCTGGTATTGCGTGACGTGGATATCACAGGCAATGCTCCCACTGGTGGCATTACAGGAGCCATGATAGGTGCATGTACTATTGAACGTGTTGCCGTCACAGGTAAAATTACAGGTGATAGTGAAATAGGTGGGTTGGTAGGTCGGGTGGCCCGTGATGGCTCACATACAGACTACAACGTGATACACGACTGCTATGTGAATGCCGACATTAAGGCTACCCGACTAAGTACCACCATGGACGCACCGTCTTGTGCTGGCGGAATAGTAGGGTTTATACACTCCAATAATGGCACAACGGTTGCAAAACTCGACATAGCACGTACCTATTATACAGGTAATGTTTCCACCAGTCAGCAGAGTCATACCTCTGGTTGCGCAGCCGGTGTTATAGGTTTTACCGATAATAACCGTAATGTGCGCATGCAGGACGTGCTTGTGCTGGCCAAAAGCATCACAGGTGCTACGCCCAATTACTATTATTCACGTCGTTTGCCGGCAGCACCCAACAATGTGATTGAATATATGGCAGGTCTGTATGTGCGCAACGGCATTCAACTGAAATATTATTCGGATAAAGGCGTAGGCGGACAGATTCCTGATGGAACTATCAAAATAATGGACGATGCTGTGTTCCGTTCTAAGGATTTCTACACAACAACCTTTCATTGGGATTTCAATAATATCTGGACTATCAACGAGGGGGAATACCCTGTCTTCAAATGCGATACAGAAGACGGCATAACCCCCGACAAGTGTTGTGTCGGTTCTGCCGACAAAAGCCTTGGAGGTATCTTTGATTTGCAGGGCCGTTTCCTGAATTCTGTCAGAATTCCCGGACTATATATAGCAAACGGAAAGAAAATTAGCATAAAATAATTATCCACATAACAAATAACTATTCATAAAGACTATGCAACACAAATATCATCATGCCTTAAGAGCATTGCCGGCATTGCTTCCGATAATGGCTTCTGCCCAGCAGGCACAGCGTCCCAACATCATGCTTATAGTAGTGGACGATATGGGCTATTCAGACCTTGGCTGCTTCGGTGGTGAAGTGCAAAGTCCTAACCTTGATGCCCTTGCTGCATCGGGTATGCGCTTTACACAATTTTATAACTCAGGACGTAGCTGTCCCTCCAGAGCTCAGTTGCTGACAGGACGTTATGCTCAGACTGTCGGTATTACGGGTATGGGACAGAGCCTTACACGCAACTGCGTAACCATTCCCGAGGCTTTAAAGGATGCTGGCTATCATACAGGTATGAGCGGCAAGTGGCATCTGTCACTTACCAAAGGTATTGGCAATAAAGATGAGCAGATGGAATGGCTCGCGCATCAGAATTACTTTGGCAACCGTCCCTTTGCTCCTATCGAAACCTATCCCTGCAACAGAGGCTTCGACCAACACTGGGGTACTATTTGGGGTGTGACCGACCACTTTGACCCCTTCTCGCTTGTGCATAACGAGGAACCCATCTTCACTGATAATATACCTGAAGATTTCTACTACGCTGATTTTGTAGCAGATAAGGCCATTGACATGATGGACGAGATGACTGCCGACGGTAAACCGTTCTTTATGTATGTAGCTTTTCAGGAACCGCATTGGCCACTGCATGCAAAACCTCAGGACATTGCCAAATACAAGGGTAAGTTCGATGACGGTTGGGATGCCATGCGAACCCGCCGCTATCAGAAGATGTTAGAGATGGGTCTTATCAATCCTGATGAGATGCCTGTTGCCACGAATGCTTCAGGACGTAAGTGGGAGAACGAGACAGACAAGGCCTTCCAATCGGCAAATATGGAGGTACACGCCGCTATGATAGATTGTGTTGACCAGAATATCGGGCGTATCATCAACGAGTTGAAGCGCCGTGGTATTTTTGACAATACAATCATCATCTTCACCTCAGACAATGGTGCTTCCAGCGAGAACTACACCATTGGAGACTTCGACCGCCACGATCGCACACGCAGCGGACAGATGGTAGTACGCAACTCACCTACACCTGGCAGTCAGCTTACCTACAACTACTTGCATACAGGTTGGGCTGGAGCCGTTAATGCACCATACCGCTATTGGAAGACAACACAGTTCCATGGTGGAACGGCAGCTCCCACCATTGTGCATTGGCCTGCAGGTATGGCTAAGGAGAAAGAGGGTACCATCATGAATCAGCCCTGTACCTTTCTTGATGTCATGCCTACATGTCTTGAGCTGGCTGGTGCATCCTACCCATCGTTCTATGGTGGAAACAAAATAGAGCCGCTATGTGACGAGGCTCGCAGTTTTGTTCCTTTGATTCAGAAGAAGAACAAATGGGATGACGAGCGTACCCTGTATTGGGAGCACGAGAATGGTAAGGCAATCCGCAAGGGTAACTGGCGTCTGACAGCTCTTGCCAATGGTGGCTGGCAGCTCTTTGACCTCTCACACGACCTCTCTGAGACGAATAATGTTGCTGCTGAATATCCTGAGAAAGTGCGTGAGATGAAAAGCCTGTGGAATACATGGGCAAAAAGTGTGGGGTTAAACGTTCCCGGAGATATTAAGGAGACTAAGACTGAGCTCATATTCCACTATCCATTCGATGGTAATCTGGACGATGCTTCTCCACGTAACTATGTTCTCACACCAAGCGCCAACGGTGTTACTTTTGGTACAGGTAAGCTAGGCAATGCCCTTCATCTGAACGGTAATGCGCAGTATGTAGACCTGAACACCAACGGCATCATCAATACACAGACAACACAGTCAACATTCTGTGCCTGGGTGTATAACGAGAATACCGCGGGCCCGGGGGCAGGCAGCCAGAGCGAGAATGGTGTCTATATCCGTGACGAGATTATTCTTGCCCAGAAAGACAACGAAGGCACAGGGCGTATCTATCTATATGCGCGTGCCGAGGCTCCGACGGGAGGGGGAGCGACTGATTTTTTTTACAATAGCTTTCTCGGAGGCAGTCAGCATAAGGCAACGGAAGGTTCTTCCAAGCCCGGAACATGGCAGCATGTGGCAATAGTCTGCAATCCTGTAGACCAAAGCATTACCTATTATGTTAATGGCGAGAGAGACTGCACTGTATCAGTAGGCTCATTTGAAGCATGTACCGGTGGCTTCAGGATAGGCGGTCATAAAACGGGTAAGAGCTATTTCAAGGGTTACATAGATGATGCGTGGTTCTTTAAAGGTATTCTGTCTGCCGAGCAGATACGACAGATCAGGGACAACACCTTCGACCCTACGCCCTATCTCTCTGACGGAAGCACTGACGATCCGACTTTAGAAAACTGGCCTTTAAAGGACCAGGCATATACCATACGTAATTTCTCCGGAACGCCGGCCTATATGGTCGACAATATGGAGAGCGATAATAGAATTTCCTGTGAAGGAAAGGTTGGCGAAGCTGCCTACTGGACCTTCGAACCCACAATCAATACACATTGTTATCATATCCGCAATGTGCAGACCGGACGTTACATTCAGGGTTACACAAAAAACTCCGGCACAATTATCAACATGGGCACCGAAGGTATAGAGTATAGAGTGGCAGCACAGGCTACGGAAGACGGGCGATACGGATTCGCCTGTACTTCCGTTACGCCTAACGACTTTTCCTCTGGCACAATAGGTCTGAATTTGCGCGCCGAAAGCAATCAGGCCAATTGTCTGGTACAGACCTATGCAGCGACTGCAGGTACCAATCACCGTTCCTTCTGGACCATTGACGAGGTTTCAGATGACATCATCACCAGTTCCAAAATGGTAAATGGAAAATTCTCAATGGTAAATGGAAAATGCTATGACCTGCAAGGACGTTCTGTAGATTTACGACATTCAAATAAACACAACCAAATAGTAATAGACAACGGAATACTGAGAATCAGCAACTAAAAACAAAAAACCATAAACTTTAAAACAACTAACAATGAGGCGAAATTTCACCATTCTGGTGATGCTATTGCTAAGCATAGTATCCGCATGGGGTCTTGACATCGACAAGAACTCCTACTATGTGATTTCCCCGCGCAACAATCATGATATGTACATGAAAGATACGGGGCAGGACATTATCCAGTGTAATGCAGGACAGGATACATATTCCTACTGGCGTTTCATACCTACGGGCAAGGAGGGATGCTACTATGTACAGAACCTCTTCACCAAGCGTTATGCCCAAAAGGTTGCCGAGACAAAGGAGGTGATGGCGACAATGGGAACAGAACCTGTTGAGTATTTCATCATGTCTACTCCAGCAGAAGGAACGGACTGTTTTGGACTGACCAGCTCTGACCATAGCGACCTTGCCTTCAGCACCGCTAACTGTATCGCTCTGAACTGGCAAGAGGATAAAAAATGTGTACAGTCTTATCTGGCTGCTGTAGGAACCAACCACAAGAGTTTCTGGTTCTTCCGCGAGGTAGAGCCACCTTCCTGTCTTCTTGGTTCGCATGAATATGAGAATGGTATCTGCAGCATTTGCGGCGCTCTGAATCCAGACTTCGTAACAAAGGCTGAAGACGGCTTCTATGAGATATCCAACGGATACCAGTTGGAGTGGTACTCTGCCTTGGTGAATACCGGTATCAATGATGCCTCGGCCCGTCTAATGAACGACATTGACATGGCAGGTATAGACCATACTCCTATTGCAAAGAATGTTGACCTGCGCTGGCGTGGTACCTTCGACGGACAGGGACATCGTATTCTGAACCTGGTCATCAACCGTCCAACGGAAAATATACAGGGGCTCTTCGGTTACTTGCGTGGTAACTCTGACAGTAACACACGCGTATGTAACCTTATTATAGACAAGAGCTGTTCTTTCACTGCCTATCATCAGGTAGGTGCCATAGCAGGTTGTAGTCAGGGTAATCAGGGACTTATCACTCTGGAGAACATCATCAACGAAGCTAACGTTACAGCTGAGGGCGGTACGGATGCCGCTGCACTGGTTGGTGGTCAGACGGGTAATGCTCCCACTTGGCGCATCCGCAACATAGTTAATACTGGTGCTATTACCAGTACAGCAGAATCCGGCTACGCTGGCGTTGTTGCCGGCTATTACGGCAACAATGCGCAAAACTATCAGGAGAATATCATCAACCTGGGAATTGTAACGGGTTTCAACGGCGACATGCAGTTGGGACGTCTTTCGGGTACCTTCATCAATGTGTTTGACATCAGTGGTACAGAAGGTGCCGGTCAGGGTCTTGACCATGACTTTACTGCAGAAGACGTTACAATCGGTAGGCTGTGTTACTTCCTAAATGGTAATCAGTCCAATATTATCTTCTATCAGACTATAGGAGAGGACAACTATCCCGTCCCCTTTGCCACCAGCAAGCGCGTGTATATGCAAGGCACACTGCTTTGTGACGGTTCTCCTGCTGGAGAAGAGGGGACCTACAGCAACTCCCCCGACGGCAGCATTGTGCCGCCTCATACTTTCGTTGACGGAGACTTCTACTGTACCGTCTGTGGCGCATTCAACGATCATTTTATAGAGCCGGTTGAAGGCGTTCTGCACATGAGTACACCTCTGCATCTGCAATGGCTGGCTGCCTATGTGGCAACAGCTCCTGATTATCTGGAGGTTGTTATGGACAATGACATCGATATGGATGGTATTGAATTTGAAGGTATAGGTTCGCTTGCCACTCCCTTCCTGGGACATTTCGACGGTCAGTATCATACCATCAGCAGTCTGATGATGGAAGGTGTGACACATGACTGGTCAGGCTTCTTTAATTTCATCCGAGGAGGCTCAACTATCGAGAATCTGCGACTGGATGAGAATTGCCATCTGACGGGTGCCAAGGGAACTGCCCTGATAGGCGGATGTGGTATGGCAGGTGACGTATTACTGCGTAATCTTGGTTTTGAAGGTTTCGTGGATGGTCAGACCACCTGTGCAGGTGCCGTTTTAGGTGCCAACTTCCAGAGTATTGCCAAACTGACGGTGGAGAACTGCTATAGTACCGGCTCTATTTCAGGTGGAACAGAGAGTGCTGCACTGGTGGCATGGCTTGGCAACAACGGTGCTGTCATCAGTAACTGCTGGACTTCAGCTACCGCATCTGGCATTCAAAGTGAAGACAAGTATGCCTTCCGTCACGACAATGCTGTTGTCACTAACTGCTATAGTTTATACGGCAGTCAGGCACAGCGCTTTGACTACATCGAATTGGAAAACGGTTCCCTTTGCTATCGTCTGAATGGAGATCAGTCAACAATACGCTGGTATCAGAACCTGGACAATGGCAAGCAGGTTGACGACTTCCCAACCTTCATGCCTACGCATGGAACTGTTGTTGTCAAGGCAGAAATGCGTTGCGACGGTACGTACGATTCAGGCAATGCAGAATACTCTAATAACGGTGAAATCGTTATTCCTCCCCACACCTTCAAGGATGGTTTCTGTGAGGTATGTGGAAAAGAGGATGAAACATATCCTTTCATCCGTATCTTTGTCAACGCCGACCATGACAATGCCCAGGGCTATGTTAACATGGGCAGCAATGATGGTTCAGGCCTTGCCATTAACAACAGTGTAGCTGAACACTGGAACCAGAAGTGGTTTGAATCCTATCAGGAACTGAAGGGCCTGGAGCCCGGTCTCTATAAACTGCGCGTGCAGGGACTTTCACGTGTAAAAGCCTGGACGGATACCGACTGCGAAGCATACGAAGAGGCTGAGCTGAACCCAGATTACGTGCAGCTCTATCACAACAGCCAATACTATGTTGATGTTAACAGCAAACGCATCAGTAACCTGTTCATGGATATTGCCAAGGGCAAACAAGAGAATAAGATTGGTACAGGAACCCAGACATATCATGAAGCCTCAGGTCTCTATGTGCCCAACTCTCTGGCAGCCTGTAGAGCATACTTCGCGAAAGGTCTGTATTGGAATGAGCCAATCTATTTTGTAGTGGGTAGCGAGCAGGATACCGTACGTGTAGGTTTGGAGAACCAGATGTATCTGTACGGCAACTGGACGGTATGGGATACCTGGCGACTGGAACGTGTAGAGGGTGCAGATGATGCTACTGCTACAGCCCTTATCCTTGCCCAGCAGGAGAAGAACCTGCAGGAACTTGATGAACTGAATGGACAGACACAGTTAGCAGAGGAATACGAGCAAGCTCGTGAGGCACTCGAACAGGTTACTTCATTGGACGAGATGCTGGTTCTTGCAGATCAGCTGTCACGTTTGCCTGAGCAGATTCGCCTGAGTCACGTTGCCTATATCAACTATTCGGATGCTATTGATGTAATCAGGGAGGATGTCAAGTCACGTGACCACCTGAATGGGCACTATGCCGACCTTCTCAATACCTATCTCAATGAAAATGAAGAAGAGGTTGAAGGTCTGCCTAATGGCACCTACCAGAGTATCATCGAAACCAGAATGCTCTCTACAGAGGAACTGACAGCAGAGATATCCTTCGTTCAGGAACTGCTCAACTTTGCTATCAAGAACAGTATAAGTGAAGGTACCGACATTACCAACCTCATTGTTAATCCCGGAATGGATGTAGATGCTAATTTTACTGGCTGGAAGAGAGAAACGAGCAGAATTGGCACTGGAGACAACAATCTGAGTTGTCAAACTGGTTACGGAGATATCTATTATGTAGCCGGTTCACTAAATACTGCCTTTAGGGTATGGCAGGACTTGGAAGAAGGATTGCCAAATGGTATTTATGAGATTCAGATTCCGGCTTATTACCGTCCAGGTAACAAAGGTGAGGGCGACGTAGTAGATGGCACAGATATTATTTCAGCTGATATCTTTATCAACGATTATCATACACCCATGATGAATATCTATAAAGATGTGATTCCTTATAGCGAGGCTATCAATGGTGTGAACTGCCGATACGATGCCGTTAACGATCCCGATGCTCCTCACAACGGACAGGATACCGGCTCTCAGGACTTTGACACAGGCAGTGGCTATGTACCTCATCAGCGCCCGGGATCAAGCTTTGCATTTAGTGCAGGACGATATGTGAACCATGCCTATGCAATCGTCGAGGACGGAAAACTGACCATTGGTGTCCGCAACACAGAGACACCTTGGTATCCCAATGGCTTGGCAGTATGGGGCAAGTTCCAGTTGCGCTATCACGGCAAGAGTGCAGAAGCTATAGAGCAGATGACACAGAATTTCGAGTCGCGTCTGGAAACGCTGAAAACAGCCCAAAACGAACAAGATTTCTATTTCAATGTTTCATATATAGCAGAAATAGAGAATCTTATAGCCCAGATTAAGACTACATCCGATGCCGATGCTAAGATGGAGATGCTGAAGCAAATCAATGATATTTTCAATACCGTTAATAATAGCTATGCAAAGTATCAGGAACTTGCCAAGCTTATGGAATACCTCTATGAGTATGGAGATGCTGTGGTCAATGAAGATCCTGATCTAAGCAATGCATGCTATGCTAAGATTGATGAAATCCAGAATCATCTGGTGGATGGTAATCTGACTGACGAGGAAGCTGAACAATATGCTGTGGACATCAGAGACGATGCTACAATAGGAGGCGGTTTCTATGTTCAGGGCGACCTGGTTGATGCAGAAGGCAATGATATGCCATACGATACGAATACCAAGGTTTATCCGCTACAACGTCAGGAGGATGGCACCTACACAGGTATCTTTACTACTCAGAATCGCGCTAACCTGGTTCATACCGATGCCAGGGCTGGTATATACTTCACACGTCTGGATCAGACCTTCAAGTCTAACCAGCCATATCGCAGATTTGTGACACCCGTGCAGAACACTCATCCTCTCATAGCCGGAGCAGGACAAGACTATCAGATGACTGGTGCGAAGATGAAGGTTACGCTCAATCCCAAGGATAGTACTGTTGTCTTCGAGCCCATAGAATATGTATGGAATGACCGTGTCTTTGTCTGTGGTTCTATCCTTGACAAGGCTGGTGCAGAACATCGTTGGAAGAATGACGAGGTAGCTCCTCTGCAGCATAAGGGCGATGGAATCTACTCGGGTACAGTCAGATTCTTCGAGGATTATGTATATCCCGGATACGCCACCTTCATAATCATGGCCAGTCGCTCTACACTTGAGGATGAAGAGTACAGCACTGTTACACGTCCAGGATGGCTTGAAGCCAGTTATACAGCAACATACAATGACTGTGATCTGACTCCGGGAGTATATGCCGAGGACTTGATACGCGGCTATGGCAACAGTCGTCGCTTCCGCATCGAATGGACTCCAGGCGTTGCCCCCAAGGACTATTATATAGAATTCAACATGAATGCCCGTACAATAGCTGTTGTTCCTGACAATGGTGATGCCGAGGATGTCATCAACAGCCTCACCCCGACCCTCTCCAAAGACGAGGGCGCTGTTTACGACCTCAGTGGCCGTCAACTCGTCAGCTTGTCAACTCGTCAGTTTGTCAACTCTTTAAAGAAGGGTCTTTACATCATTGACGGCAAGAAAGTTGTTATAGGAAAATAAATAGAATGATAGTTAATAAGTTAATTTGGATTCCTAGTTTGGTCTGCTCTGCTGTCTATGCTGGGCAGGCCAAGCAAAGGCCCAACATTCTGGTATTTGTTGCAGATGACTTGGGAACCAACGAGATTGGATGCTATGGAGGCGAGAATCTTCAGACCCCTAACATCGACCGTTTGGCCAAGGAAGGCATACAACTTACCAATAACTTCTGTTCTATGGCTGTGAGTGTACCCATACGTGCCTCACTCTATACCGGACTCTACCCACAGCACCACGGTTCCTTCCGCAACCACAAGCCTGTTACCCCTGGCTTGCGCAGTGTTGTTCATTATATGTCAGACTTAGGCTACAGAGTAGGACGCACGGGGAAAGACCACCCAACCAGACAGCTCAGAGTGTTTCCCTTCGAGAAGATACCAGGCTTTGCAGTTAACTGCACGGCATCCCATCCCCCTGTATCCATACCCGATGGAATCCATGAGTTTATGAGCCGCGATAACTCACAGCCTTTCTGTCTGTTTGTCTGCAGCATCAATACCCATGCGCCTTGGGACTCAGGAGATGCCTCCGAGTTCAACCCAGACAGTGTGCATCTGCCGCCCAACTGTGTGGATAATGCCGTAACCAGGCGTATGTTCTGCAATTATCTGGCTGAGATTCGTATGCTCGACAATGAGGTGGGAATGACACTCCGAACCCTTGAAGAGACAGGGCAGCTGGACAATACACTGGTTATCTTCCTAGGCGAACAAGGTCCTAAGATGCCCTATGGCAAATGGACCTGCTACCGCTACGGACAGCACAGTGCCTTCCTAGCCCGCTATCCACGTAAGATAAAGGCAGGCAGCGTCAGCGATGCTCTGGCACAGTACGAGGATGTACTGCCCACGCTCATTGACTTTGCCGGAGGGGCTGCCATTGACACATTGGATGGTCGTAGCCTCTTGCCCATTCTATATGGCAATAAGAAGGCTCAGGTACGACAGTGGGCATACGGCATTCACAACAATCATCCCGAGGGTCCTGCATATCCTATCCGCAGCATTCAGGATAAGCGTTACCGCTTCATCATGAACCTGATGCCAGAAAGACCATATAGCGAGAAGCACATGATGAAGGCCGAAGATACTAACGATATGTGGGGGTCTTGGCTGGTAACGGCTCAGACTGATCAGCGAGCCTCGTGGCTCGTAGAACGTTTCGTTCACCGTCCGGATCAGGAACTCTACGATCATGATACCGACCCTTGGGAACTCAATAATCTGGCTGAGCTACCCGAATATGCTACCCGTGTAGCTGAGATGAAGGAGGCCTTGCTGGAGTGGATGGATCGAATGGGTGATACCGGCATCGGGATGGATGTGCTGGAATAGGCCCCCTTTAACTCCCCCTTTGGGGGCGAAAATAAAAGTAGAAATGAAAAAAGACAAATTAATTACAGCCTCCGCTCTAGCTTTGTTCGCTACAGCAGCTACAAACGCTCAAGATAAGCAGCCCAATGTGATTATCATGTACATAGATGATATGGGAATCGGTGACGTCAGTTGCTTCGGGGGCTCTTATACACCAACACCTAATATCGACCGTCTGGCTCAGCAGGGACTCTCCTTCACGCAGTACTATTCTGCTGCTCCGGTCAGCTCCCCATCACGTTGCGGCCTCATCACCGGTCAGTATCCATTGGAGCATGGCATAAATACCTTTATGGATACCCGCGCTGCCAACAGAAGGGTTGAGCAGCTCGACTATCTGAATCCCTCAGCCCCCAGCATCGCCCGTGCATTCCAGCAGGCTGGCTATGCTACGGCCCATATAGGGAAATGGCACTTGGGCGGTGGACGTGATGTAACGGATGCCCCGGGCTTCGAGAACTATGGCTACAACGAACATGTCTCTACCTATGAGAGCCCTGACCCCGACCCTATCATCACTTCAAAGAATTGGATATGGGCCGCTACCGATAGTGTGAAGCGTTGGAACAGAACAGCATATTTCGTGGACAAGAGCCTAGACTTCATCCGCCGTCAGAACGGCAAGCCTTTCTTCCTGAACCTATGGCCCGATGACATGCATACACCTTGGGTTCCTGAGGTATTTGCCGAAATGCGCGAAAGATGGGAGAAGGAAGATGCCTTTGAACCGGTATTGAAGGAGATGGATGTGCAACTGGGACGTTTCCTGTCAGAGTTGGATAAGATGGGACTTACAGAGAACACCATCGTCATCTTCACCAGCGACAACGGACCTGCACCCAGCTTTATGCAACGTCGCACCCTTGGTATGCGTGGTGCCAAGAACAGTCTCTATGAAGGTGGCATCAATATGCCATTTATTATCCGCTGGCCTGCTAAGATTCAGCCAGGAGAACGTAACGAGACCTCTATTCTCAGTGCCATGGACCTCTATCCGTCTCTCTGCAAGATGGCGGGCATACCCGTTGAGAATGGCTACAAGAGCAGGGGTGAAGATATGTCGCGCCAACTCTTGGGAAACAACAAGAAGAGGCGCAAAACCGACCTGATGTGGGACTTCGGTCGCAACAAGAGTTTCAACTTCCCAGGCAAAAAGGAAAACAGAAGTCCGCATCTGGCAATAAGACATGGCAAGTGGAAACTGCTATGCAACGACAACTGCACGGATATGGAGCTTTACGACATTGTAGCTGACCGTAACGAAACCCATAACCTTGCTGCCCAGAACCCGCGTCTGGCCCGTAAATTGGCACGGAAGGTGTGTGCCTGGTACGAAGACAATAGATTAAAGTGAAGAATGAAAGCCCCCTCCGACTCCCCCAAAGGAGGAGAGAATGGTTGATTATTGGGCTCTATTATGATTTTGAATAATGAGTAGTGAATTAAAAGTGACCCTGTTAGCGGCGATAACTGCCACAAATGCTCTTGGAGCAACAAAGCCCAATGTGGTGATTATCGTGGCCGATGATTTGGGATGGGGCGACGTCAGCTATCACGGCAGCGTTATCCCTACTCCTAACATCGACCGCCTGATAGGCGAAGGCATAGAACTGGACCGTTTTTATACGGCCCCCGTCAGTTCCCCTACACGATGCGGATTGATGACGGGACGTTATCCCAGTCGTTTCGGCATTCGAGAGACGGTCATCCCACCATGGCGAGACTATGGGCTTCCTGCCGAGGAAGAGACAATGGCAGACGTACTCGGACGCAACGGATATCCCAACCGTGCTGCCATTGGTAAATGGCACATGGGACACAGCCGACTGCGTTACTATCCGCTGAATAGAGGATTCACACACTTTCACGGTGCTCTGAACGGAGCTTTTGACTACTTCGACCATACGCGTGAAGGGGAACTGGATTGGCACCAGGATTGGGAATCTTGCCATGAGGAAGGATATTCTACTGACCTCATTGCAGCAGAGGCAGCCCGTTGCATCAAGGAGTACTCCAAGGGTGAACCCTATTTCGTCTATGCCTGCTTCAATGCGCCCCATTCTCCCTATCAGGCCCCCGAAGATGAGCTACGCAAGTTCATCTCCAAGGAAGAGTTTGATGCCCTACCCCCGAAGGACCAGAAGGGATGGACCTACCGGGCTATGGTATCGCGCATGGATACCGGCATAGGAACTATCCTGAATGCCATCCGTGAGTCGGGAGAGTGGGACAATACCATTATCCTCTTTATGAGCGACAATGGCGGAGTGCCCAACATGGAACCCTACTGTGTGAACCTTCCGCTCCGAGGCAACAAGTTCGACGAATGGGAAGGTGGTGTCCGCACTGTGGCTGGCATCTATTGGAAGAAAGGTTTCAAGCAGGGAGGCAGGAAGCTGAAGCAGGTGACGGGCTTCGTAGATATGCTCCCAACCTTGTCAGACATCATTGGTGCGAAAGGAAAACCCAAGAATCCCTATGATGGAATCAGCATCTACAGTGTGCTTTGTGGCAAGAAAGAGCAGATAGACCGCGATATGTACCTGGGCTGCGGAGCGGGAGTCTGCCAGCAGTACAAACTTATTCTGGCAGGTCAGCATTTGGGACTGAAGAAAGATTTTATAACAGACATACAGAAAAACCCTTCTGAGACTCGTGAAGGACGTATATACAATGACCCCGAACGTGTACTCCGCTTACGGAATACTGTAATGAAAGGTGATGCCATCATTCCCTCTCAAAAGGAGATTCCGTACGGCAAAGGTCAAAAAGGATTTGTTGCTCCACCTGAGTGGAAAGTTACAGAATACTAGTTGATAACACATTATAATTAATAGTTGTAGTTTTTTCTCATAATTCCCTCTTCCACTCGCGAGAGCCGAAGAGGGATTCTTTTTTATATAAATTTACTGGATTCCTATGCCATTCCGCCAATTATGAGTATATTTGCAAAAACATTTTTCAAATGAACACTCTCAGTACTAATAGTCCTGATGATACACGCAAACTGGTGCTGTTTGATCTGGACGGCACCTTGCTTGATACATTAGACGACCTCAGCGAGGCCGTTAACTACGCAATGAAACTGCGCAGTTTCCCCTTGCACACACATGATGAATATATGATGATGGTGGGGAACGGTGTACGCAACCTGGTAAAAAGGGCTTTACCCGAAGGCTATAAAAACGACAACATGGTGGAGGAAGCCCTGAAGGACTTCAAGGCATATTATACAGAACACATAGACGAACATACCCACCCCTATGCAGGTATGCAGGAGTTGCTGACCCAACTACACAAAGAGGGAGTACAGATAGCTGTTGCCTCTAACAAGTTTCAGGAGGGAACAGAACGTCTGGTTATGAAGTTCTTCCCCAACATCCCCTTCGTAGCTATACTGGGCAACCGTCCTGGCTTTCCGTTAAAACCAGACCCTGAGATTGTTCAGGAAGTATTACAGAAGACCGGCATCCCAAAAGAGAATGTGCTGATGGTTGGCGATTCCCAGACAGACATGCAGACAGCCATGAATAGTGGCATCCGTGGAATTGCTGTCAGCTGGGGCTACAGACCTATGAAAGGCACCGAGGGGTTAACGGTTGTGGATACAGCAGAAGAGATCCTGAACATCATAAGGAATATACATCCAGAATGAAACTGAATTAGAAAAGAGAACATGATTAGAAAAGCAACCCCAAAAGACATTAAGCGTATCATAGAGCTGCTGCATCAGGTTAACATGGTTCATCATGTAATACGGCCTGACCTGTTCAAGCCCTATACAACCAAATACAACGAGCAGGAACTGGAAACCTTGCTCAAGGACGACAGCAAGCCCATCTTTGTCTTTGATGACAATGAGGTGAAGGGCTATGCTTTCTGCCAAATTACAGAGGTCAGGGATAACCTGCTGCTGGAGGACAACAAGACATTGTATATAGATGACATCTGTGTTGACGAGCAGGCACGCGGTCAGCACGTAGGCAAGGCACTATACGAACACGTCCGTGATTATGCCCGCTCAATAGGATGCCATAACATCACCCTAAATGTATGGGAAGGAAACGACCCTGCACTCAGCTTTTACAGGAACATGGGGATGCAAGTACAGAAAACCACAATGGAAATAATATTGTAAGCCCGAAAAAACTTGCATTTAGAATAAAAAAGTTATTTTTGCACCCGAATTAGGTAGAAACACATTATTTATAATAAGTGAACTAAACAGATATTGCTTAAATGAAAAAGTTAATGTTAGCTTTAGCAATGCTTGGTGTATTGCCAGGATTTGCCAGTTCTTCAATTAGTATTCATCTTACGGATGGCACTGAGATTGTGTGCAGTCTTGCCAAGGAACCGAAAATGTTATTTGGCGAGAAGACCATAACCCTGACATCACTAAAGGGGACAGTTGGCGAATGGAACTTCTCTGACGTTGACTCATGGCGTTTTACAGATGCCCTGGACCAAGACGAAGTGGATGCCATAGACAAGGCGAAGGAAAGCAAAAAAATAAAGATAGAAGATGACAAAATAAATGTTGCCGGAAACAATGTAGCTATCTATGATATTGAAGGACGCTTGGTGACTCCTACACAGAAAACCAACGCAGGCTGTACCACTGTCAGCCTGAAAGGACTTTCCAAAGGAACATATTTACTGAAGGCAGGTAAGAGCTGCGTGAAATTTGTTGTGAAATAAAATGCAAAGCAAATACAAAGTCCTGCTGGCGTGGTGTCTGTTCCTTGTGGCAAACAGCAACTGGGCACAGAAGAATGTCTACATCAACGAGAATGTAGGCAGCTGCAACAGAGTGCGCATAGTCAAGGGAATTGATAGGATAGCATTCGGAACAGACAGTATGAGGGTTTGGAACAACAATGCCAAGAGCTACACCTTCTGCTCATCCTCTATTGGTACGATGGGCTTTCGCGAGAAAGATACTTGGCTGCCAAAGGTGCTGCCTGAGAAGTATTGGACTGACTTTGACTATGACATAGACTTTTTGGAATCCGACAAAGAGCGTATAACGGCAGAGCCGGAGGTGACAGACACCAAAAGCGTGCAATATGACGACTTCCTGATTCATAGCACTTGGAGCAAGACCGTAAACATAACCTACAACGGAAATGAAGTGAACATTACAGGCGATACAGATTCCCTTGTCATCACAAAGGAAGGTGCACACCTGACCATCCAGACAAATGCCGTTGGAATAAAATACATCCTCACGGGTAGCAGCAGCGATGCGTGCTTCAAACTGTATAGCGAGCGCAAAGCCTGCCTGGTACTGAATGGACTCAACCTGACCAATCCCCAGGGACCTGTCATCAACAGTCAGCTGAAGAAACGTCTGTTCATTGACCTTCCAGCCAACACCATAAACACCCTTACCGATGGGCACTCATACACCAAGGTGAAAGGCAAAGACCAGCGTGGCTGCATCTTTGCCGAAGGTAAGATCTGCATCTCGGGCAAAGGACAGCTGTACGTGAATGCCAACAAGAAAGGCGGTATTGTCTCTGATGATTATATCCATCAGATTGGCGGCTTTGTCCATGTTAACGCCTATGCACAGAAAGGTAAAGCCATTTACGGTAAGGACAATGTAATCATTGGCGGTGGTGTGCTCAGAACATATTCTGAGGGGAATGCCAGTAAGGGCATCTGCTCCGACTCCTTGCTATGGGTAAAGGGAGGACTGATAAAAGCCATCACCACGGGCGATGCCGTATATGATGATGCCGAAGTGGACTACAGTTCCTGTTGTGCCCTGAAATGTGAATGGGATATGAACATCTATGGTGGCGAGATATACTGCCTGTCAACGGGAACAGGCGGCAAGGGCATTAGCGCCGGACACTCCGAAGTGGTCAGCGAGACAAAGACCAACTATCTGGGAACCCTGACTATTGCCGATGCTGACATCTACGTTCGTACCTGTGGCAAACGAATTCCTGAGGAGAAGACTGAGGATGAACACGGGCAGAAGATAGAGGCTGCTGCTTCACCCAAGGGGATAAAGTCTGCTGCCAAGATGATATTCAACTCGGGCAATGTATATGTAAGATGCTCTGGTGGCGCAGCTGCTGAAGGAATAGAATCAAAGAAAGAGATTTACATCAATGGAGGTAAGATTAGAAGCTACTGTGTTGACGATGGCATGAATGCCGAGGGCTGTTACATCAAGGGCGGAGACATTATGATATGCAGTACAGAAAATGATGGCTTCGACGTCAGCTTCCTCTATCTGTATGATGGGGTGCTTTATACCATTGGTGGTGATATAGACCAGATGGGACTTGATACTGATGGCAAAACCTTCAAGGTGATGAGTGGCGAACTTACCAGTCTTGGCGCACGCAACTGCCAGCCCTACGATTCAAGCGAACAGGCCTGTGTGATGTGCTACGTAAAGGGAAAGAGCATCAACTATCTGGCCCTTGCAGATGCCGAGGGTAATATCATCAAGGCTATACCTACGCCCGACAGTTACAGATGCGTCTGCGCTCTGTTCTCTAACAGCAGCTTGCAACTGGGAAACAGATACAAGATTCTCAGTTTCGGGAAGTCGCTCAACGATACCCCTGTAACAGAGTATGACTTCACCTTAAAGAAAATGTCAATACAACTGGGAAACTTTAAGTGAATTCATAATTCATAATTCATAATTCA
>JAFZSA010000033.1 GCA_017619585.1 Bacteroidaceae bacterium
AACCGGGAATGCCCTTGTCTGTGCTGCATGCTCTGTGAGCATTATCTATAGGCATTAGCCAAAGCCCTGTTTAAGCCCGCTTAACCACGTCTTTACCTAACACCCATAGATAGCCTTCGGCTTAGCAGCACAGCCAAGAAAAACCCCGCCCTACGGCTAGAAAAAGACCCCCTAACCCTTTAGGGGGAGATAAGGTTAGACGCAAGGGTGACAACTTGTTAACTTGTCTACTCGTCAACAGTTCACATAAAATAGGTTTTCGAGCGAAGCGGGGTTTTTCTTTTTGAAAGCTTTGATATCTGAAAGATATGTTATGATATTGGCAGGAAGATGGTGGAAGCCTGCTTACAACCAGATTCTTGACAATGGCATAACAAAGGCACAAAGTGCCAAAGATTTCAAATAGGGTTTTTGCGGTTTTTGTTAAATGTTCGTGTAGATTCGTGCGATTCGTGGTCAAAGAATATTTCTGCGTGACATTATTAATCATTAAAAGTAAAGAAAGATGAAAAAGGAAACATGGAAATTCGTCATTCAGACGATACTGGCTGTGCTTACAGCCATTGCAACCAGCTTCGGTGTAACCAGTTGCATGAATTAAATGAAGAATTAAAAATTAGACTTTAGACTTTAGGCTCTAGACTTTAGGCCTTAGACCTGGAACCAAGGTCGAAGACCTATGAAACCTGAAACCGGGTCGAAGACCCTATGAAACTTGAAACCAAAAAGAGGATTGGCATCATTGTCGGTCCTCTTTTTCTTTTTCTTCATACCAACGCTAACCGCTAACCGCTAACCACTAACCGCTCAACGATAATTTCACTATGGAATTGCAAAAAGATGAGGGTTTTTCTTTGAGTGAATGGAATTTTTTCCTATTTTTGTGCCGTAATATGTGTTAAAACGAATAAAAAATAAACTAAAAATATTAAACTAAAATGAAACGTAATTACTTTGTTTGTGGCTTGCTGGCTCTCTTTGGTAGCCTGAATATGCAGGCAGCTGTTGACTTCACCGTTAACGGTATCAACTACTCTGTAACGGACTCTGCTGTGGTATCCGTTGCTGCAGATAGCGATAATCCCTACGAGGGTGCCATCAATATCCCCGCAAGCGTTGCCTATGACGGCGTTGACTATGCTGTAACAGCTGTTGCTGACAAGGCCTTCTATTATTGCACGGGTGTAACATCTGTTACCCTCCCTGAGGGCGTGACAAAGTTGGGTTATGCAGCCTTCCGTAACTGTAGCGGCATGACTTCTGTCACCCTGCCTTCTACACTGAAGAAGATTGGCTCGGCTGCTTTCTTCGGCTGTAAGAGCTTGGCTGGTATCACCATTCCCGCTGCTGTGGACAGCATCAAGCCCTATACATTCTATGGTTGCGAGGCGCTGACCTCTGTTAACGTTCCCCGTAGTGTTGTAGCCGTTGGCGGTTCTGCTTTCTATGGTTGTAAGGAGCTGGTAAGCGTTGTTCTGCCTGAAGGTCTTACAGAGATTGCCAGCTATACTTTCGATAATTGCCAGAAGTTGGAGACTGTTAACATTCCTGGCAGTGTAAAGCAGATTGGCGACTACGCTTTTGAGCGTTGCTTCTCACTGGGTGCCATCTCCATCCCCGAGGGAGTGACACAGATTGGTACCGCAGCTTTCTATCTCTGTGGCCTGACTTCTCTCAGCCTGCCCGCCAGCCTGCAGAATATTACAGGTTCTACCTTTGCAGGTTGTCTTGCTCTGCAGAATATCTCTGTAGCAGACGGCAATGCCGTTTACAGCGCACCCGCTGGCAGCAATGCCATTATTGAGACTATCGTAGATGAAAAGACTCAGGCTGTAACATACAAGTTGGTTGCCGGTTGCAGCAATACCGTTATTCCTGCTACTGTAACGGAAATCGGTAAATATGCCTTCTACGACTGTATTGGACTGACAAGTATCTCCATCCCCGCTTCTGTGCTTGAAGTTGATGCCTATGCTTTCAGTGGCTGCCTCAACCTGAAGAACGTAGAGATTTCTGAGGGGGTACAGAGTATTGAGGAATATGCCTTCAGAAACTGCTTGAGCCTGGAGAGTATAGAGATCCCCAGCACGGTAACCGTCATCAGCGTGGGTACTTTCTACGGATGTGGCGCGCTGAAGTCTGTAGTCCTGCCTGCAACCGTTACAGAGGTTGAGGATTATGCCTTTACAAAATGTGAATCTCTGGCAGACTTTGTATGTCTGGCAGAAGCATGCCCCAAGGTAACAATTGACGCATTCGAGGACACTGCAATAGAGAATGTAGCCCTGCGCGTGCCCGAGGCTGGTCTTGAGGCTTATGAGCTGCATGCAGTATGGGGCCTCTTCGCAAGCATCAGCGGTATGACTGATGGTAACAATGTAGCTCCTAACAAGGATGCTGAGACTGCCATCGATAACCTGAAGGGTGACGCTAAGATTGTCAGCGTTTATAACCTGGGCGGTCAGCAGAGCGCAAGAATGCAGCGTGGTATCAACGTTGTACGCATGAGCGATGGTACAACCCGCAAGGTGCTGATGCAGTAAAAGAGCGAGTTGACTCTTTACGAGCTGAATCATATTGTACGCTCAGTACTGGAAACCTCACTGGATGAGGAGTACTGGGTTGAAGGAGAGTTCGCCGATGCCTCTGTAGGCTTCGGCGGACACTTCTATGGTGAGCTGGTCCAGAAAGATGAACAGGGGCGTAACATAGTGGCACGTGCCCGTATCACCTGCTGGGCCAGAAACTATAATATCATAAGCCTGCGCTTCCAGAAGGAGACGGGCGAGACCCTGAGACGCGGTCTGCAGGTTAAGCTGCTGGTAAGGGTGACCTTTCACGAGCAGTACGGCTATGCCCTGAACGTCATAGACGTGGACAGCACCTTCACACTGGGCGATATGGCCAAGCGCAGAAGGGAAATACTGAACCTGCTGCAAAAAGACGGCATCATTAACGACAACAAGGAGCTGCCCCTGCCACGACTGCTGCAGAGGATTGCCGTTATAAGCAGTGCTACGGCAGCCGGGTACGGCGACTTCCTGAACCAACTGCAAAACAATGACTACGGTCTGCACTTCCAGACGCAGCTCTTCTCCGCCGTGATGCAGGGAACAAATGTAGAGGAAAGTGTGATGAACGCATTGGCGGCTGTTGCTGATGAAGCTGACCTTTGGGATTGTGTGGTTATTATACGCGGAGGTGGCGCTACGGGCGACCTTTCCGACTTTGATTCCTATCCCCTTGCCGCTGCTGTGGCACAGATGCCCATACCGGTTATCGTAGGTATAGGACACGAGCGTGACGAGACGGTGCTGGACTTTGTTGCCCATACCCGTGTGAAGACTCCAACGGCTGCTGCCGCCTTCGTCATAGACCATCAGGCACAGGAGGCAGCTTTGCTGGACGATCTGTACCGCCGTATCCTGCGCAGTGCCGAGAACAGCATCCTGAATGCCCGTCAGCGGTTAGAGCACATACAGAAGGTGTTGCCCCTCCTGTTTGCAGGATTCAAGGACAGGCAGGAACGTCAGATGGAACTGCTTGCGCACCGTCTGCTGACAGCCCTGGAACGCCGTTGGGAACAGGAACATCACCGTCAGACCCTGTTGCAGCAAAGGCTGGAGACACTGGACCCCCGCATTCTGCTGCAACGCGGCTACAGCATCACCACCTGTGGCGGTAGGGTAGTGCGCTCGCCCAAGGATGTGACGGAAGGTGAAGTGATAACAACAAGCCTGCAGGAAGGCGAAATATATTCAAAGGTAGTATTATGCAAGAAGAACTGACTTACGAGCAAGCTATGCAGAAGCTGGAGGCGCTGACACAACAGATGGAGCGCGGAGAGGTTGGCATCGATGAGATGGCAAAAAGACTGCAGGAAGCACAGAGTTTGATGCAATTCTGTAAGGAACGACTCTATGAGTCGGAAAAAAACTGCAAATCATTACTGCAAATGGATGAAAATGTGTAAATTTGTCGCCACAAACTGAATAATGCATTAAAAAATGAGTGAAATTGACTGGAGTAGCCTTTCATTCGGCTACATGAAGACTGATTATAATGTACGTTGCTACTATCGCAATGGTGCATGGGGTGAGATTGAGACTTGCAGTGAAGAGACCATACCCCTGCACATGGCAGCAACCTGTTTGCATTACGGCCAGGAGGCTTTCGAGGGCCTGAAGGCTTATCGTTGCCCCGACGGCAAGGTGCGCGTGTTCCGTGCCGATGAGAATGCTGCCCGCCTGCAGAGCACTTGCCGCGGCATCCTAATGCCCGAGCTCCCCACAGAGAAGTTCATAGAGATGGTAGAGAAGGTGGTTCGCCTGAACGAGCGTTTCATCCCTCCATACGAGAGCGGTGCTACCTTATATATACGTCCCCTGTTGATTGGTACCAGCGCACAGGTAGGTGTTCATCCTGCCAACGAGTATCTGTTCCTGATATTCGTAACTCCCGTTGGTCCTTACTTCAAGGGTGGCTTTGCTACCAACCCCTACGTCATCATCCGTGAGTATGACCGTAGCGCTCCCTTGGGAACAGGTATCTACAAGGTGGGCGGTAACTATGCTGCCAGCCTGAAGGCCAACAAGATGGCTCATGATTTGGGCTACAGCTGCGAGTTCTATCTGGACGCTAAGGAGAAGAAGTACATAGACGAGTGCGGTGCTGCTAACTTCTTCGGTATCAAGGACAATACCTACGTTACGCCCAAGAGCACCAGTATCCTGCCCAGCATCACCAACAAGAGCCTGATGCAGCTGGCAATGGATATGGGTCTGAAGGTAGAGCGCCGTCAGATTCCTGAGGAGGAACTGTCAACCTTCGAGGAGGCTGGCGCCTGCGGAACAGCTGCCGTAATCAGCCCCATTGAGCGTATCGACGACTTGGAGAACAAGAAGAGCTATATCATCAGCAAGGACGGTCAGCCCGGTCCTATCAGTACCAAGCTCTACAACAAGTTGCGTAACATCCAGTACGGCATTGAGCCCGATGAGCACGGATGGACTCGCGTGGTAATTGAATAAAAGAAACATGAAGAAGATAATTATCTTACACACCTGCAGGACGTTGGTCCTGTGGGTGTGCTTTTTTGTATGCCAGGCGGTGGCAGCGCAGAGTGTGGTCTACAATGCCGAAGACTACTTTGTGCAACCTCAGATGTGGGATAATACAAGGGCGCTGCAGCAACTTGTTGACAAGGTGGCTTCCCAGGGTGGCGGGGTTATTCAGCTGGGCACTGGTGAATTCGTTTTCCGTGGTCCGGTAAAATGGAGATCGAAGGTCTCTCTGCAGGGCGTCTCTGTACAAGGCACGGTACTTAGGATGGTGGGTGATACAAACTGGAGCCTTTTCATTGGTGAGAGTGTAGCTCAGGGCGACTTCAAGGCAATTGAATCTGTCCGCTTCCAGCATTTCACCGTAGATGGCTACGGCATGAAGCCAAGCTCTTATTCAACCAATTGCAAGGCTTTTAATATCAGGCCTATTACGGATGCCGTGTTTGATGACCTGCTGTTACGTGGTACGCCTGCCACTTCATTGGGCGTGGATTTCCTGAACAGAGTATTTATAAATAATGTACGTGTGAAGGACGGCGGTCGCAAGTGGCGACCCGGACAGGGCGGCGGTAGCGGTATCGGCATAGGCTTGCGAGGTTACGAGGATGAGAATTTCATTATCACCAATTGCGTCTGTGACGGCTGTGGCAATAACGGCATCTTCCTGGAGGATCAGTCCAGATTCGGCAATGGTGTGAACGGCCGCACTCCCATGACGGAGGGCAAGGGTCAGATAATCAGCAACAATATTGTGAAAAACGGTCGCAACCACGGTATTAGCATCCAGGGGGCGCGTAACGTCACCGTTGCAAACAATATCTCGTACAACAATGCGGGTGCCGGGTTCTATGGTAACTACTTCATGAGTGATGTGCTGATTGGTAATAATCAGTTCCTGGATAATCACTATGGTATCTATATCTGTCCGGCCAGCAATGTGAAGGGCTTTTCCGGTGTTGGTGAGTTCAGGGATATTACTATTCAGGGCAATGTGCTAAAAAGAAATCAGGAACCCCTGCTGATAGAGATTCCTGATAGTTCATATGTTATAAAGTAGAGGGGCGGTGCTCCTCTATTTTTTTTGCCATACCCTTACGTAGTCTATTTCCATTGTTACGGGCAGGGCCGTTTCGTCCACCCCTTTGTAACCGCCCCAATCTCCGCCCCATGCTATATTCAGGATGGGGTAGAAGGCTTTGTTGAAGGGCCATGTGTCATTGTTGCCCGTCTTGTCGTTGGGGAAGTAAAGCTGTATTTTGCCGTCAACGTAAGTGCGTATGTAGTCCTCTGTCCATTCTAAGGCATAGATGTGGAAGCCGTCCTCGGCTCCTGCGCAGTACATCTCGTGGGTCTTCTGTGTCTTGTTGGGGTGGTTGTATGCCTGGCAGTGGATACTGCTGGATACCATGTTGGCATCTACGCCAACCTCCTCCATGATGTCTATCTCACCACAGGCAGGCCAATTACTGCTGCTTACGGGCATCATCCACCAGGCTGGCCATGTGCCCTTGCCCTTGGGCAGTTTGATGCTTGCCTCGATGTATCCGTACTTGAACCCCACGTTCCTGTTGCCATACAGGCGGCCGCTGTAAATTTTCTCTCCCTCCTTGAAACAATGAATCCTAAGGGTTCCGTCAGCGCATTCTGCTACCTTGTTGCCTTGGGGCGACTGCTCCTTCACATAGGTCTGCAACTCATGGTTAACCCATCCGGCGTTCGCTACTTGGTAGGTCCATTTGGCATTGTCGATGGTGGAGTTGCTGAACTCGTCTGACCATACCAACTTGTAGCCTTCCAGCGGACATTTTATCTCCGATGCGGGAGGGTTGTCTGCAGGAGAGCAGGCATTCAGGAACAGTGCATTACAGAAGTAAAGTGCTAATGGTAATAGATTGGTTCTTTTCATAAGGTCTGTTATTTGGTGTTTACAATAGTCGTGGGGGCTTGTTCCAGATTACGTTTGTCTGTCTGTGTGACCACCTTGGCTGCCAGTTGCAAGAAGGCCTGACCGGTGATGGTGGAGGGGTCGAGGGCTGCAGGTGTGCCGTTGTCACCCGACTCGCAGATATCCTGTACAATGGGAATCTGCCCCAACAGGGGCAACTGCAGTTTCTCTGCCAGTTCCTTGACGCCTTCCTTGCCAAAGAGGAAGTACTTCTCCTCGGGGTGCTGGGCAGGTGTGAACCAAGCCATGTTCTCTACCAAGCCTAGAACGGGTACGTTCACCTTCTCGTTCTGGTACATGTTGATGCCCTTGCGTACATCAGCCAAAGCTACCTGCTGAGGGGTGCTCACGATAACGGCTCCTGTGATGGGGAGGGTCTGAACAAGGGTCAGGTGTATGTCGCTGGTGCCTGGAGGAGTGTCCAAGATGAAGTAGTCAAGGTCACCCCAGTTGGCATCACCTATGAGCTGCTTCAGCGCATTGCAGGCCATACCGCCACGCCAGAGGGTAGGCTGGTCGGGGTCTACAAAGAAACCTATGCTAAGTACCTTGACGCCGTACTTCTCTATGGGCTTGATAAGGTCGCGTCCGTCAATATGCTCGCTATAGGGGCGCTCGTCCTCTATCTGGAACATCTTGGGGGCGCTGGGACCTGAGATGTCGCAGTCCAACAGACCGACTCTCAGACCCATGCGTGCGAGTGCAACGGCCAGGTTAGTTGCTATGGTGCTCTTTCCTACGCCGCCTTTGCCGCTGCTGACGGCTATGATGTTCTTGACGCCAGGCAGGAGGTCGGGCAGGTCAGGTCGGGGTGCCTGCAGACTCTTGGTCTTTATCTCCACCTCGGCATCCTTGCATGCATAAGCGTGTATAGCTGCCTCGCAAGCTTTGACTACGGATTTCATGAAGGGGTCGGTGGGCTTGTCGAAGATAAGGCTGAAGCTGACGTGAAGGCCGGCAATGCGCATATCGTCTTCCACCATATTCATTTCTACCACATTCTTTCCCGTACCAGGGTAACGGACGGTGGCAAGGGCGTCCAGTATGAGTTTTGGATATAGTTCCATCTATTGTAAATTCAAAATTTATAAATTCAAAATTCAAAATTCAAAGATTCTTCACTCTTCACTCTTCACTTACTTACCTCTAGGCTGGAGCGTTTCTCGCGACTGTAACTACGGTATTCGTCCAGCGGAATCTCTACATCGGGTTCTGTCAGTTCGCCCTCCAGCGGAAGGTGGAAGCGCAGGTATTTGATGTCGATGCCTCTGGCTCTCCACATACTTTCGTAGTAGGTCTGGAAGGAACGGGCTTCTTTGGTGTCATTGCTGTTCTCCTGATACAGGCTTCTGGTGCATACCTCTGTAGTCAGACCGTTGGCCTTGAGCATCTCCTCGGTATAGGTGAAGAGGAAGTTGGAGTCGGTCTTCAGATGTATGATGCCGCCGTCTTGCATAAACTGGCGGTAGCGCTGCAGGAAGTAGGTGCTGGAGAGACGCTTGGTAACCTTCTTCATTTGGGGGTCGGAGAAGGTGAGCCATATCTCGCTGACCTCGCCCGGGGCAAAGAATTTGTGGATGAACTCTATGTTGGTACGCAGGAACCCTACGTTCTTCATATCAGAGAGAAGGGCCTCCTTGGCTCCCGTCCACATGCGGGCTCCTTTGATGTCAACGCCAATGAAGTTCTTCTGGGGGTACAGTTTTCCCAGGCCTACGGTATATTCACCCCTGCCGCATCCCAGTTCAAGGACAATGGGGTTGCTGTTGTGGAAGAACTGCTCTCCCCAATGGCCCTTCAGAGGGAACTCGTCCTGCATGACGGCTGCTGTGGGGCATTCCACAACAAGCGGGTTTGCTGCCATCTCGGCAAACTTAGCCAACTTACCTTTTCCCATATATTACTTCTCGAATGAGAATGAAGAGGTACCTATGTTATGGCCGTCGGCAAAGATGTCCACTCTGTAGGTTCCTGCACTCAGCGCCTCTGCTACGTCCCAGTAAACCTGAACGGTCTGCTCCTCGCCGGTATATTCTATGTCCTTGCGGATGCTGTATTCCAGATTGCGGTTCTCGTACTGGAAGGTACCGCCCTTGGTCAGGACATCGCCGGTAGGTGTGCTGATACGCAGGTAGATGCTGCGGATACCCGTTGAGGTGGTGACGTTACGTGCAATGCGGAATCCTATGACGAACTTCTTGACGTCCTTAATCTTCTTGGCAGCCTTTCCCTTCTTGTTTCTACCCTCTGCCCAGATACCTGTGGCGTCCAGCTGACTGGCAATCTCCACCTTAGAAGATAGGGATTCGTTCTGGCTGCTCAGGTTGCTGATATGCTCTTGTGCCTGCTGGTTCTGCGTCTTCAGGTTAGTATTCTCCTGAGTCAGTTCCTCGTTCAGGCGGTTCAGGGAGTCTATCTGGTGTACGAAGCTCTGCAGTACCTTACGGAGTGTTGCAAGTTCCTTCTTCAGTCGCATAATCTCGGCTGCATCGCTGCTTTTTACGCGCTTCAGCTCCTCCAACAACTCCTCTGTTCGCTGCTGCTCTTTCTCTAACTGGGCAACAAGTGAGTCGTTGTTGATCTGCATCTTCATCTCGTTATACTGCATGGCAAACTGCTCGTACTCGTTCTCCATCTCGCGTTTGTCCATCTCGGCAAGTTCCAGCATCTGTGCACTCTCTGCCTTCTGCTTCTGCATGGTGTAAATAAGATAACCTATGATGCCTGATACAATGATTGCTGCCACAATAAGGGCTGCTGTAAGTTTTTTGTCCATATCTTCTCTATTATATATAATGTACAGTCGTTAATCGTGGCAAAGTTACAATTTTTTGCTGATACTATCAAAAATGGAGCCTTTTTATTACATAAAGCCCCAACGTTTCACAACGTCGGAGCTGTCATGTATCAAGTCTTTTCCATCCATTATGGACAGCTGTTTTTTTTCTTTTCCTATAGCCATTCATATCCTCTCCGCAAATAAAACAGAGTATTTCGAATAAGAGTAAGTGAGAAAAAGAAGATATTATGTACTTTTTCTCTTGAAAAGTTTGCTTGTAAATGATTTTTCTCTATTTTTGCAGTGATATCGGGGGAGAAATCCCGAACCGCAGTTGCATAAGCTTTTTATTTCGCACTTACCGAAAAGACCTAGGAAATCATTTTTGGAATAGTTCGATTTAAGAGCAGAGGAAAAGGCCGAAGACAGGCTACTCCTTTTTCTGACAAAGAAGCTATGCACCACGTATTGGCGTGGTTGCATTCTTATACGTCAGAAGGGGTTCCAATTCCTAGGTCTGCCTCTTAGGTAAGTGCATAAGAATGCCCACGCCATTTTTTTGTATACTTTCCATTTTGCTTCTGTTTGACTTAAACTAACTAAATGATGAGCAAGCTATGCAGATTGTGAAACAATATCTATCGTTACCGTTGACGGCACAGCTTGAGGTGACGGATTGCTGCAATCATCGTTGCATCCATTGTTACAATTTAGATTCGGATATTAAGAACCGTTATATTCGTCAAGTAGATGAAGATACTGTTTTAAAGGTTGCTCAAAAGTTGATTGATAACAATATTTTTGGTGTTATTGTCACAGGAGGCGAACCGCTCATCAAAAAGGGACTTACAAAAAAGGTCATTTCTCTACTTAAGGAGAACGGTATTAGGGTGAGCCTCAACACCAACCTTACACTATTTGACGATGATTTTATTACCTTTCTAAAGGAAAAGAAAGTGGGCGTATTAACTTCCTGTCCTTCAGGAATACCTTCTTCATTTACCAAACTTGTTGGCATTGACAATTATGTGAAATTTGAGAATAATCTCAAAAAAGTTATAGTTGCAGGAGTAAAAGCTACCATCAATATGGTGGTGACCAAAGAAAACTTACACGAAGTCAGGGTAACTGCCGAGAAGATGAAAGAATTAGGTTGTAAATCCTTCGCCGCCACACCTATGGGCTTAAATGTAGAATATCCAAGGCTTGACTTACTCTTAGCTGCAGATGAGGTTCGGCAAGTCATTTCAGACCTACTTTGGATTGAAAAAAATCTTGGTATGAAGGTTGATGTTCTGGAAGCTCTGCCTAAATGCGTGTTCCCTGAATCTGTTTTATTGGAGTCGCATGCTTTCTTGAACCGCAAATGTCAAGCAGGACGAACGGTTATTGCTGTATCGTGCAACGGCGATGTACGCCCATGTGCTCATAACCCATCTTCATACGGCAACATCTTGACAGAAGACCTGCATGACATCTGGCAAAAGATGAGTGACTGGCGTTCTGCCAAATACGTGCCTGAAGGTTGTCGTGATTGCGCTTGGCTCAATCGTTGTAATGGTGGTTGTCGAACCAGTGCCAAAGCTTTCAATGGCGACTGGAATAAAAACGATATGTGGTGTACGGGACAATTGACCGTTTCTCCTCCTCAAGAGCATCATCACACCATTGAACTAAAGGCAGATACACTGCTCCAGTTCACCTCCAGCATAAGAACCAGAAATGAGAACAAGGATACGTATGTGATTTATAATGCAACTGATGATGTATTCTTTATGATAAATCAGCATTTTTATTACTTTATCATGAGTTTGAAGAAACAAGATACTTTCTCCTTTGAAGAATTATGCCAGATGCATCAGATTCGAAAGGAAAACAAACTTCTTCGAGATGTTGTAATATTTCTAATAAACAAGAAAGTTCTCAAAATAATTATTAACCCTTAAACTCATAAATAGAATTATGAATAAAAAAACAAATTTCCACCAAATGGTCGTTTATGACTTTAGCAAGCTAAACCTTGAAGAAAACAGCAGGGGGAACTGCTTTGGTAGTTGTGATTGTAACCATTGTGACTCCTGTGATTGCAATTGTGATTGCGACTCAGGTGATTGCGACTGTAATAATTATTGTGATAATGACGGGTAACCATGAAAAAAGACAGACTAGTGATGATAGGTATGGGCCTATGCGGAATAATTTTCATGTGGAGTATATTCTTGCTGATCCCCTTTTATATTAAACACTCTCATACAGATGATGAGATTGTTAACTATATGAATGTCTCATTTACTGCTGCTACAGCATTATTTACGGGCATCGCTTTTGCTGTGGCCTATATTTCTTTATATCAACAAAGTAAAAGTTTGAATAGACAAATAGATTATAATGTTTTTTCCGATACAATTCGTCTTATAATGGATTCTGATAAATTCCTTCTGTGTCGTCAGTATGTGTTCTCTAAGGACTATTATCGTGACATAGAAGAATTAAAAAGAGTAATAAAGAATTATAACGATTCTATTGGACAACATGATGTTATTAGTACGAACGCCCCAAATTTAAAAGATTTCCGAAAAGTTATCCGCAATATAGATGAAATTTGCCCTTTGGTTAATAGAGATATTAAGAAGAGGTTATGTAAATCTTATGAGAAGATAATCATCTTCTGTGGAAGAATGGAATATTTGGGTTTTATGTGTGAAAAAAATGTGGCCGTTTCCCTTATTCTCGACTACTATGCTGGAACGATTAAGGAATCTTATTGCATTTTAAAGTCTCTTATAGAAGAAAATGGAAATGGATTTTATGTACATTATACACATCTGTTTAATCTTGCAAGAGTAAAAGGGTGTCTTGATATTAATTCGTAATTTGTAAATATATAAATTTAAAAGAATGAAAAAAATTTACTTTCTTAGTGTAATGTGTCTCATAGTACTCACGATGCAGGCACAGAAACGTTGCGTCGTTTTGGATTTTCAAGTAGGAAACAATGTGACTGAAGAGGAAACAGATGCTATATCTTATTGTTTCCGTTCTAATTTCCAACCAACAGGATACCAAAAATTAGAACAGGTATTGGTCACCCGTACTATTAGTGATTTTGGCTATTCCCGGACAGAAATGACCCAGCAACAGATAATTAAAATCGGACGTGAATTAGAAGCGAATATCATCGTTGTTGGTGTCTTGAATAAGTTTATGGAAGAGTACAGTATGGATATCCGTGTCATCAATGTGGCAAAGGGTAATACGACTGTCAGTGAGAGTGCGAATTTTCTAAAATCAAGCTATCTTGACACAATGGAAAAGACGGCAAAAAGACTCGTTTCAAAACTTCGTGGAGCATCTTCCGACTCATCAGGTGTAGAAACTACTCCTGGCTACACAGATCTTGGTTTACCCAGTGGTACCATCTGGAGAAATTTCAATGCCACAGGTTTTTACACTTACAACGAGGCCGTATCACAGTTTGGTAAACGTTTGCCGTCTCGTAAACAGTGGGAAGAGTTGAAATCAGAGTGCCAGTGGACTTGGGAGGGCAGTAGCTACAAAGTCACAGGCCCTAACGGAAATTCTATTCTCCTGCCCGCTGCGGGTTACAGCAATACCGATGGCGTTTTGGAATGTGTTGGGTCCACAGGATTCTATTGGTCTTCCACGCCCGAAAATAGTGAGAAAGCGTGGGAACTCATTCTAAAATCGAGCAACGTGCGCATGAATATCACCTCACGCGGCTACATGGAATCAGTCCGTCTTGTTCAAGAGTAAAGGAGTGTGCTCGCAAGAGCACAATTACAAGACTTCTAAATTATTGTCGGGTTGTCGGGGTAGCCCGATAACCAATCATGCGGAAACTGCAAATTATATAATAACAAAAAAATGATAGAAACGTGTCCGACATGGTACATGGTAGTGTGAAAGTAATATCAGCAGTCTGTTAAGAACATGATAAAGGTTCTTAATATGTATAGAAGAGGCCCGTCTTCCGAAGTTCACCGTGAAGTGGGCAATACGATGCGCTCAGCGCTTGGTGTCCACTAAATGTCCTCTCCGCTACAGGTTACTGCGGTCACAGTGATGATGTGAAAGTCGTGGGGTTCTGCGGATTCTATTGGTCTTCCACGCCCAAGTATATATGCCTTTTTTTACTATGATAATCTTGTTTATATAAAATGGTCGTACCTACGTAGCTGAAAATTAAGGAAGATAGTTGTCTAGTGCGATGACTGATGGTATCTACCACAGGGTAGTTTTGTGTAAAGCTTACCTCTCTCATGAAGCATAAAGGGGGCGCAAATTATCCAAATCGGATAATCCTTTGGATTGTCGGAATGGTTGCAAAACTAATCTTCTCTCTTCACTTCATGGTAATATCAACATCTGACCCAGACTTTGTGTGAAGCGGCACCTTTGGCTTTGATGCCTGACTGCGGATCGGCGACAAGTTTGGATAGTTCTCTGGAGGCTGTGCTGTAGCCAAGGCGGTTAAGGTTGGCGTATTCTTGCAGGGTGATGAAGCCGTGTTTGTCGATGTGGCACAATGCACGCTGCAGACGCACCTCGAGGGAATAGGGCGAGGGGGTGGTGGAAGTGCTGGGTGAGTGTCTGAAAGTATTTTCCTTATTAATCTCGTCTACTAACTTCCTGTCTACCTTGAAATTTATGCCTTTAGCTTTTACGTGACGATATTTTGTCTTTGGCTCCACATCTTGAACTTGTTGTTGATTGTCTGGCTTATCGTCGGCAAATTCCAGCGATAGAGAGAATACTCCTAAATTATCAATTTTCATGGTATGTCCCATGGGGAGATACGACTTCATGACAACTGCCAGAGTGTCCAATACTCCTCGGATGGTGCCCTTGCTGAAGGCTGGAGAATTTGTATGGACAAGCTCAACAACCTTGTCATAGTCGAACTCTGTATAAATCTGCATCTTTGGGAATACTCTTCCTTTTTTGCCGTTCCCCATACCAGTGGGCATTTCCCTAATAATGTAATTTGCCATATTAATCAATTTTTTTTCATCTTAAACTTTGCAATTTATATTTCAGACTTCGCAATTTATGTTGCAGACTTTGCAACTTACGTTCCAAACTTTGCAATTAAAATCTGATGCAAAGATAAGAAATTGTTGTCAATTACGGTCATCATTTTCTACAAAGTTTCCGCAGTTTTGTTCATAAAGTCCTCAGCCTTCCTCAATAAGCTTCCCTCCTCGGGGGCGGATTTAGAGGGGGCTTTATATATATAGATAGGGTGTTAAGGTGGAATGTGTGATAATGAGGTTGTAATGTGCTGAATTTCTGTTTTTTTTGTCGGTTTGGATTTCGTTCTGGAAAACTTTTTCTTCATTTTTTTAAAATTGTATACTGAAAATCAGTAAGTTGTAAATTTTTTCAGAAAACTTTTTCTGTTTCAGCGAAATTTTCTTCTGCAAAAACGGCAACTTTTTGTCTGTTTTTCTTGTATAGATTGTGCGTTTTGTGTAACTTTGCAGTACAAATTCCAAACGTAATATAGTAACAAATTTAAAACCAAGATGATACAGACTGTAGTAAAAAGAGACGGCCGTATAGTTGGCTTCAATGAGCAGAAGATTTCTGCCGCCATACGTAAGGCTATGCTGACCACAGACGAGGGTGAGGATGAATCGCTGATAACCTCTATTGCCGACCGTATTTCCATGAAGGGAAAGGAGCAGATGACGGTAGAGGAGATTCAGGATATGGTGGAAAATGAATTGATGAAGTCGGCACGCAAGGAGGTGGCAAAGGCTTACATCAAATACCGCAATGCACGTAACATTGCCCGTAAGGCAAAGACACGCGACATCTTCCTGGAAATCATCAATATCAAGAATAACGACGTAACACGCGAGAATGCCAACATGAATGCCGACACACCTGCCGGTATGATGATGAAGTTCTCAAGCGAGACAACAAAGCCCTTTGTGGATGATTACCTGCTGAGCGAGGAAGTTCGTGAGGCTGTGCAGAACAACTACCTGCATATTCACGACAAGGACTACTATCCCACCAAGTCGCTCACATGCGTGCAGCATCCCCTGGACAAGATTCTGAAGCACGGCTTTCAGGCTGGTCACGGCGAGAGTCGTCCTGCCAAGCGTATCGAGACAGCCAGCATCTTGGGCTGCATCAGCATGGAGACCGTACAGAACGAGATGCACGGTGGTCAGGCAATTCCTGCCTTCGACTATTATCTGGCTCCCTTCGTGCGCAGCTCTTATATAGAAGAGGTTAAGGTGCTGGAGGAGTTGTATGCCGAGGATTACAGCGAGTTGTACAATGCTCCCATAGACGACTTCCTGGAGACTCCTCTGACAGGTCTTGAGGGCAGAGAGCGCATCAAGCAGCATGCCATCAACAAGACCGTAGGCAGAGTGCATCAGGCTATGGAGGCTTTCATACATAATATGAACACCATCCATTCTCGTGGCGGAAACCAGGTTGTCTTCAGTAGTATCAACTACGGTACTGACACCAGTGCAGAGGGACGTTGTATCATCCGTGAGATTCTGCGCAGCACATACGAGGGTGTAGGAAACGGTGAGACGGCTATCTTCCCCATTCAGATCTGGAAGAAGAAGAAGGGACTGAGCTATCTGCCTACCGACAAGAACTACGACCTCTACAAATATGCCTGCAAGGTGACGGCTCGTAGGTTCTTCCCCAACTTCATCAACTTGGATGCCACCTACAACCAGAACGAGAACTGGCGCGAGGATGATCCTGAGCGTTACAAGTGGGAGTGCGCCACCATGGGTTGCCGTACCCGTGTCTTCGAGAACCGCTTTGGTCCTAAGACAAGTATCGGTCGTGGTAACCTCAGCTTCTCGACCATCAACATCGTTCGTCTGGCCATTGAATGTATGGGCATCCAGAATCAGGAGGACCGTATCAATGCCTTCTTTGCCAAACTGGACAGTCTGCTGGAGGTTACGGCACAGCAGTTGCACGAGCGTATGGAGTTCCAGAAGACGGCCTTCGCCAAGCAGTTCCCCTTGTTGATGAAGGGACTGTGGATAGACAGCGAGAAGCTGGGCCCCAACGATACCATAGCTGCCGTTATTAATCACGGAACACTGGGTATCGGATTCATCGGACTGGCCGAGTGTCTGGTTGCCCTGATAGGAAAGCATCATGGCGAGAGCGACGAGGCACAGCAGTTGGGTCTGCGTATCATCACCTATATGCGTGACCGTGCCAACGAGTTCAGCGAGAAGTATCAGCATAACTACAGCGTTCTGGCTACTCCCGCCGAGGGCTTGAGCGGCAGATTCACCAAGTTCGACCGCAAGAAGTACGGCGTGCTGCCTGGTATCACAGACCGCGATTACTACACCAACTCTAACCATGTGCCCGTGTACTACCATTGCTCTGCCCTGCATAAGGCGCAGATAGAGGCTCCCTATCACGATCTGACCCGAGGCGGTCATATCTTCTATGTGGAGATTGACGGCGATGCCACACATAACCCCGAGGTGGTGATGAACATCGTTGACCTGATGGATAAGTACAACATCGGCTACGGAAGTGTGAACCATACACGCAACCGCTGTATGGACTGCGGATTCGAGAATGCCGAGAAGCACATGGATGTATGTCCTAAGTGCGGCAGTAAGAATGTGGACCGCCTGCAGCGTATCACAGGTTATCTGGTGGGTACTACCGACCGTTGGAACAAGGCCAAGCTTTCTGAGCTCAATGACCGTGTGGTACATGAATAAGATATCTTTTCGTTAATAATGACAATAAACGTATTAAACGTTCTAAATGACACTACAGTAGATGGGCCTGGCTTCAGGACCTCCATCTACTGTAGTGGTTGTAAACATCATTGTGAGGGTTGTCATAATCCTCAGTCATGGTCCTTTGGCGCAGGAGAAGACAGAACGGTGGATTCTCTGATGCAGGAGATAAAGGAAGACCCCATAGCCCATGTCACCTTCACGGGTGGAGACCCTTTCTTTCAGGCAGAGGCCTTCTCTGAACTGGCAGCAAGGATAAAGAAAGAAACCGATAAGACCATTTGGTGCTATACCGGTTTCCTCTTCGAGTATCTGCAAAAGAATACCTTATATTATAATCTGCTAAAATATCTGGATGTTTTGGTGGATGGCCCCTTTGTTCAGTCTTTGCGTGATGAAGACTTGCTGTTCAGGGGTAGCAGCAATCAGCGTCTTATCAATGTTCCTGCTTCGCTTCAGCAAGGCAACGTTGTGCTTTGGCAACGCGACGAGATGCTCTATTAACTTTCCCTTTTTAGCGTAAGAGACTGCGTACAGTAATCCAGTACGGCTTGGCGGTGGGTGATGAAGATAATGGTCTTCTTGCCGTCAGACCATTGCTGCAGTCTGTGTAGCAGTTCCTGCTCTGTCTCGTTGTCTAAGGCGCTGGTGGCTTCGTCCAACAGGAGGATGCAACCGTCGCGTAGCAGGGCGCGGGCTATGCTGATGCGCTGGGCCTGTCCATCGCTGAGTCCGGCTCCTAACTCGCCGAACGTGGCATCCAGCCCTCGTTCGATGGCAAATTCGGCACAGGCTGTCTTCAGGGCCTCCAGCATCTGCTCGTCTGTGGCTGAGGGATTCCCCAGGAGCAGATTGTCGCGTAGGGTTCCGCTGAAGATGGTGTTGCCCTGCGGAACATAAACCAGATTGCAGCGTGTTTGCGGACTGATGGCATAGCTTCTTTCTTGGGCATCGTAAATCTCCAAGCTTCCTCTCTGAGGTTTTATCAATGCCAGGATGAGACGGATGAGGGTGGTCTTTCCTGCGCCTGTCTCGCCCTGAATGGCGGTGATGCTGCCAATGGAGAAGTGGTAGCTGAGCTGGCTCAGGACAGTTCTGTGTTTGTCATACGCATAAGATACGTCATTTATGCGGATGCCACCTTCGCTGAGACGTATGGCTTCGCCTTCGGGTTCGGCAGGTGTTTCCTGCAGCTCCATCAGTCTGTCGCAGGCCGTTATACTGTTGACTATGATGGGAATGTATCGTGTCAGTTCGCGGAAGGGTCCTTGTATCTGGCCGACCAACTGAATGAAGGCAATCATCATACCATAGGTTATCTCGCCATCGTGCAGTCGGTTCACTCCCCACAGGAAGGTGATGAGGTATCCGCCTCCGAATCCTGCGCTTAGCATAGTTGCCGAAAAACTGCTGAAGAGTGTTCTCTGCTTTATCTGCTTGCGTAGCATCGCCTGACTGATTCCCAGTCGTTCAACCATCGTCTGGCAACGTTCCAGGGTCTTCAGGATGATACGATGCTGGATGCTTTCCTGTAGGATACTCTGGATCTTACTGTCCGTATTTCTGATTTCACGAGTCAGAGTACGCATCTTCCTGATGTAGAGTTTGCTCAGCAAAATGAAGACCGGCGCAACAAATACCAGCATACATGCCAGCGTCTCGTCCATGCTGTAAAGGAAAAAGAAAGCACCCACGAAGCGGACGGTGAGTCCCAAAACAGAAGGGATGGTTTCAGTAATAACGTTGGTGATATCCTTTACGTCGTGTTCCAGTCGGTTCAGCACGTCTCCACTATGATGTTTCTCTATACCGCTCCACTCGCTTTGCATAAGATGGCTGAAGAGTCGTAGCTGAAGCATATTCTGACTACGGACGCCCAGAATGGCTGCCACCCATTTACGAGTGAATCCCATCAGTATCTGGGACAGCATAATACCTATGAGCAAGGCTGCTGCTATGTTGAGGGAACTCTGACTGCGTCCGGTGGCGATGTCAATGGCCAGTTTGGTGGCAGCAATGAAAGCAAAGTCCAGGCCTACGTGTATAATGCCCAGAACGGCATTGATGCACGATTGCAATCGCAATCCACGCGAGGTGTGCCAGAACCATCTTGGAATATTGCTGCTCATAGTGGAAGTGTTAGATGCGTACGTCGGTTCCCCACATCATCTTGTCGCGAAGGGTGTGGAAGAAGGAGCCGTTGCTGCGTTTGAGAACCTTAATCAGATAGGGAGCTCTGCGAATGGAAAGCCTGATGCCTTCCTGACACTTCTCGCTTCTTCCGTCAACGGCTACCAGGAAGTTGTGGTTGCGGCTTTCAACCGTCAGGGTGATTTCCTTATCGTCAGAAAGGGTAAATGGGCGAACATTCAGGCTATGCGGAGCAACGGGAACCAATCCGATAGTCTTGCTGTCGGGGTGTATGACAGGTCCTCCTACACTTAGGGCATAACCCGTACTTCCTGTCGGGGTGTTGATGATAAGACCGTCAGCCTGATAGGTCGTCAGATATTCTCCATCTATATCTACCCGTATGCTGATCATGGAGGAGTTGTCACGTTTCAGCACAGCCACTTCGTTCAGGGCGAAGGGATAGTCGGCAGGCTCCCCTTCGGAATAGGAGAGCTGCAGGACACTGCGTTCCTCTGTGCGCAGTCCGTTGGCATAAATCTGGTCGATGGCATAGGGAATATCCTCGGGTGAGAAATCAGCGAGGAAACCCAGTCGACCTGTGTTGATTCCCAAGATGGGAATCTGTTTGTCCCCTACGCGTCTGGCAACTTCCAGGAATGTACCATCACCGCCCATGCTGATGGCTACGTCGGCCTGAAAATCATTCCCGTTTATGAGCTGTGAGCAGGGGACGTGGATAAGCAGGTCTTGGGTCAGGAACTCGTAGAATGGGGCATCTATGAGTATGGTTGCCTTGTGTATCTCAAGCTCCGTCAGTAATTTCTGAACGGAATTGGCTTTCTTGTGCTGGTAGATATTGCCAAAGAGGGCAAATCTCAGGGTTTTCTCCATTTTTCTTTCTTTTTGTCTGGCAAAGATAAGAAATTTTCCTAACTTTGCACAAAAAGATTACCTAATTAAATAATGTAAGGAATGATTTACGTATTTTTGGCTACAGGATTCGAGGATATCGAGGCATTGGCCCCTGTTGATATCATGCGCAGGGCTGGTCTGCCGGTAGAAACTGTTTCTGTTACAGGAGCAGAGATTGTAGAGAGTGCCCATGCCGTTGGTATCAAGGCTGATAGGTTGCTCTCTGAAATAGATTTCGGTATGGCTGATATGATAGTTTTGCCTGGCGGTTTGCCTGGCAGTACCAATCTGGACGCCTGTGCTCCTCTGACCAAGGCTATCGCTGCCCACTATGCTGCAGGTAAGCCCGTTGCTGCCATCTGTGCTGCTCCTCTGGTGTTTGGACACTTAGGCATCCTGCAGGGTAAGAAGGCAACTTGCTATCCTGGGGTAGAAGGCGAGCTGAAGGGCGCTACCTATACGGCTGCTATCGTAGAGCAGGACGGTAATATCATTACAGGTAAGGGTCCGGCTGCAGCCTTCGAATTCGGTTATACCATCGTTGATTTCTTCAAGGGCGAAGGAGCAAGCAATCCTTTGCGCCAGGGTATGATTTATAAGGAATTGTTGGGCTGATATGGAGCGCTACGCCATCCTTGTAGCAGGAGGGAAGGGACTCCGCATGGGCGGTGACATTCCCAAGCAGTTCCTGCCTGTCGGCGGGAAGCCTGTGCTGATGCGTACCGTCGAGGTGTTCCGTCAGGCTTATCCTGACATCCATATCGTTCTGGTGCTGCCTGTATCCCAACAGGACTATTGGCGCCAGCTTTGTCAGGAATACCGTTTCGATGTTCCTGTTCAGGTGGCTGACGGAGGCGAGACGCGTTTCCATTCGGTCAGCAACGGACTGAAGCTGATACCGGATGATGCCGACGGCGTGGTCGGTGTTCACGACGGGGTAAGACCCTTTGTGGCAGTGGAGACCGTCAGGCGCTGTTATGAAGAGGCGGTGGAGAAAGGTGCTGTGGTGCCCGTAATCCCTATTGTAGAAACGGTGCGTAAGCTCTGCAAGGACGGGGCAAGTGTTACGGTTCCGCGCGATGAGTATAAGTTGGTGCAGACACCGCAGACGTTCCGTATTTCCTTGCTGAAAGAAGCCTACCGACAGCCGTACTCCTCTTTCTTTACGGATGATGCCTCTGTTGTAGAGGCACTGGGAAAGCCTGTGCATCTTGTGGAGGGAAACCGTGAGAATATAAAAATTACGACTCCCGCTGATATACGTTTTGTTAACGGACTGCTCTGAGAAATGCAAGACCTGAGGAAACTGGAACTGACCTATCTGCCCGGCATAGGGCCTAACAGGGCCAAGATGCTGAGTCAGGAGTTGAATATCAACTCATGGCATGACCTGCTCTATTATTTCCCCTATAAGCATATCGACCGTAGCCGGCTCTATATGATAAACGAGCTGTCTGCAGATATGCCTTTCGTGCAGGTGAAAGGTCAGATTCTGAGTTTTGAAGAAGCGGGGGCGGGCAGGAAGAAACACCTGATAGCCCACTTTACGGATGGCTATATGCTGATGGATCTGGTGTGGTTCAACGGTATTAGCTATATAAAGAAAGCCTACAAGGTTCGTACCGACTATATTGTCTTTGGTAGGCCTAATCTCTTTAATGGTCGTATCAATATTACGCATCCTGATATAGATCCTGCTAATACGCTCGTGCTCAGTAAAATGAGTATGCAGCCTTATTACAACACTACGGAGAAGATGAAGAAGGCGGGCTTGAATTCGCGCTCGCTGGAACATTTCACCAGTACGCTGTTCACTAAGTTGCAGGAACCTTTCCCTGAGACGCTTCCTGCCTACTTGATAGAACGATTGCATTTGATGTCGCTGGATAGCGCGTTGCGTTTTGCCCATTATCCCTCTACGGCAATGGAGCTTTCTAATGCCAATATGCGACTGAAGTTCGAGGAACTTTTCTATATTCAACTTTCCATCCTTCGCTATTCCAGGGAACGTCAGGCCAAAAGGCACGGATTCCGTTTTGTGAAGGTTGGTGATACGTTCAACACCTTCTATTACCATCATTTACCCTTCCAACTGACAGGAGCCCAGAAACGTGTCATCAAGGAGATGCGTGCCGACATGAACAGCGGCAGACAGATGAACCGTTTGCTGCAGGGCGATGTGGGAAGTGGTAAGACTTTGGTGGCGCTGATGACAATGCTTCTGGCACTTGATAATGGCTTTCAGTCCTGCATCATGGCACCGACTGAGATTCTTGCCGAGCAGCATCTCGAGACGTTCCGCTCCTTCCTTGGTGATATGGATGTCCGTGTAGAATTGCTTACAGGAACAGTAAAGGGAAAACGACGTCAGGCTATTCTGGACGGACTGAAAGACGGCTCGGTGAATGTACTGGTGGGAACTCATGCTATCATAGAGGATAATGTCGAGTTTCAACGTCTGGGACTTGCCGTGATTGACGAGCAGCATCGTTTCGGTGTAGCACAGCGTGCCCGTTTGTGGAAGAAGAGCGAGGTACCGCCCCATGTGTTGGTGATGACGGCAACTCCCATACCTCGCACGTTGGCAATGACACTATATGGCGACCTTGATGTTTCTGTGATAGATGAACTGCCCCCTGGTCGTAAGCCCATCAAAACTATTCATGCCTATGACAATAAGCCTGAAGTCCTTTATCGAGGTATACAACAAGAGATAGAGGCGGGCCATCAGGTATATTTTGTCTTTCCTTTGGTGAAGGAGAGTGATAAACTGGCGCTCAAGAATGTGGAGGATGAATTTGTAAATCTGCAGAAGGTGTTCCCCAACTACCGCCTCAGTATGGTACACGGGCAGATGAAGCCTGCTGACAAGGATGCCGAGATGCAGAAGTTCGTGAACGGCGAGACGCAGATTCTGGTGGCAACAACGGTAATAGAGGTGGGTGTGAATGTACCCAACGCCTCTGTTATGGTTATTCAGAATGCCGAGCGTTTCGGCCTTTCCCAGCTTCATCAGCTCAGGGGCAGGGTAGGCCGGGGGGCAGAGCAGTCTTATTGTATTCTGGTCACAGGTTTTGAGCTGGCAAGGGATACGAGACGCCGTATTCAGATTATGACGGAAACCAACGATGGCTTCGAGATTGCCGAAGAGGATTTGAAGCTTCGCGGGCCCGGCGACCTTGAGGGAACCCAGCAGAGCGGTGTTGCCTTTGACTTGAAGTTGGCAAATCTGGCACGTGACGGACAACTGGTTCAGTTGGCGCGTGATACTGCAACCAGTGTACTGGACGCTGATCCTCAGCAGAATATGCCAGAGAATCAGATCTTGTGGAATCGTCTGAATGAGCTGAACCAGAAAGAAGAAGATTGGAGTAGGATATCATGAGAAATGTGTTATTGTCTTGTTCGGTGGCAGTTTGCTTGCTGTTAAGCTCGTGTGGTTATCGTTCAAATGAAAAGGTAGAGGATGCTACTGATACTCTGCTTGTGGAGGATGAGTCAGAACAGGGAATAAAGCCTTATCCTGCTACACAATTTCCTTCCGTGGAAGGACTAAAATACGAGGTAAATGTCTTTGATTCTCTGCATAGCGGAATCATTGATGACCTTTCCGACTTATATGCCGATGCTCCGGGCGTCTTTACTTTCCGTGGTAATCTGATGCGTAATGCAGATTTTGGCGGAAGGGTGAAAGGACGGCCTGATACACTCATCGTAAACTGGACTTTCGATACGGAGTCGGATAACCGCGAGACTTCGGTAGGAACATGGGGCGGCGGTACCGGATGGACGGGACAACCCCTTTATGTCTGTTGGCCGGACAGTATCCTGCATCGATTCCGTAATGAGACCGGGGGAGATGAGTATAGCCTGTCCAGACGGGAAGTGATGTTCGGCTCTCTGTGTTCGAAGGCTTATTTCCTGGATTTCGAGACTGGCAAGCCTACACGTCCTCCCTTTGATGTGCAGAATCCCATCAAGGGAACAGCATCCTTGGACCCCACCATGAACGGTAATCTGTATATCGGTCAGGGCGTTCCTGCCGTCGAGCCCATCGGTGCTATGTGTGTCAATCTTTTTCAACAAAAGATTACGCATTTCCTTGGCAGGGATCCCAAGGCATGGCGTGGATGGTCGGCTTGGGACTCGTCGCCGGTTAGAATCGGAAATTTCCTAATCCGTCCAGGAGAGAATGGTACCCTGTACAAATTCATGGTGGGTGAGAGTGGTACCCTTACGCTTCATTCCACATTGCGGTTCCGTAAAAATAATTTGTATGGCGCAGGAGGTATGGAAAGCTCAATTGCCATAGTGCGTAATTATGGGGTAGTGGGTGATAATCATGGCAATGTGGTGTGTGTTGACCTCAGCACCTTGCAGCCCGTGTGGTATTATTATCTGGGTGATGATATTGATGCATCTCCCGTTATCGAGATGGAAGGTGAAACGCCCTATGTGTATGTGGGTTGTGAGGTTGACCGGCAAGGCCCGATTGGTACGGCCAACCTTGCCAAGATAAGTGTTCTCGACGGGCATGAAGTTTGGTGTTTGAAGACAACAGCTTACAAAGCGCTGGTAGGGGAGAAACACTTTGATGGCGGCTATTATGCAACGCCTCTGTTGGGAAAGGGTAATTGTTGTGACAGACTTTTTGTGAATTTTGTTGAGAATTCTCCCAACGGCGCTCAGCCTGGTTATTTTGTGGCAATCAGTAAGAAAACGGGCGAGGTGTTGTATCGTGTTAAGCTTAGGCATTATGCATGGTCGTCACCCGTGTTCTTCCTGAACGAAAAAGACGAATGCTTTGTCCTTACGGCCGATACCTACGGCAATGTCTATATCTTTGATGGTAAGAGTGGAGAGGAACTTTGCTGTCATCATATAGGCTCTAATTTCGAGTCTTCTCCATGTGTCGTAGGCAACCAGATTGTGGTAGGTTCACGGGGTAGAACTATCTATAAGCTGACGGTCGGGAATCGTAAAAAGAGTTAAAAACCTTTGCTGTTTCGTTTTTTCTTTATACCTTTGCACCCGAAAAGTGGAAAACGTCCACTTGAAAAATGAAATTTTAAAAGAAACCTCATGCTGGAAAGGACTCTGGTCTTATTAAAACCAAGTACAATACAAAGAGCGCTGATTGGTGAGATTATCAATCGTTTCGAGAAAAAAGGTCTCCGTATTGCAGGAATGAAAATGATGCAGTTGGATGATGCTATCCTCGAAGAACATTACGCTCATTTGGTTAAGAAACCGTTTTTCCCTTCATTGAAGGCCTCAATGATGAAGACTCCTGTCATTGCAATGTGTCTTGAAGGAGTTGACGCAATCGCAGTTGTTCGTTATATTACTGGTTATACCAACGGACGTAAGGCTGATGCCGGTACCATCCGTGGTGACTATTGTATGAGTAATCAGCAGAATATTGTTCATGCTTCCGACTCACCCGAGGCTGCTGCTATTGAATTGAACCGTTTCTTTAAACCTGAAGAGATATTCGACTTGGGTAATCTGAATATGGATCGTCTCTATGCCGTGGATGAGGCAAACTAATGCAAAAATAATGAAAACGATGATAGTAAAAAAACTTTTCTTTATGATGGCTATGGCTTGTGTCGCTACCTCTGGTGTCGCGCAAGACAAGTTGGCCAGTATGGCTCCCGTTGATAAGAAGATGCGTGCTATCGACAGTTTGTCTATTGTTCGTATGCTTCAGACTGAAGAGTCTACACAAGCACCTGCTTCTGCACTTTATCCTGAATGGAATAACGTATATACTACTCATTATGGTGTTCAAATGCCCGAGGAGTACAAGATTGATTTGCGTGGGTTCCACATGCCAACCGATAATCGTTTGGTGACAAGCCACTTCGGTTATCGTAGGGCATTCCATCGTAACCATTATGGCACTGATATTAAGTGCTATGTTGGTGATACCATTCGTGCTGCATTCAGCGGTAAGATACGTGTGGTAGCTTACGAGGGTAAGGGTTATGGTCGCTATGTTATCATCCGTCACCCCAATGGTTTGGAGACTCTGTATGGTCACATGAGCAAGCAGTTGGTTAAGGAAGATCAGGCTGTAAGGGCTGGTGAGCCTATTGGTCTGGGTGGTAATACAGGTCGTTCTACTGGTGCTCACTTGCACTTCGAGACTCGTTTCCTGGGCAGATTCATTGATCCCGAGAGATTGTTCAACTTCGAGATGCAGGATGTAAAGGCTGACTATTATGTATATCGTTCTAACGGTAGTGGCGTTCTTATGAATGGCAATAGTGTTTTGGCAGCCAGCGAGACAGCACCTGAAGAGATGGCGGAAGTTGACAAGCAGGAAGAAAGCAGGAACTTCCAGCAGCAGAAGATTGCTGCACAGCAGGCAAAGCCCCGTACTTCTGTTCATAAGGTTAAGCCTGGTGATACCCTTTCTTCTATCGCTAAGAAGTATCACACTTCAGTTAAGGAATTGTGCCGTCAGAATCGTATTACAGAGACCTCTACTCTTCGTATTGGTCAGATTCTGAAGCATAGCTGATAAGAATGTTTTAATGCAAAGATAAAGACGCCCAAGGTATTGACCTTGCGGCGTCTTCTTTTTATCCTTGAAATTTGGAGAATAGAGAAAGTTGGCGTACCTTTGCACAAATTATATAATAATGTATATGGAGACCAAGGAACAGTTTGAGCAGGTGATGGCGGAATGCCGTGCACTCTTTGCCAAGAAGTTGCATGATTATGGTGCTGCATGGCGTATTATGCGTCCTACATCGCTCACAGACCAGATATACATAAAGGCTAACAGAATCCGTAGTATAGAGACCTCAGGCGTGAACTTGGTAGGCGAGGGTATTGCCTCCGAGTTCATCGGTATAGTCAATTATGCTATTATCGGTCTTATCCAGTTAGAGCGTGGCTATTCCGAGACACCTGACGATATGACAGAGGAGGAAGCTCTTGCGGCTTATGACAAGCACGCTCAGCAGACGCTTGCCTTGATGCTCCGTAAGAATCATGATTACGATGAGGCTTGGCGCGGTATGCGTATCAGCAGTTATACCGATCTCATCCTCATGAAGATTTTCCGTACAAAGCAGATAGAGTCTCTTGGAGGAGACACGTTGGTGTCAGAGGGCATTGACGCAAACTATATGGACATGATGAATTACGCTGTTTTCGGCTTGATTAAACTGACGTTCGGTGAAGAGGAAAATCAGAAATAGGATTGTTGGGACAACGGTTAATCTGTGCAGATTGCTGTTGTCTGTTACTTTCATATTGTCTGGAACGGTTAAACTGATTGACCCTAAGGGGACTGAATACAAGATTCAGGACTATCTTGCAGCATTGGGTTTCGCAGACTCGTTGTTTGCTTCTGTTCCCTTGTTGCTTGCCGTTGTTTTCTCTGCCTGCGAGTTTGTGATGGGTATCTACATGCTTTTTGGCATTCAGCGCCGTCTGACGTCAACTGGCATGCTTTTGTTCTTGGCGGTTATGACACCGCTCACTCTGTATCTCGCCATTGACAATCCCATCTCGGATTGCGGGTGCTTTGGAGATGCTATAAAACTTACCAACTGGCAGACATTTGCTAAGAACGTGGTACTATTGGCAGCTGTAGTCTTGGTGCTGCGTTACTATAGGCTGATGAAGAGAGCTATGACAAGGCGTCACCAGTGGACGGTTTCTATCTATACTTGGACGTTTGCCTTTGTCTTTGCTTCCTACAATTTGTATTATCTTCCAGTAGTAGACTTCCGTCCTTATCATATTGGGGCAGATTTGAAGAAAGCCCTGACGTCTGATGTACAGTATGAAACAACATTCATTCTCGAGAAGGATGGCGTGCAGAAAGAGTTCACGCTGGAGGATTATCCTGACAGTACATGGACCTTTGTAGACAGCAAGACCGTTACGTTGGGCGAGCCTGCAAAGGACTCTGGTATAGAGACCTTGCAGATGATTTCAGTGGAGACGGGCGAGGATATCACTCCTCAACTGCTGTTGGATCCTGGTTATGTGTTTTTGTTGGTGGCTCCTTATCTTGAAAAGGCAGATGATAGTATGATGGAGCGCTTGATAAGCCTTCATGATTACTGTTCAGATAACGGTTACCAGTTCTATTGTCTGACATCAAGCGGAGAAGAGGAAATAGCCCGTTGGGTGGAACTCACGGGGGCTGAGTATCCTTTTTGTTACACGGATGCAGAGGTGCTGAAGACTATGGTGCGTTCCAATCCCGGTCTGATGCTGTTGCATAACGGTGTGGTAGAGAATAAATGGCCAGATACCACCATCCCCGGCGAAGAGGAGCTGACGGCACCTGTCGAGGAGCTCCCTAGCTTTCATCCTGCTATCAGCAGTCTGAAGCAGAAGGCCCTCAGGATATTCCTCTGGTATGTTCTGCCCCTGTTGTTCTTTGCTGTGGCGGATAATTTATGGCTCATGTGGAAATTGAGAAAATTACATAATATTAAACCATTTAAAAACAATTTGAAAATGAGAAAGAAGATTGTTGCAGGCAACTGGAAGATGAACAAGACCCTGCAGGAAGGTGTAGCTCTGGCTACTGAGTTGAAAGATATTCTTGCTGCTGAGAAGCCTAATTGTGAGGTTATCATTGGTACTCCTTTCATTCACTTGGCTACTGTCAGTGAGTTGCTGAAGGATAGCGTTATCGCCGTTAGTGCTGAGAACTGCGCCAACAAGGAGAGCGGTGCTTACACAGGTGAGGTTTCTGCCGCTATGGTTAAGAGCACAGGTGCTGAGTATGTAATCCTGGGTCACAGCGAGCGTCGTGAGTATTACAACGAGACTCCTGAGATTCTGAAGGAGAAGGTTGACCTGGCTTTGGCTAACGGTCTGAAGGTTATCTTCTGTATTGGTGAGAGCCTGGCTGAGCGTGAGGCTAACAAGCAAGAGGCTGTTTGCAAGGCTGAGTTGGCTGGTAGCGTATTCCACCTGACAGCTGAGCAGTGGAAGAATGTTGTTATTGCTTACGAGCCCATCTGGGCCATCGGTACCGGTAAGACCGCTACTGCTGAGCAGGCTGAGGAGATTCACGCTTACATCCGTAGCTGTGTTGCTGAGGTTTATGGTGCTCAGGTTGCTGACGAGACCAGCATTCTCTATGGTGGTTCTTGCAAGGCAAGCAATGCTCCCGAGCTGTTTGCTAAGCCCGACATTGATGGTGGCTTGATTGGTGGTGCTTCTCTGAAGGCTCCTGATTTCAAGGGTATCATCGACGCTTGGAAGTAATCAAATAATTATATTCAGGTTTCGCAGGCTTTTTTAGGCTTGCGAGCCTGATTTTTTTCATTACAACGTTCCTACATGAAGAAAGTTCTCCTTCTTTTAGCTCTTTTCTTTGCATGTGGCTTGGTAAAAGCACAGGCGAAGTTCACCGAGGAGATTCAGAAACAGGCTCCCGGGCAAGGAAAGATTGTGTTGCATCAGAGTTATATCATTTCTGATTTGGTGAATGGTACAGCATCTCCTCTGTTGCCTGACACCCCCAAGTCTGCTGCTGTCAAGACGGAGAAGAATGTCTCTACTGCAGTTAAGACGCCTCAGATTGTTGATTCCATACTTTCTGATACCAACAAGGTGCAGCAGCTTACGGGCCAGCGTATCCGTATGAACGGCTACCGTATTCAGGTTTATATGGGCGGTAACACAAAAAGAGGTAAGAGCGAGGCTCTGATGATGAAGGAACGTGTTAGAAGTCTCTTCTCTGAATTGTCTGTCTATGCAGGATTCCAGTCTCCCCATTGGATTTGCCGCGCCGGTGATTTCCGTACTTACGAGGAGGCGTCCGAGTATTTGCACAAGATGCGCGAGACGGGGCGGTTCGATGAGGCTGTAATCATTAAGAGCAAAATCAACGTACGCGAATAATTATGACAGAGGTAGGTAAGGAATTAGAGGAACACGTCCGTCGCATCCTCGAACTTATGGGTGAGGATGCAGACCGCGAGGGTTTACTTAAGACTCCCCACCGTGTGGCTAAGGCCATGCAGACGCTGACCAGAGGGTATGCAGAAGATCCTATAGCCATTCTTAACTCGGCAAAGTTCAGCGAGGACTATCGTCAGATGGTTATTGTTCGCGACATCAACTTCTATTCTCTTTGCGAGCATCACATGCTTCCCTTTTATGGTAAGGTGCACGTAGCCTATATCCCTAACGGACAGGTTACGGGGCTTAGCAAGATTGCCAGGGTAGTGGATTGTTTCTCACACCGTTTGCAGATTCAGGAGCGTATGACCAAGCAGATACGCGAGTGTATTCAGGAAGCCCTGAATCCGTTAGGCGTTATGGTTGTGATAGAGGCTCAGCACATGTGTATGCAGATGCGTGGTGTAGAGAAGCAAGGTAGCATAACTACTACCAGTGATTTCTGTGGTGCTTTCAATCAGGCCAAGACGCGCGAGGAATTCTTGCAACTTATTTCAAGATAACACGCTCGCCGCAACTTTTGGCCAGTTCTTTAGCCAGTTTTGTCTTTTCTGCGAATGCGGTCATCAAGGCACGCAGTTCTTCCTTGTTATTCTTTATCTCAGGCTTCTTGGTCTTTTCGATGATAGCCTTCAGTTCATTCTGAACTATATTCAGTTTCAGGCTTGCCATCAGGTTGGGAATAATCTCGTCCAACCGCTCGTCGGCGGGCATTTCGGCATGCAATTTGCTCAGCGGCACATTGTCCAGGCATAGGTTAGCTGCCAACTTGTTGATGTCGGCATCCGGGTGGTTCACATAGAAGTGCTCTGCCTTGAATCCCTCATCTTTTATATGTTTGAATCCTTCTTCCAATATACGTTCGTATAGAGGGTTGGAGAGTCTTATGCCATCGTCTGCCAGACTGTAATGTATATATTCTATTACAGACAGCGGGATGTCATTACCATCCTCGTCTTGCATCTGGCACATCAGTTTCTCGCCGTGACGTACCATCATCTGCATCAGGGTTAGCTCGCGTGGATTCTCTTTGGATGAGATGGGGACAATATCTTCTGTCTTGGTGGGGATATCCTCTTGTGTGGGATCTGTCTTTACAGGGCCGGCATCAGGATTAACGGGTACTTTTCTTCTCTCTTCCCGTTCCTGCTCTTTGCGCTTCTCTTCTCTAAGGCGCTGCATCTGTTTCTGTACGGCATCCATAATCAGACGTTCCTCCATATGCAGCTTCTGGGCAGCCTGACGGATGTACAGCACACGTGTTATCTCGTCTGGTATCACGGCAATGCTCTCAGAGACGTTGTGTATCAGTTGTCCCAACTTGGTGGGGTCGTCCTTAGCGCTCTCCATCAGGTGGCTGGTCTTGTAGTTCACAAAGTCAACCTGATTGTCTTTCAGATACTGCTGATACTCCGTGGCATTGTGCTTGCGTGCGAAGCTGTCGGGGTCGTCGCCATCAGGTAATAACAGCAACTTTACGTTCATACCCTCTGCCAAAAGCATGTCAATGCCTCGTTCGCTGGCATGGATACCAGCCTCATCACCGTCAAAGATAACAGTAATATTGTTGGTCATACGGTGTATCAGGCGTATCTGCTCGTTGGTCAGTGCCGTACCGCTTGATGCTACTACATTCTCAACGCCCTGCTGGTGCATAGCCATCACATCTGTATAGCCTTCTACCAGATAGCAGAGATCCTGCTTGCGTATAGCTTCCTTGGCCTGATAGAGACCGAAGAGCTCGCGCCTTTTGCTATAGACAAGGCTTTCTGGCGAGTTCATGTATTTTACATTCACGCCTTTGGTGGCTGCATCCAGTACTCGTCCGCCAAAGCCTGCTACTCGTCCGCTCATAGTAAAGATGGGCCAGATCACACGTCCACGGAAGCGGTCGCGCAACTTCCCGTCCTGTTCGTTCTTTAGGCAGAGTCCTGTTCCTATGCTCAGTTTGGTATCTTTCTCGTTGGGGGTATTGGTCAGGAACTTCTCTTGATAGCCGGCTTTCAGCGCATCAGCAGCCAGCGTGTGCTCGCGGTTGTTGGGGCTGTATCCAACCTGGAATTTCTTTAGGATGTCATCACGGAATCCTCTGCCACGGAAGTAAGCCAGTCCTATGGCCTTTCCGTCAGGCGTGTTGTTAAGTTCGTTCTGGAACCAGTCGCGAGCCCATTCATTAACGATGAACATGCTGTCGCGGTCGTTGCGTGATTCCATCTCCTCCTTCGACAGTTCTTTTTCCTGAATCTCTATGCCGTATTTCTTTGCCAGATAGCGAAGTGCGTCGGGGTAGGAGAGCTGCTCGTGCTTCATGATGAAGTGGACGGGACTTCCTCCCTCGCCACAGGCAAAGCATTTGCACAGATTCTTGGCAGGCGAGACCATAAAGGATGGCGTGTTGTCATCATGGAAGGGGCACAACCCTTTCAGGTTGGCACCGGCACGTTTCAGCGTCACAAAGTCCGACACTACATCCACAATGTTTGCCGCATCCAGAATCTTATCTACCGTCAGTCTGTCTATCATATAAACCCCTCTTCCCGTTCCCCCGAGGGGGAAGGCTTTTTCTTTTCTTTGCAAAATTAGATAAAAATAATGAGAATGGACTGAGTTGTCAGAAAAAAAGTGTAAGTTTGCAGAGTAAACCGTAAATAATATTGCATTATGAATACTCAACTGGTAGACCGTTTTCTAAAATATGTATCTTTCGACACTCAGTCAAGCGAGGAGTCCGCTTCCTGCCCCAGCACCCGTAAGCAGTTTGCTTTGGCAGAATATCTGCGTGACGAGCTTACTGCTTTAGGCCTTGAGGATGTCTGTATGGACGAGAATGCTTATGTCTATGCTACCCTTCCTGCTAATACAGACCGTCCAGTTCCCACCATCGGCTTTATTGCCCACATGGACACATCGCCTGACTGTAGTGGAGCTAATATCAAGCCCCGCATTATCCGTAACTATGACGGAAAGGATGTTGTCTTGGATGCAGCAGAGAACATCGTTACCCGTGTGTCTGCCTTTCCTGAGTTGAAGGATCATATTGGCGAGGACCTTATTGTTACAGACGGTCATACCCTGTTGGGAGCAGATGACAAGGCTGGTATTGCCGAGATTGTGACGGCTATTGTTTACTTGCAGCAGCACCCCGAGATTGAACACGGCAAGATACGTGTCGGCTTTAATCCTGATGAAGAGATTGGTGCCGGTGCCCATCTTTTTGATGTCGAGAAGTTCGGTTGCCAATGGGCTTATACCATGGATGGTGGCGAGGTTGGTGAATTAGAGTATGAGAACTTCAATGCCGCTGGTGCCAAGGTTACCGTCAAGGGTTGCAATGTGCACCCGGGCTATGCCAAGGACAAGATGGTAAATGCAGTCCTTATTGCTACGGAGTTTGCGCAGGAGATGCCTCAGAACGAGGTGCCTCAGAAGACCGAGGGCTATGAGGGTTTTTATCATCTTACAGGTTTGCAGGGAACAGTCGAGGAAGCTAAACTGTCCTATATCATTCGCGACCATAACCGTCAGATGTTTGAGTTGCGCAAGAAGGTTCTAATGGATATGGTTGAGCGTTTCAACCAGCGCTATGGTGCAGGAACGGTTCTTTTGGAATTGGCCGACCAGTATTACAACATGCTCTCACAACTTAGCGATAAGCCCTATATCACCGATATTGCCAAGCAGGCAATTGAGGAAGCTTGTGGCTTCTGCAAGGTTATCCCCATTCGTGGTGGTACTGATGGTGCCCAGCTTTCTTTCAAGGGATTGCCTTGTCCTAATATCTTTGCCGGCGGACTTAACTTCCACGGTCGCCATGAGTTTGTTTCTGTTCAGAATATGGAGAAGGCCATGCAGACCGTTGTTAATATCTGTCGTATTACAGCAAAGCGATAGATTAAAGCATTTTGTCCGTCTCGTGCGAACTGTTAGTCCGTAACGTGCGGACTTGCAGTCCGCCCCGTACGGACTCGGAGTCTGAAGTGTGGAAAGTATTTTTATCTTTGTACGTTAAGGCTGGCAATATAACTCATTAGGGATTGGGATTCTGTCACGCGTTCCATGATTTGCCAATCTGTACGGTAGTCAATCTTTACCTCCATGGCTATAATATCCTTGCTAAGCCATTTAACAGATACAGATTTACCGTTATTTATAAAGGTGTTCTTGGAAAGAATCTCTGCTGGTTGCAAAATGCCATTGCAGGCTTTACCATATATTTGTAGAGGTACAATGTTTGTAGAGGTTATGGCATAGTACTGCCCCTTATACTTGCTGTCTTCGTATGTTTCCTGCAAAATCTTTAACTGTTTCTTGGCATCTTTTAGCTCGTCCATCCATCCTATCACTTTCCAGGTCCCGAGAATCGGATTCTTTGCATCAATGGCAGGAACGGATGTCAGGATATCAAAAACAGGTCGGGCAACATCAGAATATTTATTGGCTTCATATTTCTCGATGCACCAGTCATCCTTTGGGAAATAGATGTGATTCTCGTATTTACTCCACCATTTTTCTGTAAAATGGTCTGCATTGCTATCGTAGACACGCGTGCTCTTGTCATTCTCGTCTTGAGGCTCACTGCCTGTATAGTTGAATACCTTCTTGTCGTTCCTGCTAACATGGAATTGATTCTTATTAAAGCTGGCCATCAGCGTAACGCTGTCTGTGCAGATCTTATACTGGTCCCAGGGAGCGTTTATTTCGCCTCCCCGGCCTGTTAATGTTATCATCTTATAGATGCCACGAGGGTTCTCTGTCTGGGCATTCATCATCATAGGCAGTGAGAGGATTGCTGCTGCCATCAGCATTTTCTGTGCATTTCTCATAATTGATTTTGTTTTGATTATTATTTGTTACTTTTTCTTTTTAAATGATTCTCTTAACCCTTTCCAGTCGGTCTCCTTTAAGCGGATGGTAAGAACCGAGTCTGTGGGATGAACGTGGAGGTATTGGGTTTGATAGCCGATGCTCTTCACTCGTATTGTGTCGATACTATTGGGAAGCGTCAGTTCAAAACGTCCCAAGCTATCGGTAGGGACGCCACTGGAGAAGTAAGGTCGGTCTTGGTATCCTATAGTGGCGATGGATAGGGGATTGCCCTCCTCGTCTAGTACGACACCAGTCAAGTGCTTGTAGCTAATATTCAGGATATCGGGGCAGTCGGTAGCATAGAGTTTATCAACAGAACGCAGATGCACGTCCATGTGCCTTGGGAAACGAGTGGAGTAATAAATCTCTGCGCTCCAATAGGACTGTGCATCCTCTTCAGGCTTGAACTCAAAAGTGCTTTCCTTCACTTTCTTATGCAATTCTCTATCGTGAATCTCTGATTCATGTGGTGCGCCCTTTGTGACCTTTCCGCCATAGATGAACGCCATCTTGACGATGCTGTCGCCATGTTCCACCAGAGATGAACTGGCTCCATTCGCAGCTTGCTCGAGCTCTTTGATGACTGCGTTGAACAATGGATCGTCCTCCATTCCCACCCATTCTCCGTTTTCCTGCCATATCTCATCTGTAACTTTTATGCACGCATAACGTGTCAGTGGGATAAAAATGCCTCGGCTGTCGCTGCTAACGTGTCCGAAACATTCACCCTTAATCGCATGGTGCTTTGCAGACAGAAGGCCAAATAGCCGCTCCTCGGCGGACGTGTCAAAGAGGTCGGGAGCAAGCATGCCGCCATAGTTCTGACTATTTTTGCCCTCCTGATAACAACGTAGAAGGTATGCAAGGCGGCGCGCTTCGAACTCCTTGGACGTAAACTGGCTGACAGGCTTATAAGGCAGGGTCAGGTAATCAACAACGCGTCCGATTTTTCGTCCATTAAACAATGGGGCATAGTTCTTGACCTCAGCGCCTGTGGATAACTTTTGCCACAGGAACACTTGGTTCCGCTGGAAAAAGTAATCATAGATGAACGCCATCGACCAATAGGGCATTTTCCCAAGATATTGCAGGAATTCCTTGTCCTCCTTGCCGTTCACCACAATGAGAACGGTATCTTGTGCCTGTTTGTTGATTTTACGACGACGGTTCTTCACTAAGCGGATATCGGAAACAGGATCAGAAGGTAGGCCGGCAATCTGACCTTGCAATCCTTTATCATCCTTAAAACAAAAATCATAAGATTCAGAGGGGTATGGACCATGCTCCCTATCATCAAAGTCTGAATACGCTAATAGCATTTGTTCGCTTTCTTTGATGGGCTCGGTTCCCCTTAGGCGCATGGTAGTGCCTGAGCCTAAGTGCCCAGAATTGGGAACGATGTCCATTCCTGCAATCTGCTCTTGCAGAGCTGAATCAACAGACACAAAGGCAAGACTGTCAACATTAAAAGAACATGCTGCAGTTTTTTCTTTTTTCTCTGTTCTTGGTGAACGGGAAGCCTCCGTTAGGGTGAGTTCTGTTTCGGGTTCTACTGACTGATTTTCAGAAGGTTCTGTTATAGCGGAACGCTCCTCTACCTTTGATAGAATCTGTTTGGTTTCCTTGTTGTTAAGTCCAAGCAGGAAGAGTCCTGTTACCAGGATGATGGAGGCTGCTATTGATAAACCACCCAGCCAGATTTTCTTGACGGAGTTGATCTTTCTGCCAATGACTTCTTTCTCGAAACGTGCCCATTCTGCATCCACGTCGGGCATGTTGATTCTTTTGTCAATATCTTCGGTTTTCATCTTACTTTGCAATTTTAAGGGTTTTACGGATTTTGAACAGCGAGCGGGTAATGTGCTTGTTTACTGCTGCCGTGCTGATGCCAAGTGCAGAGGCTGTCTCTGCGTAGGTCATTTCCTCTTGGTAATGCAACTGTAGCACGCGTTTGTCCTGCTCTGTCAGGTTCTCCTCAATCACCTGTTGTAGTGTTTGTAGCAGCTCCTCACGTTCCTCATCAAGGTTCTCCTGCCTTTGGCGTTGCAATTCCTCCTCCATCTTGCGTTGTAATTGTCGCTGTTTCAGAAGGTGCAGGCATTGGTTGCGAGTGGCTGCCAGGAGATAGCCTCTGATGCTATCCTGGCTGACTTGGGGCTTGCTTCGCCACATCTGTGTGAACACCTGATTGACGGCATCCTTGGCATCATCGGCATTCTCAACTAGCAGGAACGCCATCCTGTACATGTGCGGATAGTTGTCCTTGAACAGGTGTTCAAACTCTTGTTTACTGTAGTCCATCTTTTTGTGCTTGTCTCATTTTTATCTATAAGACCCTTAAAAAGCAAAAGCAAATACCCTTGATTGCAAAATATTTTAGGGCAAAGATATAGAGAAGCGACAGAAGTTCCAAATTATTTCGGAGTCTTCATCTATGTTATGTTTGCTTCTGCATAGCAGAAAAAAGTTAATTTATTTTGTGTGTGTCTTGTTTTTTTGTAATTTTGCATGGATAATCGCTAAATAGACAACACTATGAGTAAGAAAATTACCATCTTATTGGTATATGTATTGGTTGTTTGCAGTACAACATTTGCACAGACAACAGAGATGTGGCAACGTGCCGAGAATGATGCAACAGGTGGACGTTACAAGGAAGCCTTTGAGCGTTTGCGTGGCATAGAGCAGGCTATTCAGGCAAATTCAAGTCTGAGTGAGCAGGGCAAGGCGGCTGCACGATACAGGAGCTCGCTCATCAGAATGAATATGTACATGAAGATGCATAGGAGTGAAAGTGCTATGGAGCATCTGGAGAAGATGGAACGCTTTGCCAATGCCTCTGGCGAAGAGAAAGTAAAGAACGACCTGCTCTACAACAAGGCTATCTACTATTATACCTTCGGACAGACAGAGAAGGGTAATGCCGTCTTCAAGGAGATGGCAGCCAAGCTGACTGCCTCTAAGGAGTACGATAAGGTGGACAAGGCTTACAAGATGCTGATACAAGGCGGTAAGCGCTCTGGCAGTGCCAACATGGTAGCTCAGGCCTATAGCGGCTATATTGCCTGGAAGGATTCTGCTGCAGCTCTGAAGTTGGCTGATGTGTCTGGCGCCCTGAAAGAACAGATTCAGGCAGGCGAGAAAGAGATTGCCGAGAAAGACAGCAAGCTGGCTACTCGCCAGGGTGTCATCATCGCCCTGTGCGTGCTGACCGCTGTGCTGGCTGGTGCGTTGGTGATAGGTGCCCTGTTTATATTGCGCTTGTTGGCTTTGACGCGTAAGCAGAAGAAGACCATACGTCAGTTGGGCGAGAATATAGCCTTGAAGGCTAAGTTCACCAGCAATATATCAGCCCAGATGACACCTGCGTTGCGTAAGTTGAATGTTCAGCAGCCTGAGGTGAAAGCCTTGCTTGATTTCTCTGATCATATACAAACGCTCTCCAAGTTGGAATCCGGTATGGGTGAGGCTGTGGAGACGGAAGAGATCAGTCTGCCTGCCTTCTGCGAGGAGTTGATGAGCCAGGTTCGTGGCAAAGAGCGTAGTGGCGTAGTGCTGAACGTGGATGCTCCCAAGATGAGTGCTTCCTTCAACAGAGAATATGTATCGCACATTCTACTGCATTTACTGAACAATGCCGTTATATATACTCCAGAGGGCGGACACATCCATTTGGATTTCAAAAAGCGTAGTGTACATAAGTTCCAGTTCTTGGTGTCCAATACCGGTTCGCAAATTCCAGAGGAGAAGCGCGAAGATGTCTTCAAGCCTTTCTTGGAGGTGCGTGACCTAACCGATGGCGATGGCTTGGGACTGCCTATCTGTCAGCAGATGGCAATCCGTATGAATGGTGACCTGAGCATAGACCCGGAGTTTGCCAAGGGCACCCGCTTTGTACTTAGCATCAATTGCTAAGATTAACTAGGAGGGCTAGTGAAACTAGTAAGACTAGTATAACTAGTTCAAACTAGCTCAGCTAGGGAATACCAAAAGAATACAAACCAACTTTAAATCAAATAATAGAAAAACAAAACATGAAAAGGAAAAAAGATTGTATTAGAATGGGCAAGTTGTTGCTGACAGTGATTGTTTGTTGCCTTGCCACCTGTGTATGGGCCGACTCTGAGATAAATGTAGAGCAGGCAGGAACACTGCAGACTCTGCTGCCCACCAGTGATGCTAAACTTAAGATTACAGGATCTATCAATGGTACAGACGTGAAGTATCTGCGCGAACTGATTAGCGCAGGAACGGTTACGTCTTTGGATTTGTCAGGAGTAAACATCGTTAGTGGTGGTGAGGCTTACTCCGGAAGTTGCAAGACAGAGAATAATGTGATTGGTGAATATATGTTTCAGGATTTCACCAAGCTGAAAACTATATTGTTGCCTTCCAACCTTAAGTCTATTAAGAAGTGGGCATTTTCTGGTAGTGGAATCACTGAAATAGATATTCCTAACGGTGTTACATCTATCGGTCAGGATGCTTTCTCTTATTGTAATTCATTGAAGAAGGTTGTTGTTGGTAATTCCGTCAGACGTATGGAGCAAGGCGCATTCTATTATACGCCTGTTTCCAAGTTTTATATGAAGCCGCAGACACCTCCAGCAATAGCTAATAGCTGGATGTTCTATAATCCAAGCGGAACCATCACTTTTTGTGTGTACACATCTTCTTTGAATGATTACAAGCAAAGTGAATGGAAAGACTATGGCTCCATTGTGGGCAATCTGGAGAAACTTTATGCTCAGGAGCCTGATCCTTACACCACAGCAAAGACCTTGTCTGGCAATTTCTTCGAGGATGTTGCCTGCACTCAGCTAAAGTCAGAATACAAGAGTATGAGCGATGAGGAACTTACTGCTGCCTTTACTGAAGCCGGTATGCCTGACTTCATGGTAAACATTGCCCTGAAAGTGAAGAACGAGTCTTGGACAAAGTATGAGCAGGATTTCCGTATACATAGCTACAAGGCATATAGTGATGCCAGCTATTGGAACAACAAAATGAAGAGCACGGGTGGTTCTTACATGGGTAACCCCACGGGTATCTATGCCAAGAATGACGGTGATGAGATTTACGTGTTTGTAGACAGCGACATTCCCAGCGATGCCACTTTGTATATTGCTGGTTGTGTAGAAAACCAACTTATCTATTCTGCCAAGACCGGTCAGAAACTGGTAAAGGGCCTGAATATTATTGATGGTGAAAAAGATGCGCTCTATTACATTGTATATACTGCTGATACCAAGAGCATGACCAAGACCCTGGATCAGTGGCCAGAGATTAAGATTCACGTTGAGGGCGGCGTAGTAAACGGATACTATGATGTAACCCGTCGCAGCGATGCTGATTATAAGGCTATCTTGAAGGCTGCTACCCACAAACGTTTCACTGTAAAGGGCGGCCAGTCATTGTATAACTTTAAGACTGCTTCTTACAGAAGTGTATTCCCCAATAGCATAGACAAGAGCATCCTTTGGTTTGATAGTGTAGCTGTATGGCAGAAAGAACTGATGGGTATGTGCGAGAGTGTTGCCACAGGCAAGCGTGCAGGAGCACCTTTCTATCTGACTGGAGGTGATGCCATCTTCCCCATCTACTACAACAACCCCAACTTTGCTATTGAAGGCGAGGAAGGTGATGACGGTTATGCTAACTCTACAGACTACAGAACCTCTTACAACTCTCTGACTTGTATCAAGAACTGTATGGATGCCAACAAGTCTGATATGGACGACAACTGTGCTGCACACGAGTGTGGACACAATAACCAGGGAGCTATCAATCTGGAAGGCGGTACGGAGGTGTCAAACAGCCTGTTTGCTTTCTATATGATATTCCATGACGGACTGAATACTCCTACTGGTGCTCCTCTTTCTTCTGTTATGGAAGATTTTGCACGCCATGAACCCTACTACTTCAGGTCGGGTGGCAACCAGATGCGTATGTACTGGCAGCTTTACCTGTACTACCACATGGCACAGAAGGATACATCATTCTATCCCAGACTCTTCAAGGCCCTGCGTGAGGACCCTCTGACACTTTATAACAAGACAAACAATAACAATGGTGGACTGAAGTTCGTTCGCAAGGTTTGCGAGGTGGCTCAGGAAGACCTGACAGACTTCTTTACCGCTTGGGGCTTCTTTGAGCCTATTAGTCCTACTACCATTGAGGATTACGGTAAACATAACATTGCTGTTACAAAAGCTAACATCAATAGTACAAAGGCTGCTATTGCCAAATATCCCAAGAAGAACCGCGAGATTCTTTTTATTGAGGATCGTGTAGAATATATGCCCACAACAAACTTCCTTGCCAAGACAGCAGGACAGAAGCGTGGTGGTTCAGATCAGGTTGGCCAGTGCGGTAATGTAGGTCAGTACACCAGTTTCCTGCCAGGTGCCAGCAAGCCATCAAGCTACACCTATCTGCAGGCCGACTCACTGTATGCTCTTGAAGGTGAAGGTGGTCTGGGCTTCCTGATGCTGGATGCCGAGGGCAATATGAAGTATGCTGCCAATGCCAAGAACTTCTGCATCCCCACCAGTGTAGGAACAGACTGGACAATGTATTCGTATGATGAAGGCGGCGTACTGCATGAGATTACCAAAGCTGGCGAAGGTGCTGAACGTGTAGAGTCGACAACTGCCGGTAGAGTCAGTTCGACCCTTTCTGAAAAGGTTATCAAGGCTACTATTGCGGGTAGAATTAATGGCACGGATGTCAAGTATCTGCGTAAACTTATCACAGAAGGAAACCTGTCATCTATCGACATGACAGAGGCTCTGGTAGTATCGGGTGGCGCAGCCTATTATTCGACGTACCGTACCGCTACTAACGATTTGGGGCAGAGTGTTTTCCAGAATTTCAAGAAGCTTGTCAGCATTATTCTGCCTGAGAAGCTAGTCAAGATTGGAAAAGAAGCTTTCTCTAAGACGGGTCTTAAGATGATTGTAATCCCAGATAAGGTGACAACTGTAGGTGTCGATGCTTTTGCTTATTGCGATCAGTTGACCACCGTTGTTGTGGGTGAGAAAGTCAAGACAATGGAGCAGGGCGTATTCTATGATTCAAAGGTCAAGAATGCTTACGTGAAGGCTCACACGCCTCCAACAGTAAATGATTACCTTTTCTCCAGCAAACCTCTTATCCATGTCTATTCTGCTGATCTGGCAGCTTATCAGGCTTCAAGATGGGCAGAGTTTGGAACCCTTGTGGGTGATTTGGAGAATTGTGAGATTATTACCGCAATAGATGCTCCTAACGAAGAAATCTCTTCCGAAGAAGGTTCGGACGGACCTGTTTACAATATGCAAGGTATGCGGATAACTGACCCGCAGCCGGGAACCATCTATATTCGGAACGGGCGGAAGTTTATGAAATAAGGAATATGAAATAGTATCATGAAAACAAAAAAGAGAACAATAAAGGCATTGCTTTCGGGCATTGCCTTTCTCTGCTCGTTAAGCGTCTGGCCTGTAACAGAGATTAACGTCAGCAAGGCAGGAAGCCTTTCTGCTCTGATGCAGGACATGACGTTTGATAAGGAATTGAAGTTGATGGGTTCCATCAACGGAACAGATGTGAAGTACATCCGCGACTTGCTGACGGCAGGAAAGGTAACAAAACTGAATCTGCAGGAAGTACGGATTGTGAAGGGTGGTGAAGCTTATAACGAGAGTTATACAACGTCAGACAATGTGTTGGGTGACTATATGTTTGCCAACTGCTCTAAGCTTACGTCGTGCATCCTGCCTTCCAATATAACGTCTATTGGCAGGTATGCCTTCTCGCATTCAGGACTCAAGGAAGTGGATATCCCTAATGGGGTAACCCGGTTGGGACACGCATCCTTTGCGGATTGTACCTCGCTGACCAAGGTTATTATCGGCAGTAAGGTTTCCTTTCTGGAGCAGGCTGTTTTCTATAATTCGCCGAACATCGCTTACACTTACGTAAAGCCAAAGACACCGCCGACTTTGGATGCTTATATCTTTACGACCAATCCAACCATTAGTGTGTATTCCAATGTCCTGGAGGAGTATATGGCCTCTACTTGGAAGCAATATGCCAAAGGGGGTGAGATAAAAGGAGACTTGGAGAACTACTATCCGGATGAGAATAGTGACTCCTGTGATATTGTCAACGAGAACTATGGAACATGGTTCGAGGACGCTGCCTGTACCCAGTTGAAGTCCGTATATCAGGCTATGTCGGATGACGAACTGACAACGGCAATGAGAGCCGGCAATATGCCTGGCTATATGATTGGCATTGCCCTGAAACTTAAGAATGAACAGTGGGCGAAGTACGAGCAGGACTTCCGCATACATAGCTACAAGCCTTACAGTGATGCAGTTTATTGGAACAATAAGCTGCGCTGTACAGGCGGTTCCTTCATGGGTAATCCTACGGGCATCTTTACAAAAGGTGATGAACCGTTGTATGTCTTTGTGGACAGTGACATACCCGATGGTGCTACGCTTTACATTGCCGGCTGTAACAACAACGACTTGGTGACAAGCGCCAAGCAGGGTAAGATGCTGAAGAAGGGACTGACTGTGGTGGATGGGAAAGATGCTGCCCTCTTCTACATTATCTATACGGCCGATACGCAGAATATGACAAAGAAACTGAGCGAGTGGCCTGATATGAAGATTCACATAGAGGGTGGCGTGGTGAATGGTTACTACGATGTGGCCCGACAGAGCGATGCTGATTATAAGGCTCTCTTGGCTGCGGCAAAGAATGAATATTTCACAGTCAAGGGCGGACAGGCACTGTTCAATTTCAAGACAAGTACCTACAAGACTGTCTGGCCCTCTACCATAGACCGTAGCATCTGCTGGTTCGACAGTCTGACAGTCTGGGAGAAGGAACTGATGGGTATTTGCGAGAGTGTTGCCACAGGCAAACGTGCAGGGGAACCTTTTTACTTGACAGGTGGCGAGGCTATTTTCCCTGTCTATTACAACAACCCCAACTTTGCCGTTGAGGGAAAGGAAACAGACGGAGGCTATGCCAATTCTGCGTATTTCCGTACAGCCTACAATTCCGTTGGCTGTGTCCGTGGCTCATTTGATGTAAGCAGGACTGCCGACTTTGATGACTGGTGTTCGGCTCATGAATGCGGCCACAATAATCAGGGTGCCATAACGGTAGAGGGCGGAACGGAGGTCAGCAACAACCTGTTCTCGAATTATATCCGCTTCCATGACGGACTGGTAACGACACGTGGAAATGCTATGTCTGTTGTTTTTGACGAGTATGCAAGGCACGAGCCGTTCTTCACCCGTTCGTTGGAGAGTCAGATGCGCATGTACTGGCAACTTTATCTGTATTATCATCTGGCACAGAAGAATACCTCGTTCTATCCTACGCTCTTCAAGGAGTTGCGTAAGGATCCTTTGACATTGTATAGTTCAAATACCGGATGTCTGAAGTTTGTGCGCAAGGTTTGCGAGATTGTTCAGGAAGACCTTACAGACTTCTTTACCGTTTGGGGCTTCTTTGAGCCGCTCAAGAATTACATTGTTAATGATTATGGTGAGCATAACATGACGGTAAACCGTTCTGATATCAACAGAACAAAAGCAACCATTGCCAAATATCCCAAGAAGAACCGCGAGATTCTATTCATAGAAGACCGTATAGAGAATATTCCTACTACAGGCTTCCTGACCACCGCCGGACAGAAACGACGTGACTCGGACTTGGTTGGACAGTGTGGTAATGTGGGACAGTTTACAGACTTCCTGCCTGGAGCCAGTAAACCAGCAGAATATACCTATCTGCAGTCTGACTCGCTCTATGCCTTGGATGGTACAGGCGGCCTTGGCTTCCTGATGCTGGACACGGATGGTAATTTGAAGTATGCCTCCAATGCTAAGAACTTCTGTGTTCCTTCCAGCGTAGGAACAGACTGGAGCATCTATTCGTATGATGAAGGCGGTGTCTTGCATGAGGTAGCAAAAGCAGGAGAGGGAACGGTACGCGTAGAGATGCCCAGGGCCTCAGCATTGTCTGGCCTTCTTCCAGATAAGGCTATCAAGGTCATTATCAGCGGTCCCGTCAATGGCATTGATATCAGGTATTTGCGTCAGCTTCTCACGGAGGGAAATTTAGCTTCCATTGACCTTAATGATGCCAGGATTGTATCTGGCGGCTCCTATTACCAGACCTATAAGACTTCTGCTAATACAATGGGAATGTATATTTTCGATGGTTTCAAGCAGCTTGCCTCTATACGTTTGCCCTTGATGATTACCTCGATAGGAGACAGGTCTTTCCGTTCTTTGGGAATTAGGATGATTGAAATCCCGGATGCAGTAACATCAGTTGGCCTTGAAGCTTTTGGAGATTGTGGCATGTTGTCGACTGTTATTCTTGGCAAGAACCTGAAGACGATGAGTCAGGGCGTTTTCTATAATTGTCCTGTTAAGGATGTCTATGTGAAAGCTCTTACGCCTCCAACACTTGCTGATTATGTCTTCAACAGTAATCCTACAATTCATGTCAGTGCCAGCGCTCTTGAAAAGTATCAGGCCTCAAATTGGACAAAGTTTGGAACAATTGTCGGTGATTTGGATGACTACATTGATGGTATAGAGAATGTTGACGGCGAATTTGCAGAAGATGGGTGTGAGTCTCCCGTTTATGACTTGACGGGGCGTAGGGTTACCGGATTACAGTCGGGAACCATCTACATTCAGGATGGACATAAGTTTATGAAATAACAAATATATATTTAACTAAAAACGTACATATGAAAACTTCTACGAGAATCCTTAAGGTATTGCTTTTGGGCATTGCCTTGCTCTGTTCACAAAACACATGGTCTGTAACAGAGATTAATGTGAGTCAGGCGGGAACACTTTCTACCTTGCTAACCAATAGTGAGGCTAAGTTGAAGGTTACCGGAGTTATCAATGGTACGGATATCAAGTTCATCCGTTCGTTGGTTACGGCTGGTACGGTAACATCAATAGACTGGTCGGAAGTAAGAATCGTTAGTGGAGGAGAGGCCTACTATGGTTCATTCAAGACGGCAGATGATGTGATTGGCGAACAGATGTTCACAGAATGCGCGAGTCTGCAGGAGATTATTTTACCAAAAACTGTGACATTCATCCAGGCTAATGCTTTTTCGCGCACAGGACTCAAGTCAATAGATATTCCTAACTCGGTAACCCGGGTGGGCGGCGATGCTTTTGCCTATTGCGGTTCATTGGCATCCGTTGTCATCGGTTCTAAGGTGAAGCAGATGGATCAAGGCGTGTTCTGGGCTTCAGAAGTCAAGAATGCCTATGTAAAACCTACTACTCCTCCTGCCATATCGGCTTATCTGTTCGGCTCTAATCCCCAGATTTGTGTTTATACCAATGTGCTGGCAGAATACAAAGCAAGCAGTTGGAAGGAATTTGGTACCATTGTCGGCAATTTGGAGAACGAATATGCAATGGATGCTGACCCCAATACTGTTGCCAAGATTATGAACAGCAAATTCTTTGAGGATGCTGCCTGTACACAGTTGAAGTCCGAGTATCAGGCTATGAGCGATGAAGACCTGACAGCAGCAATGACTGAAGTGGGAATGCCTGAATGGATGATTACTACAGCCCTTAAGATAAAGAATCAGACATGGGCAGATTATGAGCAGGACTTCCGCATCCATTCTTACAAGCCTTACAGTGATGCCAACTATTGGAACAATAAGATGATGGCTAACGGCGGTTCCTATATGGGTAACCCAACAGGTATCTATGCCGAGAATGCGGGTGATGAGATTTTTGTCTTTGTGGATAGCGATATACCCAGCGATGCAACATTGTACTTTGCTGGTTGCGTAGAGAATGAAATGATTTCCAGTGCTACGATGGGAACAAAGCTGGTAAAGGGTCTGAACATTATTGAAGGAACTAAGAATGCCCTTTATTACATTTTATATACGGCTGACACAAAGTCAATGAAGAAGACGTTGAGCGAGTGGCCTGATATGAAGATTCACATTGAGGGTGGTAAGGTAAACGGTTATTACGACGTTAACTTCCATGCTTCTACTGACTATCTGAAAATCCTTAAGGCTGCCAAGTTGAATCGCTTCACTGTCAGAGGCGCGCACTCTCTGTACAACCTCAAGACCGCTTCATATAAACAGGTGTTCACTACTGCCTCTAAAATGAATAAGAGCATCTGCTGGTTTGATAGCGTTGCCGTTTGGGAAAAGAACCTGATGGGTATGACTGAGGAGGTTGCAACGGGCAAGAAAGCCGGTTATCCATGGTATCTGACAGGTGGTGAGGCCATCTATCCTATCTATTACAACAATCCTAGCTTTGCCATTGAGGGAGAGGAAAGCGATGCGGGATATGCAAACTCTACAGCTTACAGAACCAGCTACAACGGTTTTGACTGTATCAGGAATTGTTTGGATGCTACCAATACACAGATGGACGACTGGTGTGCCGGTCATGAGTGTGGTCATAACAACCAGAGGGCTATCAACGTGGAGGGTTGTACAGAGGCATCGAATAATGTCTTTTCGAATCTTGTCCGTTATCTTGGTGGTCTTAATTCATCTGGTGGTTCAACCCTCTCTACTGTTATGGACGAGTATGCACGCCGTGAACCTTTCTATTACAGAGATGTGAACAGTCGATTGCGTTTCTACTGGGATCTCTATCTGTACTATCATCTGGGTCAGAAGAACACATCGTTCTATCCCGAGCTTTTCAAGGCTTTGCGTAAGGATCCGTTGACTCTTTATAATAGTACAAACAATGCTAATGGTGGTTTGAAGTTTGTTCGTAAGGTATGCGAAGTAGCTCAGGAAGATTTGACGGATTACTTCACAATCTGGGGATTCTTCGAGCCGATAAAGGTGGGGTCTATAATTGAGGATTACGGCGAACATCCCATTGCAGTCACGAGTTCCAACATAAAATCGACAAAAAACACGATTTCTAAATACGAGAAGAAAAATCGCGAGATCCTCTTTGTAGAGGACCGCGCTGACTACGTGCTTTCTACAGGTTTCCTTCAAACAGCAGGCAAGAAGCGCAACGGCTCTGATCAGGTAGGGCAGTGTGGCGACCTTGGTCAGTTTACAAGCTATTTGCCCGGAGCCTGTGAACCCTCCGAATATATCTATCTGCAGGCTGACTCACTGTATGCAATGGAGGGAACTGGTGGTTTGGGCTTCCTGATGTTGGATGCTGAGAATAATATCAAGTATGCTTCCAATTCAAAGAATTTCTGTATTCCCAGCAGTGTAGGTACAGACTGGACCATATATTCCTATGATTCAGATGGTACGTTACACGAGGTTGCTAAGTCAGCAGAACTGAGCGGAATTGAATACGTAGAGATGACTGTTGCAGGAAGACTTAAATCTCTGCTGAATAATAACCAGGCCATTAAACTTATTGTAAGCGGTCCGATTAATTCTACTGACATTACCTATATGAAGCAACTCGTGACTAAGGAGAACCTTCAGTCCATAGATCTGGATAAGGCAAAAATCAACTATATATCTGATAATGTTTTCCAGAACGTCAAGAAACTGATTTCAATAAAGCTGCCACAGAACCTTACTTCAATTGGTTCTAACACTTTCTCCAGCTCAGGACTTAAGTCTATAGAAATACCTGACAAGGTGACAAGTGTGGGTGGTGATGCGTTTGCCTATTGCGACCGCCTGACAAGTGTGATAATAGGAAAGGGAGTTAAGACCATGGCACAGGGTGTGTTCTACAGTTCTGGCATCAAGCATGCCTACGTGAAGGCGCTCACACCTCCTACAATAGCTAACTACCTCTTCTCAAGCAAGCCCGTCATCCACGTCTATGCAAGTGCGCTTGATGACTATCTGGCTTCTCCTTGGGCTGAATTTGGTACCATCGTGGGTGATATGGATGATGTAATGGACGGTATAGAGCCCATTGGAGAAGTATTCTCCCAAGGTAATGGTGTAGATGCTACTCCTGTTTACAATATTCAAGGAATACAGGTAACCAAATTACTGCCAGGGACTATCTATATGCGCAACGGCAAGAAATTTATGGTAAAGCCGTAGGTTAGTCTACAAACATTTTCTTGTCGCCTACAATGTAAAGGCCTTTGGGGAGCTTAATCAGCTCTTCACCACAGACATTCAGATGAGCCACTCTGTGACCATGAAGATTATATATGGTTACAGCACGTGGCTTTTCTGATTTAATGAATAGACCTCCGCTTCGGGATTCTACACTGAAATCTTCACATGCAAAGGCTTCTATACCCACAACATCTCCCAGTTTTAGCCTCCATGTGATAGTGGTTGTATGTTTGCTTTCATGTTGGGGATCTTTCACATATGAGCATATCTCGTGTGCCTTTACTTTTATTGTATGTGTTGTTTTTGACCAGTCAAGGGAATCGTATCTTAATACCATCTGTTCGCTGGTCTCATTTTCCTGAATTATTCCATCCACAGTCCATTGAAAAGCCAGCTTGTTCCCAGCCCCTTTGTAATATCGTGTAATGGAGAATGTCATTTCCTCTTCTTCCATCGTAATAGTCTTGGTGGAAATTGGCTCATATTCTGCAATTACTTTGACACGGTTATGCAATGACTCGACTAAGGCTTCACGACAGACTGGACAGAAGTTTTTGTTAAGAGCCTCCATCTCGCAGGTCCCGTTTACAGGTTTGTAGTAACCGTTACCCTTGGTTGAACCGCCTATGGCAAATGCTCCTACACTACTCTGTCCCCACCAATGTTTCCATTTTATTGTGGCGGAATTGTTGTTGGCAGTCTGGTTTACATATTCGCCCAAATAGTTGTCGCCGGCAAAATATTCATCAGCCAAACTTGCGAAAGTATGCCCGAATTCATGAATGAATATCTCTGGCGCACTGCTGTGTGTGGTGCAGGTCAGGTAAGAACCGCCTGCTCCACCGTATTCTGATGTATTGCACAGAATACCTACCATCTCGTAGTTGGGCATTAGGGCTTTCAGTAGGTTGTAAATCTTGGAAGAGTTGTCTGTGCAGGGGAGGCGGTGTATGTTGTATGAGTCAAAGTGAATACCAAAATAGGTGTCGACGGTTTTGATGGGGAGCGAAGAACCTTCGGGACAAACATACACACCGTTTTTCAATACACCTGGATGAGAGATGCCCGACTCATTGGATATTACCTCTATGGCGTACAGATTGAACCATTTCTTGTATTTGTTCATGGGTATTTTCTTGAACAGTGCATTGTATAGGTTCTTTGCGGCCGTTACAAACTTTGTTTGTTCCGTAGCTGTATATCCGTCACCCAAGAGTACAAAGTTTATGGCTTCAGGACCAATATATTGTATGGTGTCTATGGGAAAGTCCTGACCCTCTTGCTTCCTGAAATCGATGGCTGAGATTTTCCTTATCGGTTTTACATCGTCAAATGTGTTTACCATACATTGCGCACTTATCTCTGTCGTGAACTGTACAAGTATTGCCAGTGCTATTAATTTGCGTATCATAAAATAGGACTTAACACTTTTATTTATAAAGATATAAATTGAAGTTTTTTACTGAACCGGGAGCACCTTGTTCGGCACGCGGCAGATACTCGATGCCGCTGATATATTGCTCGGAACCGAGGTCGATAACCAGAAGATGGGGCAGATCTGATCCTTTGACGGTCTGCCAATAGGTACTCTCCTGCAGATCGAAGACTTTGTCGCCAAGGTGGTTGCCGTTCTCCTCTTCCGAGCTGGCGTACTTCACCGTCCATGGTTCACGGCTGATGCGATTTCCTTCATTATCGAGGGCATATATTTCTGCAATGGCAGCCACATCATTTTCTGTTTGTGTACTGAGTATTTCTATGGCCAGATAGCGTCCTTTCTTTGTTCCATACTTGAACATGAACTTCTGCCAACCGTTTCCGGCTTTGAACTCTCCTTTGTTGGGGGACTTGCTATTCAAATCGGGTTTGTCACCCGGGTTGTTATGTTTGTTTGACTTCTCTAACTGCAATTTGTTCAGTTCTGGTTCTTCCTGTCCCCAGACAATCTTTTCGCTTGGACCTACGATGTCGAGGACAATGACTTCGTTCTGTCCTTTCTTCAGCCAACAGCCAGGCACATAGAGCGTCTGCTGCGGGCCAATGTTCCAGAAACGTCCCATAGCGTGGCCATTTACCCATACCTGTCCTTTGCCCCAGGTCTCGAAGTTGAGGAACGTATCGCCCACCTTCGAGAGGTTGAAGTAGCCGCGATAATAGCCACGGGTGCTCATGAGATCAAGTCCATCTATGTTCCATTGCGGTCTCTTGCCCAGACGTTGGCCTTCTTTTTCCGGCTTGGTATAGTCGAAGTTATGAATAAATGCATCAGCTGCTTTCTCGTAGCTGTCGGGTAGAGCTACTTTTATCCAGCCTTGTGGCTTCCAGGTGGTTTCAGTTTGGTCAATAGTAGCCGTAATAGTTACGTCGCTCACGATTCCTTTGAAGTCCTTGATGGCCCGACCAAAGTTGATACGCCCCATGGCCTCGACAAGAATCTCAAGTTCGTCACCTTTCTTGACGGGCGGTAATTTAAGGGTCTTTTCATTCTTCACGCGGTCAATCTTGCCGATGTACTTGCCGTTAATGAAGATCTGAGCATAGTCGTGGCAGTCAGCTGTCAGAATACTTGGTTCACTGATGTTGGGCATGGTCGTAAAGTAGCACATGGTTCCCCATCCCAAGTCCATCTCCTCAAAGGTTTTCAGTCCACCTTCTTTTTGGATGGAGAGTTTCATTCCATCAAAGCCGTTGAAGATGGACGAGAACTCTGTCAGTTCAAACTTCGGCACAGTGATGATGGGCATCGGAGCCTTGGGTACGTTGGGTAAGACCCCCTTCCGTCCCCCTTGTAGGGGGAAACCTCTTTCATCATACTTCTCCATCATCTTTCGCAGCTCCCAGAACTTGGGCGTGGGGAGGCCCCATTCGTTGATGGGCGCATCATAGTCGTAACTGGTTACATCGGGAGCAAAGCCAGGTGAGTTGGCTCCTGCCCAATGGCCAAACGAGGTTCCTCCGTGCGTCATGTAAAGTGAGAAGCTGATGCCCTTAGAGAGCATTTCATCCATTCCGTCTACCATATCCTTCGCAGGGCGCGTTTCGTGCTGGGCTCCCCACTTGTCGAACCAGCCGCTCCAGAACTCAGAGCACATCTTCGGTGCATTGGGGCGCAATTCTCCCAAGCGACGGAACTGATTGTCGATATTGGCTCCCGTACCAAAGTTCATGGTCCAGGTAAGGTCATCAAGTCCGTTCTTCTCGAAATTGCTGCTCCAGTCGCATTGGAACAACTCCAACTCCTTGCCGTAGATGCCGCGCAGGCAATCGCGAATTTCGCTGACGTAAGGCTTATCCTCGCCATACGAGCCGTATTCGTTCTCTACTTGCATCATTATAATAGGACCACCATTCTGAATGGTAAGGGGCTTAAGTTGCTCGCCCACCTTCTCCTCGAATATTTTTACACGTTCCATGAAGTTAGGGTCACGTTCACGCAATTTGATGTCCTTCTTCTTCAGCAGCCACCAAGGCAGGCCGCCCATTTCCCATTCGGCACAAACGTATGGACCTGGACGTACAATCACATACATACCGTTTTTCTGGGCAATGTGGCAGAACTCGGCTATATCATTATTATCAGTGAAGTTGAACTGTCCTTCCTGCTGCTCGTGGATATTCCAAAAGATGTAGATGCAGACAGCATTCATGCCTAATGACTTGCACATCTGAATACGGTGCTCCCAGTAAGGACGTGGAATGCGGGGATAATGTATCTCTGCTGCTTTTACTATGAAGGGCTGTCCGTTCAGGAGGAATGTCTTGTCACCTATGGTGAATGAACCGGGTTTGGAACCTGCCAGCGATGTAGCGGAAATCAATGCAAACAGAGCAATGATGGACAGAAGTTTTCTCATTTTATTGTTAGTTTAAGTTTTTCGGATGTAAAGGTATTTATTTTTCCACAAAGGTGGAAATGCTTCGGGCAGAAAGTTTTGTTTTTCCTTTGCAAATACCTATGGGTTTCAGGTTTTCTCCTTCTGCATCGCTAGTTCGGTAAATCTGCCACTTCCTGTTCTTTTTATCAGAGAATGAAAGTTGGAAATCCTGTGTTTCTTCTGCATAATTGATGACAACGCAGACCCATTTGCCGTCTTTGTTCTTGTAGGCTGAGGCCATCAGTCCGTACGGATCTTCTTCCTGAGAAGAGGTGATATTATAACGTATGGCACCTGGACGGATAAAACGGCTGTAGTTGCCCAATGCCCAAAGCAGTTTGGAGTCGCGTGCCCGCTGCTCTTCATCGTATATACGGATAAGTCCGTCTTTATAATCGCCACCACAGGCACGCCACCACGACCAACTTTCGGCATCAGCATACGTGAGGTCGTGATGTATGATACGGGCCACATAGAGGGCGGTCTTCATGCTGAAATCATATCCTTGTCCGCCTCCTATCTCCTTGTCGTTACTCATTACGCAGATCTCTGTCTGCCAGAACTTCAGTCCATATTTGGCAATACTGTCTCTAAGTTGCTGACGTATCTCTTTCATATAAGGTACGGGCGTATTGGTCCAGTAGCTGTGTCCTGCCATCAGGTGGGGTACATTAGGAAGATTGCCCACGTAGGTTCTGACGCTGTCGGGTGAGAAGAAGGAGCTGATGGCATTTCCGCGTTGCCAGTCGGTATGATGAATGCCAAGAAGGCAGCGTAAGTCGCTGGACTCATCCATAAGAATCTGGGTGCTGAGTCCTTTCTCTGTGAGGGCTTTACTTGTCTCTCTTGCCAGTCGGGCTATCTCTCTATGGGTAGCAGGTGAACCTTCCTGCTTGGGTCCTTGCCAGTTCCAGCTGCCATCAGGCTCGTTGACGGGGCAGAGGTAATCAAAGTGTATGCCGTCATGCTCTTCCAGTCCTTTGAGGGATGTAGCCATAAAGCGGGCAAAATCATCGTAGCAGTCATCCTTCAGGTTGATGGTTCCCCCACGTCCTGTATTGGTGGCAATGCCATTTTTTGTAAAATAGACGGGTGCAGAATTCAGAAAAGCCAGGAAGTAGGGTACACCACGTTCTTTGGCTAACCGCAGGAACTTACGTTGACCGGGTTGTTTGCTCCAGTCGTAGGTGCCATCCTTTGTCAGGAAGCATTCTGTACGTGTGCCGGGTTTTATCTGAGAGGCCTCGCCTTGTTCTGCACTGCCGGCTCCCAGATTAAAGCGCCACACGGAGAGTCCGATGCCCTTGGGTTGCCCATTGGCATCGTTCTCGACAGAAAAGAGCCAGTCGGCAATCTTTTGTTGTTCCTCTTCCTTGTCCCAAAGGCCTATGAATTGCATAGACCAAGCGTCAGAGGCTCCAAAGTGTTGGATGGTCTGACGCGGTTGGTTGGTCTCAATGACATAGTCGGTAGCCCGACAAGTTGTTGCGATGGTTGCAAAAAGTATAATCCAAAAGTGTCTCATGTTTTTTGGGGGTATTTTTATTCATCAAGGTCAAAATCAAAGTCGCCAAAGAATTCGGGTACTTCATTTTGGAATTCATCCAGCGAGCGTCGGTCTTTCTTGGTGGGTCGACCGGTTCCCTTGGCACGGTTTATGAAACCGCTTATTTTGTTCATCTCTAAGATCTCATATTGTTCGGGGGCTGTAACATTCTCCAGAATCTCTGGGATGAGTTTAGCTCCTACACGTCTCTCTATAGCCTGCAGGACGCGGAAGGAGTAGGTGACTGGTGGTTTGCGCACGTCTATGACGTCACCCACCTTTATCATCCGGCTGGCCTTTACGGTACTTCCCTTCAGGCTAACCTGTCCTTTCTTGCAGGCAGCGGCAGCTATGGTTCGTGTCTTGAAGATACGGGCTGCCCAAAGCCATTTGTCGATGCGAGCCTCTGTTGTCATTTGTTGTTGTAGTTACACATGGCAAACTGCATGCCGCTAAGGGCAAAGGCTTTGATGGCATCGGCACAGATAGGTGCTTTCTTCTCTATGATACTTTCGTCTTCTGGACTGAACTTGCTCAGTACAAAATCAACCTGGGCGCCTTTGGGATAATCGTTTCCAATGCCGAACTTCAGACGGTTGTATCCCTCTGTTCCCAGCATCTGAGCTATGTGCTTGAGTCCGTTGTGTCCGCCTGCACTGCCATTCTGTTTCATACGGATGGTGCCTACAGGCAGGCTGAGGTCGTCAACAACAACCAGAAGGTTCTGCAGTTCAATCTTCTCTTGCTGCATCCAATAACGGACAGCATTGCCGGAGAGGTTCATATATGTGCTGGGCTTAAGCAGAATGAGTTGGGCGTTCTTGGCACGCATGCGGGCTATGAAGCCGTAGCGTTTGTCTTCCCACTGAGCACCGGCTGACTGGGCCAGTTCGTCTACAATGCGGAATCCGATATTGTGGCGAGTTCCTACATATTCAGGGCCTATGTTGCCCAGTCCTACAATCAGATATTTCATATCAGTGTTCTCTTCTTCTGCCTCTTTTTTAGAGGAAAATAGAAATGAGAGAAGATTTTTAATTATGTTCATTGTTTTGAAAAATAAAAGGCGGCATATAGTGTGCCGCCTTTATAATGCTATGGTAAGGGCTTATTCTGCAGCCTTGGCAGCAGCACTCATAGCGCTACGTGTCATCTTAACCTGGCATACTACAACGCTGGGGCTGGTAACAAGTTCCAGACCTTCGAAGTTCAACTCACCAACCTTGATAGTCTTACCCAGACCGAGGTTTGTAACGTCGATGTTCAACTTCTCGGGGATTGCGGTGTAGGGAGCCTTAACCTTGAGCTTACGTACACTGGCAGCCAGCTTACCACCGGCCTTAACACCTTCTGCCAAACCGTTCAACTTGATGGGAACTTCCATAACGATGGGCTTGGTCTCAGTGATCTCGTAGAAATCAACGTGCAGCAGAGCGTCTGTTACGGGGTGGAACTGAAGCTCCTTCATGATAGCCTTGCACTCCTTGCCATCGATGTTCAGGTTAACACTGTAGATATCGGGAGTGTAAACCAACTTACGCAACTCTTCCTGAGTAGCGGTGAAACTTACAGCAACGGGCAGACCATTCTCACCCTTAGCCTCGCCATAGAGGTTGCAGGGAACAGCACCAGCCTTACGGATCTCACGACTTGCCTTCTTTCCTGTGTTAGGACGGGCAGTACCTTTTACGTCAATACTTTTCATTGTTTTTTTGTTTTGTGTTACTCTAAATTAAGTTTAATATTGCTTAATTCGCCATCACACGGCTTCAAAAGCGGCTGCAAAGGTATAAAATAATTATGGATTATCCTTTATAATATTGAATTATTTTGTGATGCAACGCTATTTTTGTCTTCCGAAGGTGGAATTTAGAAGTCTAAATCAATATTGATTTCACCCTCTTCCTGACTTCTCTGTTCTGCGGATCCCTGCTGGTTGTTGATGTAATTGATGGCTTCTGTCAGGCTCTCCTGAAACTTCTGGAAGTCTTCCTTGAAGAGGAAAATCTTATGCTTTTCGTAATTATATTGTGGCATTTCCGTTGTGCCGGAAACCAGTTTCTTGCTCTCGGTTATACTGAGGTACATCTCGTCTTTTTTGTTCATCTTAACATCTACATAATAGATGCGTTGTCCAGCCTTTACAGCTTTAGAAAAAAGGATGTTACTTTCGTTCTCAGTTTGCGTTTTTTTGTTTGATTCCATGTTTGCAAATACTTAATTGGGAGTCCAAAATTCTTCATATTTTCTTTATCTTCCAAAAAAAATGCCGAAAAATTGCCTATATGGGGCAAAATGAGTAATTTTGTACCCTCATTTTAAGTATAAAGATATGATAAATCGCGAATTAATTCGACTGAAACTTGTTCAAATAGCCTATTCCTATTATCAGAGTGGAAGTAAGAACCCTGCAGCGGCAGAGAAAGAATTGCTTATGAGTTTATCTAGGGCTTATGCTCTTTATAATACAATGCTGCTGCTTATGGTAGAGCTGAACCGTATGGCTTTACGTACATTGGAGATGCGTCAAAGCAGGGCAAAACGTCTTGGTCAGAAAGATGCACTGAGTACAAAGTTTGTAGATAACCGTTTTATGTTGCAGTTGGAATCCAACAAACAGCTGCAGGAATTCAGAGATAACCAGCACTTTGATTGGGCTGATCAGGAGGAGTTCGTACGTTCTTTGTACACCAAGATTGAGGAAAGTGATTTCTATAAGATGTATATGGATTCAGATAAGGATTCATATGACGAGGATAGAGAAATCTGGCGTTTAATTTATCGCCATCTGATTTGCAACAATGAGGAGTTGGATGCTGTATTGGAGGAGATGGATCTTTATTGGAATGATGACAAGGTAATTGTTGATACCTTTGTTCTGAAGACCATAAACCGATTCACGGCAGACAGTACAGATGACCAGCCCTTGATGCCTGAGTACAGAGACAGCTCTGATCAGGAGTTTGCTATCCGTTTGTTGCAGAAGGCCATTGCCAATAAAGATTACTACTATGATCTGATTGCATCTACCACTCGTAAGTGGGATATCAAGCGTGTGGCACTGATGGACCGTATCATTCTGCAACTGGCTTTGGCCGAGATTATCTCGTTCCCCGGCATTCCAGTCAGTGTCAGCATTAACGAGTATGTAGAGATTGCCAAGATGTATAGTACCAGCAAGAGTGGCAAGTACATTAATGCAACACTTGACAATATTGCCAAGAGGCTGATAGAAGAGAATAAACTGATTAAAGAATAAACAGAGGCCTCATCCTTCTTTTGTGGGCGAGGGCGACTCTTATTCACAGGTAACGTAATTAGACTATTGTAAAATCATTTTTAATAAGAACAACAATGCAGCAATACAGTGGAATTTTGATGATTGTGGCTCTTTTTGCCATCATGTATTTCTTTATGATTCGTCCTCAGCAGAAAAGACAGAAGGAGATTCAGAACTTCCGTAACAGCATTACTGTAGGACAGGCAGTCGTAACAGCCGGAGGCATCTACGGCGTTGTAAAGCAGATAGAGGAGAATGATAATACACTGATGATAGAGGTAGCCAATGGTGTTCGTATCAAGGTAGACCGCAACTCAGTGTACGCTCAGGCTCAACCTGCCCAGTAAACATAAGGGAGACAGTATTTCTGTCTTAGTAAGGTCTGTAATATGAGATACGGAATTGTAAAGGTTTGGGTGAGGATAAAAAGCCTGCTTTTTGGTAAGAAAAGCCATGATTTTTTTGTCTTCCTCTTTTTCTTTGTAGTATCTTCCGGTTTCTGGCTGTTGCAGACACTTAATGAGACATTCGAGATGGAGCTCTCCATCCCTTTAGAGCTGAAGAATGTTCCTGAGAATGTTCACATCACAACGGGACTTCCTTCTCAGGTTAATTTCACCATAAGGGAAAGGGGCACAACGTTGTTGCGTTTCTTCCGTTATTCAGTACATAATGCCATAGAGGTAGACTTCGACAAGTATGATGCGGGCCTTACTAATGCTCGTGTTCAGGTTCCTACAGTTGATGTCCAGCGAATGATACAAAAGCAACTTGGCGTTACAAGTCATATAACCTCTATGCGTCCTGACACGTTGGAGTACTATTACAACAGAGGGGTTGCCCGCCGTCTTCCTGTTAAGATCTGCGGTAGTATCAGCGCTTCGCCTCAGAATTATATCCAGACCATAAGTCTTTCAAAGGATAGTGTAATGGTATACGCTCCAAATGCAGTGCTTGACACCATGCAGTATGCATATACGCAAGCTGTTAACCTGTCTATGATGAAGGAGAACACCGTTCATAATGTGACATTCCGTCGCATGAAAGGGGTTGAGTATGAACCTAACGTAGTGCAGATGACAGCTCATGTGGGCTATTATGCAGAAAAGACGGTTGAAGTTCCCATAATAGGACTGAATTTCCCTGGCGATAAGGAACTGCGAACATTCCCATCAAAGGCTAAAGTGACATTCCGCGTAGAGTCCGGGCTTTATCAGAAAATAAAGGCAGAGAACTTTGTACTGGCTATCACTTATGAAGAGCTGTTGCAAAACCCAACGGACAAGTACCGACTACATTTGAAGTCGCTCCCAGAAGGTGTTACCAATGCCCGTATCTCTCCTCGGGAGGTTGACTATCTGATAGAATTGTCAGAAATGGAGGGCGAGGGACAGTAACTCCAAGAGTATAAGGATTATGGTTGTTTTGGGTATCACAGGCGGAATAGGAAGCGGAAAGAGTTACATCTCTTCTCTTTTGCAATCACACCTGAATGTGCCAGTCTATGATTGTGATACTGAGGCGAAGCGTTTGATGAACGAAGATAAGAGTATCCAGCAACAGTTGAAACAGCTGGTTGGCGCTCATGTTTATAAGGACGGAGAGCTGCAGAAGGATGTACTGGCTGATTATCTCTTTGCCAACCAACAAAATGCTCAGCAAGTTAATGCTATTGTTCATCCGGCTGTAAGAGAAGATTTCGGCAAATGGGCAAAGCGACAGGATAAAGATGTGGTAGCCATAGAAAGTGCCATACTGTTTGAGAGTGGTTTTGATACATTGACAGATAAGGTGCTCTTTGTGGATGCTCCTATGGAAGTACGCATACAGCGGGTTATTAAAAGAGACGGCTGTACCCGTCAACAGGTAAAAGCCCGCATAAAGATGCAAAAGTGTGATGAATATCGCCATAAGGCGAGTTTGATATTAGAGAATAACGACTACCCGAAGGAACTTCTTCTTGCAGCCTTACAGGTAGTACTTAAGGATATTAATTTAATTAGATATAATTAAACAAAAGAAATTATGTTAGAAACAGTTTTGGCGATATCCGGCAAGCCCGGTTTGTATAAGTTGGTGTCACGTGGTAACAATAGTCTTATTGTGGAGACATTGGATGCACAGAAGAAGCGTATGCCTATTTTTGGCGCTGACAAAGTAATCTCACTGGCAGACATTGCTATGTACACCGATGAGGAAGAGGTACCCTTGCGTCGTGTATTCAAGAATATTTTCGATAATGAGGGTGGTAAGAAGGTTACCCTCGACTATAAGAAGGCAAGCAAGGATGAGTTGGCAGCTTTCATGGCACAGGCTCTTCCCAACTACGACCGTGACCGTGTTTATCCTGCAGACATGAAGAAACTGGCTCAGTGGTACAATATCCTCGTAGAGAACGGTGTTACTGATTTTGAGGAACCTGCCCAGGAATCAGCAGAATAAAATAGTCTTAGGAAGACCAAGATTTTTTACAGGAAATTATTTGGAATGCTTCTGTTTTTAGAACAGGAGCATTCCTGTTAAACCACATAGCAGAATAATAGCTATGGGGTTTGTTTTATATATGCGATGGGCTATCAGGGCAAAGCTGAATAGTCCTATGCTTATCCAGAACTGCCAAGGAGTTTCTGAGATGTTGCCAAAGTTCTCTTCGTTCATAAGCAAAAGGGCTGCGGCAGCCAAAAGACCTACAACGGCGGGGCGAAGGCCCTGGAAGGTGTTTTCTACAGCGCTGTGTGTCTTGTACTTCATCAGGAACTTACTGATGATAAGCATGAGTACAAAACTGGGGAATACAACAGAGAAGGTGGCAATGAAACTGCCCAGAATGCCCCAGAGTGGGTCGTATCCTGCATTTACTATAGCGGTATAGCCCACGTATGTGGCACTATTGATACCTATAGGGCCAGGTGTGCTTTGGCTGACGGCAACAATATCCGTAAACTGTCCCATCGTCATCCAATGCTGGTGCGTAACCACCTCAGTCTGAATCATGGATATCATGGCATATCCTCCACCGAACCCGAAAAGTCCGATGAGGAAAAACGTCCAGAATAATTTTAATAACAATACTACCATGACTTTTTCAATTCAAAGTTCAAAATTCAAAGTTCAAAATTCAAAATTCAAAACAATATTACGCTAACCTCTAACCTCTAACTCCTAACCTCTAACTCCTAGCTCCTAACTCCTAACCTCTAACCTCTAACCACTAACCTCTAACCACTAACCCCTAATCCTTCAGGTATTGCCCGTATGCATATCCGCCTATGCCGGCAATTAATATAATGTATATGGGGCTTACACCTATCAGCCAGATGGCAAAGGCGGAAAGGATGGGAATCCAGATATTGTAGCGGTTGATATGCGAGCTCTTGGCCATACGGAATACGGGTGAGGCTATGAGTGCTACAACAGCGGGGCGCAGTCCTTTGAAGAATTTCTCCACCCATGGGTTGTCCCTGAACTGCATGAAAGCAAATGCTATGAGCAGTATGATGATGAAAGAGGGTAGGCAGGCTCCCAATGTACTTAGGAAGGCTCCCCAAACGCCTCTCTGTTTGTAGCCTATGAAGATGCTGATGTTCACGGCAAAGATGCCTGGGCAACTTTGGGCCACAGCAATCAGGTCGACCAACTCATCGTGGTCGACCCAATGCTTTTCATCTACAACTTTCTGTTCTATCAGCGGAATCATGGCATAGCCGCCGCCGATGGTGAAAAGTCCTATCTGTAAGAATGTCTTGAATAATTCATAATTCATAATTCACAATTCTTAATTGTTTCTTTCCAATGGCTTTCCTCTTGATTGCTTATGTCTATTTTTAATTATGAATTATGAATTGAGAATTATGAATTCTTCTCAATCCACTTCTTAGCGTTTACAAATGCTTCAATCCAAGGTGTTACCTGATCCTGCTCCTTGCGGTCTGTGGGATAGTAACCACACTGCCAGGGGAAGAAGGCACGCTCCAGGTGAGGCATCATAGCCAGGTGGCGACCGTCAGCACTGCAGATACCTGCTGTGGTGAAGTCGCTGCCGTTGGGGTTGGCGGGATAGCCTTCGTAGCTGTACTTAAGTACGATGTTGTAATCCTCCTCCTTGCCGGGCAGAGAGAACTTGCCTTCTCCGTGAGCTACCCAGATGCCCAGCTTGCTGCCGCTGAGGCTGCTCATCAGCACGCTCTGGTTAGGCTGTACGGTCAGGCCCAGGAAGTTAGACTCGAACTTGTGGCTGTCGTTGTGCAGCATCTTGGGCTGTGAATTGTGAATTGTGA
>JAFZSA010000003.1 GCA_017619585.1 Bacteroidaceae bacterium
GTATCATCGACGCTATTCTGGATGGCAGCATCCTGAAGGCTCCCACCAAGAAGGTTCCCTTCTTCGACTTCGAGGTTCCCACAGAGTTGCCCAACGTAAATCCTGCTATCCTCGATCCTCGCGACACTTACGCAAGTGCTGCTGAGTGGGAAGAGAAGGCTAAGGATCTGGCTGCTCGCTTCATCAAGAACTTCAAGAAGTACGAGGGCAACGAGGCTGGTAAGGCACTCGTAGCTGCAGGTCCAAAACTCTAAGTTTTGGCCGAAAGCAACTTCGCCCTACAGGGGAAGTTGCTGGTCCAAAGTTGTAATCAACTTACACCCTATATAATAAGCAAGGGCTCACAGAAATGTGGGCCCTTGTTTTTTTTAAGGTACATGAAAAGGTTCTGCTACTATAAAAAAAGGAACAAACGACATTTCCCTGATGTCTGTGAAACATTTTTAATCAAAAAAGTCATTATTTCCTCTATTCGACCTAATTCTTTTTGCTATTCAAAGTCTCAATTAAGCAAGTGCAATACAAAAAAAACTGTTTTATCTTAACTATACAAATAAGTTTTTTATATATTTGCACCAGAACTTAAGAAGAAAATTACCATAAAAAACCATTCTTATTATGAAGCATCTTTACAATACCAGTATTATCACTCTTATAAGATGCAGGAAATCCAATTTGTTTTCTTGTATTGTTTTACTACTCACTTTTCTATTTGTGGCAACTGCCGGCAGGTCGGATAACATGTTACCACAAGACGAAGGTAACGTGACATTTGTAAATGTTTCTGGTTCGGTTACTTTTCCGATAGGTAATGACATCAGTAATTTATCTCAGGAATTTTCCGATGGTATTACAGAAACCTCGTTCTATATAGGCGAAAACCTCAGTTCTACAGGAGAAAAGACCATATTAGACGAGCAGATGACTGGTTACAGACCTGACAAGTCTAATGCTGGTACGATTAAGGGTGTGATGCTTGAATTCCTTATAAAAACTAAGGCAGGAGTATCCTTTACGCCAAATAGTGTGTCCTACAATGCTGTAAAGGGCGGAACTAATCAGGCTACTTATTCGTGGAGTTATACTGTTGATGGAGTGGAAAGTGCAATTACACAGGTGCCTAATGATGATATTGTGCGTAACAATAATTCAACTGGTGTACCTGCTATGCTTCATACACACAACATTAACACCACGGGCTGTACAACATTCACATTCCGCATCTATGTTTCAGGCGTGGGGGATACAAAGGAGCTCTTCATCAACAAAGTTGTGATCAGCGGTACCCTGAACGGTACAATACAAAGTGGTGACATTGTAGGAAACAAGGTCTGCTACCTGTTAGGTTCCGACGGAGAACTGGCAGCTAACCATGCTTCGGCAACGCTTACTGAGGTCAGCGAGGGTGTGTACGAAGGGGAAGTGACATATTCCGGACAATTCTATGTCTCAAAAAAACTGGCTAAGAGTGCCGACGACTGGACAAGCATCGACAATGATGTCTGGACAGGCAGCACTCGCTCCGGTCGTATACTATCCGTGGGCGAAGCATTTTGGATGACCCAAGGGTACTCGAACAGACGCAGTACACCCATGCTAGTGAATACTGAGGGTACCTATAAAACGACTGTGGATTTCAATAAAGGAACGATTCTTATTGAAGATAACGGCACGCCAGACCCAAGGCCGACTTCCTACATCAACGAAGAAAGCAAGGGTGGTTGCTATCTGTTATTCTGGGCAGGTAGGAATTACATGGATGAAACTATTTTCTCATACACACAACCATCTGCCACATTAAACGAAACAGAGACCAAAGGCGTATTCGATGGCTACGTGAAGTTCGACCGCAGTTCATTCACCATCACCAGAGCTTTGGCAACAACGGGAATTGATATAGAAGAGGATTCCGAAAAATACTACAAAGTTTTGGAAGCCTTGAGACCTTACCGTTTTGGTGCTTTGGAACATCCCATCTCTTTTGACAAGAGAATCGACATGGAAGAGAATCCTAAGAGTCCGCAAGACTTCTGGATGCCTAACTATGACCCCTCTGTTACCTATTATGTAAAGGTGGACTTCAACACCAAGTCTATGGCTGTGTGTACCTCGAAGGATAAAGACCCGTTCCTGTCAGAGGATATTAACAACTGCTACCTCATAGAAACAGAGGGACGTACTATGGCTACACTCACCAAGACCAGTAATGGGGTGTACCAAGGAACGGTTACTTTCGAGAATGAAAATCAATTCTTCTACGTTGCCAAGAAATTGAATGACAGTGAGGATAATTGGTGGGCAGGTAACTGGAATACCGGTCGAGTCTTAAATTTGGACGAACCCTTAACAATGAACAAGGGCATCTCTGAATATGGCAACGTTCCCTTCCGGGTAATAGCAGGGGGAACCTACAAAACCACGGTGGACTTCAATCAGAAAACCATTCTTATTGAAGATACCGACGTGCCTGACGTTCCCGACATCGACCTCAGCAGTGGTGCTCACTTCAGTATCACCCTCACTCAGCCTGGCACGCTGCAACAGCGTCTGACGAATGCTGTGTTTGCGACCGACTATGACCTCGTGGACTTCCTTACCGTAAAAGGTAAGATGGGTGGTGCCGATATTGCCTACCTGCGGGCACAGGAGGGACTGGTTTTGCAATTACAGTACCTCGACATCTCGCAGGTGGAGTTGGTATATGACGACGAGGCATATTACACCAATACCTATCAGACAAATTGGGGATCATTCGGTGGCATTCAAACCTTTCAGACCGATGTCTATACACTGTCTTCCGAGAACAAAGAGGAAGCTGGAGGTGGCAGTTTCAGCGGAGCTGTTTCCAATAGCACCACTATCTACCGACGCAATAATCTGTCTCTGGCTTTCGCAGGCATGAAGTATCTGAGGCAGTGCAAGCTTCCCAAGACAATGGAGGGTATAGGCAGTAACATCTTAAGCGGTTGCCCACTGGATAAGGTTACCCTGCCGACGGCACCCACTTACATTTGGGGCTACGCCTTCTCTGGCACCAAGCTAACTAGCATTGATTTGCCGGCTACGGTTGAGTTCATTGGTGAAAGAGCCTTCGACGGCGTACTGATAAAATTTATTGACGTCAGTCACGTAACCTCTCTTGGTGAATATTGCTTTAATAACTCTGGACTCATGAGTGTTCAACTGAACAATCAGATAACAGAAATTCCCGAAGGCTTGTTTAATGGCTGTAAGAAGCTGGCCAGTATAACGATTCCCACTAACGTAAAAACCATCGGTGTCAATGCCTTCGGCGGAAGTATGCTGACCTCAGTCACCATCCCTGAATCAGTCACGGAAATCGGTGCATCGGCATTCAACTCGTGCGTGAAACTGCAGACGGTCATGATGGGCAATGGTGTCAGGAAGATAGGTGAGCGGGCTTTCGCCGGGTGCTTGAATCTGACTGATATGACCATTTCGGCCAATGTCGAGGAAATCGGGAACAACGCTTTCGCTGGTCAAATCGATGAATATAGTGAAGGATTTATCCCTTGGGTAGAGAATATAGCCACAGAGGACGGCGTGAAGTACATCGGCAAAGTGGCTTATAAATACATCTCAGGCAGTACCGTGAACATCAAGGAAGGCACGGTGTCGGTGGCCGATGAGTTTAATAGAAGATATCTCGGTTATGGTGAATATGGTTACAATGCGGACATAACCAGCATTATCTTGCCCTCCACGCTGCGCTTCTTGGGCAACAGCTGTTTTAGAAACACCAACATCAGCAGCATCACGCTGCCCGATGCCTTGGAGAAGATTGGCTCATATGCGCTCAATGGCTGCAGCAAGTTGCGTCGCATCACCATTCCGCAGAATGTAAAATACTTCGGTCAGTATGCATTTGATGGAACCGCCATCGTGCGTGTTTATTACAATGCAGTGGAGGGCGACGTGTGGGAACAGGACAATGATGGTGTGTATAGCCAGATCTTCCCCGAAAGCGTGACGCGCGTCATCATCGGCGAAGGTGTAAAGGTCATTCCTCCTGCGTTGTTTATGGGTTGCAAGAACCTTGTCCGTGTGACGATGGCAAGCACGGTGGAATATATAGGATATGGAGCATTCAATACAGGGGGAAGTTCCCTGCTGTACATCGACCTGCCGTCTTCGCTGAAGTACCTCGGGGGCGGTAATGGATTTGAGGGCTTCAACACCATCACAGCCTATATGAAAGAACCGTTCCCATTAACAGGACGACCCTCAGAGGAAGAGGTGCTGAATGACGAATATGTAAAGAATTGCATCGAAGAAGGAAAATCTTATGACGGAGTCACTTACGGTTCTACGCCTTTTGGTGGACTCTACTATCCTTATCATATTGACGAGCAGGGTAATCTGACATGGGGCGAGCCTTCAGACAGATATCCTTCTTATCAAGACATAGAAAAACATGACATTATTCTGCGAGTGCCCAACGGCTCATTGGCGGCTTATAAGGCAGAGCCCACTTGGGCATGTAAATTCAAGGAGATTATCCCGTTCGACGGAGCTTCCGATGCAGAGACCATTGTCGAAAGCACTTCAGTAAAAGTGGCTGATAATGTAACTGACGAAACCGACCTCAGCGGTACCCTTGTCGACGGTATCTATGTCACTCTCGACACAGAGGACAGCGGCGACGGCTATGATGCTACGGAGGGCTGCATCGTCATCAACTCGCAGACTACCGAAGAAGCCGTAACTGCTGCCAGTGCCGATAATGCCGACGACCTGACAGTGAAGAACCAGCTGAATGGACTTATGTTCGAGATACCCCCTGGCAAGGGTAGAATTACCATAGACTGTCAGACATTGGGCTCACGCGCCTTATATATTAAGATAGGTGATAATGATCCACAGGCGGTAAGCCTTTCTACACGTAATACGGTAACATTCAACTTCGATGTCCTCACGGAAACCCGTGTGCTCATTTACGCTGCAAATAATACACAGGCCAATCTTAGTAAGAGCATACGCCGGGCAGCATACGCTAATGATGACAGTGTGAAACTCTACGGAATAAGCATCAACATCGACGAGTTGGACGAGGACGGAATCAATACCGCCACCCTATCCGTCTCCAAGGACAAGGAAACAATATATGACCTCTCCGGTCGTAAGATTACAAACAGACCGAAGAAGGGATTGTATATCGTCAACGGAAAGAAATCTATTAAACTTTAGACTTTAGCAAAAACAGATAAGGGCTCACAGAAATGTGGGCCCTTGTTTATTTTACCATACTGATTGTGTTCTACCTTCCTGAAGCCAGCAACTCGTAGGGGATGTCATCGCAGAGCATGGAGCAAGCATTCTGCTCAGGCTGTGTTTCTGCATCAGATTCTGCCAGCATGGGCTTCTGATACTTAGTGACGATGCGCGTCTGATAAACGGTATCGCGAACGGTTTGTACCTGCATAATGGTGTCATGCTGCACCTGAACTGCCTGAGCCTCTAACGGAGTTGTTGGCTGGGGCATGTTGGCATGAAGGGCAAAGCCGGCAAAGAAACTTATAAGGCTGGCAGCAATGCCTATGGCTGCTACCAATCCTCTGCTACGACGACGGGGCGCATGCCACTTCTCTACACTCATGCGGCTGTCCACCTGCTGACGCTGACGGCGAGCCGACTCTATTATCTGTTCGTTACTTATCTGCATATTCTTTCAGTTTTTTACGTATTATATTCATTGTTTTATGCAAACGGGATTTAACCGTTCCTGCAGGAACACCTACAATCTCTGCCACCTGTGGAATGGTCAGCTCCTCCTGGTAATGCAGCGAGAAGATCTGATGCAAAGAGGCAGGCAACTCTGAGAGTACTTGTTGTAGAGCCTCATCCAATACAGCAGCATCCAGTTCCACTTCTATCTGTTGCTCCGATACGGGTTCAGCATCCAAGTTGGCCAGCATTTGTTCCTCGTAAGCATTACTCCTGTAATGGTTGCGGCAGATGTTGTAGGCAATGGTAAAAATCCAAGTGCTGACGTTGCAGCCTTCCTGATAACGAGTGCGTGCCTCGTAAGCCCTCAGAAACACATCGTGCGTAGCATCAGCTGCCAGTTCCTCATTGCCACCCAACTGCATGAAGAAGAAGCCTTTCAGCCTACGGGCATAGCGGCGATACAGCTCCTCGAAAGCTGCATCGCTGCCTGCCGCTGCACGGGCCATCACCTGCTCATCAGTCTGATGGCGCAGGGGTTTCAGTTGGAAGATGCTCATTCTATGGGTTCTGTTTTAATGAGTACTCGTTTGGTCTTTTCAAAGAGTTCCTGTCTCTTTTGCCTTTCCGTCTCCGGATCTTCATTCGGGTCGCCTCTGTAATAGCTACCTTCCGCGAACTCGTAATGGGGACCGCCGTCTTCACTGAACGATACCTCATAGAACTTACCACTGGACTCTCCCCTGCCACGCCCTCTCAGCGGTTTCATGATGCCCGTTAAGACACGGTTAAGCTTCGCATATTGTTCAGCGTTATGCTTCTTGTAATATGGCATCAAGTCGTAGAGCAGAACCATATAATTGAAAGCTAATGAGGATGCTGATTTTGCGAGGTCATAACTTTTTACTTCGGGATGGAACTGCAAGACAAGGTAATCCATCAGGTAACGTTGCTCCACATTGCGACGTTTGACAGCCATGTTGTCGTAAGGCTTAGCCGAATAGTGCATAGTCAGCCCTTCGTTGTAGAGGCAGGCTTTCAGGTCATCGGGCATCTTGCTTACAAATCTCGAGCAGGCAGATAGGTAGATAGGGCGCTTGCTGTGCTCGAAGGTATAGCGCAAAACAGCGGTCTGCCTCTCATCTTGCCGCAGGGAACTGAAGGATTTGAATATCTCGTCGCTGCAAGGAATTCCGATGCTCTCGAACATCTTTTTCACATTGCCCACGATACAGAGAATCTTGTCCTTATGCACGCCTAAAACATGTTGAAGAATGAGTTTGCCAATGATGTTGTCTCTGCTTTCGCTCAGATATACACCACCTTTCTCCATGCCTTGCAGTTCGTTATAGTCATATTGCAGGGCAGAGGCTGGGTATTGCCCGCTTTCGTAATACAGGGTAAGTACTTTGATGAGCGGCAGAGAATCCTTTCTATTGATTAGATAATTTACCCATAAGTCGTAATCTTCAGCAGGAACGTCTTTGGGAAGTACGCTAACGGCAGAATCTACATATGCACTTGGGACCCTTTGCTGTTCATAAACGTAACTATAATAATAGGTATAGGTACCGGGAATCGCCTTTGCCATACGCGGCACCACGTTCAACTGCTTGCGTAACTGTTCTCCTCTTTGCTTTTCTGTTCCTAGGAAATACCATCGTTGCCCCACCATCTCGTGTTCCACATCAATAAGCTTTCGCCAAGCTTTCTCGTCTTTTGGATGTTCCGTGACGAAGTTATCCCAATACCTATACACACTGTCTAACTGCAGTGAATCCAGACGACGAAGCGGTTGTCCGTCTTCAAGGGTGAACTTTCCCTTTTTCTGTGCGCTAACTCCTGTCATTAACAGGGCAAATGCCAATAGTGCAATAAATGTTCTTTTCATACTTTTGAATGTGTTTTGTTTGCGTATGTCATGACTGCATACACACGAAATGCGGAATCGTTCACGAAAAGGGAAAGAAAATTATCCTATTGCTGCCTTCATCTATGGCCCCCTGAATGGTAGCCCTTCAGAGTGGCATTTAAAATCGGTTTCTTCTCTCTGGCTATGCAACAAGTAAAAGTCAGCACTGCCAGCAGCACGGTGATGATTGTTTGGTTCATTGTATTATTCGTCTTTAAAAATTTCCTTGAGTGTCTTTTTCAACTTCTCAGTATCGTTGCTGCCTGCCCCTCGAAAAACGACGTTCCCTGACGGGTCGATGATAAAAATGGTCGGATAACTAGAAACATTATATCTGTTGGCCATATTGGTTGAATCGTTCAGCAATTCGCAGGCATGAGTCCAGTTCATATTGAGTTCGCTGATGAGCTCTTTTAGTTTTGGCATTGTCATCTTGTCCCTCTCATTGGCTATGCTGATGATTTTCAAGGCTGGGTACTGTTCGTGTATCTCTACAAGATGCGGAACAAGGGCTATGCAGGGATTGCACCACGACCCCCAGAAGTCGAGTAGCGTATAGCCCTTGCCAAGCTTTATAGTCTTGCCTTTCAAGTCCTTCGATGCAAAATTGGGGGCGCGGAATCCTACAAAGGGAAAGACGGGCTTAGTGTTTTCTTTGAGCAGAGTTATGCTGAGGCGACACTGCTGGTTGGCATAATTCAAGTCAAGAAAACGGAATATAAGGCTGTCACGTATCACGGGAAACTGGACTTCTGTCAACAAGTTTTTGTCTAATAAAGCTCTTGCCAGTGCGTCGTTGTTAGACGGCATTGAATCGATGATAGCAAACTCCGACCTGTCGTATGCCGAGCAAATATAATACGTTTTCCCGTTGTGGAAGAATTTTCCGGTGCAAAAATCGTGTACGCTCAACATTGGGACGAAGTCGTCGAAAGCGTGAAGGATTGTATATGTAGTGTTTCCCCTAGCAACCCCATTGATGTATATTTTGGGCGAAACCCAGATGTCGGCATATCGTTGTGGAATGAAATTGCGGGCATCCTCAATCTGATGTCGGGTGAAGGTGTATCGATAGTCGTTCGTAAAGTCATGGTCGCTGTTGATATCCAACGAACAGAAATAGGTACCGTTAGTGCTATCTCTACCTATTGCACAGAGTATGCCACGCGATTCGTATAGGTGAAATGATGCCGTGTCCGTAGGCAATCCTTTTATTGGCATTGTCTCTCTATGCATCATGAACACATTCGTGCCTATGACATTCTGGAGTTTCATTTCCATTCCGACGCAGATAGTATCGATAGTTTGTCCCTGCACCGCCATAGCGACGAGGGCGAGCAGTGCGGTGATGATGATTTGCTTCATCATTTATTTAATGCTTTGTTTATCTCTTCTTTAAACGTTTCAGCTCCTGGGAATCCGACGATTGTGTAGGTCTGATTGCCATTGGCATCATAAATGGCGTAGGTAGGGATACCATGGGATTCGTACTTGTCAAGGATGTAGTTGTACTGCTCTTTTGTCAGATAGTAGTGGTCACCGTCTATGTCCTGAATCATCTCCTGCCAAGTGGCAAGGGGCGAAGAGGGCGATGTGATATAGACGAACAGGACGTTCTTGCCTTTCATCTCCTCCTTCATAGGCTTCATTGCCTTATGACCGGCACGACAGGGACCGCACCATGTTGCCCAGATATCAATGACTACCGTCTTGCCCTTATATTTATCAAGGATGGTCTTCAGGATGTTCTCAGGGGCCACATCATCATACTTCTTATAGAAGACGCTCTCCTTATTGGCCAGTTCCTGGGCAATACGCTTCTGTTCAGCCTGATATTCACGGATAACGTCCTTGCAATCCTCAGGAGCATCTCCGTTGAGGAATCCTTCAACAGGATCTTTGTGTTTAGCATAAACTACTTGAAGTTTGCCTCCTACTCCCAAAAGACTTGGTATATCACGAAGATAGTAGTTATAGGGATTCTTAGTTAGGTTAGATAACGTTAACGACTCCCAGAACGCCTTGCTGCAGGGGGATGCAGGCTCATCCAGATACTTACAGGTGTAAGCCTTTTCTTCCGCTGTCAGAGGAAGCATATCCTTACACTTCTGGTATTTCTCTTTGTAATTCTCATAATTCTGGCAGACAGTACCTTCTTCGTCTACATAATATACGCAGAATACACCAGCAAAGTTGCGTGTCCATTTCACATAATTCTCCTCTACCCCCATACACAACAGGTCTTTGGCAGCAGTAGTGTATTTTGAAGACTTGATTTTGGAGATGCGCTGGTTGAAGATGTCCGTCAGGCACTTCTTTCGTTCAGCAGGTGTGTTGCAATCCTTCACTTTCAGATAGGTCTGATCATCATCTGTAAAGGAATCAAACTTGGCATCAGCATCCGACAAATCCATATTGGTTTTGGCAAGGTTCCCCTTGAAAGCCACAAACGGGCGATTGTCACTAGTTACCTTCATCAGAATAGAGGTCTCCTGTCCTGGAGCAACAACTATATTAGAGAAAGCCATTCCTTGTATGCCAACATACACCTCGCGCGTCAGCCACAGGGGTATTTCAACCTTAACAGTACCGTCATCAGCAAACGGGAACTCCTTCTCGAAACGTTCCCTTGAACCCAAAGGTGTAAAGCCACCCACATGGAGCTCCATTTTCATGGCAGGCTTATAACCCAGCATCTTAACCTTGATGGTGGCCACACCTTTATTGATTTTAGCAGCAGGCAGGGTTTCGTCCTTGGCGTACTTCACATCCTTCCAGTCGTCAGGCAGCACCAGCTTCTGCTTTGTCTTGCCATCGCAGATGTCCCAGAACTTGAAATCGCGTTCGCCATAGCCTTCCATGAAGTCCATCTGTTTGGTGTCAAGGGGTACAGGCTTGAAATGTAAAGCCAAATTGAGCTTCCCGCTTTTAGGCACCTCGAAGAAAGTATCCAACGGGAAATCTGTTTCTTCCCCAGAAGTCTTTGCTCCACTGGTAATGGCGTACTTACTACCGTCTGGCGTCTGCAAAAACGAATTCTTACTAAAGCTGAACTTACCACCCGGATAATAGTCGGCATGCACATGCAGCACCGTCTCCGTCTGCTTCAGTTCTACCTTGGTGATTTTGAATTCACCTGTACTTTCTCCTATAAAAGCTGATGGATTCTTCCATACAACTGTTTTCTGTGCCACAGCTGTCAAACAGAAGACAGCCAGCAGCGCGGTAATGATTGTGTGCTTCATTGTTTTATTTATTGTCTTTTATTTACGCGAGCCTCTGTTTTCTAAAACGTCACAAACTAATGGCTTTTGACCTTCACGGCAAAATTAGTCCTTGGGGTAAAGGCGCTTGAACACTTTTGTCAGGGACTCAACCTCAGGAAGCAGACTTTTCAGTTCGTCCTCGTTCTGGTTCTTAACGGCAGTCATGGCTTTTTCCAACACATCCGTCAGTCTCTTGCAGTTGCTTCCGTTATCTGGCGACCATATTGTGGCAAGACGGATATGATTCCCAAAGAAGTATGTGGTTCCGTCGAATCCTATTCGTTCATCATTGAACATACATGTCTTGACAGCATGTTCAATTAAGTCAGAAAACTTCATGGCTGTGGCCTTGTCTGTCTTAACTTCTATAGAGTCAATCTTCAATTTTGCCTCACCAGGTCCAGCCTCTTTATTCACGACACACTTCTTCACCTGCAGTCGTTCAGTTTGACCATAACCATAATATACGTATAATGCTGAGGGGAAATCCTCCATAGGTGTAGGAAACTTAAGCATCTGTTGTCTTGCCGTTTTAGAAAGCCAAGTCCCAAATTCCCTTTTTCCCCACGACTCCTGATGAAGTTGTGTCATGGGCTCCAATCTACTCTGTGCCTGTGCGCCAATGGCAACCACCATCAGCAATGCAAAGATTGTTCGTTTCATAATAGTGTGTGTTTTTAGTTTAAAATTAATACCTTTCTAATATTATATACGCAAAACTACGAAAAAGATTGCTTAACCCAATGAACCTTTAAGTAGTTTTAGTACGTTTTAACAAAAAAATGTGCCCGATTTAGAAACTCAAGGCACATCTTTTATTATACAGAAATCTTCAAACTGCAAGGATAAACCACGTTAGTTACCTATTCATCCACAATTTGAAAACAGGATCTTCCAAAAAGATACCATCTTCGGTGACATCAATCAGTTCACGCTCAAGGAGAGCTGTCTTAATACGAGAAATATTCGATTTGGTTCCAAGGTTATATTCCTCCAGAACAGCCTTACTGCCGAAATCAGTATGAACACCTCTACATAAAGCACGAATAAAATTCAGCTGGTATGATGTCAAGCCTTGTATTTGCTGTTCAAAAAGACCTGAGCATTGTGACATAAGTGCCTGCACACCATTTTCAAAATCTTGCTCCGTTGTTTCCTTTTCCGTCTCTGCCAAGACATTCCACGCCAATTGCTGAACATACGAAGAATGATTATCTACCTTCTCGCAGATACGCCGTGCCAGTTCTTCTGAAATTATCTTTCCCTGTTTCTCGAATCGGGTACATATGAATTTCACCCAATCATCCGTCGGAATCTTATCCAAATACATCATCTCGCCAAATTGATAAAAGGGCATCTTCCTATTCTGAAACAACTTTGTCATCAAATGTTTCTTGCTTCCAAAAAGACAATAAGATACATTTTGTTGGTGCTGCCAGATACCACGAAGGCGCTTCTGCACAGTAAGCGAATCACCGAATTCTCCTATTTGTTGAAACTCATCTATACATATAATAAGATGTACGCCTTGCTCTTGAGCTATCAGTTCAGGCAATTGGAGGATTTCTTCGGGCTGATAGTTTTGTGGGGTTATGCCAAGCGAAAGAGATATTTCCGACATAGGCTCTGGCGAGAAAGAAATCTTTGGTGACAACCTTACCAAGAAACGCTTGATATTATCCAACACTTGTTCTGTCTTGGTAGCTGTTTCTTTCAATAGCACGGACGCAAAACGATTATAAAAATCATATTCGCTTCGGCAATCATATATATCCATGTAAACAACCTTGATGGTGGGGTCTGTGATCTCTGACTTCACCTTCTTTACAATGGAACTCTTTCCCATACGCCGAGGCGAGATAAGTATCACATTGATGCCATTCTCAAAATCCAGTTTCAGACGTTTTGTTTCCTTTACCCTATCAGTAAAATTCTCGCCTTCTACAGACATTCCATATACAAAAGCCCTATTCATAACCTGCATTTTTAATATGTTTTCGTCTGCAAATATATTCAACAAAAAAATGGTACACAAACTTGTGGACCACAAAGTTGTGTACCATTATGATTATTTAACAGAAAAGATTATCACACCTGCCAAAAGTAAGTTGAAAAATTTCTTGAATGAATAAAATTGGCGAAGATGTCCCTATACTGCGCAGAACAAGTACTGAAGGATAACGCGTTTCATTGTCTTGTATTATTCTATTATATATACAGATAAAACCTTAAAGCAATTTATTTCAGTTTCTCTTTCAGTATCTTTAGTTCATTGTCGAAGTTATAAAAACCGTTCAGTCGCAAGTCATCACGGACACGGCGGCAATCTGGGGTGATTGTCTCGTAGTGGGGAATACCGCTGAATTGGAACATCTCCTCCAGGCGTCTGAAATCTTCATTGGTGACGCAAACAGCCTCTTCATCAGCCAGCCATTCGTTTATGTACTTGTGATAGGCATCACTACCCTCTGCCGTACGTTCTCCTGCAATGAAGATAAGCTTTACATCATTCATCTTGGCAATCTCGGCCCTCTTCTCTTTACTGCTCTGAATGGCAGAACGGCAAGGACCGCAACCCATTCCCCAGAAGTCGATAATTAGGAAACGCCCTGGATATTTGGCAGAGAGACTGCGGATGAGATCAGCAGCTGGATTATCTTCAGGCAAAGGAGTAGAAAGTTCCTTCTGCGCCATCTTATAGGCATAGAGCTGTTCTGCCTTCTGGCGGAAATAGGGATGAGTAAGCGCTTCCAAGTAGATGGGATAAACATTACTGAGAGCAGTAATGTTATTCACCACTTCTTGGCGTTCTTCTGCTGTCATTGTGGTATCGGCAAGAATACTGGGAATTTCTTCTTCATCGTCTCGCCACTGGTTAAAATGGCTGAGAATCTCGCCATAGATACAGAGTTGTGTCATCAGATTATCCTTGTCAGTACCCATTAGGTCACGAAGGGCGATCTGTAGGTTCGCCAACTTCATCTTCTCATTCTCTACAGAAGGCTCATTGATAATGACTTCGCTATTATTGCTTAGATTCTTGTACTTGCGGCTAGAAACAGGTCTTGCAAACTGTATACGGTTAAACGTAAAGTAATACCCGCTATTCTGGAAGAGCAGAGGATTGTCAAGGTCTACATGATGCAATGCTATATAGTTCTTGTAGTCGCGTAGCGCCTCCCATTCCGTGCTGTCAATAATCTCACTATAGTAGACGCCGTCACGCACTTCCTGTTTCTCAAGCTCATATTCGCGGTACATTGCATAACTCATGTATGCAAAGGCATACAGAGCCTGTGCATCAGCAAGTGCCAACTGCACCTCCATCGGTGTAAAGCCATCATGTTTGCTCACTGTACCGATGCGATACATCAGGTTTTTCCACACTTCCTCTGCCTTCTGGTTGGCTTCAGAGAATTTCCCTTTGAACTGAATCAACGGATTGGTTAGATCTGAGAGCGACAACTTAGACTTTAGCAAACGCCCAACTTCCTTGCTGCTACCATTGTTGTAAATGCATTCCAGTTGCCCGTTCTCATTCTTCTTGACAGTTATATCTATTGTTTCACCAGGACGGGCAAAGAATGTCATTTCCCTAAAATCCACCTTAGAATTATCTGCGTAGAACGTTTCATGAGTAGGATAGCTGGCTAGGAACTTCTTCTGGAAGGTACCATCGGGTGCGATATCAAGCACGATGACACCACCTTCTTTGCTAAAAACGTCCTTTTGGTAACTTTGCATCGAGGTAAAGCCGAACTGTTTGGCATCATAGCCTTCTATTCTTCCTTTGATGGTAATGGTATCAGTCTTGAACCAATCAGCAGGGACTGTCCAGGGATTATTCTTTGAGAGTTCCTGCAATGTAGGAGTCTTCAGCTTAGTCTTTTTATCATGGATGCCCAGTAGCATAAAGGCTCCTTCAGCATCGCCTTCTATAAAATCGAAGATCTTAACCTTCTTGGGCATGGGCTCAAAGTGCATCGTGAAGTCAAGCTTACCACTCTCAGGCGATGTTACCCAACTGTTAAGTTTCAATCCTTCAGCAGAACGCAGAGGATAGCGGTTTTTATTTTCGTCTATGAGATAACTTCCCTTGTCGAATCGGAAATTCTGCCCCTTGGGGTAATCAATTGTAAAATGAACGGTGGTTGCCGTGTCGGTCATGATCACTTCACGGGCTATCAGTTCTCCGTAATTAACGTTTACACTGGCCATTGACTCGGGGGCCTTGATGGTCTTAAACACTTTTGCCTGCCCCGTCAAACAGCCGAAGGCAAGCATGGCGGTAATGATGGTTTGCTTCATTGTTCTATTTTTCTTTAAAGATTTCTGCCAGCGTCTTTTCTATATTTTCTCCTCGAAGGTTGCGAGCGATGATGTTGCCTTCGGGGTCGAACAGCAGAATGTAGGGAATGCTGCTGACGTGGTATGCTTCGGCGGCAACTCTCTGCGAGTTGATGATTTGCGGATAGGTGATGCCGAGTTCCTTGATGGCGGATTCGGTATGAGTGGGCTTGTCGGAAACGGCAACGCCAAGGACCTGCAAGCCTTTGTCTTTGTACTTCTCGTAAGCAGCGATGAGGTTGGGCGTTTCCTTTAGGCAAGGTTCGCACCAAGAAGCCCAGAAGTCAACGAGCACGTACTGACCTCGTCCCACGTAGTCGCTGAAGCGGGTAGTCTTGCCTTGATAGACTACGGAGAAGTCAGTGAAAGGCTTCGACGGGTCTTGCGGCTCGATGCGGTTCTGTTCGGCATCTGCCTTATAGTCATACGTCTGCATTTCCGGCAAGCCAAGTGCCTTGCAGATGAGAGGCTCCAGTTCTTTGGCGTCGTTTGATGTGGAGAGAATCGTGCCTTCACGGTCGACGAGGAACATGCAGTTGCCGCCTGCATTCTTCTCCCAGATGTTGTTCTCCTGGTTCAATTCCAGCAGCGAGGGCCACGGATAGCCGTCCTTCTCCACGGCCTTCTGCATATCCTCGGCACTCCGCTCTGCTGCGATGGCAAGGACTGTGAAGCCTTTATTCTTGTACTTCTCGTAGAGAGGAATCATGTCCTTGCTGTGCTGTCGGCACGGGCCGCACCACGAAGCCCAAAGGTCGATGAGCGTTACTTTCCCCTTTATCAAAGAAGATATGGGCACAAGGTTTCCATCTGTGTTACGTACTTGATAGTCGAAGTATGGCTTGCCCGGTTTTAGGTTCCATGCAGCCTCATGCATGCGGATGAGATTATGCACAGGGTCTTTGGGGCGGAAGTTCTCGTATGTCGTGTGATAGGTGTCGAGGCATCGCCTCATCAACTTACCATAATCGAGATCTTCCACGTCCCTGGCATAATTGCGCATGTCGTTTGCCAGGTCGTAGAGAGCATAAAGCATGGGATGAGCCTTATAGTATTCGCTTTCCCACACGCGGTAGGCATCGTATAGCTTCTTGTATTCGTCCTCATATACCTTGTTGCGCGCCATCAGCAAAGAGTCTTCCTCCGGGTTCTTGCCTTGCTTTTGCAACTCTTCCACTATGGGGAGGATTTCCTTCTTGGCTTGATTTGAAATCTCTTCCATCCTGCCGAGGTAAAGCTTCTCTGCCTCTGCATCCATCTTGACTTTCAGCATCTGTTCACGACCGCCACTTGTGACTTTCCATGTATTGTCGTCGAAGAGCAACTTGACCGTTGCCTTGTTCTCGACGAGGAAATTCCCATATCTCCATGAACCATGCTGATATTGTTCCTCTAAGAACGCTGTGTAGAGACACATCTTGTCGGCTTCGACATCGAGGGCAAAGTGCCACTGCTTGTCAGCTTTCGCTGTGATATAATTGTTGGATACTCGCAAGTCCGTGCCAACAGGACAGACGATAACGGTCTTACCTTGTGTTGTGTCTCTCAATTCGCCCTCTATGTGGCATTTGATCTGTGCCTGCCCTGTCATTGTAACAAGGGCAAGCAACGATGCAATAAAAGTTCGCTTCATAATTGTTAGTGTGTTGTTTTTAGTTTAAAATCAGACAAAATTAATACCTTTCTAATATTATATACGCAAAACTACGAAAAAGATTGCATAACCCAATGAACCTTTAAGTAGTTTTAGTACGTTTTAACAAAAAAAATGTGCCCGATTTAGAAACTCAAGGCACATCTTTTATTTTACATGAAGCATTATTCTTTAACTGCAGAAGCTTGATTTGTAGGTTCTCGACGGGTATCCCAAAAAGCAACGTCCTCTATATGGTCATCTACGATACGATAGACAATTATATTCAAGTGACGAACGACGATACTACGATACTTTGAGGGAAGATCGACAAGCAATGTTTCTATAGATCCCAAATGGGGATTCTCGGAAAGAAGGCTGTTTGTTTGCTTAACTTCTGTCATAAACTCATCCCTAGTCTTCTTTCCAAATTCCTGACAGATATAGCGAGATGTTTGTCGAAGTTGTTCCTTCGATTGTTTATTCCAACGTACTCTCATACAGCTTCGTTCACCTCTTAACTTTCATGGGCAAACTCTTCGTCCAACTCGCGGAACATATCTTCGCTATCCTGCCATTGTCCTTTGTTAAACTCCTCCTCGCCTTCAGCAACCATTTGGAACAACTCTTCTACGGTATAAGGCTTTGATGAAGCAGACCACTTCTTGGTCTCCTCTACAGCAGGCTTTACACTTTCAATAAGCATCGAAACGAGCTCCAACTTCTGCCCGTTATCCATATCTTTTACCAGATTCCAATAATGGGAGACAGGAAATCGAGAGCGTCTATTTCTAACAATTGCTTTCATATTGTTTTCATTTCTTCTAACTGCAAAGATAACGCATTTCCCAATACAGACAAAATAATTGCAAAGAAAAGGGATATTTTCGTCTATTTTAAGTTTGACTTAAATTCAATAGTAAACGAGGAAAAAGATATATCTATTAGGAACAAAACATTGGAATGCTAAGGATAAAACATGCCGTAAAAAAGTGTTTTATCCTTAGGGGAAAATATTTTGTATCGGGGGACAAACAAAAAACTCCCACGTCTCTGAACGCGGGAGTTAGAAGTTGTAACCTTTACCAGAGGTCTTCTGGCGTATCGGGATTATCATAGACTTCCTTGGGACAGAGCTCTATGTAATCCATATAGAGCTCTTTCTTGTCGGAATCCAGAACACTCTTGAATCGGATATAATAGGTAAGGTTAGGATCCATAGTACCACGCCAGATGATACGACGGGAGCAACGGATGCTGCCACGCTCCCATTTATTGGAATTACTGGCAACTGACTGACTGGCTTTCATGAAGCCGTTGTTACGCATCTTCTTGTCTATCTCGGCATTATAATCCTGATCGTCGGTATCTGCAATGGTAGCCGACTGTCCCCAGAGGTCCTGAATACTCTTGGTAAGGTCAACAGGAATACCTGCAACAGGAAGATTGTCCGGGTCGGAACCCACATACATCTGCACCACACCACGGGCAGCCGTTGCCAACACCTTATATCGCAGCTCATAGGTTCCACGCTTGGGGACACGCGGAAGGGTAAACATCACATCGTAACGACCCAGCCACTTGTCCTCGTCGCCATCATAGTTCTCCCAGCTTACATTATAGCCATTGAAGTGAATGAAATGGGTATCATCACTCATGATGCTCATGTTATTGAAGTAACGGTAATACTTGTCAGTGGGAATATAAACATGATTGAACTTGTCATCGGAGGAATCGGCACGACGGATGCCGTTGGTCATACTCTCGGGGAAGAGGGCAAAGCAGTCAATACGAAGGCGTTCCTTGCCCAGATTATCACGTGTGGCATTATTGAAAGCCAAGGGCGCATCTATGGGATAGATGATGGCATTTACCATATCGTTGATGACAGCATCAGCACTTTCCTTCTGAATCAGACAGCCCACCTTGTCGCGGTCGCAGGAATTCTCATGTCCGTCGCCTGTACGCTCCCTGTTGATATTGGGGAAGCGGTTCAGATAAACACCATGACTTTCCTTACTCTCGAAGATCTTTATCAGCCTTTGCTTTCCCATTGTTGAATACCATTCCATAACTGGGATAGAAAGGACTTTGGAGGAACGTGAATAGCCCGTCTCGTTCCAATGGTACACCAGTTTGTTGGCCTCTATACGCATAGGCAGAATATGGTAGTTAACCCATTGGTTCAGTACATTATCGGGGTTGCGGTAGTCGGCATCATTGGTATAGACATCGTCCGAGAGGTACATCCTGTTGTCCATAATCCATTGCTGAATCAGCTCCGGAACATTAGATGCATGAGGGTCTATGCCCTGAGAGAGCCAATAGGAATCAGGCTCGGCAAAGATGGTGAAGCCATACTTCCTGTGCTCGGGAGACAAGGCATTAGAAGAACTATTACCCGAGGCATCAGTAAAGCCGTGGCTCATATAAGCCTTCAGGTCGGGTATCTTACCCAACTGGTAGAGGGTCTCGTAAACCTCGTCACGGATAACGGAAAGCGTATCAAACAATCCGCACGCACTCAGGCACTTTGCCATAACCAGGAAGCCTTCCTCGTCATTTTCAATGAGAAGACGCAGGTAGCGGGCAGCCGACACATCATCGGGCGCTATCACCTTATGCGTCTGATGAATGACGCCGTTTATAACGGGGATATCAAAGTTGCGGGGGTCAAGGGGGCAGTCACCACAGACATAAATGGTATCATTATCCTTAACGGTAGAAACAGTAACCTTATGATCCAGCATATTGGGAAGAGATATCTCTCCGTTGTTAACCTCTGGGAATTTGAACGAATAGTAAACCTGCTCCTGCGTATCCCCGCCATCTATCACACTATTATGGACAATGACTTTACGAATGGAGTCAAGCTTCATGCTATCTGCAAAGGCATCCCATGAAGGAGAGGAAATCATGCCCTCCTCAACAAGTTTCTGGAGATAAGCATCTATTGCCGCATTAGTAGGCGCAAAGACCGTATAGTTGCCTCTGGCAGAAAGCAACTGGTACAGGGTTGTATTGCTTCTGCGACTCACAGGAACATGTTTCAGCAACGAAACGTACTGGCTATAGTCGGAATGTGCCTCAAGGTAGCTGACAACAGTATGCTCCGTGAAAACATACCTGGACGAGATATCAACATTCTCTGTACAAGACGAGAGAAGAAGTATAAAGACGAATACTATGAATGTGGATGTGGAGGATTTCATTGAATGGTTAGCGGTTAGTGGTTAGCAGTTAGCAGTTAGCGGTTAGCGTAATTATGAACTATGAACTATGAATTTTGAATTATGAAGGCTGCGATTGAGCGAGCGCAATAACAAACTTGTTTGATTATTGCTGAGCGTGAGCAGGCTCGAAGCGCAGCTTCAACTATGAATTCCCCTTATGTTCCCACTCTTCTGTATTGTTGCCACTACCAGCAGGAGAACCAGCAGGAACAATGCCAGAGTGAGATTTCACTTGTCCGGGATCCTTCAGAGCCTGCTCCAGGAACATCTGAGGTGTAACCTTTACAGGCTCCTTCATGAATTCAGGACGACTCCAGCTATATAACGACACCTGGAAGTACGCAGGATCTTTCTGTGGTACCAGGAAGGCTTTGTGCACACGACCGTTCCTATCGAAGTAAGCCAGATAGTCACGTGTATAGTTGCCGTCATCCCTACGGCTCTCGAAGAGTATCCAGCGGTCGTTGCTCGAGAACGAAGGATAGCTCTCTGCCCTATTGCTGTTCATAGCCTTAGTATCAATGAGCTGCCCTGTCTGCTGGTCGAGAATCTCTATCTGTGCCGACGGATGCCAGATATGGAAGAGTCCGTTGGGGCCTTCTGCAAAGACCACATAGCGGTTATCGCTGGTTACATGCTGCTCTACAGCGCTACGCTCCTTGCTGACGGCATCATAGATCAGTTCAGGCTCGCCCAAGGTACGTGTCTGCATATCAAAGGGGGCACGGTACAGATTATAACGTAGCTGCTTGTAATGGTTCAGCGTCTCGTTCATGCCATTGTTCATATCCTCGAACTCATGACGGGCAGAGCAGAAATAAAGCCATTTGCCATCAGGACTCCAGGAGGGGAACAGCTCCAGTTCTATGCTATCTGCCAGAACGGTCTGCATGGTATTCTTCTCTACATCATAGAAGACGATATCGCTGGCAGACTCCATCACCTCTACCTTAGTAATATCACGTGTATGGAACGACTGCATGGTACGGTCAGTACTGAAGGCTATAATAGGAAGTGTGGGATGCCAAGATGGATAGACGGCAGCAGAAATCATCTCGGGGGTCTTCAGGAGAATGTTCTTGAGCTTGCCATTATATACTATCATGGTTGCATCATGGCAGATACGAATGTGGAACATCATATTGTCCGTCCGGTAGTTCTGATAGCTATGGCAGTTGATGCAATGCCCCATCTTCTCGGTACTGATCTGACGGGTATTGAAGATGTCACTCTCAGAGAAATCCTCCAGACAACGTTGCCTGATAGCCAGATGCTCGAAACCCACATAGGTAGGAGCCAGAGCACGATAAGAGATATAGGGGTCAATACTATCAGGACTTACCTCTATACTAAACGGCTGATAGCGGCTCCACTTGTCTTGCTGCTTACAATATACATCCACCGTCATCTTACCGCCCTTGGCAGCAGCCAGAAGCTTATGCCACTCGTCCTCTGGGATGAGAACCTTATTACCCTTACCGTAGTTGTATTCCGTATCGCCTGCCTTGAAGTGAGCTACCACCTCGTCGGCCTGCTCCACCATAAAGTTCAGGGGTGCAATATTAACGGGTACCGTTACATCGGTATAATCGGGATAAATATCAGGCTTGCCACTTTCCTGCTTATAATCCTGTGGCAAGGACGGATGGTTGCTGCATCCACTTAGCAGCAGCAAGACCATAAAGATAAATGTATATTGTTTCATATTTATTGCCCCCCCTTAGAGGTTAGGGGTTAGAGATTAGCGGTTAGCGGTTAGCGAAATTATGAACTATGAATTATGAACTATGAA
>JAFZSA010000034.1 GCA_017619585.1 Bacteroidaceae bacterium
GCGGAGGTTTTTCTTTGTGAAAGCTTTGATATCTGAAAGATATGTTATGATATTGGCAGGAAGATGGGGGAAGCTTGCTTACGACCAGATTCATGACAATAGCAGAACAAAGGCACAAAGTGCTAAAGCTTTCAAAAAGGGTTTTTAAGGTTTTTGTTAATACCCTAAACACAGAGATTTACTGGTGAGCCAATTTTTCTGTTATTTGGGCTCACTGGTAAACTATTGTGTTTGAGCGGCGCTGTTTACGGCTACGTGTACTAGTAATTACTCCTACGTGTACTAACAAGTTTTCCTACGTGTACTAGTAAAAACGCCCTCGCTCTTTGATTTAATGTCACGCGGATATTGCGAGAACAGCAGTATCCTATCTGCCTGGAGACTACAAAAAAAAGAGAGGTTCCGCTTTTGGGCAAGCAGGAACCTCTCCTTGAATATGTTTTAATGATTGGAGCTTACTTAGTGAGCAACTCGATGAGTTTCTCCACAGCAGCATGGATGCCCTCGGCGTTCTTACCGCCGGCAGTAGCGAAGTGGGGCTGACCGCCACCGCCACCCTGGATGAGTTTGGCAGCCTCGCGGATATTCTTGCCTATGTTCACACCTGCGGCTACAACGCTGTCTGAGGCAGCAGCTGTCAAGAGGGGCTTGCCGTCGGCAACAGAACCAATGACTACCAGGCTGTTCTCTACCTCGGCACGGAGCTGGAAGGCGATGTCCTTGACATATTCGGCGTTCAGGGCTGTAATGGTACTCATCACCTTGATGCCGTTCATATCTTTCTGCTTTGCGAGCATTTCCTTCTTCAGGTTAGCAGCTTTCTCGCGCATAACATCCTCAACCTGCTTCTTCAGCTCAGCATTATCGCTGATGGCCTTACGGATGGTTGCCATCAGGTCAGGTGCGTTGTTGAAGAGGCTCTTGAGACCGTTTAGCATGTCTTGCTGCTTGTCCATTGCTTCTTCTACAGCCTTACCGGTAATGGCTTCGATACGACGAACGCCGGCGGCGATGCTGCTCTCTGAGATGATGCGAACCATACCAATGCAACCTGTGCTCTTGGCGTGGCAGCCACCACAGAACTCTACGCTGGAACCGAACTGTACAACGCGTACCTTGTCGCCATACTTCTCTCCGAAGAGGGCAATGGCACCCAGTTTCTTGGCTTCCTCAATGGGTGTATCACGATATTCCTGCAAGGGCAGGTTCTGACGGATACGCTCGTTGACCAAGTGTTCTACCTCACGAATCTGCTCGGGTGTTACCTTCTCGAAGTGTGAGAAGTCGAAACGCAGATAGTCGGGTGTTACCAGTGAGCCCTTCTGCTCTACGTGGTTGCCCAGCACTTCTTTCAGCGCCTCGTCCAACAGGTGAGTACAAGAGTGGTTGGCCTCTATGGCACGACGACGGTCAACATCCACGCAAGCCATAAACTCAGCCTCGGGGTTGGTGGGGATGCGCTCCAGCAGGTGTATGCTTACGCCGTTCTCTTTCTTGGTGTCTATAACCTTGATGGTCTCTGTCTCGTTTACCAGTACGCCGGTATCACCAACCTCACCACCCATCTCGCCATAGAAGGGAGTCTGGTCAAGGATGGCCTCGTAAACGATGCCTTTCTTCTGCTTCACCTCGCGGTACTTCACGATGTGACAGCTGTATTCTGTATAATCATATCCCACGAAGGTGGAGATCTCACCGTTTTCGCTCTGGCTCTCAGAAACAATGTGCCAGTCGCCCATTTCAACCTGAGCGGCGTTACGTGCACGGGCTTTCTGCTTCTCCATCTCTACGTTGAAGCCAGCCTCGTCAACGGTCAGTCCGTTCTCGCGGCAGATAAGCTCTGTGAGGTCGAGGGGGAATCCGTAAGTATCAAAGAGAGTGAAGGCTTTCTCGCCTGCGATTTCTGTCTTGCCGGCAGCCTTGGTCTCCTTCATTACACCGTCCAGCAGGCGGATACCGGTCTCAAGGGTACGCAGGAAGCTGTCTTCCTCTTCCTTCATAACCTTGCTGATAAGCTCGCGCTGAGCTTCCAACTCGGGGTATGTGGCACCCATCTCCTGAATAAGAACGGGGAGCAGACGGTACATAAAGGCCTCTTTCTGACCCAGGAAGGTGTAGGCGTAACGAACGGCACGACGCAGGATTCGGCGGATAACATAGCCAGCCTTGGCGTTGCCGGGCAGCTGACCATCGGCAATACTGAAGGCGATGGTACGCAAGTGGTCGGCAATCACACGCATGGCAACATCGGTCTCTTCCTTCTCGCCATACTTATAGCCGCTCAGGTCACCGATTGCCTTGATGATGGGCTGGAATACATCAGTATCATAGTTAGAGTGCTTGCCCTGAATAGCGCGGACAAGACGCTCAAAGCCCATACCGGTATCAATAACATTCATGCCAAGGGGCTCCAGATGACCATCGGCCTTACGCTCGTACTGCATGAATACGATGTTCCAGATTTCAATAACCTGTGGATCGTCCTTGTTCACCATCTCGCGTCCGGGGACCTTTGCCTTTTCCTCGGGGGTACGGCTATCCAAGTGAATCTCAGAGCAGGGACCGCATGGACCTGTATCGCCCATCTCCCAGAAGTTATCGTGCTTATTTCCGTTTATAATATGATCAGCGGGAACGTGCTTCAGCCAGTAGCCGGCAGCCTCATCATCACGTACCAGATTCTCCTCGGGTGAGCCCTCGAAAACAGTGACATAGAGATCCTTGGGGTCAAGTTTCAGCACATCTACCAGATATTCCCATGCCATATCGATGGCGCCCTCTTTGAAGTAGTCGCCGAAAGACCAGTTACCCAGCATCTCAAACATGGTGTGGTGATAGGTGTCATGGCCTACCTCTTCCAGGTCGTTATGCTTACCGCTTACACGCAAGCACTTCTGGCTGTCGGCACGACGGCGTGGCTCAGGGTCACGAGTACCCAGAATGATGTCTTTCCACTGGTTCATACCAGCGTTGGTGAACATCAGTGTTGGGTCGTCCTTCACTACCATGGGAGCGGAGGGAACTATCTGATGTCCCTTGGACTCGAAGAATTTCTTGAACGAGTCTCTGATTTCGTTAGCTGTCATCATATTTCTTGTTATTTTGACTTTTTCTAGTTTGCTTATTTGTCTGTTTACAGTGTATATTTCACCAAAAATCTTGCAAAGGTAATTTATTTTACCTATTTTTGCAAAGAAATTGATTATAAAAGGAAGTAATACCTGTAATTATGCCCTATAATCCGAATAAAGAGCTGAAGAAGTTTTATTCTATTAGCGAGGTTGCCGCTCAGTTTAACGTGGCAGAGTCTCTTTTGCGCTATTGGGAAAAGGAATTTCCTAATATTAAGCCCAAGAAGACGGAAAGTCGTGGAATAAGAAGGTACACGGCCGAGGATATTGCTGAGATTCAGTTGGTTTACAACCTGCTGAAGGTGCGCGGTATGAAGATAGGTGCTGCCAAGCAGGTACTGGCAAAGAACCATGATGGTGCCAATAATACCGCTGAGGTATTAGGCTACTTGCAATCGATACGACAGGAACTGATTGAGATCAGCAACGAGCTGAAGGATTTGTAATCAGTAGCGTTTAACTTCCTTAATATCCTCTATTTTCTTAAGATTCTTGCAGATGGTGCGGATATCGCTTACATCGTGTACTCCCAATTCTATTTCTGCAGTGAAGATGCCGTTTTTGGTATTGATGTTCAGTTGATGGATATTCACGTTCAGCTGCTGAGACAATACGCCTGTTATCTGGTGTAGCACGCCTACGTGGTCTATACCATTAAGGTGAATGATGGCAGGGAACGAGATTTGTTTGTGCGTATCCCATTTGGCCGCCAGAATGTGATTACCATCGCTGGCTTTAAGCTTAGAGGCAACTTCACATTGGCGTTTGTGTATGGTAATGCTGCTGATGCCGTCAAAATATCCCAGTATGTCGTCACCGGGAATAGGATGACATGTCTGACAGATAACGTAATGTCCCATTGTCTCCTCGTTAAGGATAAGGGGCTTCTTCTTGTCAATCTTAAGCGGAGTAACATTAATAGGAGTGTCAGCGTTTTCTGTATGTTTCTTGAAAAGGGTAAGATAACGGCCCCATCCTTTCTTGTTTAGCGTCTTGTTTAGGATGACAGCTTTGTCATTGTCACCAAGAACGACATGCTTCTCGCCAACGGCAGTAAGGAATTCTTCTCTTGTCTGCATGTTGTGCAGTCGGCAGAGTTTGTCTATGTTGATGCTGTTGGGCTCTTTTTCTATTTTCTGGAAGAACTCATTCAGCAGTTCTTCTCCTTCTTTCTGTTTTTCTCTGTCCTCGCGGCGTAGCAGAGCCTGAATCTTTCCCTTTGCCTTTGCTGTGGTTACGTATTGCATCCACTCGCGTTCAACTTTCTGGTTCTTAGATGTCAGAATCTCTACCTGGTCACCACTCTGTAGTATATGATTGATGGGTACCAGATGATGGTTGACCTTGGCGCCAATACAATGAGTGCCCAAGAACGTGTGGATGTTGAAGGCAAAGTCCAGTACGGTGCAGTTTGCAGGCATAGTCTTGAACTCTCCTTTGGGGGTTACAACAAATATCTCGCTGGCATAGAGGTTTAGCTTGATGGTGTCCAGGAAGTCAATGGCGTTTGGCTGGGGATCGTCAAGGATTTCCTTTATGGTAAGCAGCCATTTGTCCAGTTCATTTTCGCTGTTTTCGTTGTCTTTGCTACCCTCTTTGTACTTCCAATGCGCAGCAAACCCCTGCTCGGCTATTTCATCCATGCGGCGGCTTCTTATCTGCACCTCCACCCATTGTCCGTTCTTACCCATAAGGGTAGTATGCAGGGCCTGATAGCCGTTGGATTTGGGGTGCGAGAGCCAGTCGCGGAATCTCTCGGGGTGAGGTTTGTAGATACGGCTGGCAATGGCATAGATTTGGAGACATTCGGCAATTTCCTCGTCCTCCTTCTTCTTTTCAATATCCTTGTCGGTTTCCTTTTTGGTATCCTTACAGCTATTCTTTTCAGTATCTTTACTGGTCTCCTCGTCAGTGTCCTTTTCGGAATCCTTGATGTCAAAGATGATGCGCACGGCCAGAATGTCATAGATTTCCTCGAAGGTGACGTGCTTGGTCTGCATCTTGCTCCAGATACTGTAGGGTGCTTTGATACGTGCCTTAATCTCGTATTTTATGCCGGCGGCATCAAATGCTTCCCTTAATGGAGCGGTGAACTGGTCGAAGATAGAAGTCAGATGCTCTTGCATCCCTGCCAGTTTGTTCTTGATGGCTTTATATTCCTCCGGATGTTCGTAGCTGAAACTCAGATCCTCCAGCTCTTCTTTCACCTTATTCAGTCCCAGTCTGTTGGCCAGTGGGGCATAGATGTATAGCGTTTCTCCGGCAATCTTGTACTGCTTGTTGGGCAACTGACTTCCCAGTGTACGCATATTGTGCAGACGGTCAGAGATCTTGACCAGTATCACACGGATGTCATCGCTCATGGTCAGTAGCAGTTTCTTGAATGATTCTGCCTGTGCTGATGCCTTGTCGCCGAAGATGCCGCCTGAAATCTTTGTCAGTCCGTCAACAATCTCGGCTATCTTCGGACCGAAGATGTTGCCTATATCCTCAACGGTATAGTCGGTATCCTCCACCACGTCATGCAGCAATGCTGCGCAGATGCTGGTGCTGCCTAATCCTATCTCCTCGCAGGCTATCTGTGCAACGGCAATGGGGTGCATAATGTAAGGTTCGCCCGAAAGCCGGCGTACTCCTTTGTGTGCTTCTTTGGCAAAGTTGAACGCTTTCTCAATTATTTCTACGTGCTTACGGTGTCTGGAATTGAGATACGTCTCAACAAGATGCTGATAAGCCTGGCTTACCATCTTCTCGTCTTCAGATTCTATTTTGTTCAGCTCTTCTTCCATACTCAAATCCTTTAACATTATATATTATATGCCGCTTAATTCAATCTCAGTTTCTGACCTTCTCTGATATTGTCACTCTTCAGACCGTTGGCTTTCTTGATTGCGCTGACTGAGGTTCCGTTGCGTCTTGCGATAGCTCCCAGGGTATCGCCTTTCTTAACGGTAATTGAACCACCGCCAGACTTTCCGCGTCTGTTTTTCTTGCTGTTGCGTCCTTTGGTCTTGCCATTATCGTTGTCTTCCGTAAGGGTGACTTCCTTAACGACTGATGAATAATCCTGCTTTACGTAGATAGAGTCACCGGCATCTATGAAGGCGTTAATCTTGTCGGATGGCATACGCAGGATGCAGTCGTGTGAATCTCCCGGAATAAGCGTTGTGCGGTATTGGGGATTAAGGGCACGCAACTCATCTATACTGATGTCGCATGTGGCGGCAATCTGTTCCATCTTGACGTTCTTTTTCAACAGCAAGGTGTCTGTTGCCTGAGGCAAGGTGGTTCCTACAGGACAGATGTTGTGGTCGCAGTAGTAGTTCATTACATAATTGGCAGCAATGAAGGCGGGAACGTATCCTCTGGTCTCTGCTGGCAGGTACTGGTAGATACCCCAGAAGTCTTTTCTGCCGCCGGAACGACGGATAGCCTTGCTGACATTGCCCGGTCCGCAATTGTAGGCGGCAATAGCCAGGGACCAGTCTCCGAAGATGTCATAAAGGTCTTTCAGCATATGGGCAGCAGCATAGCTGGCCTTGACGGGGTCTTTGCGCTCGTCAATCAGACTCGTTACTTCCAGTCCGTATCTTTTGGCTGTTCCTATCATAAACTGCCAGAGTCCTACTGCTCCGGCTCTGCTGACTGCGTTGGGGTGCAGGGCGCTCTCTATGATGGGCAGGTTACGCAGTTCCAGAGGTACTTGGTAACTCTCCAGTGCCTCTTCAAAGATGGGGTTGTAGAAGTTGCAGGCACCCAGCATGATGCTTACTGATGGGCGCAGACGCTCACAGTAGCGGTCTATGTATTTACGGACGATGTCGTTGTAGGGCATGTCTATAACGTTAGGCAGGCGGCTGAGGCGCTGGGCATAGGTCTCATCGCTGAAGCTGGGGTTTACGCCTTTTGAGAGGCAGTTCTCTACGTTAGTCAGATAGGTGCGGGTCATCCAGTCAGTGAGCAGGCTGTCCAGCTCATACATTTGCATACCCTCAGGCAGCAGCGTGTCGTCTGTGCCGATGGTATCTGTGTATTCTTGTGCGTAGGCTGTAATGGCCAATAGCAATGCGCATGTGAATGTGTAAATTCTTATTTTCATTTGTTTTTGTTTGTTTTCTAATAGGATAGGGTGAACTTGACCCCGGCAGCAGATTCCCTGCCAAATGTTTTGGTTGGAGAAGTCTGGATGAATGTGGGCTCTACGTGAAGGCTGAGGTCGGTGCTGATGTCAAAGGTGGACAGTTCGGCATCAACATAGGCATCTATCACGGCCAGCAGATATACTCCGGCAAAGGCAAAGATGCTGAGGTCGCGGTTGCGTCGGAAGAAGTTCTTCTTGTGTTTGAAGATGTTCTTGAAGCGTTCCTCGCGGCCTGTGATGTCATAGCCTATGGGCAGCATCTTCTCGTAGCTCTTGGTGTTAGGGTCCGTGTCCATGATGTCCAGATATGCCTGCGAGTAGTCGTGCAGCATCTGGTTGTTCCATGTCAGGGCGTACACACAACCCAGGAATCCTCCGTATATCATGGGTAGTTTCCAGTACTTGTGGTTGTAGATCTGTCCGCCTCCGGGGAAAACCAGGCCCAGCCACATGGCGCGGATGGGGTCGGGTACGAACCGCTCTCTTTTCAGAGATGCGTCTATGGTTGCCGTCAGCATGCTGTCAGATACAGCTACTATACGAGTGGAATCCTCGGGCGATAGTCTGCTAAGTGAGTCCACGGGCATCTGTTCCTGCTGTTGGGCAAGAACTGTTGATGTGCTGCTGCACCAGACGATGAATATCAGCAGCAGTATCCGAGGGACATATAAAGGGGCGACGATTCTCAATTCCTCAGTTTGTCTATGATGCCGATGATACGTTCCAGTTCTTCTTCGTTGGCAAAGGGGATGGTAATCTTGCCCTTTCCAGTCTCGGCACAGGTCAGCTGAACCTTAGTCTGGAAGAATTTGCTCAGGCTGTTGCGCAGAGCTCCGTATTCGCTGCTCAGGTTAGAGCCTTTCTGACGGATGCGCTTGCCTTCTTTGTTCTTGACGCTACCGCCCTGACTCAGTTCCTTCACCATCTCCTCTATTTTGCGGACGCTGATTTTGTCCTTCTTGAATTCGTTGAACACCTCCAGCTGGGCTGTCGGGTCATTCAGTGCCAGCAATGCGCGGGCATGGCCCATGTCGATTTCCTTCTTCTTGAGGGCCATCTGTATGGGGGCAGGCAACTTCAGCAGACGCAGGTAATTGGCTACCGTAGCGCGGTTCTTACCTACCTTGTCGCTCAGCTGTTCCTGTGTCATGTCATACTGCTCCATCAGGTGCTGGTAAGCCAGGGCAATCTCTAAGGCACTCAAGTCCTGGCGCTGGATATTCTCCACCAGTGCCATTTCCATCATGTTCTCGTCATCTACCGTTCTGATGTAGGCGGGAATGTGGGTCAGACCGGCACGCTGGCTGGCTCTCCATCGTCTTTCACCGGCGATGATGATGTAGGTGTCATCACCCATGTCACGCAGAGTGATGGGTTGTATGATGCCAATCTGGCGGATGCTGTTGGCCAGTTCCTGCAGGCTGTCGTCATCAAAGTCCCTTCGGGGCTGATTGGGGTTGGGCTTGATTTTCTCAATGCTCACCTCGCTGATGTTGGAAGAACCTGCTGTCTGGACTTCTGCATCGGTATTTAATAAAGCGTCAAGGCCTCTTCCCAAAGCCTGACCCTGATATTTCTTACGTATGGCCATATTTTAATTTTGAATTAAGAATTAAGAGTTAAGAGTGAATCAACGTAAACGATAACGTAAACGATAACGTAAACGATAACGATAACGTAAACCTGCGTTCGCTAACCGCTAACCACTAACCGCTAACCACTAACCGCTAACCGCTAATTGTTATTCGAATTCTTCTCAATAATCTCCTCTGCCAGTTTCAGGTGAACCTTAGCGCCTACGGCGTCAGCATCGTACAGGATGGCGGGCATACCGTGACTGGGAGCTTCGCTCAGCTTTACGTTACGTGGGATGACGGTTTTGAAGACCAGTTCGCGGAAGTGGCGCTTCACCTCTTCGTAGATCTGGTTGGCCAGGCGCAGACGACTGTCGTACATGGTCAGCAGGAAGCCTTCAATCTCCAGGGCGGGGTTCATTCTGGACTTCACAATCTTGATGGTGTTCAGCAGTTTGCTGATACCCTCCAGTGCGAAATACTCGCATTGCACAGGTATGATTACGCTGTGAGCGGCTGTCAGTGCATTAACGGTGATGAGACCCAAGCTGGGGCTGCAGTCTATGAGCAGGTAGTCGTACTCGTCAGCAATAGTGGCCAACAGCTTCTTCATTACCTGTTCCTGATGCTTTACGTTCAGCAGTTCTATCTCGGCTCCCACCAGATTGATGTGAGAGGGTATGATATCCAGTCCGTTGATGTCTGTCGTGTAGATGACATCGCGGATGTCCATTTCGCCAAGCAATGCGTTGTATATAGAACCTTCAATCTTGTTTACATCTACGCCCAAACCACTGGATGCGTTGGCCTGCGGGTCTGCGTCAATCAGCAAGACTTTCTTCTCCAAGGCTGCCAGGGAGGCTGCCAGGTTCATGCAGGTGGTGGTTTTTCCAACACCGCCTTTCTGGTTTGCTATAGCAATGATTTTGCTCATCTGTTCTTGTTTTCGTTCCTAAATTAAGTGCGAAGATATGATTTTCTTTTGGAATATGGGGCAGAATTGTCACATTTTTATTACTTTTGCATAGCAAATGGAACAAAGACATGCAAAAACAGCCCTTGATATTGATAACAAATGATGACGGATTGAGTGCGCAAGGTATTTCTGTGCTAACCAAGTGTATGCTGAAATTAGGTCAGGTTGTTGTGGTTGCACCGAATGGTGCACGGTCCGGCGCAGCCTGCTCTATAACCCCTATCGTGCCCGTTACTTTGAAGCTGGAAAACAGGCAGGAAAATCTGCAGGTTTACTCTTGTAGCGGAACACCGGCAGATTGTGTCAAGTTGGCTTTGGAGAAGGTGGTTCCCCGTCAGCCGGATCTTGTTGTCTCTGGTATCAATCATGGTGACAATGCCAGTTGCAGTGTGCACTACAGCGGCACTATGGGAGCTGTCTTTGAGGGCTGTATGAAAGGTGTCGCTTCTATCGGCTATAGTCTCCGGACCCGTAAGCAGGAATGTGATTTCCAACCCTATCTTGATGTGGTAGAGAAGGTGGCTGCTCATGTTCTGAAAAACGGACTTCCGAAGGATGTCTGTCTGAATGTGAACTTCCCGGAGGTTCCTGTCCTGAAGGGCGTCTCTGTCTGTAGGATGGCAAGGGGAATCTGGCAGTCGGAATGGAAGGATACGGATACGCCTGATGTATATACACTTACGGGTAGTTTTACTAACTTGGAACCAGAGGCGGAAGATACAGATTATTGGGCATTGGACCATGGAATGGCATCCGTAACCCCTTTGACGTTGGATATGACTTACTATCCATCTCTTGATACACTGAAATCCTTACAGAAATGAAGTATTACCTCATAGCAGGCGAGGCCAGTGGCGACCTACATGCCAGCCACTTGATGGCGGCTCTCAAGGAAGAGGATGCGCAGGCAGAGTTCCGTTTCTTCGGAGGCGACAAGATGCAGGCGCAGGGCGGTACCTTGGTTTGCCATTACAGCCAGCTTGCCTATATGGGGTTTGTGGATGTGGCGTTGCATCTGCGCACTATCCTGAAGGGTATGAAGAGGTGCAAGCAGGATATTCTGGCATGGAATCCGGATGTGGTGATACTGGTGGATTATCCTGGATTTAACCTGAAGATTGCCCGCTTTGTACACGATAATACCAATATTCCAGTTTTCTATTATATCTCGCCCAAGATCTGGGCATGGAAGGAGCATCGCATCAAGGATATCCGTAGGAATGTGAATGAGCTCTTCAGCATTCTTCCTTTCGAAGTGGATTTCTTCGTGCGTAAGCACCATTATCCCATCCATTATGTAGGCAACCCTACGGTGGACGAGGTGGATGCATTCCTCAAGGAAAATCCTGAAGATGAGGCTGGCTTCCGTCTTGAGGCAGGGTTGGATAACCGCCCCATTATAGCTCTTCTGGCAGGAAGCCGTAGGCAGGAGATTCGCGATAATCTGCCCCGTATGATAGAGGCTGCATCCTCTGTGGGGCAGGAATACCAGATGGTCTTGGCTGCAGCTCCTGGCATTGATGACGACTTCTACAAAGAAGTTCAAGGTTCAAGGTTCAATGTTCAAGGTTCAATGGACATCCACGTTGTTCGAAATCAGACTTACAGCATTCTGCGCTATGCCACAGCAGCTCTTGTCACCAGTGGTACGGCAACGCTCGAGACTGCTCTGTTCCGTACTCCTCAGGTTGTCTGCTATTTTATGAAGGCCAGGTACTTGGCTTCCTTTGTCCGTAAACTGATTCTGAAAATCCCATACATATCATTGGTGAACCTTATTGCCGGCAAGGAGGTTGTTCCGGAGCTGGTTGCTCATCAGATGACGGTGGAGAATACACGTAGGCACCTTTTGTCTCTTTTGCCAGGCGGATCGGCTCGTGAGCAGCAGTTGCAAGGTTACGAGCTTATGGCACAGAAGCTGGGAGAGCCCGGTGCCCCCAAGCGTGCTGCTCGACAGATGGTGCAGTTGCTATGCCATTAAGGGGCAAGGGGCAAGTGGTTAGGGGCAAGAGGATAGTTCTACACGTGATTCCGTACATATCACCTAAGACTGGGGGCTTGAAGTCTAATCAAATCTCTTGCTCCTTGCCCCTTGCTCCTTGCCCCTTGCTCCTTGCCCCTAGCCCCAAAGTTGAGCTTGCGAGACTAAAATAGGAGAATTCTTTACAAAGGTTTCTTTTTCTTCTTTTTTTCTTGGAAAAAGAGCCTGAAAATTTTGCTTCTTTTCTGAAAAAGTTTGTATCTTTGTGGCATAACAATACCAAAAATAACTAAACAACAACGCTTATGAACAAAATTTTACGCTTTTTGTTTGTAGTCTTGCTGGCTACATTCGTTGGATCTGCGAGTGCAGATGAGGTTACGATGAAGTACACGGGTACTACAACTTCTAACATGACAGGAGATAATGATGCAGCCCTATTTGGACTTGATGCAACGGCATGGTCTGTTGTGGCAAGCAAAGGTGGAGCCAGCAACTTCCCTGGTCTTAATCAGGCGGGAGATCTCCGTCTGTATTATAATGCCAGTGGCAGTAATACTGTAACGGTTACGTCACTAACCGGCGTACTCATTAAAACTATTAAACTCACTTTTACGGGAGCCTCTTATAACAAGGTTTCCGTGACTGTTGACGGCACCACGGTTGACGCTGACGAGGGTGTATACAAAATCAACAACTCTTCATTTGTGCTGGGCAATGGCAACACATCCAATCAGCAGGTAAGAATAAAGGATGTTGTGATTGAATACACTACTGGTGGTGGCGACGTGAAGACTCTCACTAATGTCGAGCTTTCAGATGGTTATGTTACACGCTTCACTCCTGGCAAGGATGGTGATGAGACATCATTGCCCACTGCAACTGTCATGTCCAATGGTGCTGTTCTTGAGGGTGCTACTGCAACGTGGGAACTGAAGATGGGCAGCAACTGGATAATGGGCGAGGAAGAGCCCAGTATTGGCAATGGCAAGGTTTACATTCCCAACCACAGTTGCGGCGATCTTATCCTGACAGCCAGGTATGCTGGTGATGATACCTACGAGGCCAGCAGCAAGAGTTATACCCTGAAGGTGTACAAGGGCTATATGAGCATCCGTAGCATCCTGGAGGACTTCCCCACGATAGGTGGTGATTCCTGGAAGGCGAAGGAAGCAGAATGGAACAAGGGAGAGCTGATATCTCTTTGGCAGGTAGATGCACAGAGCCAGACAGAGTTCACACCGAAGGAAACTTTGGTAACTTACGTAAATGGCTCTCATACTTATATCAAGGATGATTTTGGTTCTGTGTTGCTCTACGGAAGTGGCTTAGGCTTTAAGCAGGGTGATAAGATCTCTGGCGATTTAGGCGAAGGCAAGATTGGCGCTATCTACGGTACGCTGAAGACTTACAACGGTCTGCTGGAATTGGTGGTTTCAAAGGAGGATGTTGAGTTCGTTACTAAGTCCAGCGATAATGCTGTTGAGCCCAAGACCATCACCCTTGTCGAGCTGGGTCAGACATACATGAACGAATATGTCAAGATAGAGAACGCCGAGTTCGTAAGTGCGGATAAGAAGAACCTGACCTTCAAGGTGGGTGAAGAGACATTGGCTGTTTACAACCAGTGGAGCGTTGATATCGCGACCATGGAAGCCGGTGCTGTTTATACTCTTGAGGGTATGGGTTGTGTATACTACAAGGATGGTACTCTTACCAACCAGATTTACCTGACAGGTTTTACTGGCGTCAGACCTCCCTCTACAGTTGAACTGTCTGAAGGCTACCTGACACGCTTCACCACTGGCAAGGATGGTGATGAGACACCATTACCTACTGCTACAGTCAAGGCTAACGATGCTGTGATAGAAGGTGCTACCGTTACCTGGACGCTGAAGATGGGCGACAACTGGGTAATGGGCGAGGAAGAGCCCAGTATTGGCAATGGCAAGGTTTATATTCCCAGCCATAGTCATGGCGACCTTATCCTGACAGCCAAATATGCCGGCAACAGCACTTATGAGGCCAGCAGCAAGAGCTACACCCTGAAGGTTTATAAGGGTTATATGAATATCCAGGATGTTCTGGAGCAGTTCCCCGAGGTGGGCGGCGATACTTGGGCAGGTAAGGAGTCCGCTTGGACTAAGGGCTATCAGGCTTCTTTCTGGGAGGTAGATGCAAAGAGCGAGACAGAGTTCGCACCCAAGGAGGCTTTGGTAACCTATGTAAACGGTTCCTATACATACATCCAGGATGATGCTGGTGCCCTGTTGCTTTATGGCAGCGGCTTGGGCTTCAAGAAGGGTGATATAATCACTTGCGACTTGGGCGAAGACAAGGGCTATGGTGGTATCTACGGAACACTGAAGGCTTATAACGGTCTGTTGGAACTGGCTGTTGCAAAGACCGATGTGGAGTTTGCTGTCAAGTCCAAGGACAATGCTGTTGAGCCTAAGACTATCACCGTTGACGAGCTGAACCAGTCTAACCTGAGCCAGTTCCTGAAGATTGACAAGGCTGTCTTCGTTGGTGCCGACAAGGATAATCAGAAGAAGCTTACCTTCATGGTAGATAAGAAGGAGTTCCTGGTGTTCAACCAGTGGGGTGTTAATGTAGCAGGCCTGAAGGAAGGAACGGAATACACCCTCGAGGGCATGGGTTCTATAGAATACAAGGATGGTAATCTTAGCAACCGCCTTAACTTGATCAGCTTCGCGGAGAGCGTAAATGCTCCAAGTATCAAGAGCTTCAAGTTGACCATTAACCATGACGGAGAAGTATTCACAGAATCGTTCCCCGCTTCTGGGTGGCAGAATATTGTGATAGATGGGACGACATCTCTTTTGAATATTAATAAGATTGAGGTAGAAGTCGGCATCCCCATGAAGTACGTAGGATTCATTGGCACATTGTACAATGCAGAGGATGGCTGGCAACATGATGATACTGCATGGGAGACAATAAATCTTGAGAAAAAGAATGATGGTCTTTGGGTACTTGAGCCGGAGTGGGGAATAGATCTCACCCCACCAGAAGTCGATGGTGCAGCCGCAAGCAAGCCACTGACCTATGAGTTCTTCATCTACGCAGAGGACGAGAATGGTACTCCTATGCATTACAACAATGATGGAAAGAACTACAAGGTTACCTTCACTCCTGCTGATGATCCTAATGCCATTAGCAATGTGAAGGCTGACAGCAGTAAGTCTGCTACCTACAACCTCTCAGGTCAGCCCGTAACCCGCACCTATAGAGGCGTTGTTATACAGAACGCACGGAAGGTGGTACGTTAGTTCAAAATTCAAAATTCAAAATTCAAAAAGCAAAATTCAAAATTCATAGTTACGCTAACCACTAACCGCTAACCGCTAACCACACAGCCGCACTCCATTCGGGGTGCGGCTGTTTAAAAACAAATAAAACTGATGAGAATTTATCTTCTACCCCTTTTCTTAGCCACATCTCTGTGCGGCATGGCTCAACAGTATGACGATATTGTACAGCAATGGCGTGATTCAGTGCAGAAGGCCACAGACCCTATAGTCCGTGGTAAGATTGTTGTGCAAGGTGATAATCGCATGCCCCTTTTCTGGACCATCTATGGCAAGGAGCCTGCTGATGGGCGTAGCCTCTGGATTTCGCTCCATGGTGGTGGCGGTGCTCCCAAGGAGGTCAATGATGGGCAATGGCAGAACCAGAAATTCCTCTATACCCCCGAGGAGGGCGTGTATGTAGCACCCCGTGCCCCCTGGGATGCATGGGATATGTGGTTTCAGGAGCCCATAGACTCTATGTACCTGCAACTTATTCAGGCTATGGTTACGCATTACAATGTGAACCCCGACAAGGTCTATATCCTTGGCTATTCGGCTGGAGGCGACGGCATCTGGCGCCTGGCACCCCGAATGGCCGACCACTGGGCTGCTGCATCCATGATGGCAGGACATCCGGGCGATGTCAGTCTGGTGAATGTGCGCAATCTTCCCTTTATGATATGGATGGGTGGTAAGGATGAGGCTTACAATCGTAACCGCGAGGCTGCTATCCGTGGCGCTCAAATGGACTCTTTGCAGGTACAGGATCCTGAAGGATATATTCACCAGACGCATATCCTGGCCGACAAGGCACATTGGATGGACCGTGAGGACAGGGCTGCTGTTCCCTGGATGGCACAATACAGACGCAACCCATGGCCACGTCATCTTGTTTGGCAGCAGGAGTCTGTCCTGAAGGAGCATTTCTATTGGGTTAGCGTTCCGCAAGACGAGATGGAAAGGGGTAAGCGAGTAGAGATAAGCGTAAAGAAGAATGTAATCAGCATTCTCCGTTGCGATTATTCCACCCTCCGTCTCCGCCTCTCTCCGGAACTGTTGCCTCTCAAGGGTAAAGTTGTAGTTAAATATAAGGGTAAGACGCTATATAAAGGAAAACCAGAGCCTTCAGCTGCTACGTTCAGGAAAACCTTGCACCAGATGCAGGACCCCCGCATGGCTGCGCCAGTGGAGATAGAGGTTAATGTAAAAGATTAGCCTTATGACTTGTGGGTATGAAATATAATTTGTAACTTCGCCCCGCAAAATGATAAATTTTAACCATAATATGAGAAGAAGAATCTTATCCGCATTCCTGTTTGTTGCCACCATGGCTTGTGCACAGACAGCAGAGTTTTTTAAGCCTTATGCCAGTACAGACCTGCGTTTGCCCTCTGTACCTCTGGTAGTGAATGACCCCTATTTTTCTATCTGGTCGCCCTACGATAAGCTGACCGATGGTACTACTCGCCACTGGACCAACGACGAGAAGCCTCTGCTGGGTCTTCTGCGTGTTGACGGCAAAGCCTATCGCTTTATGGGTGCCGAGCAGAACTACGTGTTCTCTTCCATTGCCCCTATGTCCGACGAGGAGCGTTGGGAAGGTAAGGTAACCCGCAAGACTCCTGCTGACGGTTGGCAAAAGGAAAGCTTTGATGCCAGCAGTTGGAAGACAGAGAAGGCTGCCTGGGGTAGCGAGGGAGAGAATATCAGCAGCCGCTGGGGACAGGCCGGCAGCGATATCTATATCCGTCGCGAGGTGGAGCTTACTGCCCAGCAGCTGCAGGAGGATCTGTATGTGAAGTATTCACACGATGATGTCTTCGAGCTTTACATCAATGGCACCAAGGTGGCTGATACAGGCGAGACTTGGGTGAATGGTGTGGTATTGCACTTGGATGGCGACCTGAAGAACCTCCTTCATGCAGGCAAGAACACTATTGCTGCCCACTGCCACAATACTACAGGTGGTGCGTATGCCGACTTTGGCCTCTTCAAGAACATCAAGCCCAAGGGGGCCAACATCCAGGTGGCTGAGCAGAAGAGTGTTGACGTATTGGCTACCAATACCTATTATACATTTGTCTGCGGTCCTGTTGAGTTGGACGTAGTCTTCACCGCTCCTATGCTGATTGATGACTACGACCTTATCTCTATGCCCATCAACTACATTTCTTATCAGGTACGCGCTACCGACGGTAAGAAGCACGATGTTCAGATGTATATCAGTGCCAACCCCTTACAGGCTGTGAACAAGGATACACAGGCCACCATTACCACTATGGGTAATGAGAAGGGCGTGCAGTATGTTCGTACAGGAACCGTTGAGCAACCCATCCTGGCTAAGTCAGGCGATGGTATCTGCATCGACTGGGGTTATTTCTATATGCCTGCTATCAACGGTCGTGTTATGATGGGTGATGCCTCAGAAGTTCAGAATAATTTTGTGGAGAAAGGTGGCCTCCCCCTCCCAAGGAGGGGAGAAAGGGGCTCACAGTTCACCTCCCCTTTGGGGAGGATGGGAAGGGCTCTTGTTGCCCGCAAACCTGCAGAGATGCCAGTATTGGCTTATATCCACAACTTCGGTTCTGTAGAGACTGCCAGCAGTTTCATGATGATGGGTTACGATGAGATTGAGGACATTGAATACTTCTACAACCGCTACAAGGGCTACTGGGCTCATGGTGGTAGCGTGACCATCTTCGATGCTTTCAAGAATATGCAGAACGGCTATGCCAGCATCATGCAGCGTTGTCGTGCTTTCGACAAGATGATTTATGATGACGGCTTCAAGTCGGGCGGTAAGGAATATGCCGAGATTCTCTCTGGTTCTTACCGTCATGTGATGGCTGCTCATAAGCTCTTCCAGGATAAGGACGGCAACTTGTTGTGGTTCTCTAAGGAGAATAACTCTAACGGTTGTGTGAACACTGTTGACCTCACCTATCCTGAGGCTCCGCTGGTACTTTGCTACAACCCCAACCTGCAGAAGGCCATGATGACTTCTATCTTCGACTACAGCAAGAGCGGTCGTTGGACCAAACCATTCGCAGCTCACGACCTGGGTCAGTACCCCTTGGCTAACAAGCAGGTGTATGGTGGTGATATGCCCCTTGAGGAGTCTGGTAACATGCTTACCCTGGCTGCTGAGATCTGTAAGTTGGATGGCAATACAGCCTATGTAGATCCTTACTGGGATATGATGACCGTCTGGGTGGATTACCTGGTAGAGAACGGCTTGCATCCTGCCAACCAGCTCTGTACCGACGATTTCGCCGGTCATTGGGCTGGTAACTGCAACTTGGCTCTGAAGGCTATCATGGGTATTGCCGGTTATGCCGAGATGGCCAAGATGAAGGGTCAGGACGAGGTTTACCAGAAGTACAATGCCAAGGCTAAGGAGATGGCTGCCGCTTGGGAGAAAGAGACCAAGGTGGGTGACCACTACGAGTTGGCATACGGCGCTGGCAAGGATACTTGGAGCCAGAAATATAATATGGTATGGGATAAGCTGTGGAATACTGGCATCATCCCCAACGATGCCATGCAGACAGAAATCAAGTACTATCTGACCAAGCAGAACAAGTACGGTCTGCCCCTTGACTGCCGCAAGGACTATACCAAGAGTGACTGGATACTGTGGACCGCTGCCATGGCTCCCGATGCTGATACATTCAAGAAGTTCGTCAGCCCTGTCTATAAGTATATCAACGAGACAGAGAGTCGTGTGCCCATCTCTGACTGGAGCGACACCAAGACTGGTCGTATGACAGGCTTCAAGGCTCGTAGCGTTATTGGTGGCTACTGGTTCCGTGTGCTGATGGATAAGGTAAATCCTGCTCCTGCAGCATCCGCAAAGGCTAAGAAGGGTAAGAAGTAAAACAGCCCCCTCCATCTGTCCCCTCCCCCGAGGAGGAGGGGTTAGCGAAAAGAAAAGCCCCTGAGTGTATCTCAGAGGCTTTTCTTTTACTTCTCGAACGCTGATTTGCCTGGCAGGACTTCTTCTAGACGGTTTCGCAGTAGTGTTTTGCCATAGTAGTAATTATCGTGATACTCGTCATTGAGTACTATCACGTCACAGCCCGTAAAATCCAGATTGCTGATACTGTCTTCATCTCTGAGAGCTGTATAACGTGTTTTTATACCTCCTACATGTAACATACCTCTAATCATCAGGTTTAGCGGATAGATGAGCCATGTTAGGTTTTTGCTTTCGCGGAAACGGGAAAGCGAGCCCTCTATTTCAGCCTGATACTTCTCCAGAACCTTCAGATTCTCTGACCGTAGGTGTGGTACTATGGCATGGTTGCAATAGGGCATGAGGAAGTATTCGCCTTCTTTACTGATATACTGAGGACATATCAACTGGTCAGAGTTATAGATAGTCTGAGTATATGTCCAGTTACAGAACTTATACCGCCCTATATTCAGCTTTATGCCGTTCTCGGGGAAGAAATCATCCAGTTTCAGTTCCTTCATAACTATGTAATCATCACAGGCATAAAGGTAGCGTTCGCTTAGTCCTTCTATACGCGGGATATACAGGTCTATGACGTTGGAGTTAAAAACTGGCAGATATTCATGCGGAACTATCTCCCAGTCCCAGACAATATGTACATGTCCGTTCTCTGTGTTCAACCATTTGGGGATTTGTGTCTCTGAGATGGAAACTACGATATATATGTTCCGTATCCAAGGCATGTATCTTTCTATGCTGCGCAGCTGGTAACGTAATGTCTCCCAGTCACGGAAGCGGGTAGCGTTATTGCTCCAGTCACTTACGCCAGACACATACTTCCTGTACTCCAGGAGCCAGTTCCTGTCGCTACAATCTACAAATGGTATTACGTAGTCTATGAGCATAATACATCCCTATTTCTATATGAGCATCCTTGCTTCTGTAATTTATCAATACTTAACTGTATAATACTTTGGTGTATTATTAACGGTTTTCTCAATAACTCTGTCTGGAAATACAAAACGAATTTTATGAGGAAATGAGTCCGTTTCATTAAGGGAGAATAAAGAGTATGTCTTGAGAGGACGAAAATACAATACCCCGTCATTCGTCAAGAACTTTTCCTGTGCTCTGATATCATGATCACAAAACACATATAGCAAAGTGTCCAAACCATAAAGATCGGCATTCCCGTATTTCATTGAGTCACAGGTTGTTGTTTCAAACATATCATTCAACTGTGTCCCGTGTTTTGTTTCTATGTATATATTCAGGACAGAATCCTCCGAACCATCAGGGAATGGGGGTAAGCCATCGTAATAGATGCCGGGATGAATTTCCGTTCTCGTTCCTTCTTTCAGGCTTGTTTTCATGAGATATAGTTTCTTGCCAGAAAACAAACTATCCCCATCTATAATTACTCTTTGCAGGGCTACATCTGATATAACATACGTTTGTGGATACTTCTTTAGAGAGGTTACATAGATTAGGCCATAGGCTATTATGCAGAATAAAATGCATCCACAAGTCCCAATCAGAAGGAATCGGACAATCTTCCATATAAGATGATGTGCTCTCCTCATAATAATCACCTGTCAATTATATATAATCCCCATACTTTGGTTGTTTGTGATTTGTATGGTTGTTCTCGTCCCATTTGCCAATAATTAATAGCGTGATCATTTGTAGTACCTAAGATCTGAACGTAATGCCTTGGGATACCTTCCTCTTCAAAATTACCATTTACATCTGTATAGCCAATAAGGGCAATTACATATTTTCTGCTATAATCTATTTTAGATAGCTGATCGAAAGAATCTGTCAGATGGGAATATGTGTGACATTCACAGTTTTTGTGAAGCTGATCCTCAAAGAAACTGTTAATCTCTGTAGGCCATGTAATAGATGACCATCCTGACCCATCCGTAAATGGGTTATAACTCGTTGTTTCGTTATATGTGTTTCTAAATGCCCCTTGAACAATACAATCTAATGCTGTAGTCTTCAGTTCTTTTGCTTGTGCATCAGTACCTGTTTTAGATGCTTCGCATACTTTTAACCCCCACTTATCATATTTACCTGTTTCGTATAAACTAATTGCAGCCTCTGCATATTTGTCAGGCATACATTCCAGAAGATACTTGCAGATAGCAGCAATTCCACAAGTCCCATTCTCACCTTGTTTAACTAATGCTGGGGTAGATATTTGTTCTCGCAAATCTTGGATAAACTTTGTTTTACTTATATTCGGATATGCTACGGAAGTTACACGATTTTCGAATCGTTTTATAATATCCAATGCACGTGATTTAGGAGTACTTCCTCCACTGGAATTTCCTCCTCCACCGCCTCCTCCGGTGTTGTTGTTCCCACCTCCTGTATTTCCTCCTCCACCGCCTCCGGTGTTATCTCCATTTGAGTCATCATCGTCATCCCAAGGTTTATATGGGTACGAACCCCACCAACTTGAACCCCACCATGAGCCCCACCAGTGTGACCCCCACGGATCAGATCCGCTTCCGCTGGAGCCATAGCCTGAATATCCTTTGGAGCCATAAAAGACTGCATCTTTCAAGGCATATACCACGCTACCTGTTTCATCTGTAATATAACCGCCTTGCCACTGTCCTGATTCTGAAAGCGATTCATACTCTTCTAATGAATAGGGATTCTCTTGCGTCCCCTTCTCGTCTGTTGCCATATCTATATGTTTTTAAATTTAATATATTAATTTTCTTTCTTGTGCGCAATCAAAACTCCTTGTTTTAATATATGTGAAATATGATGGTAAATTAGCCTTCTTGCACCACTTCTTGATTTCTCCGAACTTAATGCAAAACTCCCCATTAATTCAGCTTCCAGTTCATGGTAAGATGTTGCTTTTTTTACTAGCAATGAGATTATTCTTTGCTGAAAGTCTACCACAGGCACTTCCTTTATGCCATCATGTAATAAGACTGGGAAAAGGCATATGCCATCTAAAGGATATTGCTTTTCACAATTGAATCGTTGTTTTATGAGTTCTGTGGCTTTGGGGTTCCATCTCTCGTTTACCTTGTAAACATAAAGATAGGGGTTAACGCTTATAATGTAATCCCCCTTTTCTTCTGGAGAAGCCATAAAGAAATCATGTGAATCTAATATAGCCTTGTCTGTTTCTATGATTTTGTCAACGCCACATAAGTCCCATTCGGCTGCCTTAAGTTCACGTATATCCTCATATTGTGCTATATTACGTTCTATACTATCATAATTACGGGTAGGGCATCCCGTTTTACATAGCCTTCTATGAGACGATTCAAAAAGATGAATAATCCTGATAAAATAGTCGTAATATAGTCGAAACATCACTTTTTCCAACTGATCACTATTGAATTCTGCCCTTTTATGTCCTCCCACTAAGTGAAAGAATTGTTTTTCTTCATAATTTTCTAAGCTGCAAAACTCACGCGAGGAATACCCCATATCTTTTATCGCCCTCTCATGTACACTCGTTACAGTCCGCCCTTCGTTTTCAGCCATAATAGCCATCAGAACTTGCTCAAAGAATACATTACAACATACACGGGAACATTTCTCAGACAAGTCGTTCATATTGTTGACTTGCAGAAAGTCTTCTGCCTCCTTACAGTAACGATGTATAAAGTCAAGGTCACTACCACCGAAGATTCCCATGTTATAAGACGGAACAGACTGTACAGCTAACCCTCTTTGCAGGAATTCAGGTAGAACAATCTCTGGATATCCGAGCAAATGGTCAATCATGGACCGATAATAACGTGTCCCTATCTCACGATTCTGAGCCACTAGCGGAGCGTTGGCTATGTCCTCCGGAATAGGATGAGGAAGATATACGTCTCCGTCGATATGCAGGAAGGGCTTTGTCTGCATGCTGTAGGTCTTAATTTTGGCATATGCCCAATGATGTGGAAGGCAAAGATTCTTGTCGTAAGCTACATTCACCTCGGTATATGGGAGGTGTAATTTGCTAATTAGCACATCATACCCTTCTGGATCAGTATAGAGTGCTACATCGTCATAGTGTTCCCTCAGGCTCAGGCAACTTAAAGCCCACGACATTAGGTTGTATTCAGGGTGCGACCATCCAAAGGGGTACTTTAAGGGGTCTCTACCTGCCGTCCAGAAGGTTTGTACAATTCTCATGTTAAAATGTGTTTAATACGGTGTGCGCGTTCTTTCTTAAGATTAAACAACACAAAAATACTATGTTTTATAGAAAGGACAAAATTCTAAAATATACTTTATGCAACTTTTAGCATAATTTATGATATAAGAAGGTTTGTCTTAGATTTCGGAGGGGGATTTCTTGTTTTCTTCTTGATTATCGAAAAAAAACTCGTTGGTTTTGTTGTATATAACAAGAAAATAGTATATTTGAGGCGAAAAATACACATTATGGTTATGATTACGCTATCAAAAAACTATTCTTTGTTGTCTGCACTACTGGTGCTGATGTTCATTACCCCTTCTAAGATGAATGCTCAGGAGGATGTGCCCAGGTTTTATGTAGAAGCCGCCTTTCATGATGTGTGGCCTTCTGCTGGTATTGATGTAATTCAGGCAAGAGCCAATGCCTTTGTCTTTGAGGGAAAGTATGATGAGTACCATAAATGGGAATTACACCGATATTTGAAAGGCAAACGCCAATATGACAAGATGGAGAAAAAGATTAGGGCTTGCGATGATGAAGATGAAAAAGATAGCCTGCAGTCGTTACGCAAGCGCTTGTCATACGAGTCAAGGATGCAGAAGAATCCCTATCATAGACACAACTATGTGGTGATGATTGAACCTTCATTTGAACCGCATTGCAGTTTTGCTGTAGAGAAAGACACGCTGGTCTATATGGAATATGTAAAAGGCAAGCAAAAGAAAAGTAAACAGTTTGCTGTTACCTCCCATGCAATGTCTGCGCCTGAGGAATTCTGCACAGTCTTTAGACATCTGATGGAAAGGATGACATATTCTGCCAAAATCAGAGAAGAACCCAGTAGGACTATGGATGGAACAAATTATAAGGTTCTTGTAGGTCCCTACCCAACGCATATTGTTAGCGTTCATTCTCCTTGGGGTGAGAACGGGAAGGCACTTAAGGCACTATTTAACAACATCTCCGAAGCAGCCAAGAAGCAGGATGCTTCTGCCCTGCAGTCCCTCCTTCCAGAAGTAAAGCGCTTTGATGCTCTGTACGACAAGCAGAAATGACGTTATTCATTTAACTTCCGGTTTTCGACAAAAACCATAAAAACCCCTCTTCCGATGTCTTTGCTCTTTGAGCATCAGTGCTGATGTCAGGGCTCTGTGTCTGTGGGTAAGCTCACACACAAGCCCTGACATCACCACATGTTGCTTTGCAACTTAAGACATCTCCAGAGGAAAAACACCGTTCCGCTTCGCTTCACTGAAAAACAGCGCATGGGAAATAAATTCATTCTTGGTTCTGGCGATAAGTTGAGACATGTCGTCTTGTCAAGGATTTTCCTTAACAATATTCCGTAATCCCTGTTAGCTATTCCCTAATCCGTTTTTTCTGTCTAACTGGGCAAGAAAAATTCCCTGGTTGGGGAGTTTGTTGTTTCGTGTTAGTGAGATTTTAACTCCAATATAAGCAAAAATGAAAGTGTAAAATATTTTCCTGTTCAATACGATGCGGACCACATTGAGAATTAATACTAATAATTGCTACTATTAAGAGAAAATTTTGCAAACCTTAATAGTAACAATTGTTAAACTTAATAGTAGCCAAAACGGTGCTTTGACGCTTTTCGGGTGGTGTAAAGTTTTTTGAATCCCAATTTTCAATTTCATGCTCACATGTTCAAAAAACAGCGTTAAACTATGATGACTATCGGGCGGGGAGGACGGGAGGTCTCTTTTTCAGACCTCCCGTAAACGTCCCTTATACCTCCCGTAGTGTTTCTTTTTCTTGTTGTATAAAAACACAAAAACGTGCTTATTTGGGGTGGTTTTTCGAGAATTAATGAAATAATTTTATATCTTTGCATGCTTTTTCAGCGATAGCCATTCAAAGAAGAGCACACAAGAACGAGATATCTTATTTATTAACCAAACAAAACTAACTGTTATGAGTAAAGAATTACTTGTTAACGGAGAGGCTATGAATGCTTCTCTGGAAGGGTTGCTTGTCGTTGAGCAGTTCCTTGTCGAGAATTACCTGTTTCGCAGAAACATCCTGAACGGAAAGACTGAGTTTGCTACCCAGGAGGATGGCAATCAGACATCCGACTATCGTCCATTGATTCAGGAAGCCCTGAATAGCATCATCCTGAAGGCAAAGCGCCAGGAGATTGTTGAAGGCAACCCCAAGTCGGACATCGTGGAGTATATCCACTCTGAGGAGGTGCCTTCCTATAATCCTGTCGAGGAATTCCTAAACGCTCTTCCCTGTTGGGACGGGCAGAACCACGTGGCTGAGCTATTCAGCCGATTGCCTGGCGTCAGCTCTGAGCAATTATCGTTCCTCTCCGTCTGGCTTCGTTCCACCGTTGCCCATTGGCTGCAGATGGACACCCTTCATGGTAATGAATGTGTTCCTACGCTGATTGGCTCTCAGGGTTGCGGAAAGACGACCTTCCTGCGCAGGCTGCTTCCCCAGCATCTGCGTCAGTACTATCTGGATCATCTGAACCTGAGCAACAAGTTCGACAAGGAGATGGCTCTTACCAACAATCTGCTGGTAAACCTGGATGAGCTGGATGCCATCCGTCCTAGTCAGCATGCTGCCCTGAAGCAGACACTCTCCAAGAGCAAGGTAAACGGCAGGCCTATCTTCGGATGTGCTCAGGAGGACAGACCCCGATTTGCCTCCTTTGTAGCAACCACCAACAATCCCCATCCTCTGACGGATGCCACAGGTAGCCGACGTTATATCTGCATCCAGATTCCCCAGGGCCAGTATATAGATAATGTAGGGGAAATCAATTACGAGCAGCTTTATGCCCAGGTGCTGTATGAACTGCGAGAGCAGAAAGCACCTTATTGGTTCAATAACGAGGAGGTGGCACGTATTCAGGAACTGAACATCGAATTTGCTGAGAAGAAGGACTTGGCAGAAATCTTGGCAGTTTGCTTTCGTAAGCCAAAGGATGGAGACGTTGTGAGTACTATGAACAGCAATCAGGTGCTGCAAATGATACAGAAGGAATATCCCAGTATTAGGATAAACCACAGTACTAAGGTCAGTTTGGGAAGAGCCATGAAGGAGTTGGAGTTCGACCATACGGAACACAGTCATGTAGCCTATTACAAGGTGGTCCCCCTGAAGGCGGCATGAGGTTGGACGGGAGGTCTACGGGAGATGTACGGGAGGTATGAAACAAATACCTCCCGTTCTCTTAGCCCGATAACCATCGGCTTTGTGAGGAAAAATGGGGGGTGTCAATAATCTGCGTAAAGCGCCACGACATATCACTCTCAGAGAAACGGCATATCACTCTCAGAGAAACGGCATATCACTGTCAGTGAAACGGCATGTTGCTATCGGCGTCTTACCTTATCACCTTGTATGTTTTGCCATTGCTGGTGCGGATGATGCGAATTCCAGTGTTAGCTCTTCATTTTTGTTATTTTTCTTAGTTTTTCTGTAGTTTTTTGTACCTTTGTTGCGTCTAATGGATGTAGGATTCAAAATACAGACATTACAGCAGACATTACAATGGACCAGTTAGAACAAAGGTTTGAACAAACTTTGAAGGAGCAGAAGGACACCATCTTTACGGTGTGCTACATGTTCTCTAAGGACGAGGACGAGGTGAACGACCTCTTTCAGGAGGTGCTCATCAACCTGTGGAACGGCTACGAGGGCTTTGAACACCGTAGCGATATCCGTTCGTGGGTTTACCGAGTGGCCCTTAACACCTGTATCTCTTACGACAGAAAGAGACGTCGCACCGATGCCGAAAGGTTGAACATGAACATCAACCTCTTTGAGGACCGCGACGAGGATACCCGTCAGGTGGATATGCTGCACAAACGCATCTCCAAGCTTCAACCCTTTGACCGTGCTATTGTCCTGCTCTGGCTGGAGAACCTCTCCTACGAGGAGATAGGCCAGATAGTGGGTATCACCACCAAGAATGTCAGTGTACGTCTGTTCAGAATCCGCGAGCAGTTAAAGAATATGTCAAACGATTAACACTTGCCCATTATGAACAATAACGAATCTTTTGAATTGGAAGAGATGCGCCAGCAGATGGCTTTACTGAAGAAGAAGCTGGAGCAGCAGGAGATTATAAACGAGCGCATGGCCAGTAAGGCTAAGGCTTCGCTGGAGAAGAAAGTGGAAAAACTGAATCAAGGGTTTAAGGGCAGTTGGATTCTGGCTATACTGATGATTCCGTTGGGCTATTACGAGATTGTAGGTAAATTGGGCTTCTCTGTTGCTTTTTTCATATTCTCTTGTCTTTATATTCCACTCAGATTATTATACATTCACAGAGACAGAAGCAAACTGCGTGACAAGAGTTTGTTCGAGGGTAGCTTGGTAGAGGCGCAGAAGACGGTGGCTTTGGCAAAGAATCATTTCTGCCACGGGTTTAAATATGATTTGATACTGAATGTGGTTTACCTGGTGTGGTTTGTATGGGAGGTATATCAGAATTCCATCATGAAAGCTCCTCGGGCAGGTCTGTTTATAGTAGCTTTACTATTGGGATTCTGCCTTTTCCTATGGGGCTTTTTCTCTCGCAGACGTCAGTTTAAGGATGTGTTGAACCAAATAGATGAATTAACTTCAAACGTAGAATAAATAAAATGAAAAGTATCACACTTACTTTGTTTGCTCTTATCGCGTGTATTAATAATGTATTCTCACAGGCTGAATCATCAGCCGTAAACAGCATCCTTTGGGAGATTTCAGGGAAGGACCTCACTCAGAAGTCCTATCTGCTAGGAACGTTTCATGGTTTCGACGATACTAAAATAGATTACCAATATCTGGACACACTGCCCAAGTACAAGGAGATATTTGCGAAAGTCGATGCTGTGGCAGTAGAATGCAATACGACAGACGAATCAATGGTAGAGGCGTACAAAAAACATAGGGCTATGTATTTCTCCCCAAACAATCCTACATACGCTTTGCTGCCTGATAGTATAGAAAATTTCTCTAACCTTTTTGAGAATACCGAAGAGTTTCATTATGTGGACAGTTTTATGCAGGAGTCTCTGAAGCAAAGGAAAATTTTTCCTTTTGATTACAAGAAACTAAAACCCATGTTTACAAGTACCATTATCAGTAAATATAAGACCATAATAAAGGTCCATGAGAAAGTCATGAAGAAAGAGCTCCTAAAAGTTATGGACTCCGAATTATCCGCAAAGGCCATAGAAGCAGGCAAACGCCCCTTTTATATGGAAACCGTGGCCGATCAACTTGCACTTGACGAGAGAATAGACTCTGTAGCTTGCGAATCTATCGGACTTAAAGAACAGGCCAAGGCTTTATACCTTTCTTTCTTGACGGGAGACAGTATTTCCAACCAATATAGTGCTAAATTTGAGGAATTCTATCTAAAGGGCGACTTAGATGCTGCCTTGAAGAGTAGAGAGGAAATGCTTCAAAATACTGATTTCCCAACGTCGGCGCAATTTATGGAAGTGGCAAACGAAGAACTTGTTAACGAGCGTAATCACCGTTGGATACCCGTTATAGACAGAAATGTTCACCAAGGTTCTTGCCTCATTGCCGTTGGTGCCCTGCATCTGCCAGGAGAAAATGGTCTGATTAACATGCTTCGCAAGGAAGGATATACGCTAACACCTGTGGATATTCACGAGTAAAGGTTAGCGGTTAGTGGTTAGCGATTAGCGAAGATTCTTCATTCTTCACTCTTCACTCTTCACTTAAGGACGGGGCATCTCCCCCATATCTTTAGGGAAATTATCCTGAAGGTATGGGGATTTTCATTTCCGTAGCCTATGGAAAGACCCTACCTTTGCCATTGCAATCAAGAAACAAAATGTTGAACCATTTAAAGTTTAAGGTTATGAAGAAGATGATGAACAAAGCGATGGCAGCCATGATAATGGTACTCGCAATGGCAATGCCTGCAAAGGCTGATAATAGAGGTCACGTAGTTGACAATGGCAGAAGAAATCATGCTGTTGTAGTAGATAATCATAGGAAGGATGCTCATTTCGACAAGAAGGACCACAAGCCTGGTCACATCGACATGAGGCATGCTTACCGTCCTGACATGAAGACCTGCAGCATCAGGGTAGGTCATCGTGATAATCCCAAGAGAATTGAGGCTAAAGCCCGTCGCATCAACGGTGTAAAGGATGCACACTGGAATGCACGCACTCGCGAAGTGGTTGTTAGCTACGATGCCAATAAAACGTCTGCGCGCTACATCAAGCGTATAGTCGCATAGTTTGTGTTGTTAATAGTTGAGAGCCTCTCCAGATTCTGGGGAGGCTTTTTCTGTATGTGCAAATAAGTGTTAAATCATTCTCTCCAATTGTTAATAAGTACCTTTGTTCATTCTTCTGTAATTAGAAATTAGTATATTTGGAGTGAAAAAACGCACTTAAGGTTAGTTTTTTCTGTAATCATGACCCGTAATACGACGCAAACACTTAATAAATTTACTAAATATGATGAATATGTCCGATGGTATTAGGATTAGACAGGATTTCGATATCCTGTTTGTTGATTCGGAAAAGAAGAAGGAGGACGTGAGATGAAAAAAATTGCCTTACTCCTTCTTATGTGTATAAGTGCCAGCCTTAATCTTTCGGCACGTGACCTGACGTTCCGTGGTGAGTCTCTGGCAACGGCTCTCGCAACCTTGCGCGACATGAATACGGGGTACACCGTCAATTTCATTGTGAACGACCTCGACCATCTGCCTGTATATGCCAGCCTCAACGGCCTCTCCATGACGGCTGCCATCAAACGGCTCTGCCAGGGTCAGCCCGTGAAGGCAAAGATAAAAGACAAGCAGATATTCATTCAGTATGACAAGGATTATAAGTTTCGCACCATAAAGTTGAATGGATGCGTCTATGATGCTGATACACGTCGGTATCTGATTGGAGCCAAAGTGGAAATGTTAGGAGAAGACAGCACGGTCATTGATACTACAAGTGCCAGACATTACATCTTTGGCTATGACGGGAGCGGAAAGGAAATAGGGAGCTATACGGGACATTTCTCTTTCGAAGTGCCTGCCCTCCCGCGCAATTATATCTTCCGTATCTCGTATGATAACTATCGGACCATATATTACAATTATGCGATGGACCATGTCGGACGTAGAGAAACGGCGCGGATGGTGTCATCGTTCTACATGCATAAGGAGAAAAGTACGTTACGGGAGGTAACCGTCACGGCATCGCGTGTCCGCTTCTATTACAAAGGCGATACCATTGTCTATAATGCCGATGAATTCAAGCTTGCGGAGGGTTCTATGCTGGATGCCTTGTTGAAGCAGTTGCCGGGCATGGAGCTCAAGGAAGACGGGCGTATCTATCACAACGGTAAGTTTGTGGATGACCTTTTGCTCAATGGGAAAGAATTCTTCCAAGGCGACAAGAAACTGTTGCTCAAGAACCTGCCGGCATATACGGTAAAGAACGTATCGGTTTACGACAAGCAGACCAAGGAGAATGAGTGGCTGGGGCGTAACGACGAAAGCACACAGCATCACGTCATAGACGTGCGTCTGAAGAAGGAATACATGAAGAACTGGATAGCAAATGTTGAAGCAGGGACCGGCATCCGTCAGGACGAGATGCCCTATCTGGCACGCCTCTTTGCCATGCAAAATACTGAACGCTCACGGATAGCTATCGTTGCCAAGGCAAATAACTTGAGCGATGATGGTTTCAATTTAAGTGGTGAGGAGGCATGGGCGCCAAATTCGGGGTCTCATCTTCGAAGCAACGAGATGGCATTGGTAACTGTTAGCGTGGAAAACGAGGACAAGACGAAGGATTACGATGGCCAAGTTGTTGTGTCGCATTCCACGACACGGCAAGAGCAGCGTACAACGTCACAGACTTTCTTGCCTAATGGCGATACCTATAACTACGACTTCAGTCATGCAAAAGATGATGATTGGTGGGTACAGACGTATAATGAATATACCTATAGGGGCAAGCAGGTGATGCTGAACGGCAGTGCCGAAGTGGAATACAATCATTTCAATAATACATCGGGTAGTACGTCGGGGTTGTTTGCTGCACCTGTATCAGAGGTCAGCTGTCAGTTGCTTGATGACCTTTTCTCCCCAACATCGTCCCGTCCCAATCTGCGTGATACGCTCATCAATCGCCAGTTGCGCGAGAACCTTGGCATAGGACATAACCTTGATACCTCTTTAAGGTTCTATGGAACTATGAAGATAAAGGGTACCAATGACATTCTAAAGTTCGGTATGGACGGCAATTACAGACATAATGCCCGACAGCAGTTCTCCAGGCAAAGCTCTGATTACACGGAGTCTCAACAGCCACCTCTCTTCCGTCACCAATTCGTCGACACGCCGCCTCGCAGCAAGTTTGAACTTTCTCCTTTTGTGGCGTACGTGTTTTCTCTGGGGAAAGGATACCGTAGGCTTGAAATGTGTTATCGCCTCACTCATAACAACCGGCGTGAGCAAGAGAGCATCTATCGCCTTGACCAATTGGCAGGTGCCGACTCTTCCTTTGCCCGCCCCATTGACCTTCTACCCAGTATGAGCGAGTATCAGCATGTCTTTGACCGCACAAACAGCAGCCTGAGCCATTACATAGAAAACAAACACAACTTTTATGCTACCTTTAAATATGTCCTCAATGAAGGGAATTGGGGGAAGCTATACATAGACACTGATGTCTTCTCTACGCTTAACCATCAGCGAAACGATTATGAACGTGGCAGCATTGATACGGTCCTTCATCGCTTTGCCCCTACCTTCGAATTCTCCGTCAAGCCATGGATCAGAACCAAAGACGGACATCATGCAGGACTTGAAGTACAACTGGAGAATGAAGCACCTGATCTGATGAATGAGGCTGCCATTGTTGACAATACAGATCCCATGAATATCCGTATCGGTAACCCGGACCTACGCTATGCTCTTTGCATGGAGACGACGCTCGACGGCAACTTGTATTCAATGAACAAAAGTATGCATAACCGTATAGACCTCAACTATGGTTTTACCCATAACGCCATAGGAATGGGGCAGGTTTATGATCGCCAGACGGGTATTCGCACCTACCTGCCTGAGAATGTCAACGGCAACTGGAAGGCTTTTGCAAGGCATACCATCAACTATAGCTTTGGCGATGGCAGGAAACACAGCGCCAGTATGGTCACACAGTTCAGCTATAAGAATAGTGTGGACCTGATGGGCGAGGAACAGGGAACAGAGGTCAGCGGGCAAGAGACGGCAACAGATAAAAGCACCGTCCGTAACATGATGCTCTCTTTTGCGCCTAAGCTCAGCCTTTCACTTGGCAAACATTTCCTGAACTTCTCTTCGGATTTCGCTTGGGACCGTTACAGCAGCGACCGAACTACGTTCCAGAACATCTCTGCCTGGCAATATCGTGTAGGAGCAGATGCTACTGTTCATCTGCCATGGAAGTTAGATCTCACTACCGCTCTCACCCTTTATGGGCGTACCGGTTATGCTGATTCAGAACTTAACACCAACGATGTTGTCTGGAATGGCCGTCTGGCCCGTCCCTTCCTCAAGGGTAAGTGGTTAGTGGTTGTTGACGGGTTCGATATCTTAGGTCAGCTTTCTAACGTCACACGCACTATCAATGCTCAGGGGCGTACAGAGACTTACACCAACGTGCTGCCTCGTTACGCCCTTCTACACGTGGTTTACCGATTTAACAACACATCTAAAAACCAAAAGTAATGAAGCAACTAGTTATTGTGCTGTTTGCTGCTATATGTTCGGCAGCCAACGCAGGGGAAAAGATTCTTGAACGTCCCGCGTTCAGGTCTGAAACAACATCCGACATCTTTCCTGTGAAGGTGGAATTGACAAAAGATGCTACCATAGTACACTTTCACGTGAATTGTGCTGCATGGAGAAAATGGGATATGGTTGGTGCCCGATTGGACGCTAACGGCAAGACCTTTGCCTGTCAGAAAGGTCGTATCATCACGCATGAAAGAAAGGAAGTGCTTGCTGATGAGGCGTTTGAGTTTGAGAAAGAATATGAGAAGAATGCACAAATGGACTCTGTCATCCTCTACTTCGCTCCACTTCCCAAAGGTACAAAGACTTTCGATTTCATAGAGAACGATGATGACGGGAGGTGGAAGTTCTATGGTATTCGTCTCGACAATAAACTATACCCCGAACTCTTGCCGGCTTATAAGCTAAGAAAGGATGAAGGGAAGCCCCTTGAACCTCTGACCCTGAAGTATGGAGAGGCTACGGCCACCATTACTATACTTGGGGATACCATCAATGATTTCAGCTGGTTTGGAGACCCAAGCCGTGACCCTATAACAAGTGAATACAATGTAAAGAGTGAGGGGCGTGGAAATATCTGCTGCTATTTCCAACCTGCTTATTCTGCCATAATGCCCAAGTTTATTGGCCCGAAGATAGACACAGACGGCTTTGGAGGTCAGTACAACATGATAGTGATTCCTGGCGAGACGCTGACAATAGATTTCGATCCTGCCACCTGTTATGCCATGGTGTATGACTTTGCAGCAGGAAAACCTTCCCATCAAGGCTATCGTTTGGGTGGTACAATTGGCGACCTCAACGAAGTTCTGTTAGATAATCAGAGACATTTCGTCCTCTACAAGATGTCGGAAATACCAACCTATAATGAAGTGAAGGACTTCCCTGAATGGCGCGAGAAGCTGTGGCAGAACCTCTGCGCAGTGCGTGATAGTGTAATGAATAGTCAGGATTATACCCGTAGGCAGAAGGATTTCTTTACGCTACTGATAGAAAGGGCCTATGTGCGTTGTAACGTCCTTTGCCTAGGCTTCCTAGAGTGGAAGAATAACTATTCCCTCCCTGATAGTGCTTTGGCTCACCTGAAGAATACTTATACTCTGGTTGACCCTCGTGCAAAGGAGCTACAGTTCTTCAAAGACGGAAGAAGCTTCTACTTCCCTCTCGTAGATGAAGTCCTGCCTTATTTCGATGCCAACGGCCTCACAGAAAGCGAGCCTTACAGGATGACAAAGGCTATGGCCGATGCCAAGAAGATAGGAGATGTTATGAAACAGGGAAAAGTTCTGCCTGAAAGCGAGATAGAGAAAGCCCATCCTTATTTCCAGCGTGTTCTTCGCGAATTCAACGATAGTAATCGCGTTCAATTGGAACGTATAGAACGCGAAGCAAAAGATCGCATAAAACCAACGCCCGACGTCCCTGGCGACAAACTTCTACAAGCCATTGTGGATGAGCATCCGGGTAAGGTTGTCTTCTTTGACCTCTGGGCTACTTGGTGTGGACCTTGCAAAAGAGGTATAGAGGCAATGGAGCCGCTGAAAGAGAAACTGAAAGGTAAGGATGTTGTGTTCGTTTATATAACAGACGAGTCAAGCTTCATGAATGCTTGGACAGAAAGTGTACTTAAGATTCCTGGTATTCATTATCGCATTTCTTCGATGAAATGGAAAGAAATACCCATTCCTGGTGGTATTCCACAATACTACCTTTATGACCGCCAAGGCAAGAAAATTTGGGAGCAGACCGGCTTCAATGACGAGGTGTTGAAGGATATTGAGGTGCAGATAAACAAGGCATTGGAATAAAAAGAGGTAAGCCCGTCGCCCCCTTTGATGCAAGGGTTTGACAGGCATTACCAACACTTTACCTTAAACAATTCTTTTCTACAAAAACCTTGTGTGTGCTTTCTATATTAACTTAACCTTGGTTGGGTACTACCAAACTTGTGCCAACCTCTGTTGTGACAGGTTGCTTATTCTGCTACCAAACAAGTGGCGCATGCTAGTAGCTGACTTCTGCTGGCAGAAGTTTTTGCTTAGCATCTCGGGCTTATTCTGATTAGACTGCTGCTGTACATTCTCAATCTTCCATTCCCCATTATGATTGTGGGCATTGTAGGCTGACCAGATGTTGGGAGCTAGGCAACTGATGTTCTTGCGAGCATTGTGTGTGATTACGCATGTCTGTGACACAGAAAATGTTTTCTGGGGTCTTGACACAAGATTTACTGCTGAAATAACTTGTGGAAACAGCGCGATGGCTATAATGTAAGTGAATATTCGTTTCATGTTCGTTCTTGTTAGTTGTGCGGTCAGGAGCTGTGATTGGTTTCCGTTCTTTCTTATGAAGTGGGTCCCTCACCGGGGAAGTCTGGCGGCAAATGCCGTTACAGACTTCCCAGAATTAAAGAAACAGTGTGAGGTTCAAATAAATGTGTGACAAACAGCGTGCGTGACCTGCTAGTATAATACTTTTGTCAGAAAATATATTATGCAATTAAATTACTATTCAATACCAAATTCACCTTCGTAGGTGGTTCCGTCGCATTCAATGCTAAGGGTGTAGATGCCATCTGCCAAACCTGACAGAGAAACGGTAGCTTCTTCTACAGTAGCGAAAGAGATGGTTCCGCTTGCTACCTCGAAGTCGTCCTCGTCATATATATAATAGGTAATGGTTCTACCTTCAGTGTCATAGAAGTTAAGACAACGGTTCTCCAGATCCAGCATGATGTCCATGTCCAATGTGACAACTTGTGCACGTCCTCTTCTGGGACCTACGTTACCACTTGTTGTAGGAACGGTTCTTGTACCTTGAACGACTACAGGTGTAGGTTCGTCTGCGCGTACATTAGATACTTGCATTACCAGAGCAAATAGAATCACGAAAAATTTTACTGTTGTTTTCATAACTTTTTTTGTGTTGGTTTTAATGTTTCGAATACAAAATTACGAGCTATCAACCAAACGCAAAAAATTTTTATGTTTCATTTTGTTTCACTTTTTGTTAAAAAATGTTACATTCTTTTTTTATTTCTCATAAGATTCAGAAATACAGAAAGATAAAACGTATCATAACACTACCTCTTTTAACCGTGAAACGTTGCAATGTGAAACAAAATGAAACATTTTTTCTGCAAAGAAACATAAATTATTCAATTTTTTTGTGTAGATTTGTACCCGATTTTAGGTGTGTAACATATGAAAAAACATCTTTTTTGGCACTTTTTCGTGCTCGTTTCCTTACTGCTGACAGCGTGTTCTGAAGATCGCTCTCTGGGCAGGATGGAGCAGATAAAAGCAATAGGTGACAGTGACCCGGAGATGGCATTGTCTATGCTTGATTCATTGGAAATTGAGGTCCGGGATAAAGGTGACTATATAAAGAGTAAATATGATCTCTTGCGTATCCGTTTGAATGATAAGGCATACAAAATACCTACCTCGGATATCATGATAAAGAAACTGGTGACCTTCTTCGAGGCCAATGGTTCTGATGCCGAAAAGCAGGAGGTTCATTACTATGCAGGCAGTGTATATCGTGATTTGCAGGATACTCCTCGCGCATTGGAGCATTTTTTTAAATCATTGGATTATGCAAATGCTAATCCCGAGAAATGCGATTCCGTAATGCTATGCAATACTTATTCCAATATTAACTACTTGGAATACAAAGTTCAGAATTACGGAGAATCGCTGAAAGCGGCAATCAAAGAGTTGGAAATAAGTAAGAAAACTAATACTGAATCTTCAATTCCCTTCTCGCATTTGGGTGCCTCTTATCAAGCTCTCAAGAAAAACAAGGAGGCAGAAATCGCTTATGATTCAGTATATTCGCATATTGTTCAGACTAAAACTGAGGCGGAAAATCAGAATGTAGTTGCTGCCTTGTTGTATCGCTATTCAGAATTGAAGGCAATGTCCAAAGCTAAGGATTGCATTAAGCTGATAAGGGAAAATCCGTTGGAGGGTGAACCTACATATGCTTGCGTAGCATTGGGGGAGTATTATAGGACACTGGGAAAGGTGGATTCTGCAGCTATTTATTTTGGCAGAATTCTGGATAAGTCGACAGATATATATGTGAAATATGACGTTACTAAGCTCATGTTTAACATGTATAATAGTGCGGATGACACGGAAAAGGCCAGGTTATATGCAGCGTCTTACATGATGTATAGCGACTCGCTGGACTTTGGTAAGCGTCAGGAATTGGCTGCAACGGTCAATAATGCCTACCAGTATCATCTGGATCAGAAAAGAGAGCAGGATCTGAAGGAGGAGAAAGAACGCTACAAGAGTATCTCTGTCATTGTATTTCTGGCAGGTTCGCTGATAGCTTGTGTGACTTATATTGTTAACTTCAAGAGAAAGCAGAGACACCTGAAAGAGGTGGCTGCCTTGTCGTCAGAATTGCAGCGTGTGTCGGACGATGACAAGAAGCTGCGCGAGGATATCAAGCGCAAGGAGAAGGACTTGGCAGAGTCAATGGCATCGCTGAAACGCTCTTCTTCAGAATTGGATGATGTAAAGAAAAAACTGCAGCGTGTGAACCAGGAACTGTTGGAGAATAATGATGTGCTGAAGAAGACGGAAGAGCAGTTGGAGGAGAAGAAAGAGCAGAACAAGACGTTCATAAAGTTGTTGCATCAGTCGGAATTTGAGGGTAAGGCAGAGGATGTCATCCGTGCTGTCCGTGCAGCCTCTAAGGGTAAGAAGGAGATGACGCTGGCCGAATGGAAACAACTCTACAAGGCTGTGGATGAGTTGTATCCTACTTTCCATGAGACGATTCTGAAACAGCACAGGCGTGTTAGCGACAAGGAAATGCAGGTGCTGTACCTGATACGTATAGGCTTATCTAAACAGCAGATCATAAACATGACGGATATAGCACGTGTTACCATCTGGCGATGGGAAAAGAAGTTTGAATGGGTGCTTACGTCAGATGAATGACAGATAAGAAAATAAAAAAGCATTTTGTTTCGTGATTTCCTCGGTTTGCACATACCTTTGAGACTATGTCTCGAAGTTACTCTCGTTCGGGAATAAAAATAAAAAAGTGGTTTTTATTTTGTATTCCGCTCACTTAATCGTATCTTTGCACCCCGAATTTATATATATAAGGTAGAATATGGAAATTGCAGACAAAATAATGAAGGCCGTGCAGGCCGTAATCGAGGAGTTGTACGGGCAGCAGGTACCAGAGAAAATGGTGCAGTTGCAGGAGACTCGTGCCGAGTTTGAAGGCCAACTGACATTGGTGGTATTCCCCTTCTTGAAGATGAGCAAAAAGGCTCCTGAGGCTACAGCACAGGAGATAGGTGAATGCCTGGTGGCTAAGGTGCCTGAGGTAATCAGTAAGTTTAACGTCATAAAAGGTTTCCTGAACCTGACCATCAATCCCGCTCAGTGGATTGAGTTGTTGGAGAGCATTCAGCAGAACCCCACCTTCGGTTTTACTCCCGTAACGGAGCAGAGTCCCTTGGTGATGATTGAATATTCAAGTCCCAATACCAATAAACCCCTCCATTTGGGTCACGTGCGTAACAACCTGCTGGGTTGGGCGCTGGCCAACGTAATGCAAGCCAACGGTAACAAGGTGGTGAAGACCAACATTGTTAATGACCGTGGTATCCATATCTGCAAGAGCATGCTGGCATGGCTGAAGTATGGCAATGGTGAAACTCCCGAGACAAGCGGCAAGAAGGGCGACCATTTGATTGGCGACTACTACGTGGCCTTCGACAAGCACTACCGCGAGGAGGTGAAGGAACTCGTTGCCAAGGGTATGGACGAGGAACAGGCCAAGCAGGAAGCTCCCCTTATCAAGGAAGCACATGAGATGCTGGTGAAGTGGGAGCAGAACGACCCTGAGGTTCGTGCCCTGTGGAAGAAAATGAACGAATGGGTATATGCCGGTTTCGATGAGACATACAAGGCACTGGGCGTAAGCTTCGACAAGATATACTACGAAAGCAATACCTATCTGGAAGGTAAGGAGAAGGTGGAAGAAGGTCTGGAGAAGGGTTTCTTCTATCGTAGAGAAGACGGTTCCGTATGGGCAGACCTGACCAAGGAAGGTCTGGACGAGAAACTGTTGCTGCGTTCTGACGGTACCAGTGTTTACATGACACAGGATATTGGTACAGCCAAACTGCGTTTCCAGGATTTCCCCATTGACAAGATGATATACGTTGTGGGCAACGAGCAGAACTACCACTTCCAGGTGCTCTCTATCCTACTGGATAAGCTTGGCTTCAAGTGGGGTAAGGACTTGGTACACTTCTCTTACGGAATGGTAGAGTTGCCTAACGGTAAGATGAAGAGTCGTGAGGGTACCGTTGTGGATGCCGATGACCTGATAGCTACCATGATTCAGGATGCCCGTCAGATGAGTGCCGACAAGGTGAACAAACTGGAGGGTATTACAGAAGAGGAGGCTCAGGAGATTGCACGTATCGTGGGTATGGGTGCCCTGAAGTACTTCATCCTGAAGGTGGATGCCCGTAAGAATATGCTCTTCAACCCTGAAGAGAGTATCGACTTCAACGGTAATACCGGTCCATTCATCCAGTACACATACGCCAGAATCCGTAGCATCTTGCGCAAGGCTGGTGAAGTAAACCTCACTGATTTGGCAAAAGATACAGAGCTGAGCGATAAGGAGATCAGTCTGATTCAGCATCTGCAGGGATTCCAGACAGCCGTCAAGCAGGCTGGTACCGACTACAACCCCAGCTGCATAGCCAACTACTGCTATGAGTTGGTTAAGGAGTACAACCAGTTCTATCACGACTTCAGCGTGCTGCGTGAGGAGGACGAGAAGAAGCGTCTGTTCCGTATTGCCCTCTCTGCTGCTGTCAGTCAGGTAATTAAGAACGGTATGGGTCTCTTGGGTATCGAAGTACCTGAGAGAATGTAGGACCCCCCGACCCCCTTTAGGGGGAGTGTGGTTAGCGGTTAAGGGTTAGCGGTTAGCGTAATTATGAATTGTGAATTATGAATTAACATAGCTGTGGATTACGAGAAGCTGAAAGGAATTGTTGATTTCAACGCTATTGCGGTGGATGCCGGCTGTAGCGGTAACCCGGGCCCTATGGAATACCAGGGGGTCTATCTGGGTAATGAACAACGTCTGTTCCACTATGGTCCTGTACATGGCACCAACAACATAGGCGAATTCCTTGCGATTGTCCATGCTTTGGCCCTTATCAAACAGAAGGGCTGGGACATGAAGGTGTATAGCGACTCGTACAATGCCATCCTTTGGGTCAAGAATCGCAGGTGCAAGACCAAATTAGAGCACACCCCAGAGACTGAGGGACTTTTCCAGTTGATAGCCCGTGCCGAGGATTGGCTCTGGAAAAATCCACAGCATGCACAAGTGTTGAAATGGGAGACCCAGCAATGGGGCGAGATCCCAGCTGACTTTGGAAGGAAATAGGCCCTCTCGACCTCCCCGAGAGGGAGGGAAATAGATTAACGGTTAGAGGTTAGCGGTTAGCGAAAATGTTTCAATGAAAAGAGTTTTATACATATTTCGGTTTGTAATGTTCCTCACCATCATATCGTTGGTGGGGAAAATTGCGTTTATGCTATATAATGCTGGAGAGCATTGCACAGTGCTGAACATCTTCAGCGTTTTGTGGACTGGTCTGCCATACGACCTGAGCGTAGCGGCATTGCTGACATTGCCTGTGTGGGTTGTGACAGCCTTCAGTCTGCGTTATCCCCAGATGCGTCTCAGGGCCATCCTGTCGCCTTATCTGGTATTGGCTCTCTTGTTTGTGGTTGTAGTGACGGTGGGTGATATTGTGATGTACCACCACTGGAAGTTCAAACTGGATGCCTGTATCTTCAACTATATGTCGTCACCCGGTTCTGCAGGAGCCAGTGCCCCTATGTGGTACATTGTGACGTGTCTGTCTTCGGCTGCCATCCTGATTATAGGAACTATTGTTGCTGCTATTCTGATGACTCCCAAGCGTGTGATGGAGGAGGGGAGAGGCATCAACAGAACCAACTTTCTGGCAACAGGAGCGCTGCTGCTCTTCACCGTTTGGGGAATAACAGGCCAAAGATGTACGGAGGCCAGTGTGTATGAGTTCCAGCCTATTGTGTTGAATCATGCAGCCGTGAATACCACAGGGCATATGCTGCATTCGCTGTGGATCTACCAGCAGGCACCCCAGAAGCAGGTCAGAAGTATGAAGGACGAGGAGTGCGATGCCCTGATGCAAGACCTCTATCCTGAACAGATGGATGATATCACAGATACACTGCTGACAACTACCCGTCCCAATGTGCTGACCATTCAGTTGGAAAGCTTCGGTGCTTCTTTTGTGGAGACACTGGGTGGGGCAGAAGGCGTTACGCCAGAGCTGTGCCGATGGATGAAGCGGGGTGTGAACTTTACCAATGCATGGACCAGCAGCTTCCGTACGGACAGAGGAACGGTATGCGCCCTTTCCGGTTACCTGTCTTATCCCACCTACAGTCTGATGATGGAGGATGATTGTCTGGGCAACTTCCCCAGTTTGGCAAGCACGCTGGCTGCTTATGGGTATAAGACCGACTATCTGTATGGTGGTCATTCCGAGAATATGAACAAGCGCAACTATCTGCTTGCATCCGGTTTCCAGAATATATGGGACATCAGCAATCTGGATGTTCCTGAGGAGGAACGTGATGCGTGGGGAGCCAATGACAGTATTTCCTTCCAGCGCATGTACAATATATTGACTACTCGTAAGGATCCTGCCTGGTACTTTGGCTACCAGTCTGTATCCAGCCACGAGCCTTGGACGGTTCCCTATCATAAGTTGGAGAATGAGGTGTACAATGCCTTTGCCTATACCGACCATTGCCTGGGTGCTTTCCTTGATAGCCTGAGCCATACGCCTGTATGGGATAATCTGGTGGTAGTCATCTTTGCTGATCACGGAAGTATGTACCAGTTGGATTACCAGCATCCTATGTTCTTCAGAATGCCTCTGCTGATGGTGGGAGGTGCTGTGAAGGAGCCAAAGACATACAATATGTTTGTCAGCCAGAGTGATATGGTGGGTACATTGCTTGCGCAGATGCAGATAAGTCGTAAGGATTATCCCTGGAGCCGTAATGTGCTGAGTAAGAATTACAAGTATCCCTTTGTCTATGCTACCTATCCTTCGGGAATGCTCTATGCCGACAAGACGGGTGTGACCATGATGGACTTGCAGTCGGGCTGCGTGGTATATTCAGATGGTGAACTGGCTGAGAACAGGGTGCTTCGTACAAAAGCCATCCTGCAGCGCAGTTATGACAGATTAACGGAAATTACAACCCCACCCCAACCCTCCCGAGGGAGGGAGAAAAATCTCAAGTCTCCCCTCGGGGAGGTTTAGAAGGGGTTTTTCGCTAACCGCTAACCTTTAACCGCTAACCGGAAAAAATGAGAAGATTATTCCCTATATTGATGTGCCTGCTTTACTCTGTAAGCATGATGGCTCAGGATGTTGTCCTACAGGACAGCATTGCTGATGTGTGCGGCACGGAGCATAAGTTCAAGGCCAAGCAACTGATAATACCGGGGGCATTGATTACTGCCGGTAGTGTGGGAATTGCCTTTCATGAAGAAGTGGGATGCTGGGGCGAGGGCTCTCATACCAAGGTGGACAACTATATCCAGTATGCACCTGTTGCGGCAAATCTTTTTCTGGGTTGCTTAGGTGTAAAGCATAAGCATGATCTTGCTGACAGAGTGCTGATTTCTGCTACTGCCTATGCTGTAGAGTTAGCTTTGGTAAACAGCCTCAAGTATTCTGTCAGAGAAAGAAGACCTAATTGTGAAGATACAAAATCCTTTCCTTCCGGACATACTGCCACGGCGTTCACGGGTGCGGAACTGGTGCGTAAGGAATATGGTTGGGGAATAGGTTCGGCCGCTTATGCTATTGCTGTTGCAACAGGAGCTTTGCGTGTGTATAACAACAAGCATTGGTGCAATGACGTGCTGGCAGGAGCCGGTATAGGTATTCTTTCGGCCAACGTGGCCTATTGGCTTTATCCCTTGGAGAAGAAACTGTTTACGTCCAAGAAGAATAAGCAGAATACCGTCAGTAAGATGGTGGTGCCCACCTTCGAGACGGAGCATAATACCATAGGATTAGCCTTTACGGCAGTCCTGTAGAAATTTTGAGAAGAATAAAATATACAATATAATATTATGGAAAAGAAATTCAAGAGAACCCTTGTAACGTCCGCTTTGCCATACGCAAACGGTCCTGTTCATATAGGTCATTTGGCAGGTGTGTATGTTCCTGCTGACATCTATGTCCGTTACCTGCGTCTGAAAGGTCGTGATGTGTTGTTCGTCGGTGGCTCAGACGAGCATGGCGTACCTGTTACCATCCGTGCCCGCAAGGAGGGAATCACCGTTCAGGAGGTGGTTGACCGTTACCATTATCTTATTAAGGACAGCTTCGAGAAGTTTGGCATCTCATTTGATGTATACAGTCGTACTACCAGTAAGACACATCATAAGTTGGCCAGCGATTTCTTCCGCAAGCTCTATGACGATGGTAAGTTCGTTGAGCAGGTAAGTGAGCAGTTCTACGATGAGCAGACAGGACACTTCCTGACCGACCGTAACATCAAGGGCGAATGTCCCCGCTGTCATGCTCCTGAGGCATACGGAGACCAGTGCGAGAAGTGTGGTGCAACCCTTTCTCCCGAGGAATTGATCAATCCCTATAATGCAGAGACCGGCAATCCTCTGGTCAAAAAGGCTACCAAGCACTGGTACTTGCCTCTGGATAAGGATCAGACTTGGTTGGAGAAGTGGATTCTGGAAGATCATAAGGAGTGGCGCTCAAATGTATACGGCCAGTGCAAGAGCTGGTTGGACGGAGGCTTGCGTCCCCGTGCTGTGACCCGCGACTTGGACTGGGGAATTCCTGTTCCCGTTGAAGGTGCCGAGGGTAAGGTGCTGTATGTTTGGTTTGATGCTCCCATCGGCTACATCAGCAACACTAAGGAACTATGTGACGCACATCCCGAGTTGGGCTCATGGGAAACATGGTGGAAAGATCCCGAGACCCGTCTGATTCACTTTATTGGTAAGGACAACATCGTGTTCCACTGCATCGTGTTCCCTGCTATGCTGAAGGCACACGGCGATTATATCCTGCCTGATAATGTGCCCAGTAATGAGTTCCTGAACTTGGAAGGCAATAAGATTTCAACCTCTAAGAACTATGCTGTTTGGCTGAATGAATATCTGGAAGATCTGCCCAACCGTCAGGATGAGCTCCGTTATGTGCTGACAGCCAATGCGCCTGAGACAAAGGATAATGACTTTACATGGGCTGATTTCCAGGCTCGTTGCAACAATGAGTTGGTGGCTGTATATGGTAACTTTGTGAACCGTGCCCTGCAGCTTACTCAGAAATACTACGAGGGTGTGGTTCCTGCCTGTGGCGAGTTGAACGACTACGACCGCGAAACTCTGGCTGAGTTCCAGGGCGTGAAGGAGCGTCTGGAAGCTCTGTTGGAAGGCTTCAAGTTCCGTGAGGCACAGAAAGAGGCTATGAATCTGGCTCGTATCGGTAACAAATATATTGCAGACTGCGAACCCTGGAAGGTCATCAAGACCGACCCTGAGCGCGTAAAGACCATCATCAATATCTCTTTGCAGTTGACAGCCAACCTGGCTATTGCCTTCGAGCCATTCCTGCCCTTCAGCAGTAAGAAACTCCGTGAGATGATAAGCCTCACCCCAGCCCTCTCCAAAGGCGAGGGAGAAAGTCTGTGGGAGTTGCTTGGACGCACCGATATCCTGCCTGCCGGTACACAGTTGCCTAAGCCAGAGTTGCTCTTCACCAAGATAGAGGATGATGTGGTAGCTGCTCAGATTAAGAAGTTGGAGGATACCATCAAGGCCAACGAGGCTGCCAACTATAAGGCTGCTCCCGTAAAGGATATTATTCCCTTTGAGGACTTCGAGAAACTGGATATCCGTGTTGGTCTTGTAAAGGCTTGCGAGAAGATAAAGAAGAGCAAGAAACTGCTGAAGTTTACCCTTGATGACGGTAGTGGTAAGGACCGTACTATCCTGAGTGGTATTGCCCAGTGGTACGAGCCTGAGCAGTTGGTAGGTAAGCGCGTTTTGTTTATTGCTAACCTGGCTCCCCGTCAGATGATGGGCGAGGAAAGTTGCGGTATGATTCTCAGCGCTGTAAACTATAATGGCGACCTCAGTGTGACCACAACACTGGACGAAGTGAAGGGTGGAAGCCAAGTTGGATAAGTTTTTTGTACAAACTGTTGGCTGTTTCGTGAAAAAGATGTAATTTTGTCACGCAAATTAACAACGAAGGTAACAAAAAGCATTATAATTATGGAAAAGATCCGCGTAGCAGTAATAGGTTACGGAAATATTGGTCGCTATACCATTCAGGCTTTGCAGGCCGCTCCTGATATGGAGATTGCAGGTGTAGTTCGTCGCGCTGGTGCTGAGAATAAACCTGCAGAACTGGCTGACTATAAAGTGGTAAAGGATGTAGAAGAGTTGGGTAAGGTTGATGTGGCTATCTTGGCAACTCCTACACGAAACGTTGAAGAATACGCTTTGAAGTGTCTGGCTAAGGGTATCAATACTGTTGACAGCTTTGATATTCACGGACTTATCTGTGACCTGCGCCGTAGTCTTGACGCAGCTGCCAAAAAGACAGGTGCCGTAAGCATCATCAGTGCTGGATGGGATCCCGGATCAGATAGTATTGTCCGTACTCTTATGCAGAGTCTGGCTCCTAAGGGAATCACATACACCAACTTTGGTCCTGGTCGTAGCATGGGTCATAGCGTATGTGTTCGCAGCAAGGAAGGTGTTAAGGATGCTCTTAGCATGACTATTCCCGTAGGCGAGGGTATTCACCGCCGTATGGTGTATGTAGAATTGGAGGAAGGCGCCAGTTTGGAAGCTGTTACAGCTGCTGTTAAGGCCGATCCATACTTTGCCAGCGATGAGACACATGTCTTCCAGGTTGATAGCGTAGATGAGTTGAACGATGTGGGTCATGGCGTAAACTTGGTTCGTAAGGGCGTGAGTGGTCAGACACACAATCAGCTCTTCGAGTTCAATATGAAGATCAATAACCCCGCTCTGACAGCTCAGGTATTGGTAAATGCTGCTCGTGCTACCCTCAAGCAGCAGCCTGGAGCATATACTATGATTGAGATTCCCGTTATTGATTATCTGCCCGGTGACCGCGAGGATATCATCCGTCATCTGGTTTAATTCATAGTGCATAACTAGGTTTTCATAAATTTATGTGATATGGTCACTGCGTGAGGCCTAAAAAAGCCTCACGCAGTGTTTTTTTTACCCTTTGTTAAGCCCTTTTTTGCTACAAATGCCTTGTATTTGATAATTATTCTTAAAATAATTTGAAGCAAAGTGTTTTATCGCTATTTTTGTACGCCTTTTGAGCGAAAAATACACAAAAATACATACATATTTTATTTTAAACTTTAATTCTACAATTCTATGAGTAAAAAGATTTCAAGCATGTTCTTGACGGCTATTTTGGCGGTTGTCAGCATGTCTGCGTATGCGCTGGACAAGGTAAACGGTGCATACCAAATTGGTACGGCGGAAGACCTGAAAGCTTTCGCTGAGCTCGTGAATGGTGGAGAAAGAAGCGCCAATGCCATCCTGACGGCTGACATTGACAAGGGCGCAGACATTCTCAAGATTGGCGTTGGAGGAGATTATCAGGGTTTCTTTGACGGTGCCGGTCACACCATCACTATTAATTTAACGGATGGGGAGGACGGCGAAGGTCCTGCTTTGTTCCGTGGCGTAGGTAATCGTGGTATTGTCCAGAACCTGAAGGTTCAGGGTACTATTACAACTGGCAAGTACAAGCATACGGCAGCTATTGCCAACTACAGTGGTGGTATCATCCGCAGCTGTTTTGTAGATGTAACTGTTAATGCAAACTTTGCAGATAATGCAGACGCCAGCATTGGTGGTGTAGCAGGCCAGCTGAATAAATGTGCACTTATTGACAACTGTCTTTCAAAAATCAAAATCTTAGGTTCAACCACACACAAGTGCGGTGGTCTGGCAGCTTGGGTTGATGCTCAGCGCGTTAACATCGTAAACTGTTTGGTAATCAATGACAAGGAAAGCAACTTCAACTGGTCAGATGGCAAGAGTGCCGGTTTGGTACGTGATGGCGACGGTCTTCGTAAAGTTGTTGATTTGTCAACGTACAATGCAGACAGCTACAAGAATCGTCCTGAAGGCGCCAACGCCAACAACTATGTTACCAACGACTGGGGTGTTCTCAGTATTGGAACAGCTGTTGTTACTCCTGAAGAGGTTGCAAGCGGTAAGGTATGCTATCAGCTGAACAGCGACCAGAGCCACATCGGCTGGGTTCAGAACATTGGCGACCCATATCCCGTACCTGCTGTTTTCGGCAAAGATAAGGGTCAGGTTTATGCTTCTACTGCTACCGACTGCCAGGGTAAGGCAACAGGAGATGTTACCTTCAGCAACACTCCCGGCAACGCTGCAGTTACCAAGCACACCTATGACAAGTATGGCGTCTGCACCACTTGCGGTCAGTTCAATTGGAACAGCTTCAACTTCGATGATCCCACAAGATTCGAGCCTGCTACCAAGTCTGTTCTTCTCGGCAGTGCAGAAGACCTCTTCTTGGCAGAAGGTTGGAACCGTCTGCAGAACGGCTTTAAGCTGAACATGAAGATGGTGAACGACATTGAGTGTACTCCTGCTGAAGGTCAGCTTATCTTCAACGGTAACGACTGGGTGGATAGCGACTTCAATGGCGATGGTCATACAATTACCATCAACTTGGTTGACATAAAAGAAAATGGTGCAGCCCTTTTCCCATTCTTCGACGGTAATTTCGAGAATGTTATTATGCACGGTTCTATTAGCACTGCCAATTCATGGGCTGGTTCTGTTGCCGGTCGTTTCTATGGCAACGGACAGAAGGTTCGCAACGTATTCTCTGATATTACTATCAATACCACAAAGACAGGTGATAACACCTCTGGTGGTTTAATTGGTATCCCGTATACAAATACCTCAATCGAGAACTGTATTTATGCAGGTGATATCAATGGTGTAGAAGGTACGGAAGCTATTGCCGGTCTTGTCGGTTGGGCAAATGGTGGTACAAACTACATCACCAATTGTGCTTTCTTGGGAACGATGACCAATGCGGGTGGTGACTCTCATACTATTACTCGTAACTATGGTATTGCAGCTTGCAATAATGTTTATACTATTAATGAATATGGTAATGGAGCCGATGCCGGTAAATATATCAAGTATTTGAATCCTAATGGCGTTGCAAGTGGTGAGTTGGTTTATATCATGAATGATAAGGCCGAGGGCGTAGAGCGTTTCTATCAGAAGATTGGCGTGGATAACTATCCATTGCCTGTTGCAAAGGAAGGCACACTTGTCTATATTGACAAATTCAAATGTGACGGCACGCCTTGGACTTATGCCAACACACCAAGATTGTCTGACCCTGTTATTCCTGATCATCAATTTGATGCTGACGGCATCTGTACTGTTTGTGGTGAACTTGAGAAAGATGCTGACGGTTACATGAAGATTGGAAATGCAAGGGCATTGGTTCAGTTCTCTAAACTCATAAGTAACGGCAAAACTACAATCAAGGCTCGTTTGTATGATGATATTGATATGTCTAATATTGAATACGAGCCTGCTGGTAACTGGTCATACGTTTATACTGGCGAGTTTGATGGTCAGTTCCATACTATTAGTAACTTGTTTATTGATAATGACAAGAACTATCAAGGTATGTTTGGCGTTATCGGTGATAGTGCTGTAATCAAGAACTTCGTCTTGGATGAGACTTGTTCTATCAAGGGTAATGCTTTTGTTGGCATTATTGGTGGTACCAATGGTAGTGGCAGCGTTTACATTTCTAATATAGGTAATGAAGGAATTGTCACATCTATCAATCAGAACGCTGCAGGTATCGTCGGTGTTGACTATAGCGGTGCTACGGATATGTTTATCAGCAATTGCTACGTAACAGGTCAGATTAATGGCGGAAGAGAGTCTGGTGCAATCTGTGGTTATTCAAGTCCTAATTCTCAGGTTACCAATTGCTGGAGTACAGCTACCATGCCACAGTCTGCTATTTATTCTAGCGACTCCTTCACTCGTGGACAGGCATTCGTTACCAACTGCTACGAAGCTGAATTGGATGGCGTAGATGCAAACAAGCAGCAGCACAACAAACCCATGCAGGAAAAGAGCAGAACTATCCTCCTTGATTCTGAGGAATTAAACAATGGTATTCTCTGCTTTAAGTTGAATGGTAACCAGTTCCGCAATCCTGTCTGGTATCAGACATTGGGCGAGGACGATATTCCCACACCTGATCCTTCACATGGTGTTGTTCTTTATGCTGCAGAAACAGTGTATAATGTAAGCGAGGAGACTGTTTCAGATATAAAGGACGCTGTTGCAAGTTATTATAATGGAATGTATGAAGACTCAATTGCTTATACTGTTGCAGTAGAAGACTTCAATGCCAAGGTGGAGGCTTTGGGTGGAGTTACTACTGTTATTGAGCTTGCAGACGCATTGGATTCTCTCTATGCAGCTGAGACTGTTGTTCAGACCAGTGTCGCCGTTTACAAGAAGTATCAGGATAAGTGCGAGGAGATTCAGACCTATATAAAGAATCACAATGACTTTGCCGGTCCTGCCCGTGATGAGCTGGAAGCATATCTGGAAGAGAACTTTGTAGATATCATAGATCAGCATGAACTTATTGATTCTCTGATTGAGAAAGAGATAGTATATGTAGACGAGTTGTTTAACAAGGCTCTTCAGGACGGCTATGTAGCCGGTTCAGATGTGACCAGCCTGTTTGCTAATACTGACTTCCACAACGATGTTACGGATGGCTGGTCTTCAAGCATGAACAAGTATGCAAATTCACGTAGTACCGTAACTATCAACAAAAAGCCCTATTATGGTTGTGAGGCTTGGAACACCAAGTTCGATATGCATCAGACCGTTAAGGGCCTGAAGCCAGGTTACTATCTGGTAAGCGTTCAGGGTGCTTTCCGTCCCAGTAACGACCGTTATAGCTACAACTACGCTGCTCAGGTTTATGCTAATGACAATGTAAACTATCTGCAGTCTGTATTAGAGGGCTATATAAGTGTTGATCAGGCTGTTGATCAGGAGAATGTTTACCTCACTCAGTTTGGCGGTGGTGATGCTACATTCGACTGGCCTATTTACGAGGATGGTGTCTCTACAGAAGGAGAAAATGGCCTTAAGGGATATGTTTTACATGGTCCTTCAGGTGTTGCCGTTGCAGGATATGCAGGCCGTTGTCAGAACTATGTCATTGCCAAGGCCGAGGGCGATAGCCTGACTATTGGTATTACGAACCCCGGTACTAATTACGGTAGTGACTGGACAGGCTTCACTTCTTTCAAGGTTGTATATGCCGGCGAGGGTGATGAGGCTGAGACATATATTGACAAGGCTCTGGAGAGCATGGTGGCCCGTGCAAACATAATCATTGAGGAATACAGAAGTGAAAAAGCGCTCCTGCAGATAAAAGATGAGGGTCAGGCTCCCAGCTATCCTGCTGCCTTGAAGGAGGCTTTGCAGGCTGCTGTAGCTGCTGCTGATGCTGCTCAGGGTGCAGAGGCTAAAATGAAGGCTGCAGAAACCTTGAGCCAGTTGTTCAAGGAATTCTATGAGGCTCGTCAGGCTTATCTGGCATTCTATAAGACTATTCCTGTAATCGAGGCAATAGACGCTTGGAACCTTCCTTTGGTAGAGAAGGACGAGAATGGCGAATGGGTAGAAAAGGACGAATATGTATTTGGTGATAATCTCTTTGATGTTGTAGAGATGTTGGCAGATGCGTATGCAAAGGGTTCTTTCTCTCTTGAAGAGGCCAAGAATGCTGCAGTTTCAAATATTCCTGAGATTTCAGATATCGTTCCTCTTAAGGACGAGGATGGTTACTACCTCATTACCAATCCTAAGCAGTTCGTTGCTTATCGTGCTATTTTCCTTGAGTTGGACCATGCTGTCAAGGCTAAGCTTGTGAATGACATTGACATGACTGGCATTGGTATGCAGCCCTTCGGTAACAATACCAAGGGAACTGAAGATGCGGGTGTTAATTATAAGGGTGTCCTTGACGGTCAAGGCCATGCTTTGGAGAATGTCTACATCAAGTTCCTGGGCGGACGCGGTTGTGCTCTGTTCTATGAGTTGGATAACGCTACTGTCAAGAACCTGAAGTTAACAGGTGAATACTATGGCGACATGCAGCGTATGGGTGGTCTTGCCCGTTATACTACAGGTGCCGTAAAGATAGAGAACTGCGAGATTGCCGTTGTTATGCACAATGAGATTGAAGGTGATGCTACCACTGGTGGTATCATGGGCGTTTGTAGAGGCGGTGCCAGCGTAGTTGTCAACAACTGCCTTGTCAATTGTACCTTCATTGGTGATAAAGCCCACTCCTTTGGTGGTGTGTGCGGTTGGAAAGACGGAGGTGCAAATACCCTCACTCTTAATAACGTCTTGATTCTTAATCAGTACGAAACCGCTCCAGAACCTTCCTCATATCCTTCAGATGTAATTTCACGTTCTGGATGTACAGTTAACAATGTCTTCTATGCAGAGCGTAGTTTGGTTCCGGGTGCCAGTACACGTGGCACAAAGGCTACTGACGCTCAGTTGGCAAGTGGTGAGATCTGCTATAAGTTGAATGGTGAGAACCAGGGTGAGAATGCAGCATGGTACCAGACTCTGGGCGAGGATGCTACTCCTGTTCTTGACAAGACACATAAACTTGTCTTGTATGATACGGTTCTTGGCTATTACAATGAAGGTGAGGATCCTGATTTCATTGAAAATATCACGCCATCCCTCCCTGATACCAAGGGTGCTATCTTCAACCTGGCTGGTCAGCGTGTAAACAAGGTCCAGAAGGGTATCTACATTGTTGACGGGAAAAAGGTATTGTTTAAGTAATTTTCATTCATTCTATATGCAGGAAGAGGGGAGTTTAGGCTTCCCTCTTCTTTTTTTTGTCCCACTTTCCGGAAAGTTTTAAGTTAATTGTTTTTGCGGCTCAGTTAGATAAAAACTATTCCCAAGTTGGGAAAATATCTTTTTGTGTTTAGAGAAAATAGGGCACATTTCCACTTTTCTTTATCTTTCTTTATCCTTTCTTTGCATAATATGCTTATTCCTCCAAAATTCTTCCGTAAAAGTTTGCGGCAATACCAATATTCCTTATCTTTGTGAGCCACAAACTGTAAACTGACAGATTATTAACCATTTTTTTGACTATACATTAACTTAATTTATTAACTGTTTTTATTAACTAATTAACATTTCATTCAATGAGTAAGAAACTACTTCACATGTGTTTGATGGCCATATTGATGGTCTTCAGCATGTCTGCGTATGCGCTCGAGAAAGTCGGGAATGTGTACCAGATTGGAACGGCAGATGACTTGAAGGCATTTGCCGAACTCGTGAATGGTGGTGAGGCCAATGCCCGTGCAGTCTTGACTGCCGACATTGACAAGGGCATGGACGGTACCATGATTGGTCGGGACGGACTCGACTTCCAGGGTATCTTCGACGGCGCTGGTCATACCATCACAATCAATCTTTTTTCAGCAGGTTCTCAAGGTACGGCAATCTTCCGTAATGTTGGTGTCCGTGGCCTTATCCAGAACCTGAAGGTTCAGGGTACTATCACTACCGACCAGAAACTGGCTGCCGGTATTGCAGTATGGAGCAGTGGTATCATCCGTGGTTGCTACGTTGATGTAACTGTGAAAAGCTCCTTTGCTGGTGATGCCACTCATGGTGGTGTTGTTGCAGTCGGCAATCGAGGTCTTGTTATTGAGAACTGTTTGTCTAAGTTCAAGATTCTAGGTGCTGCCACTCAGAATTGTGGTGGTCTTGTAGGTTGGCTCGACAATCCTATGAATGCTGTGAACAACCTTGTCATCAGCGATGGTAGTTCTTTTGATCTCAAAAATGGTGGCAGTGCCAACATTGCCCGTAATGGCGGTAACGTTAGAACGGTCGACTTGGCAAAGTATAACGAGGATTCCTATGCAAATCGTCCTGCAGGTGCAAACTATAACAACTATGTCACCAACCAGTGGGGTGATAACGTTGCTACATCGGTTGTTTCTTACGACAATCTTGCTGACGGACGCATTTGCTACCAGTTGAACACCGACCAAAGCAAGATTAACTGGGTTCAGGAGATTGGCAAGGATGAATTTCCCGTTCCTGCAGCATTCGGAAGTAAGCAAGTATATGCTTCTGCTGCTACAGGTTGTAATGGCAAATCAGAGGGCGACCTGACTTTCTCTAATACAGGTACTGTTCAGGCTGCAGCACACTCGTTTGATAAATATGGTATCTGTACTGCTTGCGGATGCTTCAACTTCCAAGGTCTTGAATTCAGTCCTGAGGATAATGCCTACCTTCTAAAGAGTGCTGAGGATATAGACTTGGCAGAAGGCTGGAACCGTGTAGGCGACGGCTTCAAGGTTGACTTGAAGATGGCTAATGACATAGAGTATGCAGCAGAGTCCAACCACTACATCTTCAACACCAGCAACTGGGTTGATGGTAACTTCAACGGCGACGGTCATGAACTCACCATCATAATGGATATTGAAGGAAGCAATGCGTCTTTCATTCCCCAGTTCTCTGGTACATTTGAGAATGTTGTCATGCATGGATCTATCACTACTACCGGTCAGTATGCCGGCTCTATTACTTCTCATACTCGCAGTGATAAAGTGAAGGTTCGTAATGTCTTTTCTGACGTTGAAATCAACACAACTCATCCTGGTGACAATACTACTGGCGGTTTATTTGGTGTTGTAGAGACAAAGACAATCGTAGAAAATTCTATCTATGCCGGTAATATCACAGGTAATGAGGGAGGAACATCAGAGTCTCTGGCCGGTATCAGTGGATGGTCAAGTGGTCAGTTGTATCTTACCAATTGTGCCTTCCTTGGCACATTGAATAATGTAATCGGTGATTCTAAGACTCTTTCCCGTAATCCTGCAAACATGACTTGTGAAAATGTCTATTTCGCTAATTCATATGGTTACCAGGACGAGGCAAAGGCTACTCTTATAGAGGATCCAGAAGATATTGAGAATGGTGCCCTTGCATATGCTCTGAATGGTAATCAGGGTGGTGTAGAGCGTTTCTATCAGAAGATTGGTGAGGATCTCATGCCTATGCCTATTAAGAAGGAAGGTGCGCTTGTATATGCCAATGCTCCGGAGTACCGTTGCGATGGTCAGCCTTTGGGTGAGACTACATACAGTAACGCACCTTCTGGTGATCCTGTTTTGCCTGATCATCAGTTTGAAGAAGGTTTCTGTACTGTCTGCGGTGGCATACAAGAGGATTATATGACTCCCGTTGACGGATGGTACGAAATCAGCAATGGTGCCCAGCTTGTATGGTGGACCAACTATGCAGCCAAGCATCTGGATGCCAGCGCACGTCTGACGGCCGATATTGATATGGATGGCTATTGCGACCGTTGGGCCAATGTGGGTACCGAGGGCGCTCCCTTCTATGGTAACTTCGATGGTCAGTTCCACACCATCAGCAACTTGATTGTTGAAAAGTCTCAGAGCAATGGTGTAGGTCTTATTGCCGTTATGAATAGTTTGCCTTCAAAGGGCTTTGGTGGTATCAGCGATGCTGATGCACGTGCTGCAGAGGGCGTATATATTAAGAATGTAACCCTCGACGAAAGCTGCTCTCTCACAGGTAAGGGCTATGTTGGTCTGGTTGGTATGACGGCTCCCTGGGCTGGTCATGTCAACATCAAGGGTGTCATGATGTGTGGTGATGTAACAGCCGCTGATGGTCCCAATGCTTCCGGTGTGTTTGGTTGCGTTATGGGTTCTTCCTGCCACGTTACCATTGACAACTGCGGTATGGTTGGTAATGTATATGGCTCAAAGGAGAACGGCTCATTCTCTGGCTGGCTGGGTAGCTATGCCGAGGTAACCAACTGCTTCGCTGTAGGTGAAGTTCAGGGTATTGAAAGTGAAGACCGCTACTTTGCCCGTTATGGTAGTGCTACTATTACCAACTGCTATGCCAAGTTTGGTACTCAGGTGCCACTTGTAAGCGATGAGGATTTCCAATCCGGCGCCCTTGCATGGAGAGCTAACGGCAGTCAGTTCCGTACCTCTTATTGGTATCAGACCATTGGCGATGATTTGTATCCCTTTGCAGATCCTTCTCATGGAACTGTCATTTTTGCTGCCAATCAGTATTTCTCTGTAGCTAATGAAGAGGATCTGGCAAGCGTTGCCGATGAGATTAAGACATTCGAGGAGGAGGCACTTGAAGGGGTTATAGCTACTCAGTCTCTGCTTGTTGATTGCCAAGAGAAAATCGCAGCGTTGACTGAAGCTGCAACTCTTGGTGAGTTTGCTGACGCTATTGATTCTGTCAACGTAAAGAAGGCTGCAGTTGCTGATAATGCTGCTGTATATCAGACTTATATCGACAAGTGCGAGGAAATCAAGGCATTCCTTGAGTCAGATAAGAGTTTCGCTGGTACGGTACGTGCAGCTCTTGAATATTACCTCTCTGAGTTGGATGAACCAGACGATGATAATTCTCTTGGTACCTACGAGTACATCAAGGAGATTCACACAGCTACGGCCGAGGAGATTGCTGCCGAGACAGAGCGTGTTGTCAAGTGGTTGGCCGATGCTATTGCCGATGATTATGTTCCCGGAACTGATGTCAGCAGTTTGATTCCCAACTATGACTTCAGCAAGGAGAAAGAGAATTGGACCGATGGCTGGTGCACGGGTTATGGACAGACCAAGAACGAAGAGGGCAAGACCTTTATTGGCGTTGAGGCCTGGAACGTGACTGGCGATATGTACCAGACAGTCGAGAACATGAAGCCTGGTTACTATCTGGTAGGCATCAACGGTGCTTTCCGTCCCAGCAACAACCGTTACAGCACCAACTATGCTGCCGGTATCTATGCTAACGGCGTATTCAACTACTTCCCCACTGTAGTCGAGGATTACATTGCTGTCAAGGATACTATGGATCAGGATAATTGTAATCTGCATGGCGCAGGTGCTCATGACCTTGCTATCTATGAAGACGGCTTCTCTACCAATGATGATAATGGTTCCGCGATTATAGGCTATGCTGTTCATGGTGAAACAGGTATGGCCATCGCTGCCAAGGTAAATCGTTACCAGGTTTATACCATTGCAAATGTGGGCGAAGATGGAAAACTTACCATCGGTATCAAGAACCCAGGTACAAAGTACGGCAATGACTGGACAGGCTGGGGTGCCTTGAAGGTTATTTATTGCGGTGATGACGAAGACAAGGTAAACGGTGCTCTTGATAATGTACTCGAGAACATGGCAGTTCGTGCTCAGAGTATCAAGGATTACGAGTGTGATGAAGACACTCCTGCTGCAGGTCCTAACTTCCCGGCAGAGCTGAAGTTGGATCTTGAAGCTGTTATGGCTCAGGCTCAGGCTGCAGAAAACGTGGCTGCCAAGGCTGAGGCAGCAGCTGCATTCTCTGATATCTTCCAGAAGATTTATGAGGGTAAGCAGGCTTACATTAAGCTTAACACTTTGGGTGTTGCTCTTGAAAACATCGAGGGTGGCAACTTGCCTTATGTTGAAAAGGACGAGGAGACTGGCGAATGGTTCGAGACTGGTGAAATGGTATTCACTGAGGCTGAGACCGATTTCCTCTATAATGATGCAGCCCTTACTCTGATTGATGCATATGCTGAAGGCTCTTATAGCACAGAGGAAGCTTTGAATCCTGAGATTCTGAATAACAAAATAGTTAAGGAGGCTCTTCCTGCTCAGGACGAGGACGGTTATTATCTCATTGGAACTCCCAAGAAACTTGTTGCTTTCCGCGCTATTTCCACATATGCTGATTATACAGCAAAGGCTAAACTTACTGCGGACATTGATATGAAGGGCATAGGAATGCAGCCCATCAATGTATCTGATTACAGCTATCGTGGTACGTTCGATGGTCAGGGATATGCTATCAACAATGTTCTTATTGTTAACGAAGCACAGAGAACAGGTTTGTTCAATACCCTGGATGGTGCTACTGTCAAGAACCTGAAGTTGACAGGTGAGTATATCAGCAACCAGAAGTTCATTGGCGGTATTGCAGGTTATACCTACAATTCCCGCATCGAGAACTGTGATGTTGCTGTTACCATCAATTCAACAATACCTGCAGATGATAATGGTAATTCACAGGATGGTACTCATGGTGGTCTTATCGGTGTTAATGAAGGCGAAGGAACGGTTGTAGAGAACTGTCTTGTCAACTGTGCTATTTTGGGTGAGAATACCAACTCTTGTGGTGGTGTTTGCGGTTGGGCAACTAACAGTCTTACTGTGAACAATACCCTGATACTCTCTTCTAACTACACCGTTAATACTTCTGGCTGTAACACAGTCAGCCGTAATCCGGATAAATGTACTACAAACAATGTATTCTATGTAACAAAGCTTGGTGATACCAAGGGAACTTTGGCAACCGAAGAGAAGTTGGCAAGCGGTGAAATCTGCTGGACTCTGAATGGTTCTAAGGCAGAGGATGCTCACTGGTTCCAGACACTGGGCAAGGATGCTACACCTCATCTGTTTGGCGGAAGCTTGGTATGGAAGAACGGAAATGAATTCCAGAACACCCGTCCTAACATCCAGCTCAATGCCTTTGCTTCTAACCTGAGCGTAGCAACCAATGCAGAACAGGTGGCTGTTCTCTATACGCTGAATGCTGAGGCTAAGAGCGGTGCTATCAACTTCTATGCCGGTGACGAACTGAAGTATGCTTACGTACTGAAGGGTGGCGACCTGAAGGCAGGTGGTCATGAGATTGCTATTGACAATAGCTTGTTGAATGTTCCTGCCGGTACTAAGCTCACCTACGCTCTGGAGATTACTGCTATGGGCGTGAAAGAACCTGCAAGGATTGGCGAGGGCTACAAGGTTAACTCTCCTTACGGTCTTGCTATCAACAATACTCCTGCAAGCAAGGGATTCGGTCAGATTTATGTAGCAGAGTCTCGTCCTCTGGAGAAGGGTACTGGTAGCATCTGCGAGGAGAAGCCCGGTGCACTGTTTGCCTTTGACGCAACCTTCCAGCCTATCAATGCCGAGGATGGCACACCTGGTTTCTATGGTGGTCTTGACATCAAGGACAACAAGAACGTAATCACTATCTCTGGTGACTACAAGTTTGATCTTAAGAATGTACGCGTAAGCAAGGATGGACGTCTCTTCATCGCCCGTGCTTCCGGTAACTCTACCAGCTCTGTATGGGAGGCTGATCCTGCCGACCTGAACAAACCTTGGACTCCTATCTTCACTGGTGGTGAGCTTGACAAGGCTACAGGTATTGTAACCGTTGGTGGTGAGGAACAGAATCGTCCTGCCGTTTCTCTGGCTGTTGAAGGCGAAGGTGAGAACCTGAAGCTTATTGTTCTGGGTGCTCAGCGTTCAGACGGTAAGGAGAACTTCTCAGACTACAAATGCTTCACTTATAACCTTGGTACAGCAACTTCTTGGACAGGTGCTCCCAGCAGCGTATTCGAGCCTTTGACTGGTCAGTACACTGTTGCTCCCGCACATGTTGGTATCGTATCAGATAACCGTGGCGGTCTGTGGTACGAGCAGTACCGTGATAATCCTAAGGAGGAAGAACCCGCTATCAAGCACTTTGATGCAACAGGTAATGCTGACTACTCAGACATTACAACCAACACACGTGGTGAGGCAATTGCTGTCAGCGCTGATGGCTCTTTCGTAGCTATTCCTAAGGGTTCTGGTAAGGTGGTTATCTATGAGACCAACTATGTTCCTATGCAGAATGGTTCAATCTACCTGGATGCTAAGTACAATCTGAGTGTTGCCGAGAGTCAGATTACCGGTATGGCATTTGACTATGCTAACAACCTGTACATCACCTCTAGTGCCAGCAAGACCTTGAACCGCTACGCTGTTCCATCGCTCACAGGCGACAAGTATGTAACTCCTGCTCGCGAAGGCTTTGTAGTAGGTACAGAAAGTGGTGATCAGGATGCCTTGGATAACGTTAACGCTAACGGAAACGTTAACAGCGGAGCTATTTACAACTTGGCTGGTCAGCGTGTAGGTAAGGCTCAGAAGGGTATCTATATCCAGGACGGCAAAAAGGTATCTGTTAAGTAAAAGAAGATTCTTGGTATCTGTTATGTAGCAGATACGCAGCTTACATTCCTGTTAGGCCTCTTCCCCCAAAAAGGGAAGGGGCTTTTTTGTTTTCTTTATTTTACATATTGTTACATATTTTGGCATTTTTTATTGAAAATGTTTTGTGTGTAAAATATTTTCGATATATTTGCGTCACAACATTATGTTTAACCTTATTTATTACTATTAATTAATCTTTATTCTACTATGAGGAAAAGACTACTTACCATGTGCTTGACGGCCATAATGATGGTCGTTGGCATGTCTGCGTATGCACTCGACAAGGTCGGGAATGTGTACCAGATTGGTTCTGCGGCTGACTGGGAAGAGTTTGCTGCACTCGTGAATGAAGGTGAGGTCACAGCCAGTGCCGTGCTGACAGCCGACATTGACTTGGGCATGGATGGTACGATGATTGGCGTTGGCGATTCACAGGGCAAGCGCTATGACGGTACTTTCGATGGCCAGGGACACACCATTAAAATTAATCTCTACCCAGAGGAACAGTATGCGGCTGTCTTCCGTTATGTCGGATGGCGTGCTGTTATTCAGAACCTGAAGGTTGAGGGTGCCATTACAACAAATTTCAAGTTTGCCGGTGGTATCGCTGCATGTAACAGGGGTGCTATCCGAAACTGTTGGGCAGACATTACTATTAACAGCAAAGTACCTGGTGATGCTACCCATGGTGGTATTGCTGCTAATTGCTACAATGGTACTATCATCGAGAACTGTCTCGCTAAAATTGCCATCATTGGCGAAACCACAGAAAATTGCGGTGGTGTAGTAGGTTGGGCTAGCAATCCTGTCAACATTGTAAACTGCTTGGTTATCAGCGATGATAGTAACTTTAATAGCAAGGCTGGCAGTAATAACATTTCGCGTAATCCTGGCAATGTAAAATCCGTAAATTTGGAGACCTACAATCAGGATACTTACGCTAACCGTCCTGGTGGTTCTTGCTACAACAACTATGTTACCCAACAGTGGGGAGACAACACTGCCACACAGGTTGTGCCATTGGCAGACCTTGCAGATGGTAAGATTTGCTACCAGCTGAACAACGATCAGAGTCGTATTGGTTGGGTGCAGAGAATTGGCACAGACCCGTTCCCTGTTCCCGCACCATTCGGTTCAGGAAGGGTTTATGCTTCTGCTCCTACAGATTGTAACGGTAAGGCTGAAGGTGAGCTTACCTACTCAAACAATGGCACTGACCAATGTGAGAAGCATGAGTTTGACAAGTATGGTATCTGTAGCAAGTGTGGTTTGTACAATTTCCATTACTTTGAGTACGATGACCCCACCAAGTTTGATCCCATTAGCCGTTCTGTTCTTGTTGGAAGTAAGGAGGACATTGATATTGTGGAAGGTATGAACCGTGTCATCAACGGTTTCAAACTTCACATCAAGATGGTCAACGATATCGAGTACATAGCAGAGCCTGGCCACCTTATCTTCAATACCAACGACTGGATGGAGAGTGACTTTGATGGTGGTGGTCATGCTTTGACCATCGAGATGACAGAGATGGGCAACAATGCCGCTCTCTTCCCTGTTCGCCACAATGGTTCTGTTGAGAACCTTATCATGCATGGTAGGATTGAGACAAGCGGTATGTACTGGGGCTCCGTCTCTGCGAGTGGTTACGAGTCTACTGTTCGCAACGTATTCTCTGATATTGACTTTGTCTCTACCAAAACTGGTGATAACACCGCTGGTGGCTTCTTCGGTATTATAGAGTCAGGAAAAACAATTGAAAACTGTATCTATGCAGGTACTATTACTTTGCCTGGTGGTGAGGCTTCTTCCTGTGCCTGCGTTGGCGGTTTCGCAGGATGGACACGTAATGCCTCTAATTTCAAGAATTGCGCTTTTATTGGCAATATTTATGGTGCTGGTGATCAGTGTGCACAAAGTTCTACAGAAAACTCCGCTAATGTCGCCCGTAATTATGGTAATGTGAATTGTGAGAACGTTTATGTCGCTCATCCCATAACAGGAAAGGATATTAAAGACCAAGACAAATATATTATCTACGAGGACGAGAGTGGTATTGCCAGCGGAGAACTTGCATTCTTCCTGAACGGCAGGCAGAGTGGCGTAGAGCGTTTCTATCAAAAGATAGGTGAGGACGAGACACCTATGCCTATAGCAAAGGAAGGCGGTCTGGTCTATGTAGATGCTGCTAGCTACGGATGTGATGGTACGCCTGTAGGTGCAAAATATCAGAATACTCCTGCCGGCGATCCGGTTCTTCCTCCTCACGAATATGAGGATGGATTCTGTGTTAACTGCGGTCATATTCAGGAAGATTACATGACTCCCGTGGATGGGTGGTTTGAAATTGGTACCCCCGAACAGCTCTTGTGGTGGAGCAACTATGCTTCTACACACCTGGATGCCAGTGCCAAGTTGACTGCCGACATTGATCTGGAAAACTACAATGAAACAGATCCGGAAACTGGCAGACCCATCACTCCGCGTTTTGCACAGGTTGGTAGCGAGTATAAGCCTTTCTATGGCAACTTCGATGGTCAGTGTCACACCATCAGTAACCTTAACATCAATCTGCTTGGCAAGAGAGGTTGCGGTCTTATCAGTGTAATGAACAGCCAGCCTGATGATCAATTAGGCGGTCTCAGCGCAGATGCCGCTCGTGCAGCAGAAGGTGTATATGTAAAGGACGTTGTGCTTGACGAAACCTGTTCTATCACAGGTGGCGGTTATACCGGTATTGTTGGTATGGGTTCTCCTTGGGCAGGCCATATCACTATTACAGGCTGTATGAACCTTGGTAACGTTTATGTTGTTTCCGGTACAAACGGTGCTGGTATCTATGGTTGTTCTATGGGTTCTGCATGTCGTGTCACCATCAATGCCTGTGGTATGATTGGTGATATCCATGTTGAGAATGACACCCGTACTGAGAATGGTTCTTTCTCTGGATGGTTAGGTCAATATGCCGAGGTAACCAATTGCTTCGCATTGGGTGAAGTGGATCTTATTGACCCAGACCGTGGTTTTGCCCGTCACTCTGGTGGTGCATACAATAATGGTACAGTTGTTATCAAGAACTGCTACGCTCTTGATGGTTTAGGCATCAAGCAGCAGGATAATGGAAGTAAGCAGGAGGATGTTAGCTTCGTAACCAAGGATGACCTTAAAACTGGTAAGATTACTTGGGAGGCTAATGGAAGTCAGTTCCGTGACCCCGTTTGGTATCAGACTATTGGTGATGATGAGTATCCTTATCCTTTCTCTACTCATGGTGTTATTATCTATGCTGCCGAGGAATACATGGCTATTACAGAGGAGACATTACCAGCTGTTGCCTCTACTATCTCAAGCTATTATACCGAGAAGCTTGATACTACAATAGCTTATAAGGGCGCTATCACTGCTATGGAGGAGAAGTTGGAAGTCCTGAATCAGGCACAGAATGTTCTTGCCCTGGCAGATGCTTTGGACTCTGTATATGTTGCCGATAAGGTTGTTGATGCAAGTGCAAAGGTTTACCAGAAGTATCAGGATAAGTGCGAGGAGACAAAGGCTTACCTGACTGAGCATGATGACTTCGAAGGCGAAGACCGTGATGCATTGACAGATTATCTGGAAAATGATTATGTAGATATCATAGAGCAGCATGAACTTGTTGATTCTCTGATTGAAAAGGAGATTGTACGCATAGATGAGTGGCTGGCTCTGGCTATCAAGATGGGTTACAAGGCAGGTACTGATGTGACAGGTCTGTTTGTAAATGCCGACTTCCGTAATGGTTTCAAGGACGGTTGGAAATCCAGCATGAACAAGTGGGCTACTGGAAGTAGCGCAGTAACCATCAATGACAAGGTTTATTATGGTTCTGAGGCATGGAACACAAAGTTTGATATGCACCAGACTGTTAAGGACCTGAAGCCCGGTTATTACCTGGTAGGTGTCAACGGTGCTTTCCGTCCCAGCAACGACCGCTATGGTTACAACTATGTTGCTCAGGTTTATGCAAATGACAATGTCAACTATCTGCAGACTGTAATAGAAGATTATATAGAGAAGGCAAGTGCTGTAAACGGCGAGAATGTTTACATTAGCCAGATAGGTGGCGGTAACACTACTTATGACCTTCCCATTATGGACGCTGAAAATGGCGTTGATACTCTGGGCTATGCCGTTCATGGACCTTCTGGTATGGCAGTTGCAGGATATGCTGACCGTTACCAGAATTATATCATTGCCAAGGCTGAAGGTGATAGTCTGACCATTGGTATCTGTAACCAAGGCACCAACTATGGCAATGACTGGACGGGCTTCACTTCCTTCAAGGTTGTTTATGCAGGTGATGATGAAGAGGCAAAGAATTATGTAGGGCAGGCTTTGGAGAGCATGGTGGACCGTGCAAACGCTATTCTGACGTTGTATAGAAAGGATGATCCTGACGTTGAGGATCTGGCTCCTAACTATCCTGTTGCATTAAAGGAAGCACTGGAAGCTGCTGTAGCTGCTGCCGATGCTGCTGAGGATACTGAGGCTAAGATGAAGGCTGTAGAGACCTTGAGTCAGTTGTTCAAGGAATTCTACGAGGCTCGTCAGGCATATCTCGGTATCATGAGTTCTATTAATCTCCTTGAAAACATTTCTGATGGTAATCTTCTTCTTGTCGAGAAGGATCCGGAGTACAACGATTGGATTGAGACTGGCGACTATCTGATTAGCAAGGCAGAAATAGATGAAATTGAAAACATTTACCTTGATTTGTATGATGTTTACTATGGTGGAACTTACACCACAGAGCAGGCTAAGAATTTCAATATCATGGACAATCCTCTCATTAAGGATATCATACCTGTTCAGGACGAGGATGGCTATTACCTGATCTCTACTCCCAGACAGTTTGCTACTTACCGTTCAATTGCCAGTGATCATGATGCAACTGCCAAGGCTAAGCTTGTGAATGATGTTGATATGGCTGGTATTGCCATGCTGCCTATCGGTCATAACAGGTCCGGTGAGAACGCTGTTCATATCTATCGTGGTGTACTTGATGGACAGGGACATGCTCTGAACAATGTCTATATTAGTGAGGACTATACTATGGGTGATCCCGCTGCTCTATTCTATGAGCTGAAGGGTGCTACTGTTAAGAACTTCAAGCTGACAGGTGAATACTTCAATACCAATAAGGCAAAGTTCATGGGTGGTCTTACACGATGGACATCAGAGAGCTCAACCATTGAGAACTGTGAGATTGCAGTTGTAATGCACTCCTTCATCGAAGGTGACGGTACTCATGGTGGCTTGATAGGTATCAGTGGTGACGGAACAGTTGTTAATAACTGTTTGGTTAACGTTACAATGATTGGTGAAGGTGCTGAACCCACTAATAGCTGTGGTGGTGTAGTTGGTTGGGCTAACAGTTCTCCTACTATCAACAACACCTTGATTCTTTCTCAGTACCAGAATATATCAAAAGAAGGCTCTAACGTTGTTGGTCGTAACGGTTTCACTGCCAATAATGTGTTCTATGCAGAGCGCAGCTGTCCTAGCGGCTTCGGTACTGGCGGCTCACTTGCATCAGAAGAACAGTTGGCAAGCGGTGAGATCTGCTGGAAGCTGAACGGTTCTAAGGGTGAGGGCGCTCACTGGTTCCAGACTCTTGGAAAGGATGCTACACCTCATCTGTTTGGCGGAAGCTATGTATGGAAGTTAGATGACGAATATATAAATCGTCGTCCTAACATCCAGCTCAATGCCTTTGCCTCTAACCTGAGCGTAGCAACCAATGCAGAACAGGTAGCTGTTCTCTATACGCTGAATGCCGAGGCTAAGAGCGGTGCTATCAACTTCTATGCCGGTGACGAACTGAAGTACTCTCATGTACTGAAGGGTGGCGACCTGAAGGCAGGTGGTCATGAGATTGCTATTGACAACAGCTTGCTGAATGTACCTGCTGGTACCAATTTGACATACGAACTGGATATCACTGGTATGGGCGTTAAGTCTCCCACAAAGATTGGTGACAGCTATAAGGTTTGGGGCCCCTACGGATTGGCTATCAACAATAATCCTGCAAGTAAGGGCTTCGGTCAGATTCTTCTTGCTGAGTCTTACCCGACAGAATCCAGTGATACCAAGTACATCTCTTGTAAGAAGAACGGTGCTATCTACGCATTTGATGTTAACTTCAAGCCTATCAATGCAGCTGATGGTACTCCTGGCTTCTATGGCGACGTACCAAACGCAGGTCAATTACCTCTTATAATTTCCGGCAGCTATAAGTACGACTTCAAGGATCTCCGCTTCACTGAGGACGGACGTCTCTTCGTAGCCCGTGCTTCCGGTACTACCAACAGTTCTGTATGGGAGATTAATCCTGATGACTTGAACGAGCCTTGGAAGCCTGTATTCAAGGGCGGAACTCTGGATGAGGCTACCGGTATTACCTATGTAGGCGAGCAGGAGCAGAACCGTGCAGCTCTCAGTCTGGCATTCGAAGGCAAGGGTGCTGACCTGAAGATGTATGTTCTGGGCGGACAGCGCAGCAACGGTGGAAACAATGCTACCGACTATACCTGCTCTGTTTACAACCTGGGTACTGCTACAGAATGGACTGGTGCTCCTTCTGCAGTCTTTGAACCACTCGATGGTAAATATACCTATGCTTCATCTTATGTAGGAATCCACGAGGATGGTCAGGGTGGTCTCTGGTACATCCAGCATGTAAGTTCTCCCTCTGCAGAATATCCTGCTCTCAAGCACTTCAATACAGAGGGAGGCGAGGATTTCAACCAAAGCAGCACAAGCCGTAATGGTGCCAGAATAGCAATCACCACAGATGGCAAATATATTGCTATACCAAACGGTAGCGGTTCGATTGTTATCTACCAGACAGACTATGTTCCACAGGAGAATGGTAGGATCTCTTTGACTCCGAAGGTGACTGTCTCAGTTAGTGAGACTACCATTTCTGGTCTGGCATTCGACTATGCCAACAACCTGTATGTTGCTTCTCCCGGCAGCGAGACCTTCAGTCGCTACGCTATCCCCAGCTGGAATGACAACAAGTGTGTAACTCCTGCTCCTGCTGGCTTCGTGGTAGGTGCTGAGAGTGGCGACCAGGATGCTATTATTAACGCAAACGCAAACGTTAACGTTAACAATGGAGCTATCTACAACCTGTCTGGCCAGCGTGTAAGCAAGGCTCAGAAGGGTATCTACATCCAGGATGGTCAAAAGGTTGCGGTTAAGTGAGAGAAGAGCCAAACTCGTTTGGCTCTTCCGAGCGGAAGCAAGCTCGAACGAAGTTCAAAGTTTGGTTAAGTAAATTCAATCTATAAACAAAGAGAGGGGAGCAAATCAAATTGCTCCCCTCTCTTTTTGTTTTCCCAAATGATATGTGTCTAATATCGGAATTGTTTAACAACTTTTAACATCGATTACGCTCGGCTAATTTAAAAACCATGTATATTTGAAACGGATTTAAACGCCCAAGAATATGAAAAGACACATTTTAGGCATCCTTACGCTATTTATTTCCTTAGCCGCATTTGCCACAGGACAGGATGGAGATGTTATCTACATCAATGGATCCGAGTATATCAATGGTACCAAGTGGACACTTTTGGGTAAACCCATCTATAACGATTCCATACTAACCAAAGCGTTGGAAGCCTCGTTGCCCAAGAAGGGCTATGTTACATCTAATTGGTCGGGCTATACTGCCTACTGGAGTATTGCGAATAATAAACTATACCTTGACAATATTTGTTGTGATGATAGTCCTCTTCCATCCGAAACCCTGCATCGCATATTCCGCAAGTATATGGATGGTAATAGGATTGTTGCGACTTGGTTTACTGGCAATATTCGTGTGGGTAAGGGGAACCTTGTTTATTACGAACATACGGGCTATTCAAGAAATTATGAAGAGGAACAAATCATTAGCCTTAGCAAAGGTAAGGTGACAGATGTTAAAGTCTTCCACAACTATATGAAAGACGGGCTCTCCTTTGATAATTTCCGTCCATCGGTTAATATTGATGAGCCAGGACTCTTGAGGAAGTTGTTCCCCATACATCCTGAGCGTTATCCCGATCTGAAAGGGGTTGAGAGGATTAGGGCCATCGTTATGGATGCTGTTGTTGACTCCACTGGTCATATGGTGAAGTGTAAGGTAGAGGCAACTTTCAAACGTAATGGCCAGAAAGTGGAACATCCTGCTTTTGCAGCCGAGATAGAGGAACAGCTGAAAGCCTACTACCCTTGGCGTGTTTATTTCATTAACGGAGAATTCGTTTCTCACATAAAAGGAACAGTGATTCCGTTTAGGTTGTATTTTAAGTGACTGTATATAAAAAAACAGCCTTCCCGGAATTTAGGAAAGGCTATTATCAATAAGAAAGCCTCTCGTTGTTTTGAGAGGCTTTTCTTTTTATTTGTTTAACGACCAACTGAAGCCGTCCTTGGTATCTTTCACCTCGAAGCCTAAGGCAGCCAGGTCATCACGTATCTTGTCGCTCAGTGCCCAGTTCTTCTCTGCCTTAGCCTGCTGACGCTGTTCCAGCAACATGTTTACTACAGCACCAAAGGCATCCTCACGAGCCTTGTTGCTGTTGCCTGTATCCTCCTTCAGACCCAGGATGTCAAAGGTGAAGGTGCTGAAGAGCTGCAACAGCGCCTCTGCTACCTCGGGCTTGATGCTGGCCTTCTTGTCGATAAGGGTATTTATCACGCGGCAAGCATCGAACAGGTTGCTGATAACGATGGGTGTATTCAGGTCATCGTTCATAGCCTCGTAGAGCTTCTCACGCAGTTCATCTACGTACTGCTGCTCAATCCATGGCATACCCTTTACCTTCTGACCCTCCTGCAAACGCTTCAGGTTCTTGTAGCCTTCCATCAGACGGGTAAAGCCCTTCTCGGAAGCCTGCAAAGCCTCGTTGCCGAAGTCCACGGTACTACGATAGTGAGCCTGCAGGATGAAGAAGCGGATAGTCATGGGCGAGTAAGCCTGCTGCAACAGGGGGTGACTACCGTCAAAGAACTGGGGTAGGGTAATGAAGTTGTTGTAGCTCTTACCCATCTTCTTGCCGTCTATGGTAATCATGTTGTTGTGCATCCAGTAGTGAACCATCTGGTCGCCCTGACTGGCTACAGCCTGTGCAATCTCGCATTCGTGATGAGGGAAGATCAGGTCCATGCCACCACCGTGTATGTCGAAGTGGTTACCCAGATACTTGCGTCCCATAGCTGTACACTCGCAGTGCCAGCCGGGGAAACCGTCGCTCCACTGACTCTTCCAGCGCATGATGTGCTCTGGCTGGGCAGCCTTCCACAGGGCAAAGTCGGCCTGGTTCTTCTTCTCGCCTACACCTGCCAACTCACGACTGGCATCCTTGATGTTCTCCAGGTCGCGACCAGAGAGGATGCCGTACTTATGATGCTTGTTGTATTTCTCTACATCGAAGTACACGCTGCCGTTGCTCTCATAGGCGTAGCCGTTCTTCAGAATCTGGTCCACCAACTCCTGCTGCTCCATGATATGGCCCGTTGCGTGGGGTTCTATGCTGGGAGGCAGGCAGTTCAGTGCAGCCATTGCATCGTGGAAACGGTTGGTGTAGTACTGGGCTACCTCCATGGGCTCCAGCTGCTCCAGTCGTGCCTTCTTGGCAATCTTGTCCTCACCCTCGTCAGCATCATGCTCCAGGTGGCCAACATCCGTGATGTTACGAACATAGCGCACCTTGTAACCGATGTGCTGCAGGTAGCGGAAAAGTATATCGAAGGTAATGGCAGGACGGGCATGACCCAGATGAGCATCGCCGTATACGGTAGGACCGCACACGTACATACCCACTCTGCCTGGGGTGAGCGGACGGAAGAGTTCCTTCTGTCTGCTCAGCGTGTTATAAATGAATAATGATTGTTCCATACCTTATATATTTAGCTTTCAGCCTGCAAAGGTACGAATAAGCGAGAGATAAACGAAATAAAACCACAGTTTTTATTTCTTTATCTGAGCGAGAGTATTTTTGAAGTGTCCTCAATATGTGCAAACTGAGTGGAATACAAAATAGTTGTTTTCGCGGAATCAATACATAAAAATGTTGTATAAAACGAGTCCGAAACATGAAATATTTCTTAAAAACATCATTGTATCCGGGAATTGTACTAAAGTTCTATAAAATATATTTGTAACTAATTAAAATAATTCCTACCTTAGCACTACGGAATCAAACAAAGGTATTTAAAAAATGATAAATAGGTATGAGTTTTGCTCCAAATACACATTTGGCCTTCCCTCGTGAATCCGTTGTATATAGTGATAGAAATCTCGATTGAAATTTGAAGATATGAATAGTTTTTTTATCTGTGCCCTTTTCTTGCTTTTAGGGGCATGTCCATCAACAGCTAAAGGACTGTTACTGAATATTCACTTTCATGATAATGCCTTGCCTTTTGACACTGAAGCAATGCAAGATACTTTGTCTAAGATGAATTATGACCTGCTTGATTACACAGTTGACTGGAATCTTACTATTAAGGAGAATACTGACAGAATAGAGCGCATGTTAAAGGAATACAGAAACACTGAGGTTTACCTCCTTTCCGACCGCCTGTCAACTTTTGTTGGTCTTGATGTAATCTCTAAGGATACAACCATATATGGGCTTATAACCCTTACGGGTGCTTATAATGACGGGGAGAGTTTCCTGTATGACGATGTCTCAATAAAGAAGAACCTGGAGATGATGGATTCCATCTCTTGTGACGGCTCAAAGGAACGCTACCTGAAAACCGTCTATAGGATGATACAAGACAAAAAGAAAGGAAAGAAAATCAAGCTTTCCCCTCAGGCTGACAATATGATGCAGGACTTTTACACCCTGTTGAACAGTCCCTACGGAACGTCTATGATTGACTTCTCGTTGGAAGAGCATCTTCGTTCTATAAAATCGTGGATAGGTTTTATGACAGATGATGAGCGCCGATTGGAGTTGGAAATTGATTTTATGAACCTAAGTTGGACGGCCAACAAATATGGCGTGAAATATACCTGCCCTGTTTCTTATCGAACAGACTACTGCGTAGCAATGGTAAAAAATATGATATCATACCTTCAACAAAAGAAATAAACAATGAGACACATCATATTAAGCCTTTTGGCTCTGCTCTTCTATTCATGTCCGGCTTTCTCTGATAGCATTCCATGTCAGTTTCAAATGCGCGACGGGAGTCTTCGCTGTGGTAAGGTGCTTAGCCCTGAGAAATTGAATAAAAAGGCATTGGTGATTTTCGTAAATCACAGACAGAAAAAAGTTGAGGAAGCCAGGTGTGATTATTCTTACTTGGTGGACAAATTGTTAGCCGATGGCATTTCCTGCTGCTTCTATGATAACCGCGCGCTTCATTCCGAGGATTCCACATCCTTGACTACATTGTTCGATATGGCAGACGATGCGGCGGATGTCTATAATTCCCTGAAAAAGAACAAAGTGTTCAAGAAGTATAAGATGGGATTTATAGGTACTAGTGAATCTGGTGCCTCTGCACTGATATCTGCATCGGCTGTTTCCAAACCGTCGTTTCTAATTCAACTGGTTACAAATGTTAAGCCACAAGATCAGAAGGACCATCAGATAGATATTCTTTATGAAAATCCTAAATGGACGGGTTTATTTACAGACTGGTTTACCGCTATGGCACTACCATTCTTTAAAGATGTAGCCAGGTATATCCCGCCAAACGTGGGTTTTGGACTTCAATATCATGAATACTCTGCCATGTTTCAGATGATGATAGATGACATGAAACACTCCCGAATAGGTGACAAGGAGGATTACGCCAAGCGTTTATACAACAAGTATGAAGGAAGCATAAAGAATGGTAAAGAGTATTTTGTGCCATTAATTACTCGTTTTTTGAAGAAACAAATGGAAGAAGACTATATGGCTCCGCGTATGTGGTATAATGCCAAGCCTTATTACAAGAAGGTAAAATGCCCCATACTGTTTCTTAGTGGCCACCATGATTATAATGTTTTATGTTCCACAAACATTGTTGAATTTGAGAAGACAATGCATGAGAACGGCAACAAGAACTATACGTCCGTAATTGTTGATGCGACTCACAATCTGATGAAACTTAGTGTTGAGCGTCATTTCATGCATGGAGGGGATGGACCAATTGACGAAAGTAAGCGACATCAGATAATGGATACCATCGGGGAGTGGCTGAATAGCAATGTTAAATGTCGAAAAGACTGACAACAGAGAGCAGTCGTAATTTAATAACCAGTCAACTCTATCCAGTCGTAAGACAGGAAACTGACAACCTAAATCAGCGAACTACAAGGTGCTCCAGTACTTCAGCCAGAGTACTCGAGTACTTCAACGGGAGTACAGGAGTACTTTAACCAGAGTACTGGAGTATTTTAGGCGAAGTACTGAACCCTTTGTGGTAAAAGGTTTCAGGAAGGGTGTAATACTAATATAAATATGCTACTTTAATGCTGCAACAATCTGGTCGATAGCCTTATTGACAATAGAGCGGGGACAACCTACGTTCATACGCATGTAGCCCTTGCCACCAGGTCCGAACATGGCACCTGAGTTGAGGCCGACCTGTGCCTTGTTGGCAAAGAAATCATCCAGTTCCTCTTGTGTCTCATAGCCTAAGCCTCTGCAATCCAAGAAGACCAGGAAGCTGGCTTGCGGACGGATGGGAACAATCTGAGGACATTCCTGCTGCATACGTTCGCAGAGCAGGTCTATATTCCCTTGCACATACTCTAACATCTGGGTCTTCCATTCCAGTCCCTGAGAACTGTAGCAGGCAGCTACGCAGTCGTAGGCAAAGACATTGCCAAGGTCGAAGTCGTTCCCCTCGATATAGGTGAAGAGCTTACGGCGTTTCTTGGGTTCATAGACAATGGCCTGAGACGCTACTATGCCGGGCATATTAAACGTCTTGGTGGGTGCCTGCAGGGTGATACTGTTCAGGCGGGCCTCCTCGCTGACACTGGCAAAGGGTATGTGGCGGCGACCTCCGAGGAGCATATCGCAATGAATCTCGTCGCTGACAACCAGAACACCTTCCTCGGCACAGATTTGGGCAATTTCTTGCAGTTGCTCGCGTGTCCAGCAAATGCCTGCTGGGTTATGAGGATTACACAGAATCATCATGCGGCAGCCTTTGATATCGTGGCGCAGCTGATCCATATCCATGGTGAAGCTCTCTTGGGTGCGAACCAATGAATTGAAGACTATCTGCCTGCCGCTATGCTCGGGAACAATGCGGAAGGGGTGATAGACGGGCTCCTGGATGAGAATCTTGTCGCCTGGTTCTGTGAAGCATTGCACACACAGGTAGATGCCGCAGACCACGCCGGGGATGTAGGTAACTTCCTCGCGTTTCAGGTCCACGCCAAACTGCTCGTGGTTCCATCGGCAGATGTTGTTCCAGTAGGCATCATGACTGCAGGTATAACCCAGAATGCCTTGCTGCATACGTTGCTGCATGGCTTCCAAAACAAAGGGTGGGGTACGGAAGTCCATATCTGCCACCCACATGGGTATGGCATCCTTGTTACTACAGCACCATTCCACACGGTCGTACTTCACACAGTCAGTACCCTTGCGTGGTACCAGTTCTGAAAAATCATAATTCATAATTCATAGTTCATAGTTCATAGTTACGCTAACCGCTAACCGCTAATCGCTAACCATATAAACGTTCTTCACTTCTGATTCTTAACGTAGTATTCGCAACCGGTCTGAACATTCTTCAGCAAGGCTTTGCTGGACATGGTAGCACCGGTGACGGCATCAACCTTGGCCTTGGCAGCCTTCTTGACGTCCATGCCGTCCCATTTGGGCAGCATCTCTTTCTTTATCAAAGCCCAGAATTTGGGAGTCTCTGCATTGCGCAGGGTCTTTATCTTATTTATTTTGCCGTCCTTGATGTAGATCTTAATGGGAGTGACATCAGCATATCCTTTGACATTGGCACAGAGTGTGGTGGTGTTGATTACCGTCATACCCTGTTCTTCTGAAATGGGTGAATCCTGCGCATAGCTCATGAGTGTGAGAGCCAGCAGGGGAGCTGTAAACAATCTTTTCTTCATTATCTTTTCCTTAATATTTCTGCAATGCGGCCCATCTGGTTGGGGATACGGATATGCTGCGGGCACTTGGGAAGGCACGCTTCGCAATCAGTACATTTAGTGGCCCATTGTTTCTTGTTGAGTCCTTTCTGGAATAATTTGTTGACGCTGTCCAGACGTTTCTGATAGTCGGGAGCAGTTTTGTCGGGCAACGGCAGAACGCCATCCGTAACCGCCTTGTTGTAGATGGCAAAGTTTTCTGGGATGTTCAGACCGAAGCCGCAGGGCATGCAGTACTTGCAATAGGTGCAGGGGACGACGGGGACACCGTTCATCTTATCGGCAATCTTTTCCATCAGGGCGAACTCGCTATCGCTGCATGTTTCCAGAGGCGAGTAGGTGGCAACATTCTCTTGTAGCACCTCCATGGTGGTCATACCGGACAGTACGGTTAGTACGTTGGAATGTGAACCAACCCAACGGAAAGCCCATCGTGCTGGACTGTCAGAGGGGCGAACCTCCTTCATCATGCCCTTTACATCCTCTGGCACATTGGCCAGACGACCGCCTAAGAGCGGTTCCATGATAACACACTGGATGCCTGCCTTCTCCAACTTGTTGTACAGATATTCGGCATCAGTATTGCCACGGCGTGCATCAGCATGACGCCAGTCTATGTAGTTCATCTGAATCTGGACAAAGTCCCATTCAAAATCATCGTTGTTGTCTACCAGATAGTCAAAGGTCTCTATACTTCCGTGGAATGAGAAACCCAGATTACGGATACGACCAGCCTTACGTTCCTGCTGGAAGAATTCCAGAACGCCATTATCCTCAAAGCGCTCCTTGAAATCAGCCGTTCCCTTTCCGCCTACGTTGTGCAGCAGGTAGTAGTCGATATAATCCACTTTCAGCAGTTCCAAAGAACGCTGGTACATCTGCTTGCAGCTTTCCAGGTTCCACTGGTTACGTCCGAAGTTGGAAAGCTTGGTGGCAACGAAGTATTTGTCGCGAGGATGACGTGAGAGTGCAATACCCACAGCCTCCTCGGAATGACCATTGTGGTAAATGGGAGCTGTATCAAAGTAGTTCACGCCATGAGCCAGGGCATAGTCAACCTCCTGATTCACCATATCCTGGTTGATGACACGGTCCTTAGAAGGAAGGCGCATCATACCATATCCCAAAAGCGATACCTTGTCTCCTGTCCTGCGGTTCTCGCGGAAAGACATCTTGCCGGGGTCCGCTGTTTGCTCATCGGGCTTGCCAAAAGCACTAAGTGGTGACATAGCCATGATTCCCACTGCTGAAGCGCCGCCCCATCCTAATCTCTTCAGGAAGTCGCGTCGACTCTTGTTCTGTTTGTTTTCTGCCATATTAGTCTGAGAGTTAATTTTGAATGATTTGTTCTGTCTGTAAAAGCTTGCGTATGTCTTCTATTATGCTGAACAGCTCTTCTACTGTCTCGGCACGTAGCATTCGGATGCGTGTCTCGCGGAAGTTGGGAATGCCCTTGAAGATGGGTGTTGCTGCCAGATGGCGACGTACATGCAGGATGCCCCGGTACTCGTCTATGCGTTCTACCGAGGTAATGACCTGCTGTTTCAGTATATCTATCTTTTCATCCAAAGACAAGGGAGTCTCGGGATGTGTAATCTCGTGGAATATCCAGGGGCGACCAAAGGTGGCACGACCTATCATTACGGCATCTACGCCATAGCGGTCAAAGCACTCGCGGGCACGCTCTGCTGTGGTGATGTCTCCATTGCCGATGATGGGGATATGCATGCGTGGGTTAGCCTTCACAGCTCCTATGAGGGTCCAGTCGGCCTCGCCTGTGTACATCTGGGCGCGTGTTCTGCCATGCAGGGTAAGGGCCTGAATGCCACAGTCCTGAAGTCTCTCTGCCAAATCTACAATAAATGGCGTGCCGGAAGGCAGGTAAAGAGATTTCTCGTCCCATGCCAGACGTGTCTTGACTGTTACGGGAGTACCTGGAACAGCCTCCACAACAGCCTTGGTAATATCCAGAAGAAGTGGCACGTTCTGCAGCATACCGCTTCCCGCGCCTTTGCCGGCAACCTTCTTGACAGGGCAACCGAAGTTGATGTCCAATACATCGGGGTGTGCCTGATCGACAACAATCTTGGCAGCCTCGCGTACAGAGTCTACATCCTTTCCGTATATCTGAATGGCAACGGGACGCTCATCATCGCAGACCTTCAGCTTCTCCAGACTCTTGTTGACCATGCGTATGAGCGCATCGCTGGAGACGAACTCGGAATACACCATAGCAGCTCCCATCTGCCTGCAAAGCAGACGGAAACCAATATCTGTGACATCCTCCATGGGTGCCAGCAGAACGGGACGTTCTCCAAGATTAATGTTTCCTATGTTCACGATATATTAGCAGCCCCACCCCGTCCCTCCCCAAAGGAGAGGGAGAATGGGGTTGTCTATTTGGGGTTTTGAATTTTGCTTTTTGAATAAAACTTTTTCCTTTTTTATCTCTCCTATTCTTTGCTCTCTCCTCCTTTGGGGGAGTCGGAGGGGGCTTTCACTTTAAATGCTAGTGCGTAAAGTTTCATTTGCTTTAGCATAGCCAGCAAGCCGTTGCTACGGGTAGGAGAAAGATGCTCGCGCAGACCAATCTTCTCTATGAAGTAGAGGTCGGCATCCAGAATCTCCTGTGGTGTATGGTCGCTGAGGACTCTGATGAGCAGTGCCACTATACCTTTTACTATTAGGGCATCGCTCTCGGCCTGAAAGTGAAGGAGGCCGTTCTGCATGTCTGCTTGCAGCCAGACACGACTCTGGCATCCGTCTATCAGGTTCTGCTCCGTCTTGTATTTGTTGTCGAGTGGTGCCTGTTCGCTGCCCAGATCTATAAGCATCTGGTAACGGTCCATCCAATCGTCAAAGTCGGAGAACTCCTCAATTATTTCGTCTTGTATCTCGTTGATTGTCATAATTCCTCGTTGTAAATAAGTTGTGTCAAAGTCTGTCCTACAGCCTCCAGGACGTTGACGTCAATATTCTCTGGCGTGTCATTGACAGTGTGCCAGGTAGGACCGAAGCTGCTGGGTCCGTCTGTGAAGTTAGGCACAATGTCTATGCAGGGGATGCGGGCTATGCGGTTTACGTTTACGTGGTCATCCATCAGGTAGCCGCCATCCCTGTTCAGGGGGAAGTAATGTCCGTAGCCCAACTGGTTTCCTAAGCGTACCACCAGACTTGCTATGGGCTGGGCGTAGTCCTGACTCACCTTCTCGGCAGGGAATACGCTGCCTCTGCCACCGACCATATCAAGCAGTACACCGTAGCGGGCGCGGTAGCCTTCCTCCTGTGCACGTTCTGCCCAGAACTTAGAGCCCAGACACCATGTATCTGAAGTGGACTCTTCTGTCTCTGCCCACTGGGGTGTTCCCATATCCTCGGCATCGAAGCAGATGAAGTCTATGCCTACCTTTATGGGAGTCTCTTGCAGCAGACGGCAAATCTCCATCATCATAGCCACACCGCTGGCACCATCGTTGGCAGCTAGTACGGGAGTGCGGTGATTCTTTTCGTCTTCATCGTTATCGGCCCAAGGACGACTGTCCCAATGAGCACAGATAATGATACGGTCCGTATTGTCAGGATTCAGTTTTGCAATGATATTGCAGGCGGGCAGCACCTTTCCGTCCCACAGGGTAACATCGGCCTGCTGCTCCTCTACTACAGCTCCGAAACGGCGGAACTGCTCTACAAGGTACTGACGGCACAGACCGGCTTCCTTGGATCCCGTTACACGCGGACCGAATTCGCACTGCTCCTGAATGTATTTCATACAGGTGTCTGCATTAAAGGTGGGACAGGGAGCCAGGGTAATGGTGTCGGGCCCTCCGATGTTTCTTCCGCTTCTGCCCCCACAGGCAGCAAGCATACATGCCAATACGGCAAATAGAATGTATCTCATTATTAAATATAAGCTTAATTGTTTCTTATCTGTTCCATGACACGCAGGAAGTTGCCTCCCCAAATCATCTGGATCTGCTCCTCGGTATAGCGCTCCTGCAACAAGCGGCGTGTGAAGTTGATAACCTCTGATGCATTGGCCATACCAGGTACACCACCATCGCCATCGAAGTCGGTGCCGATGCCTACGTGTTCAATTCCCATGATGTTGACCATGTGGTTCAGGTGTTCTACGGCATCCAGGATGGTAGCCTGACCATCGGTACGCAGGAACCCGTTGTACATGGTAACCTGAGCTACACCGCCCTTCTGTGCCAATGCCTTCATCTGTTCGTCTGTAAGGTTGCGGGGATGATTGCAAAGGGCGCGGGCACTACTGTGACTGCATACAATAGGTTTCTGACTAACCTCCAGGGCATCATAGAAACTGGATTCGGCAGCATGGCTCATATCCACCATGATACCCAGACGGTTCATTTCCTGAACTACCTTTTCTCCGAACGGACTCAATCCTCCATGCTCGGCATTACCTTTGGCTGAGTCGCAGATATCATTGTCGCCGTTGTGGCAGAGTGTCATATAGACAATGCCTCGTTTGGCGAAGTGTTCCAACTGACTCAGATCCTTTCCAATGGCATAGCCGTTCTCTATTCCTAACATGATAGCCTTCTTGCCAGCCCGTTTGAGGTGTGCAATGTCGGATGGGTTATAGGCAATATCCACTGCCGTGCAGTTGGCTGCCACCATCTCTTCTATCTGTGTAAGGATACGGTCGGCCTTTGCCGTTGCAGCTAAGAGTGATTCAGCATCACGTTCACCCTGTTTCAGGTAAGCTACCATGATGGAAGCGTCCAGAAAACCCTCCCTCATCTTGGGCAGGTCCACCAGTACCTTGTCGGTCCGCTTGGCAAACATATCTGCTGTAAAGCCTTCCGAGAAGAACATGGGTGTATCACAATGGCTGTCCAAGGTGATGATACGACTGTGAATACGCTTGGCTTCTGCAAAGGATGAGGCTTCTGATATGAGCCAGTCAAAGAGCGGCATCATGCAACGGCAGCCTCTGGTGATGAAACATTCGGGGTGCCACTGAACACCGATAATACTTTTGAACTCATTGCTTTCTACTGCCTCAATCACGCCATCGGTAGCTTTTGCTGCCACCCGCAACAGAGGGCCAGGTGTGCGCACAGCCTGATGATGGAAGGAGTTGACGGGCAGTCCTTTCTCTACAGCCTCGGGGAAGAGGCGTGAAAGGATGCTTCCGGCCTCCATCTTCACTGTATGCGAGGCATAAGCACGGTCCAAATCTTGGTCGTGTTTTACCAATGGCGCATCATTGTACTGCGTATTGAGGTCCTGATAGACAGTTCCGCCAAGGGCAGCTACCAGCGTCTGGATTCCTCGGCAGATACCCAGCATGGGAATCTGGCGGTTGTAGGCTTCGCGTACCAATAGAAGTTCCATCTCATCGCGTTGCGGACAGATGCCATGCAGTCCGGGTATGGGTTCCTCGCCCAACAGGAGCGGATTGATGTCTCCTCCTCCTGAGAGCAGGATGCCGTCCACTCTGTCAAGTGTCTGGCAGAGAGCTTCCTCATCGGTGTAGGGAGGGAGCACAAGAGGGATGCCGCCTGCCTGTAGGACAGACTGGTAGTAACCTTGTGCCAACTCACATCCTTTGGCACCGAAGTTACCGGTAATACCTATTATGGGGCGTGCTGCTTGCATATAGGGAGATTATTCCTCTTCGAGTGAAATGGGTTTTGTCTCCTCGCGCTGCAGACCAATGGGTACCTCCTTCTTGATGCTCTGCTTCAGGGAGATAAGGGTCTCTGTAGAAACAACACCGGCAATCTCCTGAAGACGGTTGTTCAGCAACTCCATCAGGTGTGCATTGTCGCGTGCATACAATTTGATAAGCATGGTGTAAGGACCTGTTGTGAAGTGACACTCTACAATCTCGGGAATCTTCAGGAACTCCTGAACAACACCTTTGTACATAGAGCCCTTCTCGAGTGTGATACCTACATAGGTGCAGGTGTTGTATCCCAGACTGGCAGGATTTACATGGTAACCGGAACCTACGATAACGCCCATGTCAATGAGACGCTGTACACGTTGGTGGATAGCAGCTCGGCTGACACCACATTCTGCGGCTACATCCTTAAAGGGGATTCTTGCATTGTTAGAGATAATCTCGAGGATTTTCTTGTCCAGGTTGTCAATCTTTTCCATAATACAATGTTTTTTGTAATATTTTGATAGCAAAATTACGATAATTATGTAATTTCAGAAAGAATATGGACAAAAAAAAAGACACCAAACGGTAAATTTGGTGTCTTTTTGCTTATTTTAAGATGTTTATTTCACAATCTCCAGCAACTCAACGGTAAATATCAGTGTAGAGAAGGGAGGAATCTTACCCTGCTCTCTGTCTCCGTAAGCTAACTGCTGAGGAATGTAAAGCATCCACTTGCTACCTACGGGCATCATGGTCAGGGCCTCGGTCCATCCCTTGATAACCTGATTAGCGGGGAAGGTGGCGGGCTGGTTACGCTTGTAAGAGCTGTCGAACTCAGTACCGTCAATAAGGTGGCCTTCGTAGTTCACCTTTACCTTGTCGGTAGCCTGAGGAATCTCGCCGGTTCCCTTGGTGATAATTTTGTACTGCAGACCACTGGCTGTTGTCTGGATGCTGTCGGCCTTAGCATTCTTCTTCAGGAACTCCTCGCCGGCAATACGGTTGGCACCGTACTTCTTCTCCATCTTAACATTATGGTAATACTCCATCTGCTTTCTGACAACGGTCTGGACGCTATCCATGCTGATAGTCATGTTGGACTGTGTGATACCATCCTGGAATCCCTGAACGAAAAGGGCTTTGTTCAGAACGTTCACACTGTCGTTAATCTGCTTGTTAGCCTGTGCAATTACCTGATTCTCTACCTGAGAACGGATCTCAACACCGGCCAGACGGGCTTTCTCCTTCTTGTCAGCTTCAGTAAGTTCGGTCTGCTGGAAGCCCTTTACGAAATCAGACAGATAGGCTGCGTCAACACCCATGCGATGTGTCAGATATTCTGTCAGACCCTGAGTGTTGGCTTTGCCGAGCAGATAGCTGAATGTGTCAACTGAAACAGTATCGACTACTTCAACGGGAGCCTTTGCCTTCTTGCTTGTCTTCTTCTTGCTGGCAGCTGATGTGCCTAAAGCCAGAAGGGCGCAAAGAGAAAATAGAACAATCTTTTTCATTTTCTTAATCCCTAATCTCTAATCCCTAATCCAATTACTTCTCGATGCCAACAAGCTCAATCTTGAAGATCAGGCAAGAGAAAGGCTTGATCTTGCCAGCCTCACCGCTTGCATAAGCCTGCTCCTGAGGAATGTAAACCATCCATGTAGAACCTACAGGCATGTGAGTAAGAGCGGTCTTCCAACCGGGGATAACCTGATTGCAACGGAAAGTTGTGGGCTCGCCGCGCTGGTAGCTGCTGTCGAAGACAGTATCGTTGATAAGCTTACCTTCGTAGTTAACCTTTACAACGTTGGTGTCAGCGGGAATCTCGCCAGTACCCTCGGTGAGAACCTCGTAGTAGATGCCATCGCCCAGGCTCTTAACGCCGTCCTTCTTGGCAATCTTCTTCATGAACTCCTGACAAGCCTTCTTGTTCTCGCCATACAATTTCTCCATCTGCTTAGCCTTGATGCTCTGCATCATAGACTCGCGGGTTGATGTAGCCTCCTCAACAGACATCAGGCCACCCTTCTCCAAGGTACCTGCTACGAAACCTGCCAAGAGGTTCTTCAGGCTGATGGTCTGAGTGCTGTCCTCGCCAAATACCTCGTAGTTGATGCCCTTAACCCACTGCTGGCTAATCATCTGACCGATACGAAGACCTGCATAGTAAGCTGTCTTCTTCTTGTCGTCACCTGCGTTTGCACCTTCGTTCAAACCCTTGATAAACTCGTTGATGTATGTAGTATCAACGCCTTCGCGCTGTACCAAATACTCCTTCAGACCCTGAGTCTGAGACATACCGAAAGCATAGCTCAAGGTATCTACATCGGTTTTCAAATCAGCCTTGGGGGTTCCATTACCACAAGAGCTCATGATGGCAGCCAGAGCAACGGCTGCAATAACAGAAATCTTTTTCATTGTTTTATATTTTTGTTTTATTAATTATTTTTCTGAATTACAATACTTTTATCAGCTCTACGTCAAATACCAGTGTGCTGTATGGAGGAATCTGTGCTCCGGCACCACGCTCACCGTATGCCAGCAGGTAGGGGATGTGGAAACGGTACTTGGCACCCTCCTTCATCAGCTGAACACCTTCTGTCCATCCGGGGATTACCTGATTCAGGCCGAAGTCGGCAGGCTCGCCACGCTTGTAGCTGCTGTCAAAGACTGTACCGTCTAACAAGCGACCCTCGTAATGGCAACGAACAGTATCCGTAGCCTTGGGGCTCTTACCGGTTCCCTCTGTCAGCACCTCGTACTGCAAGCCGCTCTTGGTCTGTGTTACACCGTCGCGTTTAGCGTTTTGCTCAAGATATACCTTACCTTCAGCTATAGCGTTCTGTGCCTGTTCTTTCTCTTTTTTCTGGAAATACTCGTTCAGCATCATCTGAGCCTCCTGGCTGGTCATGGCAGTATCCTTGCCTGACATCACATCGCTGATACTCTTAGCGAAATCTTCGATACTGAAATCCTCAATGTTCATGCTTTTGAGCTGATGGCCAATGCCAAGGCCCAAAGCGTAGCTAATTTTGTTCATTCTTAGAATACATTTACTATTATGCGGCGCAAAATTAATACATTTTATTTATCTGAAAGGCAATAGTAACAATTTTTTTATTATTTTTGCACATTATTATTATATAAAGAGACAAGGTTTTATGAAAATTGTTGTGTTAACAGGGGCTGGTATGAGTGCTGAAAGCGGTGTCAGCACGTTTCGCGACAGTGGCGGATTGTGGGATCAGTATAATGTGGAAGACGTGGCTACGCCTGAGGGCTGGATGCGTAATCCGAAGATGGTGACAGATTTCTATAATAATCTGCGCGTACAGATTCTACAGAAGGAACCTTGTCTGGGTCACCGCCTGGTAGCGGAACTGGAGAAGAAATACGATGTGACGGTTGTCACCCAGAACGTAGATGACCTGCACGAAAGAGCTGGCAGTACCAATGTGATTCATCTGCATGGCGAACTGATGAAGGTTACCAGCAGCCGTAATCCTAATGATGCGCGTTGCATCCGTACCCTTGATAAAGAGCATCTTGTTGTTAAGATGGGCGATTGTGCCGAAGACGGCAGTCAGTTGCGCCCCTTTATCGTGTGGTTCGGCGAAGCAGTTCCAGAGATAGAGCGTGCTGCCGTGGAATGTATGAAGGCCGATATCTTTATTATTATAGGAACCAGTCTGAATGTCTATCCTGCAGCAGGACTTACACAATACGTACCCGCAACGACCCCTATCTATCTGATAGATCCTAAGCCTGTTCAGTGGAATGCTGACAGACCCTTCCGTCATATCATGAAAGGAGCCAGTCAGGGGATGCAGGAACTTATGGAAGAGATAGGAAAACCCTTGAAGCAACAGTAACAGACAAGATACATGGATTATACCAGCACAGCATACAAAGAGAACGAGGAACAGAAAGTAAGATTGGTGCACATACGTTGCAAGAACACCGGCGAGATGATAAGCGTTCCGTTTGGGAGCACACTCTCTGAGGTGTTCGAGGCTGCGGCCTTTGATATGTCTTACGGACCGGTTTGTGCCTGTGTCAACAATAAGGTTCAGGGAATGAACTACAGGTTCTATAACAACAAAGACGTGAACTTCCTGAGTCTGCATAGTCCTAGTGGTATGCGTACTTATACCAGGACTTTGTTCTTTGTGTTGGCAAAGGCTGTCGAAGACCTCTTTCCGCAAGGTCAGCTCATTATAGGTGCTCCGGTAAGCAGGGGCTATTATTGTGAGTTGCGTGTAGGTAGAGCCGTTCAGCCCGCTGATGTGGAGCGTATCAGTAATCGTATGCAAGAGATTATTGATGCCGATATGCCCATCCATCGCATTCAGTGTCCTATAGAGGATGCTATTGCAATTTTCCAAAGTAGGGGCATGACCAGTAAGGTACAGCTTCTGGAGAGTCAGGACAGTCTTTATACCTATTATTATAAGTTAGATAGTAGCATAGATTATTTCTATGGTCCTCTGCTTACCCATACCGGTCTGTTGCACCTTTTCAGCCTGACACCGTTCTATGATGGTCTTCTCCTCCGAATTCCTAATGAAAAAGATCCTTCGGTACTGGAGACATTCGTGGAGCAGAAGAAGATGCTGGGTGTAATACGCGAGCACCAACAGTGGCAGGATATCTTGCGTGTCCGTACAGTAGGAGAATTCAACAAGGCTATCTTGGCAGGAAGAGCAACAGACCTCATCAACGTCAGTGAGGCACTGCAGGCAAAGAGACTCTCGGATATTGCTGATGAGATAGCCCTCCGTAAAGCCCGTCTGGTACTGATTGCAGGTCCCAGTAGTAGCGGAAAGACAACAACGGCCAAACGTCTGGCAATCTTGATGATGGCCTGCGGACTGCGTCCCTATACCCTGAGCACGGATGACTATTTTGTAAACCGTGTGGATACTCCCAAGGATGAGAATGGTGAGTACGACTTTGAATGTATCGGGGCTGTGGATACGAAGCTCTTCAATGAGCAGATGAATGCTATTCTGCGAGGCGAGGAGGTTGAACTGCCCAGATATGATTTCCCGACGGGCAAACGTGTGTACGAAGGCCGTAAGTTGCAGATAGGTCCAACTGATGTTATCATTCTGGAAGGAAACCATGCGTTGAATCCCATTCTTACACAGCAGATTCCTGAGGAGCAGAAGTATCGTATGTATGTCTCTGCCCTTACCACTATACAGCTGGACGACCACAACCATATCTCAACAGTTGATATACGGTTGGTGCGTCGTATCCTTCGTGACTTCCGATACCGTGGTTATTCGGCAGTAGAGACCATCAGGCGCTGTCCCAGTGTGAAGGCTGGCGAGGAGAAGTGGATTTTCCCCTATCAGGAGTTGGCTGACGCAACCTTCAACAGTGCCCTTCTCTATGAATTGGGTGTTATCCGCGACAGGGTGCTGCCCATCCTTGAGCAGGTTCCTGAACGTGCTGTTGAATATGCCGAGGCAACCAGATTGCGTAAGTTCCTGAACTACTTCCGTGGTATTCCCGGCAATCAGGTTCCACCGACTTCTCTGTTGCGTGAGTTTGCAGGAGGAAGCTCATTTAAGTATTAATGCCCCCTCCGGCTCCCCGAGGGGAGGGGAAATTCAAAATTCAAAGAGCAAAATTCAAACTTCAAAGAGCAAAATTCAAAATTCAAAGAGCAAAATCCGATAACCGATAACCGATAACCAATAATCAATAACCAATAACCAATAATCAATAACCAATAACCAATCTTGAAGTATAATAACCAATCCATTATGACAAAGAGAATTAAAATGCTGACGGCCATGCTTGCCTTGTTGGCATGCAGTGCCCTGGCACAAACAGAAGAACGTGTTTTTTATGTTGACTTCGGTCAGAACAATGTTACCAACCAAGGGTTTCTGACCGATACGGATTCCAACGGCAATAAGTGGAATAACCTGCACGGTAAGGGAACCGCTGCGCCTGATAAAGCTTATGCCCTTACGCAGACAGACCTTGTCTGTGCCGATGGTACTTCTTCCAGCATTGTCCTGCAGCTAGGAACCACCTTCTCAACCAATGGCTATAGTAATGGAGGCTTGCAGTCGCCCAAAAAGGCACTGTTGGGCGATTTGGCCATTCAGTCAGCTACTCAGGACTATATCTTTATGGAGGGCTCTCAGGACTATGGCGTGCTGCACTTTACCGGTTTGAATCCCGAGAAGGCATACCAGTTTTATAGCTTCGGAAGCCGTACCTCTACAGACGAGCGTTCAGCCTACTTTACCTTCAGCGGTGAGAATGTCTGGACAGGCGAGATGCAGATGGGCGGTACTCAGATAGGTGATGGAGGGTATAATGGCAATAACAACAAGATTCTGGTTTCCGAACCCGTATTCCCTGACAGTATAGGCAATATAGACCTTACTATCTGCAAGAAGACAAAGGGTGCTATGGTGTACCTGAACTGCATGAAGGTAGTTGAGCTGGGTGACTTGGCACGTCCTCATCAGGAATTGAAATTGACACAGAGATTCTATATCGATTTTGGTGAGACCAGTAATACATCACGCGGACGTCAGACTACTGCCAAGGACAAGAATGGCAACTACTGGACGAATCTCTCATCGGGTAGTAGTTCCAGCAACACTATTACGGCCAAGACTGTTGCAATGAGGAATGCCGCAGGAAGTACAACATCAAAATACCGACTGGTAACAACATGCAACCAATACACCAACGGCATCAGCGCGGGTGGTAACAACAGTCCATCGGAGGAGATGTTGGGTGACCTGGCCATACAGACAGCTACAGAGGACTATATGTTCATTGATAACGGAGACTGTCGCCCCTTTAAGTTCACCAATCTGAACGTTGACAATTGCTACAAGCTCTACATTTACGGTTCCCGTAATCATACAGACAACCGCATTACCCAGTACAATATAGAGGGGCAACGTACATGGAGTGGTGGTCAGGTGACATCAGGCAACAGCGTAGGCGGTGAGGGTAACAATGGCAATGTCCGTAACATCCTCATAACAGACTACATCTATCCTAACCGTAAGGGCGAGATTGTTGTCAACTTCCAGCGTGTGACAGGTATGGCGCATATCAGTGTCATGAAAGTGGAGGAATATACGGGTGGTGTGCGTCCCGAAGAGCCATTGGAATTGACAGAGCTGACACTTTCCGGCAATGCCGAAGATGCTATGTTCAAGAATGTTGGTTCCAATACATATCAGACTTATGCCAGACTGACCAAGGGAACGTTCCAACTTACCGGAAAGACACCTGACGGAGATGTCGTACTCTCCAGTACAGGTGACGGCACCTTTGATGTTGCAGGCGATGAGGCTCCTGTGGCTTTCAGTGTAGAGAAGGACTGCGTGGCCCGTATTACCGTGAATGCCAACAATCAGACAGTTGAAGTGCTGCCTGTAACCATGCATGTAAGGGGTAATATTGGAGCAGGTAATCCCCAGATAGCATACAAGGCAAATGGCGTATGGGAGTCTGAGATAACACTGAAGGAGACTGCCTCGCAGCAGTGGGTGGACAAGACTATGTACTTTGCCTTGAACAATACGGATAATCTGGCCATCAAGCGTCTCAAGAACGCCTCTTCACGATATGTTCTGGGCATGGCATCAAACGGTCAGGACGTTGAGAATATCTACCAGAACGCAGGTACCTACACCATTACGGTGGATATGGCAAACGGTGTCTACAATATCTCTGCTCCCATCGATGAGAATCGCATCTCGGTCTTCGGTTCCAGTGTAGCCAACGGTCAGGGCGCAACGGATTACAAGGGCTATCGTTATCTGTATGGTCAGCATCTGATTCAGCGTTATGAGAAGGGATTGTCAGATACACGTTTCTATACTTCTAATGTATCTATCGGTGGTAATACCACTAATGCTTTATTGGGTAGGTATGATGATTTGATTCGTGACTTCGGTCGTTATGTTATCTTCGGTCTTTCTTTGGGCAACGAGGGAATTCACGGGGCCAGCGACCAGAATGCCATCTTTACTCAGTGGAGAGATAATATGCTGAAACTTATTAAGATGGTTCGTGCCGATGGTAAGATTCCTGTGGTTATGAACAATTATACACGTGGCGACTATAATGCAAGCGACTACAGTTATGTAAAGAAACTGAATCTGCTTATCCATGAGTGGGACGTGCCTTCTTTCAATTGCCTGGGATCCATTGACAAAGGCGACGGCACATGGGCTGACGGCTATGTGTCAGATACTTATCATCAGAATACCGAGGGTCATTACGAGTTCTTCTGCTCTATGATTCCTTCTCTCTTTGATGCTCTGAAGGCAGGGAAAGCTATGCCTAAGCGTACTACTACCAAGAGCATGAGGCTGACAGAGGAAAAGACTGTACATTTCAACCCCGAAGGGACTACGCATCCCTTTACTGTTACTGCCCGTGTAAAGGGTGGACAGGGACAGGTGTTGCGTGTACGTTGTTCTGTTGGAGATGTAACAGTGACCATTACGCCTGATGGTTATGTGCGCCTTGCTACTCCATCGGGTGGAACCCTTACCAGCACCAAAGCCATTACGGATACCAATTGGCACAATATCACACTTACCAGCTACTATGCCCAGAAGCGCACTCTGCTTTATCTGGATAAAGTCAGTGCAGGAGTTCTTGACGAACGTCTGGGCGATGTTCAGGAAGTGGTGCTAGGCGGCTCTACACGTGATGTGTCTGAGCTTGTGTTCTGGCGTTCTGCCATGACGCCCGATGAGGTAACTGCCCATTGCAATGGTAAGATGCTGAAATCCAGCTTGGAAATCTATGTCCCCATGGATGCAGAGGGTGGACTGGAGAACCTTGCGCAGAGTACCAATACGGTTAGAATGGTTGTTGATGAGGTTGTGGGCTTGGAGCACCTTCCTGATTCCAATAAGGACTCTGGTAGTACTTCTGTTTACAACATAACGGGTCAGAGTATAGCAAAAGCCCAACGTGGTGTCAATATCATTGGCGGCAAAAAGGTTGCCATAAAGTAAAAATAAAAAGAGAGCTTGTCCCGCTGGGCAAGCTCTCATCATTTACTGCTTGTTTGTCAGTTGTTTTAGTTTCTCCTTTCCTTTAAAGGCAAATACCCAAATGAGGAAGCCTGCAATAGCCAGCAGGGCAATACCGATAAGAGGTCGGTAGAACAGCCAGGCCAATGCTATGATGATGAGCGACCAAACCAGGCCAACCACAAAGCAGACAATTCCCACTCCGAATCCGAAGATGTTGGCAACGAAGGGGACAACCTTCAGAATGGTCTCAAAGATAGCCAAAATGCCTCTCAGACCGGCAATGATAAGGAGAATTCCTATAATACGCAGAATCCATGTCAGCATATTGTTGGCTTCATGTTCAGCCTCAAAGATCTCTGCAGCATCCTTTTTGCCCATCACAAGGGTCTGGAAACGCTTTCCGTTCCTAGCCTTGAAGGGCTTGAAGGTATCGCCGTCTACCTGTGAGATGATGGTCACTTTGGCAGGCACAATAACCTCCCAGGTTACTCGCACATCGCCTATTTCGGGGGAGCCGGGTACACGTCCGTAGTACAGCATATTGCCAGCCTGATGTATATATTCCAATGCAACCTTGTTGCCGGCATTAGCCAGCAGACTGTCTGTGGCAGCCTGAATAGAATCATTAATAGCCTGGATGGAATCGTTTGCGGCCTTTACGGAATCTGTGGCAGCTGTTGGCTGTTCGGGTTCTTGGGCTGTCTTGGCACGACCGTAAAAACGTTCGTATGCTTCCTTGGCATTTCTATCCAGTTCCTTCAGCATATCCTCGTTTATGGCCAAATCATAAGGCTCGTTTGACGAGATGCAATTAATCAATCCGTCATTCAGCTTATAGGCACCAAAAGAAACGTTTGCAGCCCATACTTCCTCGGGCTCTACGGTTGTCAGCACCATGTTCTTCTGTTGGTATGCCGGATCCTTAAATTCGGCAGACTCTACGGGCTGGGGAGTCCATTCCTTGGAATAGGTATATGTAGTTGTGACAACCTCTTTGCCACCAAGCTTGTCCTCCCTTTTCTCCTGTGCATGCTCAACCCACTGGTAGTATTCAACTCTACGCTTCAGTGCAATAGCTTTGGCACCTATGCCAAATTGGTTGTCTGTAAGAGAATCTTCCGTTGTTGCTAGAGCTGTGGCACAAACCAGTTCACCCTCCAGTGAGGCGTCTTTCTTGTTGGGGTTCTCCATCTCAACGCAAGCCTTTTCTGCATCGTTCAGCATCTTGTCTGTCTTAACGGCTCGTCCCTCGTTCCACCACAACAGTGCTGTGGCAAGGCAGAAGAGGATGAGACCTGAGAAGATTCCTTTGAAGGAGCTTCCTACGCGTGTTCCATAACCGGTTGTCTTCACTTCTTGGTAAGCCATAATAATATGATTTAGTGTGTGATTTATAGTTTTCAGGGGGTAAAGTTACATTATTTATAAATTATTTTCGTACTTTTGCTGCCAAATAACGTATAAAAACATCAATTTTATAACCTTTTATCGCTTTATGAAAAGACTCAGATTATTTGTTTTTGTGTGTATCGCGGCCCTGACGGCATCAGCCCAGAAGGCCAACTACAACATCATTCCACTGCCCAAGGAAGTTAAGGCAGACACCACCCAGCAGTTTACCCTGAAGGGAGGTATGGGTATTGCCTATGACAGCAGCAATACAGAAGTAACTCGTACGGCAGAGTTCCTGCAGCAGTGGGTCAAGGAGGCTACAGGTATCCAACTGCAACTGACACCCGAAGATAAGGCAGCCCAAATCAAGCTGGCTATCAGTGCTCCTGCCAAGAAGGGTAAGAAAGCTAAGCAAATCGCTCCTATGACCGAACAGCAGAAGGAGGCTTATACACTTAGTGTTGATGCCAAAGGTATCTTGCTGAGTGCCTGTGAGCCTGCGGGTCTGTTCCGCGCAGCTCAGACTTTGCGTAAGAGCCTTCCTGTTACAAAGGACTCAAAGGGTGTGGAGATGCCCTTCGTGCAGATAACCGACCAGCCGCGCTTCTCTTATCGTGGTGTGTTGCTGGATTGCGGTCGTCATTTCTTCAGTGTAGAGTTCATCAAGCAGTTCTTGGATGCTATGGCTCTGCATGGTTGCAACCAGTTCCACTGGCATCTGACGGAGGATCAGGGCTGGCGTTTCGAGGTGAAGGCTTATCCCGACTTGGCCAAGAAGGGTAGTGTGCGTGAGAAGACCGTCATCAGTCCCGGAAAGTTCCGTATTTACGATAACATCCCTTATGGTGGTTACTATACACAAGACGAATGTCGCGATATTGTACGCTACGCAGCTGAGCGTTACATCAATGTTGTGCCTGAGATAGATATGCCCGGCCATATGCAGAGTGCTCTGCACGTATTCCCCAACTTGGGTTGTACAGGTGGTCCGTATCCCGTTGCTCCTCATTGGGGCGTGATGCGCGAGGTGCTTTGTGGCGGTAACCCTGAGACATTAAAGTTCCTGAAGACCGTCTTTGGCGAGTTGTGCGATGTGTTCCCCTCTCCCTACATCCATATTGGTGGCGACGAATGTCCCAAGGACCGTTGGCAGAAGTGTCCGAAGTGTCAGGCCAAGATTAAGGAACTGGGCTTGACAACCGAGAATGTTATGGTCGAAGGCGGTGACCAAAGAGGAAATCAGGATGGCAGAAGTGCCGAGAATAAGCTGCAGACCTACATCAACCACGAGATTGAGCAGTTCCTGGCTTCTCGCGGACGTAGCCTCATTGGTTGGGACGAGATTCTGGCTGGAGGACTTACAGAGAACGCTATCGTTATGTCTTGGCGCGGAACCAAAGGTGGTATCGCAGCTGCCAAGCAGAATCATCGTGTTATTATGAGTCCCAATGTGTATGCCTATCTGGATCATCCTCAGCTGAAGGATTACAGAAAGCAACCCCAAACCACCGATAGCTATCAGGTTTCCTGCAGCAAGATATACTCTTTCGAGCCTCTAATTCCAGAGGAACTAACGCAAGAGCAGAGCGACTGCATTTTGGGTTATCAGGGCAACCTGTGGACCGAGCATGTGGCTTATCCCGAGCATGCCTTATTCCAGTTGCTGCCTCGCTTGGGTGCTATGAGCGAGGTGCAGTGGTGTAACCCCGAGCAGAAGGACTTCGAGAACTGGAAAGCACGTCTGCCACAGTTGAAGAAACTTTATGACAGGATGGGCTTTGTCTATTGCAATGAAGTGGAGTAAATCTAAAGTTTAAAGTTTAGAGTTATGAAACACACATATATGTTTTTGTGTGCAGTACTGATGGTGCTGTGCACAACAATGCGTGCTCAGGAGACGGAAAAGGTTTGGAAGGCAGGCGAGGCGTTGATAACCGATGCTTCGCAGATTACTGCCACAGCTCCACATAGCAGCCAGTTTCCTGCTTCTAATCTGATCCGCCCTGAGAGCGATGGCGTAGGAACTAATCAGTACATCTACCACACGGCATGGGGCGGAAATGATATGATTCCTGCTGGTGTTGATCCGTTCTTGCAGTTCCATTTCAACAAGGCCGAACAGCACATCATCTTCTCAATGATTGGCTCGGCATGGTCCAGTACCTATGATACGCCTACCGAGGTGGTTATTCAAGCGGCTAATCTGCCGGGCGAATGGACAACCATCACAACGCTGAAGAATATGGATAACGACTTCACGTCCTATACTCCAGAGCGTTATACTTCGCCTCACATCGATCTGGGTGCAGCATATACCGATGTGAAATTCCTTGTCAAGAAAACCTATGCTAATCGTTATCAGTCTGCAGGCGGTTTGTTACTCTCGTTAGGCCGATTCCAGATTTATGAGGCATACCTTGGTGATCCTGATCCTGTTGATCCCAAAGAAAACATCAACTTGCTTTTCATCGGTAACAGTATCACGGCAGGAGCTACTTTGAGCAATGCTGCCCAGCAAGCTCCTCCTATCGTATGTCGCCAATTGATAGAACAGGCTACAGGTATTACTACCAATGTCTATAATGGTGGTCACTCTGGTATCACTACTTGGGGTTATCTGCCAGGTAGGACCGACTTTACCCGCATCGTCAGCAATGCCAAGGCATTCAAGAAGCAGAACGGCGGTCTGATATACATATCTATTATGCTGGGAACCAACGATAGTGCTTGCACCACAACGGAGGGTGCTCCTGTCAGTACGAATACATACGGCAAGAACATCAGAACCATCATAGATTCTCTTATTGCTGCGATTCCCGACTGTAGGATACTCCTGAACTATCCTATCTGGTATAGTCCCAATACCCATAATGGAGCAATGTACCTGCAGGAAGGTTTGGACCGACTGCGTAGCTACTATCCCATTTTGGATACTATTGTTGAGGAGTACGAACAGGTCTATGCCGGTAATCGCGGCGTATGGGAGTACTTCGAGGATAATAAGGTTCTTTTCACCAAGGAGGCAGGAAACTCTGGCAACTTCTTCCTTCATCCCAATGTAGTTGGTGCACAGCGTCTGGCTGAGATATGGGCCAAGAGCCTCTTGGAGATTATGAAGAAGGATGGCATAGAAGTTAAGAATCCTTTGCCTGAATGGAATGTTTTTAAACCCAGCAACAACAAGAAGTACACTATGTCTTCTCCTCGTGGACAGTATGGTACCAAGGCAGGTAAGGTGACTAATACCGTAAATACCAGCTACGCAGGTACCGGGAGTGAGTTTGCTGTTCTAACATACAATGGAAAGACCTATTTGTACAGTATTGCAGAGAAGAAATTCTCCTATCGCGACCCTAATCCTTATCGTGATGACTGGAGCCATATTCTGCTCTCCGATACTTATCTTGAACCGCTGAAGATTCACTATGTAGGTTACAATGCTGATTACCCTTATTGTCTGACTATCGACGGCTATATTGCTAATTCGGCAGCCAGCACCACTTATGGCGTGGTTGTGAATACTTACAATAGTGCAACAGATGGTGGAAATCAGACGGCTTTTCAAGAGGCGGGCGACTTTGACCCTACAGAAGCCCTCTCCATTTTGAAGTCATATTTGGATAAACAGATTACTGTTACTTACCGCATTCAGGACGAGGCTGGTAAACTGCTGGAGGAGCTTACAGCCATAGGCCAGGAGGGGGATGTCATTACTGAGGTTCCCGACCGCGTATCGCATAAGGCCTATACTACCTACGCTGTCAAAGAGCCTGTGACATTGGTTGCAGGACAAGAGAATGTGGTAACTGTTGTTGCTTCGTGGAAGCTCCCTTTTGATTTGTCGCCCGATCTCAATGATGCTCATTGGTATAACCTGGCATTGCGTGAGGGCGCTGATTACGTCAATGCCGCAGAAGGCTACTACTGTAATGTTGCCACTACCAAGGAGGATTTGTTATCTAATGAGTATCAGTGGGCTTTTCAGGGCGACCCCTATAATGGTATTGTTGTTTACAATCGTTCAGACATAACAAAGACTCTATCTAAGGTGGGTGATTGGGCCATCTTGGCTGATGGAACCTATAAGTGGAACATCATAGAGAGTGACAAGGGCTTTTTGCTTTCTACGGAGGGCTCTTACCCTTATATCAATGAATATGGCGGTGCTGGTGGTGCCTTGGGCTTCTGGGCCAGTATCTCTGATGTCGGCAGTATCTTCAGTGTCAGCGAAGTCGGTGAGCTGAAGGTAGAGAATGTTCGCCTCTCTACGGGTGCTACTCTTACTATTTTCCGTGCCGACCCTGAGAAGGCCAACGGAAAGGCTGTCATCATAGCCCCTGGTGGCGGATATGCTTATATTGCCAGTAGCTATGAGGGTGCTGACTGGGCGCCTCTCTACAACGACTTAGGCTTCACTGCTGCAGTCCTTAGATACAACCTCCCTAATGGAAATCCCGAGGTTCCCTTGAACGATGGACGTGCTGCCTTGCAGTATCTGCGTGATAATGCTCAGGACCTTCTCCTCAATCCCCAGAAGATTGGTGTTATGGGGTTCAGTGCCGGTGGTCATCTGGCAAGTACCATAGCTACTCATCTTACAGGTGATGAACTGCCAGCCTTTCAGGTGCTTTACTATCCTGTTATCAGCATGAATGCAAGCTATACGCATGCCGGATCCAGGGAAAATCTCTTGGGTACAAATCCCAGTTCTGCACTGGTAGAACTTTATAGCAGCGATAAGCAGGTAACTGCCCAAACGCCTCCTGCATATATCTGCTGGGCAAATGATGATAGTACTGTAAAACCTGCGAATAGTAGCATGTACAGGGCAGCTCTCAGGAAGGCGGGTGTCTCTGTAACCACAAAGACCTTCTCTACTGGCGGTCATGGTTTTGGCTTCAAACTTAGTTATACCAATCATGATAAGATGGTTGAGGATCTGACAAAATGGCTGAATGGCCTTGATGACCTGCTTGACGGTATTCCATCGGTTGAGAATTCTCATGGTTCAATGCTCAATGCACAGTCTGCCATTTACAACATTTCAGGTCAGGCTGTCAGTAATCCCCGTCATGGCATCTTTGTGATGCAGGACAAAAAGAAACTTGTAAAATAACTGTATTTATGCGTGCCGAATCAAAATTCTCCTTGTTGGCATTGGCTTTTCTGGTTACGCTGGGGGCTGGTGCTCAGACTTTACTTTATAACAAGCCTGCAGAATTCTTCGAGGAGGCGCTGGTTATTGGTAATGGTACTTTGGGCGGTGTTGTCTATGGCGGGACGGAACATGACAGGGTATCTCTGAATGATATTACACTCTGGACGGGTGAGCCTTGCAACATGAAGGTTTTCTCGCCCGATGCCCACAAAAGTATCCCTGCCATTCGTGAGGCCTTGCGTCAGGGGGATTATTCCAAGGCCGACCAACTGCAACATGATGTTCAGGGACATTTCTCGCAGAACTACCAGCCGTTGGGACAGCTTACCATAGATTATCTGGACACAGAAACTCCGGCCACAGGCTATCGCCGATGGTTAGACATAGGCAATGCTACGGCTCATACAGAATATCAGAGGGGTATGTACAGATATACTACCGAGTATTTTGCTACTCACCCGGACTCTGGTATTGTCATTCGTATTACAACGGACAATCCCAAGGGTATCTGTGCCCGTGTGGGGCTTTCCTGCCAGTTAAAGAACAAGATTCATACAGAATATGGTAAGGTGCTGGTCAACGAAGGTTATGCGGCCTATGCCTCTTTACCCAGTTACTGGGGAGGTGATCATTTCTCTTACGATTCCAATAGGGGTATGCGATTCTGTACCAAGGTGCAGGTGGATGGTTCCTGCGTCAGGGCAGACAGCGATGCCATTGTTGTTGACGGTTCCAGCGAGGTTGTTGTCCGCCTGGTCAATGCTACCTCTTTCAATGGCTATGATAAGGATCCTGCAAGGGAGGGGCGTCCTTATCAGCAGTTAGCTGATGCCAGGCTGAAGAAACTCTCTTCCTCTTCCTATGATGTGTTGAAGGAACATCACATTGCCGACTATCAGAATATCTATAACCGCGTGAAACTTTCGCTGGGGGAGTCTAAACCTGATGTCCGTTCAACAGAGGAAGTGCTCCGCGAGTATATTGATGAGGGTATTTTCAATCCTGCCCTTGAGGCGCTCTATTTCCAGTATGGTCGCTACCTGCTTATCTCCTGTTCACGTACTCCTAATGTGCCTGCTAACCTGCAGGGATTGTGGAACGAGAGTATTTTGCCTCCCTGGTCGTGCAACTATACTACTAATATCAATCTGGAGGAGAATTATTGGCCTGCCGAGACTGCAGCTCTGCCCGAGATGCACCTCTCTCTGCTTACCTTCCTGAAGGAACTTCAAGGCTCTGGCGAGTTGACGGCAAAAGCCTACTACGGAGTGGATAAGGGTTGGTGCCTGGCACACAATACCGATATATGGGCAATGACCTGTCCTGTTGGACTTCACAACGGAGATCCTCAGTGGGCTAACTGGAATATGGGTGGTGCTTGGGTCAGCACACATATCTGGGAGCATTATACTTTCTCGCTCGATAAGGATTTCCTGCGTGAGTACTATCCCGTCCTGAAAGGTGCTGCAGAGTTCTGTCTGGGCTGGCTTGTCAGCACCAAGGATATGGGTGTGGAGGGTCAGGAGTACCTTATTACTGCACCCTGCACTTCGCCCGAGAATGATTATGTAACGCCACAGGGTTACCATGGGCGTAGTTTCTACGGTGGTTCTGCTGACCTTTCGATGATTCGCGAATGTCTTACTGATGCCCGTAATGCAGCTCTTGTGTTGGACTTGGATAAAGACTTTGTGGCTCAGACTGATGAGGCTCTTTCTCGTCTGCAACCATATAAAATAGGTAAGAAAGGCAATCTGCAGGAGTGGTTCTACGATTGGGAAGATGAAGATCCTCACCACCGCCATCAGAGTCATCTCTTCGGCATCTATCCAGGGCACAGCCTAAGTGATGGTGTGAATAGTGTGGAGGATATTCATCAGGCCGCCCATAAGTCGTTGGAGATTCGTGGCGACCGTACCACAGGATGGAGCACGGGTTGGCGCATGAACCTCTATGCTCGTCTGCATGATGCCAAGAATGCCTATCACATCTTCCGTAAACTACTTTCATATGTTAGTCCCGATGGTTACCGGGGCTCTGATGCCCGTAGGGGAGGAGGGACATACCCTAATCTGCTGGATGCTCATTCCCCTTTCCAGATAGATGGAAACTTTGGTGGATGTGCCGGAGTGATAGAGATGCTGATGCAGAGCAATTATAACATTAATAGCCTCACCCCCGTCCCCTCTCCAAAGGGCGATGGGGGGCTACACTCCATCGAGCTGCTTCCTGCCTTGCCTGAGAACTGGAAGAACGGCTCCGTTACCGGTATCCGTGCCCGTGGCGGTGTAGCTGTTAGCATGGAGTGGAAGGATAGTAAAGTTACCGCCCTTACTCTTACTGCTCAGCAGCCCTGCAAGGTTATGCTCATTGCGAACGGAACGCAACGGGAAGTGAAGTTGAAGAAGGGAGACAACAAAATTTCCAAATTATAGCAGCCCCCTCTTGCCCGCTTGGGGATGAATACTTCGCTTCCATAACCTACTACAGGAAGCTTTACATAAAAAAAGAAGCCCAACTTCCGAAAGTGAAACTTTCTGCTGTTAGACTTCTCTTTTCTGGTAGCCCGCTTGGGGTTGATATTTTTCGACCCCATAACCTTCCACAGGAAGCTTTACATAAAAAAGAAGCCCAACTTCCGAAAGTGAAACTTTCTGCTGTTAGACTTCTTTTTTCTGGTAGCCCGCTTGGGGTTCGAACCCAAGACCCCAACATTAAAAGTGTTGTGCTCTACCAACTGAGCTAGCGGACCGACCTAAAAACAACGCATTTCTGCTATTGCGGGTGCAAAGGTATATAATTTAATTTATAATTCAAAATTCATAATTCAAAATTATTTGCTTTCCTCCTCATTTTTGTTCTCTATGGGTGGATTTTCCTGCTCTGGAGTTCCTTCTTTTAGTACAAATCTTCTGTAATAAGAGAGTAGCAAGGTGGTAAGGGGTAAGGCTATAATGAAGCCGATGATGCCCATAAGGCTGCCCCAGACAGAGAGGCTGAGTAGAATGACAGCAGGATTCAGCCCCATAACATGTCCCATGATACGGGGCGTAAGGTACATATCCTGAATAAGTTGTACAACCGCAAAGACGGCAAGTGCACAAAGCAGGATAATCCAGAAGTTCTCGCCTGTCTCGGCCGACTTGAGGATGGCCAGTAGTATGGTGGGGATGAAACCGAAGAGTTGCATGTAGGGAACCAGATTGAGGAATCCTATGAAGAGACCCAGACCTATGGCCATGGGGAAGTCTATGATGAGGAATCCTATGCTGAAGAGTATTCCTACTATGAGGGCAATGAGTGCCTGTCCGCGGAAGTAGGCGTTCATGCCGTTCTGCACATCTTGGACAACCATAGAGGCAAATTGGCGCTTGCTGGCGGGGATGAGGTTCACCCATCCTTGACAGATATTCTCGTAGTCGATAAGTATAAAGAACATATACAACAGCACCACGAAGATGCCCAAAATACTCATTGCTACGTTCACTGTTCCGGAGACAAGGTTCCATGCCTGTATCATCACGGTCTGTACAGTATCCATAAAGGAACTCTGTTGCATCAGGTTGAAGAGGGCATTCTTGTTGCTAAGGTGTTTGACAATATTCTGGATGTAGGAGGCCATGTTGGTCTGCGTCATCACGTCGTTGAAATACAGACTAACCAGATTGGAGATGTGTGCTGTTTCCTCCAGAATGGGCGGTATAATCAAGGCCAGGAGGCCACTCAGTAGGGCAATGACTATCAGTAGGGCCGTTATTATGCTGAGGATGCGGTTACGCACTCTGAGTCGGTACTGAATAAAACGTACTAAAGGATATATCATGTAGGCCAAAAGCCATGCTACGAAGAAAGGTAGCAGGACACTGGAAAGTGAGTTCAGTAACCATACGGCACCTGCGCATAGGCAGATGATGGTAATGCTTCGGATAAAGCGGTCAAAAGTTATCTTTTGTTCAAACATGTCTTCAATTCAAAAATTTCGTTATTTCGATTGGCGGCCTTTTCTCGTTATGACGTTATCACGTTATATCGTTATAACGATTTTTATTTAGGGCCGCCTTTTTTACTGTCAACTCGTCAACTTCTCCCGTAGCGAGTCATAGCATTCTCTGCAGAGGGGTTCATACTCCTGCTTTTCGCCTAGCATGACCTGTTTGTCTCCTGCTACAATACGGTGACTTACATAGGCAAGGGCACCACAGCGAACACAAATGGCATGCACCTTTGTCACCTCATCGGCAATGGCACAGAGCTGGGGCATGGGGCCAAAGGGTTGTGCCTTGAAGTCCAGATCCAACCCTGCAACAATAACGCGGATTCCACGTGATGCCAGTTCATTGCACACTTCCACAATATGTTCGTCAAAGAACTGTGCCTCGTCAATTCCCACAACATCCGTATCCTGGGCTAAAAGCAGGATGCTGGATGAAGAGTCCACAGGGGTTGACATGATGCTATTGCCCTGATGGCTGACAACTTCCTCCTCGCTATAGCGCACGTCTATGCTGGGCTTGAATATCTCTACACGCTGATGGGCAAACTGGGCACGTTTCAGACGGCGTATCAACTCCTCTGTCTTACCCGAGAACATAGAGCCGCAAATGACCTCAACGCGGCCCCGTCTCATCATCTCCCCGTTATGAGAGCCTACATCTTTCATTTTTTCCTTAAGTTTGTTTTATTGGCAAAAATACACTTTCTATCCGAATTAGCCCCATAAAGGGGCTTAAAAATACTGAAATAATCAAAATTATTCTGCCTGTTTGTCTGCAATACCGTTTTTTATGTATACATTTGCTGCCTAAAAAGAAGTGTCACTATATGGGAACATTATACTTGGTGCCTACCCCCGTAGGAAATCTTGAGGATATCACTTTCAGAGCCCTGACGGTCCTGAAGGAGGCTGATTTGGTTTTGGCCGAGGATACGCGTACCAGCGGCATATTGCTGAAGCACTTCGAGATAAAGAAGCCTATGCTCTCTTACCACAAGTTCAACGAGCACCAGACAGTGGATCGCGTAGTAGAGCGTCTGAAAGGTGGCGAGACGGTGGCAGTGGTCAGCGATGCCGGTACACCTGGTATTAGTGACCCGGGTTTTTTGGTAGCTCGTGAGGCTATCCGTGCCGGTATTGAGGTGATTACTTTACCTGGAGCGACGGCTTTTGTACCTGCGCTGGTAAGTAGCGGCCTGCCTTGCGATAAGTTCTGTTTCGAGGGTTTCCTGCCTCAGAAGAAGGGCAGGCAGACACGTCTGAATGCTTTGCAGGATGAGACGCGTACCATCATCTTCTACGAGTCGCCTCATCGCATTGTCAAGACGTTGGAGCAGTTCATGGAGGTGTTTGGACCGGAAAGACCTGTAAGTGTATGCCGCGAGATTAGTAAGATTCATGAGGAGAGTGTCAGAGGAACGGTAGAAGAGGTGCTGGCACACTTCAAGGAAAATGAACCCAGAGGAGAGTTTGTAATCGTCTTGGGCGGAGCTTCTCCCCAGCCCTCTCCAAAGGATAGGGAGATGGATTCTGAAAAAAGAAACAAAAAATAACAATTGCTTGCCAAACTTCTCCCCTCTTTTGGAGGGGTCAGGGGGAGGCTTTAAAAACAAAAAGTAATGAAAAAGTTTGGATTTGTTACAGTAGTAGCTTTGTTGCTGGCTTCTTGTGGTCAGAACAAGCAAGCAAGTGAGTCTGCCATAGAGCAGGAACGTGATTCTTTGCAGAGAATTATCAACGAGAAGGATATTGAGTTGAATGATATCATGAGTACTTTTGATGAGGTACAGGAGGGTATCAGACGTATAAATGAGGCTGAAGGACGTGTTACCATTGCTGATGCTACGCCAGAGAGCGCCAGCAGCAAGGAGGTGATACGCGAGAATATGCAGTTCATTCGTGAGGCTATGCAGCAGAACCGCGATATGATTGCCCAGCTGAAGGAGAAACTGCGTGCAAGCAGCTTCAATGCCGAGAAACTGAAGAAGACAGTAGAGAACCTGCAGGCTCAGATAGAGACACAGGGAAAGCGCATTCAGGAGTTGGAGGCTGCTCTGGCCGAGAAAGATGCTCAGTTGGCAGCACAGGGCGAGCAGATTAATGCCTTGAATGAGAATGTGAACACCCTGACAGAAGACAACAAGAGCAAGGCTGCAACTGTAGCCTCTCAGGAGAAGCAGCTGAATGCCGCTTGGTTTGTGTTCGGTACAAAGGCTGAGCTGAAGGAGCAGAAGATTCTGCAGAGCGGTGATGTGCTGCGCGACGGTAACTTCAACAAGGACTACTTCACTCAGATAGATATCCGTTATGACAAGGTGATTAAGTTCTACAGCAAGAGCGCAAACATACTTACCAACCATCCCTCTGGTAGCTATCAGATGGTAAAGGACAGCAAGGGTATGTGTGAGCTGCACATCTCTGACCCTGTTAAGTTCTGGAGCACAGGTAAGTATTTGGTAGTACAGGTGAAATAGCCCCCTGGCCCCCCTTAGGGGGAGAAGTTTAAAGTTCAAGAGTTCAATGTTCAAGCAGTTAGCGAAACTATGAATTATGAACTATGAATTATGAATTAAAATAAGTTGAAGACAAGCAGAAGTAAACATTATAATTCCAGTCGGTCGTCATTACCCTTTGAAGATGGAATGACGGACGTGAAGTTCCACAATGTTGTGGAGACACGTCCCGAAAGAGCCATTCTGGTGGGTCTTATCACTCCCAATCAGAATGAGCGCAAGACAAAGGAGTACCTTGACGAACTGGAGTTCCTGGCCGAGACGGCAGGAGCAGAAACCATAAAGCGTTTCACACAACGTATGAACGGCCCCAGTAGCGTTACCTATCTGGGAATAGGTAAGTTGCAGGAGATAAGGGCCTATATAGTAGCAGAGGAGGATGCCGAGCGCGAGGTGGATATGGTCATCTTTGATGATGAACTGAGTGCCAAGCAGTTGCGTAACATAGAGAACGAACTGAAGGTGAAGGTGCTGGACCGTACCAGCTTGATTCTGGATATCTTTGCTATGCGAGCCCAGACGGCAAATGCCAAGACACAGGTCGAGTTGGCACAGTATCGTTATATGCTGCCTCGCTTGCAACGTCTGTGGACACACCTTGAACGTCAGGGTGGCGGTTCCGGAAGTGGTGGCGGAAAAGGCTCCGTAGGTCTGCGTGGACCTGGTGAAACGCAGTTAGAGATGGACCGTCGTATCATCCTGAACCGTATGAGCCTGCTGAAGCAGCGTCTGGCTGATATTGATCGTCAGAAGACTACTCAGCGTGGTAATCGCGGCAGAATGATTCGTGTGGCATTGGTGGGTTATACCAATGTAGGAAAGAGTACTCTGATGAACCTGCTCTCCAAGAGTGAGGTCTTTGCAGAGAACAAGCTTTTTGCCACATTGGACACAACGGTGCGTAAGGTGATTGTGGATAACCTCCCTTTCCTGCTTTCAGATACCGTTGGATTCATTCGTAAGCTTCCTACAGACTTGGTAGATTCCTTCAAGAGTACCTTGGATGAGGTTCGTGAAGCTGACCTGTTGCTGCACGTAGTGGATATCAGTCATCCCGATTTCGAGGACCAGATAAAGGTGGTAGAGAAGACACTATCCGATTTGGGGTGTGCCGACAAACCGTCTATGGTAATCTTCAACAAGATTGATGCCTATACCTGGGAGGAGAAGGATGCTGATGATCTGACACCTGCAACGGAGAAGAATGTGTCATTGGACGAACTGACACGCACATGGATGTCGCGTCTGAATGGTGACTGCCTCTTTATTTCGGCACAGGAAAAGACCAATCTGGAAACTATGAAACAGGTTCTATATAATAAGGTCAGGGAACTGCATGTGCAGAAGTACCCCTACAATGACTTCCTGTTCCAGCATTACGAGGAATAAAATAAACTCTTTCGTTGACAGCTATGAAAAGCAAACTGGTTCTGACAATCCTGATGTTGGCTGGTATAGTTTTGGGAACTCATGCTACCGTAGCAGAGAGGACTTATACCGAGGCTGACGATGGCGTGCGCGCCAATAAGGAATTATGGAAACAGTTGGAGAGTAGGCTCTATGCCAGTTGGGCTTCGCGCGATGTGCATTATGTGAAGACGTCTATCCCCCAGCTGCGTGTAAGGACGGACACTATTGTCTATGCTTGGCGTGGTGAGCGTGTGGGTGTAGAGGCAGTGCTGTTCTCTCCTGTTGCTGTCAAGAAACTTTCTTTGCGTACCTCGGACTGGGTTAAGACCCAAATGGTCAATGATCAATGGTCAATGGTCAATGATGGAAAGGTTATTCCAGCCGAGCAGTGTACAGCCCGTTTCTTGCGTTATGTGTTGACAGACGAGTTCAAAACCTGTGGTACGCATCCCAGTGACCTTACACCCTATCTGGTACCGGATGTTATTGATTTGGAGAATTCAATGACTATCCCGGCCTGTAGCACACGTCCCGTCTGGCTTACCTTGGAGGTTCCCCGTGATGCAGAACCTGGTATCTACACGCTTACCTTGGATATCCTGGATACAGCTACGCAGACAGTGGTTGAACAGCTCACTTTGCGTGTCAATGTTCAGGAGAATGTGTTGCCTTTGCCTAGCGAACAGGCTTTTCATCTTGACTTCTGGCAGCAGCCTTATTCTGTATCACGCTACGAGGGTGTGACCCGTTGGAGCGATAAGCACTTTGAGTTGTTGCGTCCCTATATGGAGTTGTTGGCGCGTGGCGGACAGAGTGTGGTCTCAGCCATACTCTTCTATGAGCCTTGGGGCAGTCAAACCTATGACAAGTTTGATCCGATGATCAAGACGACAAAGAAGAAGGATGGCACTTGGAGCTATGACTATAGCATTTTTGACCGTTGGGTGGAATTTATGGCATCCTGTGGCATAGACAAGCAGATAGACTGCTTCACTATGATTCCTTGGAATATGACTTTCCGCTACTATGATGAGGCACAAAAGAAACAGGTTGATCTGAAGACCAGTACTTCTGCAGCTGAATACAAGGAGTTGTGGACAGCCTTCCTAACTTCCTTTGCAGATCATCTAAGAGAGAAAGGGTGGTTTGAGAAGACCATGATTGCGATGGACGAGCGTGATGTGACCAACATGCTCGAGGCTTACGATATTGCGCAGGAGGCTGTTCCTGGCTTTCGCCTTGCTTTGGCTGGTCACTACCACAAGGAGTTGGTAGATAAGTTGGCGGATTATTGTATATCCTTCTGGCAAAAGTTCTCAGCCGATGAACTGAAGAGTCGCCGTGCTAAAGGTTGGTACTCAACAACCTATACCTGCTGTTCCACCCGTAAGCCTAATATCTTTACCAACAGTCTGCCTGCCGAGGCTGCTTTCCTTCCCATCTTCTCTGTGGCTAATGACTTTGACGGATACCTGCATTGGTCATGGATGAACTGGCCGGAAAAGCCGCTTACTGATAGTCGTTACAGGCTTTTTGCGCCGGGTGACACCTATTGTATCTATCCTGGTCCGCGTAGCAGTGTTCGTTGGGAGCGTTTCATGGAGGGTGTTCAGCAGTCCGAGAAGATACGTATCTTGCGTCAGCAGTATCAGGCCAACGGTGACAGCAAGGCGCTGACCAAGCTCAATAAGGCTGTGGAGGGTTTTAACTCCAGTAAAATCACCTATTATGAATCAGCTTCTAAGCGTGTCAACTACCTGGAGAGTGTGCTCAACAATGCACCAGAGCCTCCCGAGGAAGAAGTCTTTGCCTATTGCGAGGCAATGCTGGACTATGAAAAGCGTGCTGAGGCTATAGAGAATCGTTGGCTCTCGGAAGTCAAGACAACCAATTGCCTACAGGACATGGAGTACAGTACTACCACCCATAGCGTTGACGGCTATGTCCGTGTACCAACCCCTATCATAGTAGAGCAGGGTAAATCATTCAGGCTGAAGACTGTTGCTGCACAGAATGATGACGATTTGCGTTACTGTCGTGAAGCTATCTTTGCCGATTGGAACTGCGACAGCATCTTTGACTCTACAACATCCGAGAAGGTTGCATCTTTGGGTAATGCCAAGACGGCTAATACCTCTATCTTGAACCACACGTTCTATATCCGTGTACCCTCTAATGCCACTCCAGGTCCTTCACGTCTGCGTATCTGCTTCGTTGATGCCTGGAGGGATGAACCAATGCCTTGTGGCGAACAGTACAAAGGCTATATCATGGATATTCCCATGGAGATAGTTGACAAGGAACTGGCTGTCAGTGAACTACAGAAGCCTTTACCTTTCTGGGAAGGCAAGACGTTGCGTCTGCCTTGGCCTGCAACTCTTGTGGTCTATAACAGTGCCGGAGCAATGGTAGATCTGATACAGCAGGCTCAATCCTATACCACAACTGGATATCTGCCCGGCATTTATGTGATAGAAGTTGTTAGCCCCAATGGGGAGCGATTGCAATATAAATTTGCAACAAAGACCCCCTAACCCCCTTTAGGGGGAATAAATATCCCAATAGTAAATAAATTGTAAATTGTAAATCGTCAAATAGTAAATATAGTAATGGCTGAATTCAAGTATGCCCCAATGTTCCAGATGGGCGAGGACAAAACCGAATACCGCCTCCTGACAAAGGAGGGAGTAAGCGTAAGCGAGTTTGAGGGTCACAAGATTCTGAAGGTTAGCAAGGAAGCGCTGACCTTGCTGGCACAGCAGTGTTTCCATGATGTGGAATTCATGCTGCGCCGTGAACACAACCTGCAGGTTGCCAAAGTGCTTTCAGACCCCGAGGCAAGTGAGAATGACAAGTATGTAGCTCTGCAGTTCCTGCGCAATGCCGATGTAGCTGCTAAGGGCGTGTTGCCCTTCTGCCAGGATACCGGTACTGCCATCATACATGGCGAGAAGGGACAGCAGGTATGGACAGGTTTCGAGGATGAGGAAGCACTCTCACGTGGTGTCTTCAATACCTTCACACAGGACAACCTGCGTTATTCTCAGAATGCACCCCTTAATATGTATGACGAGGTGAACACCAAGTGCAACCTGCCTGCTCAGATTGATATTGAGGCTGTCGAGGGTGCCGAGTATCGCTTCATCTGCGTAGCCAAGGGTGGTGGCTCTGCCAACAAAACCTATTTCTACCCCATGACAAAGGCTCTGATTCAGAACGAGAAGACTCTGCTGCCTTGGCTGGTTGAGGAGATGAAGCACCTGGGAACAGCTGCTTGTCCTCCTTATCATATCTGCTTTGTTATTGGTGGTACCAGTGCCGAGAAGAACCTGCTGACCGTGAAGCTGGGTTCTATCAAGTACTATGACAGTCTGCCTACTACAGGCGATGAGACTGGTCGTGCCTTCCGTGATATCGACTTGGAGGAGAAACTGCTGAAGGAAGCTCAGAAGATTGGTTTGGGTGCTCAGTTCGGTGGTAAGTACCTGGCTCATGATATCCGTGTAATTCGTCTGCCTCGCCATGGTGCTTCTCTGCCCGTAGGTATGGGTGTCAGCTGCTCTGCTGACCGTAACATTAAGGCAAAGATCAACGAGGATGGTATCTGGATTGAGAAGATGGATAGCAACCCCACAGAGTTGATTCCTGAGGAGCTGCGCAATCCGGGCGAGGGTCCCAAGGGTATCGAGATTGACCTGAACAAAGGTATCGATGCTGTACGTGCCGAACTGACCAAGTATCCCGTTAGCACTCGTGTCAACCTGAAGGGCACCATCATTGTGGCTCGTGACATTGCTCATGCCAAGTTGAAGGCCCGCCTGGATGCCGGTGAGGGTATGCCTCAGTACTTCAAGGATTATCCTGTGCTGTATGCCGGTCCTGCCAAGACACCTGAAGGCTATCCCTGTGGTTCTATGGGTCCCACCACAGCCAACCGTATGGATCCCTATGTAGATGAGTTCCAGGCTAACGGTGCTTCTCTGGTGATGATTGCCAAGGGTAATCGTACCCAGCAGGTTACAGATGCCTGCAAGAAGCATGGTGGCTTCTATCTGGGTACTATCGGTGGTGTAGCTGCCGTACTGAGCCAGAGTAGCATCAAGAGCATTGAATGCGTTGAGTATCCCGAGTTGGGTATGGAGGCTATTTGGAAGATTGACGTAGAAGACTTCCCTGCCTTCATCCTGGTAGATGACAAGGGTAACGACTTCTTCCAGCAGCTCAAGCCCTGGTGCCCTGCTTGTAAGTGACAGACCCTCTCCTCGCTCCCCCGTAAGGGGGAGGGCTTTTAAATTTCGCTAATCCCTAACCGCTAACCACCCAAAAAGTAAGGCAGACCTGGAATTCCAGATCTGCCTTACTTTTTATTGTGATAATAAATTCTTTTCCTTCGTTTGCTATCTGCTCGTCAACGGCTTTGATTTTCTGAGCCAACAGAGAGAGCTCGTCGCGCAACTTCTCAACTTTCTTCTTCATACTGTCAACCAATGAGTTGCCCTTCTTGCTATTGCTGGAGAGGAAGCCCAGGTTGTTCTCGTAAGTATTCAACTCGTCACGCATACGCTCATAGGCACGCATCATACGCTGGCGCTCGTTACTTAGGCTACCGCCTTCCTTCTCAATCTTCTGAGCCAGGTTGTTGCGGAAGTTGTTCAGATGACGCTTAGCCTGTGAAGCACTCAGTGCGCCATAGATCTTGTCGCATACCTCGCGATAGTCCTTATAGAGCTTGTCCTTGTCGCGGAAAGGTACGTGTCCAACCTCGTTCCATTTCTTCTGAAGTTCCTTCACCTCCTGAATGATTTCCTCACCCTCCTTGGATGCCAGTTCTTTCAGGCGCTCTATGATGTTCAGTTTCTCTTCCTTGTTGGCATTCTGTTCGTCGCGGATACCTGCAGTTGCCTGCTGACGTGCCTCGAAGAAGTGGTCGCAAGCTCCAACAAAGCGCTTCCATAAGTCCTCAGAGTACTTGTGGGGTACATTGCCAATTTCCTTCCACTGCTTCTGCAGTTTCACCAGGATGTCTCCTGTGCTGCGCCAGTCTGTGCTGTCTTTCAGGGATTCTGCCTTCTCAACCAGTTCCTTCTTCTTGGCCAGATTCTCATTCAGGCTTTCTTTCAGGGCCTGGAAGAACTGAGCCTTCTTCTCAAAGAACACATCGCATCCCTTGCGGAAACGCTCAAAGATAGCTGTGTTCATCTTCTGGGGTGCAAAGCCTATGGTCTTCCAAGTGGCCTGCATTTCAATGATCTTCTTGGTCATCTCGTCCCAGTCAGAAGAGGTCTTTAGATCATCTGTTGAGATAGCCTCTATCTGTTCGCACAAAGCGGTCTTCTGGTTCAGGTTCTCTTCCTCTTTGGCCTTGCGAGCCTCGAAGAAGTCCTGATGGCGCTTGTAAATAGCTGTAGTGGCAGCCTTGAAGCGGTTCCAGATTTCCTCGCGGAGTTCGCGGGCAACGGGACCGGTCTCTTTCCACTCCTGGTTCAGGATGAGCATCTGGTTGTAGGCTGCTACCACTTCGGGAGCCTCTATCAGTGCCTCTGCTTCTTCGCACAGGCGTGTCTTAGCCTCCAAGTTCTTGCGGAAATCGTAGTCACGCAGCTCATGTCCTAATTTCAGCAGGTCATAGAACTGTTCAACGTAGAGCTGGTAGTTCTTCCATAGCTCTGTGGCACGTTCAGCGGGAACCTGCTTTATCTCCTTCCATTCGGTTTGCAGGGCCTTGAACTCATCAAAGGCATTGTTTGCTTCCTCTGGGGTAGAGGCTAACTGCTGAATGCGATCCAGGATTTCCAGTTTTCTCTTCAGATTCTCTTGCTTCTGGCGTTCCAGTTCCTCTTGTGCTGCAGCTCTGCGGTCGCGAATCAACTGCATGGATGCACGGAACTCAGGTTCCAGGGGGTCTATCTGTGGCTCAAACTTCTCGGGTTCGCCACCGCCTTCTATAAAGGCATTGCGTGCCTCTTGGATGTCGTTGTTATGAAACTTGTAGAAGAGTTGTTTTAGCAAGTCAAGTTCTTGCTTTTCAGCCAGTTCTTCGCTCTGTGCGATTTCCTTTACGCGGTTTACAACCTCCTCTTTGGTAGTATATACAGGCACTGCGGGTGCTGCATTAATCTCAGAAGACTGCTCTGTGGCAGTAGTTACATTAGTCTCTAAAGAGTCCATCATTTAAAGTTTTTAGTATTATCTCCCCAATTCTTTGGGGTTGCGAAATACAAAATAAGGCAAAATATCCCTTATAACCTAATAAAAAATGCTTTTTTTTGAGAAAAAGTGAATTAAATCCACGTTTTCCGTTTGAAATACCACCAGAAGAGTACTGTAACGCCTATAGAGAGTGCTACAGCGAAGGGGAATCCCCACCAGGCCTGTTCCATGCCGTTTATCAGGTTCATACCGAACAAGCTGGCAATCAGTGTGGGGAACATCAGGATAATGCTGATACTGGTGAGCACTTTCATGACGCTGCTTACATTATTATTAATAATGCTGGCGTAGGTGTCCATCGTGGAGTCCAGAATGTTGGTATAGATGTTACAGGTCTCGCGGGCCTGGCTCATCTCAATGTTGACGTCCTCAATCATGTCGGCATCCAACTCGTCCACGGGCAGTTTGAATTTCAGTTTCGATAGCAGGTTCTCATTACCTCTGATGGAAGTGACGAAGTAGGTCAGACTGTCCTGCAGGCGGCTCAGTGCAATAATATCGGCATTGTTAACGTTGTGGTCAAGGTTCCTCTTGGCCTTGTCTATCAGCAAACTGATTTGCTTCAGGCGCTTCAGGTACCAAACAGCGCTGCAGAGGAAGAGGCGGAATATCATATCCACCGAGTCGGTGAATCCCAGACCGCGTTTCTGCTGATAGCTAACGAAGTCTATCATCATGTTGGTCTCGAAGTTGCACACCGTAATCAGTACATCGCCCTTCATGATGATACCCAAGGGGATGGTAGTGTAGGGGGTGCGGCTCTTCATCTCCTTAACGTAGGGGATACGCAGAATTATAAGTACCCATCCTTCATCAATGTCATAACGGGCACGCTCGTCGGTATCGGCGATGTCGGAAATATAGTAATCAGGGATTCCCAGCTTCTTCTCCAGGAAGTCAATATCTTCCTGTGTTGGGCATGTAACCTGAACCCAGCAGTTGGGTTCCCATTTGTCGATGGTACGCAGACCATTCGTAGTGTTCCAGTATGTTTGCATCTTTCAGTACTCTGGCTTAAAAGGGTCCATAACAGTGTGCCTGCCAAGGAGTTCCTCTTGATGCTCCTGGGCGGCTACAAATTCATATTCTCCGCGTGATAATCGTCCATTTTGTTTGTTTGTTAAATGCTTTTTGCTGTTTGTGGCTGCAAAGGTAAGAAAAATCATTGAACATTGAGCATTGAACATTGAACATTTTTTTGAAAATAAATGTAAAAGATGATTTGTGGCATTATTTCCGTTCCCAAATGCTCAATGAAAATAGTTCCCGTTATATAATCCTCAATGTTCAATGGTCAATGCTCAATGTTCAATGGTCAATGCTCAATGTTCAATGGTCAATGCTCAATGTTCAATGCTCAATGTTCAATAAACAAAGCAGAAACTCTATTCGTAAGTTCAATGAACTCCGCTACGCTCAACTGCTCTGGTCGTTTGTTGAATATCTCGTCTTGCAGGAAGGCGGTGTGGTCCAGTGCTGCTAATCCGGCTTTGGCACGTTCTGCATTCAACTCTCCTAAGAGGGGACGGATATTATTGCGCAGCGTCTTGCGTCGCTGGTTGAAGGTGGTTTTTACCACACGCTTGAAGAGTCGCTCATCACACCCCAAGTCCTGAGTATCGTTTCTGGTCATACGTATGACGGCACTCTTGACCTTTGGAGGCGGATTGAATACGTGCTCATGTACGGTAAACAGGTATTCTACATTGTACCAAGCCTGTATCAGCACACTCAGTATGCCGTATGTCTTGCTTCCCGGTGCTGCTGTGATGCGCTCTGCTACCTCCTTCTGGATCATACCTGTACAGCAGGGAATCAGATCCTTGTTCTCCAGCATCTTAAAGAATATCTGGCTGGATATGTTGTAGGGGTAGTTGCCTGTCAGTACAAAGGGTTTACCGTCGAAGGTGCGTTCCAAGTGCATCTTCAGGAAGTCGTCCTCAATGATGTTCTCCTCCAGTTGGGGGAAATGCTGGCGCAGGTAGGCCACCGACTCAAAGTCTATCTCCACCACCTTTACCAGTCGGGTTTTCTCCACCAGGAACTGAGTCATCACACCCATGCCAGGTCCTACTTCCAGAACGGGGATGTCGGGGCATGCGTCAACAGTATCGGCAATATCCTTGGCAATGCCTAAATCAGTCAAAAAATGCTGTCCAAGAAACTTTTTTGGCTTAACAAGTCTCATACGTTCTGATATTTTTGTATTTTTGTGCTGCAAAATTACTACTTTAATTCATAATTCACAATTCACAATTCATAATTCGCTATTAGAGAGGTGAAAAAGGTAATTTCCTCAACGGGTAAGATTGTTCTTCCATTGATATTGGCAGCCGCTATTCTGTGGTGGATGTACCGTGAGTTTCATTGGGACGATGTCAAAAGGGCATTGCAGAGCGATATGTCCTGGTCATGGATGCTACTCAGTTTTCCCTTTGGTATTATGGCACAGGTGTTCCGTGCCTTGCGTTGGAGGCAAGCCTTAGCACCCTTGGGCGAGAAACCCCGACTGCATACCTGCATCAATGCCGTTTTCATCTCCTATGCCAGCAGTCTTGTGGTACCCCGTGTGGGTGAGATGCTGCGTTGTGGCATTCTCAGACGTTGGGAAAGGACCAATTTCAGTAAAGGTATAGGCACTGTGGTTGCTGAGCGTGTTATAGACAGTACCTTGGTAATCATGTTGGCACTAATCACAGCAGCTTGTCAGATTCCTGTTTTTATGAATTTCTTTGCCAAGACAGGCGTTTCTCTAAAAGGTTTCTTGGGTACTTTCACCACAACGGGCTATCTGGTAACGATACTGTCTGTTATCCTTATTCTGTGTACGGTGGTTTTTCTGGTATGGCGACTGAATTTCTTCTCCCGTACCCGGGCTGTGCTGGCTGACCTCAAGGACGGTCTCTTCTCTGTCCGTTATGTTCAGAGTCCTTTTCTGTTCCTGTTTAACTCAGTTGGCATCTGGGTATGTTATTACCTGCATTTCTATCTTACCTTCTATTGTTTCCAGTACACTGCATCCTTGGGGGCTATGGCAGCTCTGGTAGCCTTTGTGGTAGGTTGCTTTGCTGTGTTGGTTCCTACGCCCAACGGAGCAGGTCCCTGGCACTTTGCTGTCAAGACCGTCTTGGTCTTGTATGGAGTAAATCAGATGGATGGCGCCATGTTTGTTTTGGTAGTCCACACCATCCAAACCCTCTTAGTCGCCGCCCTAGGCCTTTATGGTGTCTCCGCCCTTTCCCTGACCAAAAAGAAATCCTAAATCTCATTCGCAGACATATTGCTTCGAATATTAAAAAAAAAACCGATAAAACCCTTTTTGAAATCTTTGGCACTTTGTGCCTTTGTTCTGCTATTGTCATGAATCTGGTCGTAAGCAAGCTTCCCCTATCTTCCTGCCAATATCATAACATATCTTTCAGATATCAAAGCTTTCAAAAAGAAAAACCTCCGCTCCGCTCGAAAACCGCAAGCGCAATGACTCTAATCCCTAATCCTTTCCCCCTAAGGAAAATGTTTTTTAGCCCGAAGGGCGGGGTTTTTCTTGTCTGGGCTGCCAAGCCGAAGGCTATCTATGGGTGTTAGTCAAGGAAATGGTTAAGCTGGCTTAAACAGGGCTTTGGCTAATACCTATAGATAATGCTCACAGAGCATGCAGCACTGGCAATGGTTTTCTGGGTTTTTGTTAAAAATCTGTGGGATCCGTGGGATCTGCGTGAGATTACATAACCCTTAAGCCATAGGTTCGCTAACCGCTAACCGTTTTCCCCCAAAGAGGGGAAAGTACTACAACAAATGATATTTCTCTATTGTGACAAGCGCTTCGTGCATGGATTTTACACCCAGCTTCTTGAAGATGCGTGATCTGTAAGTTTTGATGGTGCTGATGCTTGTTTTTAATTCTGCAGCAATACTTTTGCTTGTCATACCCTTCATGATACGCGTCAGCACAACCTTCTCCATTTTGCTCAGGTCTATCCTTGTTGTTTCCTCTATGTATCTGCCTGTACTGAAGTCATAGCGCAGATTCTTTCCTGACTCCGTTATGATGTGGCTCTCCAACTTGTTTCGGGTAGAGGGATTCATCAGACAGAGCCCAAGTTTTATTGTCCCATCAGAATAAGCCATCATAGAAGAGAATTTCTGATTCACATAGAGCTCGCGCCCATTAATTATAATAGGGAAGTCCGTTGTGCTGTAATGGGCATGTGGCCTGTTTGTCTTGAAGAGTTTACAGAAGTGTAGGTAGTTTTTCCTGACTGCGGCAAGAGGTTCTATGTATTCATCCGGCAGGAGGGCCCAGTACGGATTCTCGCACTCTCTCTGCTTATCTGTAGCGGTAGCCTCGTCTATATATAATAAGGTATTGGACTTATATATAATCTTATGTTCCTCCAGGTCTATCAGTACGCAGCTGGAATTTGTCAGTTCTGCAAAGGTCTTAATAGACTCTATTGCAGCGTTTATAGCTGATTCACTGATAGCCTCCGCTTTGTAGGCAGAGTTGTTGGTGAGCAATGCATTAATATCGTGTGCCATTTTGTTGTTAATAGTTTAAGCGTATGTTTTCACTGCACAAATATATTAAATTGTTTTATAAAACAAGTCTAAAACATAAAAAATATCTTAAAATCCTTTGAAAATTGTACTAAAGTACTACAAATGCTGTAATACCAAAGCACTTTTTAGTATGTTTTGCAACATATTTGTACTAAAGTACTACAAAATTTATTTGCAGCAAATTTAAAATTCCTCTACCTTAGCGGAGCAAAAATAAACTAATATACAGAAAACAATTAATAAAGTATGAAATTCTTATCTTAGAAACTATTGGTCTGGAGAAATGTGATTGCATATGATTGTTAAATACGCAATACATTATTTATCAGAAACGTGGTAGTATTATAATTTTTTAACTATAATGTATATTGCTAGCTTATGACAGAATATATTAAGGCAGAACAAATTACTAGTGCCCTGGCAAATCTCCCACAATTAGTATTTGAAGTGACGGATGCATGTAACCTCAAATGCAAGTATTGTGCGTACGGAGAGTTTTATAGCGACTTTGATAAACGAGAGGATAAAATGCTGCCAGTATCTAAGGCTATACAGTTGATTGATTACCTCAACCAATATTGGAATTCAGATCAGAATACATCGGCAAAAAGTTTTATGTACGTCTCGTTTTACGGAGGTGAGCCTTTGATGAATTTCTGTTTTATCAAAGAAATTGTGGAGTATGTGGAAACGCGTTTAGATTGCCCGCGAAGAAAATTTCTTTTTTCCATGACAACTAACGCTATTCTTCTACATAAATATATGGATTTTCTGGTGAAGCACGATTTCCGAGTACTTGTTAGTCTTGACGGCAACGAGAAAAATGATAGCTATAGAGTAGATCATAAGGGGAATGGTAGTTTTGATCGTGTTGTTCGAAACGTAGATTTATTACGTGAAAAGTATCCTGATTTCTTTGAGAAAAATGTTAACTTCAATTCAGTGTTTCATAACAGAAGTACAATAGATGAGGTTTATGGTTTTTTCAAAAATAGGTATAATAAAATACCAATGATTAGCGAGCTAAACAATTCTGGTATACGTCCTGATAAAATTGAAGAGTTTAATCGTACTTATAGGAACTCAGAACAGAGTCTTCGTCAATCAGAACATTACGAAGAGATAGAGAAGGAAATGTTTATGGGGGCAGCTTCGTATAAAAGTCTAGCATTATTCCTTCATAAATATAGTGGGCATTATTTTCAAGATTACTTAGATCTACTCAATGATAAGAAAGATATTAAATATATACCAACAGGTACTTGTTTACCTTTCTCAAAGAAAATGTTTGTTACTGTTAATGGAAAAATCCTTCCTTGTGAAAGGATTGGACATCAATTCGGTCTCGGACAGATTCTGGAAAATGGTGTAGAATTGGACATTGTTAAAATAGCTCATAAATATAATGTGTATTATAACAAGATGGAGAATCAATGTTCGCATTGTAAAAATAGACTTTCATGCATACAATGTCTATTTAATTTGACAGATATAGAAAGCAAGCCCATATGCTATGGGTTTATGAATGATGAGTTACATAATAAATTTAGACAACAACAATTGAATTTCTTAAGTTTGCATCCTGAATCTTATAGGACAATTATGGACAAGGCAATAACAATATAGGCTATCTATCCTATAGATTTATTGATGTTTATTATTTGATATATTAATAAAATTATGAAGAACTTTATCATTGTCATTTCAGTAGCAATGATGATAATTGACGCCATCGTTTGTGATGCGCAAACGCTACATGGAATTATTATAGAAGAACAACAAATCGATATAATACAAGAACCTGTTTATGAGCAAGACAAAGTGGAGCAAAAAACTGAATTTACAGGTGGCATGAAAAAGCAAATTGAGTTTCTGATGCATAACATGAAATATCCTGATGATGCTGCAAAAGAGGGTGTAAGTGGCACGGTTCGTGTATACTTCATCGTTGAAAAAGACGGTAGCTTAACCGATATTAAGGTTCCCGAAAGTGTTCACCCTGCCCTTGATGCTGAAGGCCTCCGTATTGTCAAGGCTATGCCGAAATGGAGCCCTGCCAAATTGAATGGCAAGGCCGTTCGCTCAAAGATGATGCTATCAATTCCTTTTAGACTAAAATAAAATTATGATTAAGAAACTAATCTTTATAATTTTCTTTACTGCTGTGTTTTGCGGAATGAGTGCACAGCAGAAACAAGGAAGGGTACATAGACCGTTACCTGCTGATTACGGGATGAAAGAACCAACAATAATAGGTAAAAGTAGGATTAGAATTAAATATGCTTTTCAGCCGAAAGATATACATGATCCCGAGACATGGATTGATTGTGGACAGTTGCTTGCGGGCAACGGATTAACCCTCTATACGAGTTATTTTGTGGCACAAAATGATTCAGCATTGCGAGCGTGGTTAAAGGCCAATCCCAATAAAAGTTATTATCCCAATCGTTTGTGTCTTCATGGGCGAGATTATAGTTTTTGGACAGAGTATCAGTATGGCTACTTCTATGTTTGTGAGAATGAACTGACGGAGTGGGCTATTATGCCATTCCCCGAAACAACACACTATCGCTATAGCGAGTCATGGCCCTCGATGAAGTGGCAATTGGAAGATGAACAGCAGAAAGTCTGTGGCTATCAGTGTCAGAAAGCATCGTGTCATTGGCGTGGTCGTGATTTCGTGGCGTGGTTCACTTCACAAATTCCTCTGAAATCTGGACCTTGGAAATTCGGAGGGCTTCCAGGTCTTATTATGAAGGTATATGATTCTGGGCACGTTTATACTTGGGAGGCTGTTTCAGTAGAGAATGGTTCTTTCCTAATCTATCAGCCGAATGAACATTTCTACAAGAAAAGTACTCGTGAAAAAGTTTGGAAGATGCAAAACGAGTGGAATAGACGCCATAATGAGCTCGCAGGAGTGCTTGATCTCAATTTTCATCCCAAAACAAAACGCTATCCTTATGATCAGTTAGAATTAGAATAATACGAACTAATGCGCATTAGATATTTAATTAATTATTAACAATTTTAATCAAAAAAAAGTCATGAAATTTAAAAGATTTAAGTTGAATGCGCTTTCTGCAGAAACTCTCCAGCAGAAAGAAATGAATTCTATTATTGGTGGTTATGAAACATGTGGATGTTCATGTGCTTATGAGGGATATGGTGGTTCTTCATTTAGCGACAACATGAATGCCAATTATAACTACGGATACACTTCCAATACATGTAATTTCGTAGAATATACTCCAGAGTCAATGGAGGTCGTTTGTCGTCCAAAGGCATCTTGATATTGTTGGGAACGCATTCAGAATGCGTTCCCAATTTCTATTGTAACTTGTTATTTGCAATGGCTCGTCTATTTCTTGTTTTTTGTATATTTTTTTTAGTATATGACGCGGATGCCCAGACAATCATTGAGGGCTTTGTGCTAAATGCAAAAGGTGGGGCAGTGGATGCTTTTGTGACTGTTACACCTAAAGGCTCAGGCAATATCTTGGGCTATACCGATGCTGATACGAAAGGGTACTACAGATTGGAGTTTAAATCTAACATAGATTCTGTGACTGTTACCGCGGCAGGCATGGGTATAGGCAACTATGCAAAGGTTGTGAAAAATAGGTCGCAGCGGTTGGATTTCCATGTTGTAGAACAAACCATGCAATTGGAAGAAGTATCTGTTCGCGCGAAGAAGATACTTCAGACTGGTGATACATTGAGTTATCTTGTCGGGGCTTATCGCCAGCAGGAAGACCGTGTCATCGGGGATGTTCTGAAACGCATGCCTGGCATTGAAGTTTCTGAAAATGGTAGCATCAAATATAACGGGAAGGCTATCAAAAAATTTTATGTTGAAGAAATGGATTTGTTGCGGGGGCGCTATGGGTTAGCAACGAACAATATCAACGCTCAAGACGTAGCAGCTGTTCAAGTGTTAGAAAATCACCAGCCAGTGAAGATGCTACAAGGAAAGGAATTCTCAGATGCCGTAGCCATCAACCTTAAACTTAAGAATTCAGCAAAAGGTACTTTTGCTATTAACACTATGCTAGGCAGCGGTGTGCAGCAGGCACATACCATTGGCAGTAATCCTCTTTGGGCTGCAGAGGTAGTGCCTATGTATTTCGCAAAAACGCGTCAAAATATAACCTTGTATAAAAGTAATAACACAGGAGACGATATTTCGAAAGAGTTGACAGAACATTATTCCAGCGCAAATGGTGTCAACGTTCATCCTTTCTGTCCCATAGATGTTATCTTCCCCAGCGGATCGGGTCTACCTCAGAAACGTACATTTGATAACCATAGCCATATTTTGACCTTTAATCATTTGGAAAAGAAATTCAAGGATACGGAGGTTGGCCTTAATATTGCCTACCACAATGATTGTATTCGTCGAGAGGGAAGCAGCAAAAGTGATATTTTTCTGAGTGAAAATAGCCAGCTGCTTACCCATGAAACGATGTATAGTGATACGAAAGTCAACAACTTGAATACACAGCTCCATTATACTTGGAATGCGGAGAATGGCTTTATGGCAGATGTGCTTAAGTTTGAAGTCAACTGGAATAGGGACAATGTAGATGGTATTCTCTCTTCGGAATGTATAGGAAGCACACCTGTAAACTACGGGAATAATCGAGTAAGACAGTATTTCGACCGCCCGCAGTTTTCAATATCCAATACATTCAACACCATTCGTAACATTGGCAAGAATACATTGAACCTTCATTTTTCTGCTGGCTATGCTCATCGTCCGAATAAACTTTCCATTTATATAGATTCTCTTCTTCAGGGTGTTTCAACAGTCTATACACAGGATATAAACTCCCGCCATATTTCTGGACGCTTTAACACAAGCTATGGTATACATGTGTCTAGTCACTTCCGTTTTGAGTATGGTGTCAATGCTTCTGCCAACCTTTATGGCATTGTTACTGACCTTGATGGCTTTGTGCCACCGTCAAGTTTTACTCAGATAAATAATGACCTATGGTACAATACCTATTGTGTTACTTTTTTTCAGAATTATAAATACAAATCTCGTGATTTTGATGTAACCTTAGGGGTTCCGCTTGAACTTTATGCTCAAACCCTTGATGACCGTATTCGTCAGGATAAACACAGTTACACACACCTGCTCTTTTTCCCGTCTGTTTCTCTCGATTGGATTGTCACCCGTGACATATGGGCTAATGTGGGAGCTAATTATTCCAAGACAATGGGCAACCCGGGAGGTATCTATAGTGGGTTCATTATGTCTAACTACCGTGCTTTTCAACGAAGCTACGTCGACCAATTATCTGAAACAGAAAACTATAGGGCCAATGCCACATTGCGTTATCGAAATGCCATCCGAGCTCTTTTTGCAAATGTCAGTTTTTACTATAATCACACAAAGGATAACCAAATCTACGATTATTCCTATGATGGAGCCACTAGTGTGGTGCAGGCTGTTAACCGTCCTACTGCTGCTCAGACCTTTAGTTTTAGTGGTGAGTGTAGCAAGGGTTTTGATTTCCTTCGTTCTACAATCCGTTTCTTTGGCAATTATAGCCTCTCAAAAGGCGAGAGGCTTATAGCCAGCAGCCTTTACCTATATCAATCGCGAAGTCTCAATTTGGGTGGTAGTCTATCGTTCAGTCCTTGTGAATGGGTGGGCATTATTTATGGCAGTGGCTTCAGTTTAAGTCGAAGCTATATTGAAGAACATCGCAAAAAGTCTGCTAGTGTTCGTAGTAACACACAACGTCTTTCTATGAGTTTTTATCCAACAAAGATCTTGACACTGACTTTTTCGGCCGAGGACAACTACAACAATTTGTCTGCAGAGAATCGCCATGCCTGGTTCGGCGATATTTCAGCCAAACTTAAATTAAAGCGTTATGACCTTGAGTTGCAGTTGAACAATATATTTGACCAGCGTCGATATACTCGTGTCAACTATAACGGTTTGGATATCTATGCCCAGACTTCGCAATTAAGGCCTCGTAATGCCATTGTATCAGTAAGATATAAATTGTTATAACTATAAATATCACAAATATGGAGAATAATAATAAATTTTGGTTCTTCCTTGAATCACATATTTATGTAAACATTAAGTCAAATGCAATATTGCTTTATGATACATTTACAGGTAAGAGCCTATACTCTGAATTTGCTGTTGCTATCCAACTTGTCAACAAAATATATGAAGACAAGAACCTTGGATGTGTCGAATTAGAGCGAATTGATCTGAATAATCCAGAGATGCGTTGTTTTGTGGAAGAAGTAATTTCAAATGGTATGGGAAAATTATTGGATCAGAATGAACATATAACAAAACCGGTTATTCTTTTGCCTATACTATCATTATGTCTAGATATAGACAGACTTAAGGAAACAAAGAATTTAAATATACTCCTTGGCAGAGATATCAGCAAGTATTTGTTAGATGTTAACATTGTATTGAATACTTCATGTCAACAGCGATGTCCACATTGTCAGAATTATTGCAAGCAGTTCTTCTGTTGTAGCAAAGAAGATAAATCTATGTGTTTTACACGTGATTCCCTTGTCAACCTTTTTGGTCAAATAAAGTTTTTCCCTTTGCGTACGATAAATATTACAGGTGGTGATATATATCAATATAAGGATTTGGATGTCTTTAATAACCCAACCGGAGATAATAAAAAAGTTTTCAATTTCTATATTCATTACTTGAACTACCAGAAGAATTCAATCATTGACAGCCAAAAGATTCATATCATTATTAATACACCTGTAAACATAAATAAGCTAAATGAGGCGTATTTTTACACAAAAAATAAAGATACGAAATTCCATCTTGTTGTAGAGAATGATGAACAATTTGAGGAATTGGAATCTGTCATGTCAGAATTGGGTGTTGAAGAGTATGAGGTTCACCCGTATTATAATGGAGAGAATCTGCAATTCTTTGAAGAGAATGTTTACCTATCAAAAGAAGATATTATTGCCAACACTATTTCAATGCGTGAGATATTCCGTAACCAAAAAATGAATGCGAACTCATTTGGTAGCTTATATATTTTGCCAAACGGGGATATAAAAGCAAATATGAATGAAAAAGTATTGGGGAATATTGAAAAAGATAAAATAATTGATATCATTAATGAAGAAATGATGCAAAATACAGCTTGGAGAAAAGTACGTTCTTTAGAACCTTGCAATAATTGCCTTTATCAGTATCTATGTCCTCCTTTATCTAATTATGAGAGAGTAATTAATAAGCAGAATCTATGTCACGTTTCCCAATAAAAGATGATGATATGCTAATAGAAACAAAACTTGTGAATTATCTGGCTTTTAAAGTTGCAATGCTTCCTAATAGTGGTCTCTTTCATGGAAGAATGGGCGTAATATTGGCACTTTATTGTTATGGCGTAGTGCATGACAATCGTATATTATGTGATTATGTGAGTAACATTCTTCAAGATGCTAACAACGACTATTTTGATGGTGACACGAGCATAGAAAACGGTCTTGCAGGCTTAGGACTTGGTTTTACATTGTTGTATAAAGCAGGTATGTATCAGGATGATTTGAATGACCTGCTTTCCGACATTGACAAGAGAATAATGAGTGTTGATCCACGAAGAATAGATGATTATTCTTTTCGGAAAGGTGCCCCAGGGATATACTATTATATTAAGACAAGACAGAATGTTGGTCAGGAATGCATTTCTATCCATAAAGATTATATTGAAGAGCTTGAAGCTAATATACAAGCACATTTTTATGGTGAAAATAAAATGGAATCTCTTATGGGTAGTTTGAAACAGCCGACATGGAAGACGGAAGACTATCTTGAAAAAGATTGTGGTATTGATAATGGTTGTGCTTATTTTTTGTTAAAAGATTCATATGACAAGGTATTTTCTCGTTAATAACGCCAGTAGAGCTGCTGTATATGGAATAGGTACGTTTATAAGGCATATGACAGACTATATATACAATAATCAGCCTCAATATGATTTTTGTATTTTAGATATCTATTCTGATGTAAAGGAATTTACTGTTGATGAGGACGAAAATGGGGTTTCTCATTATAAAGTCCCATCATATAATGGATATGGAACGAATTTTTCATACTATAGATGTATTCTTTTCTTACTAAGTTCATACATAAAAGATGAAGAAAACGTTATTTTTCATTTTAATTTTGGACAACATTATGACTTTATACGATTAATTAAGGAAAAATACAGATTTAGTCGCATTCTTTTTACTATACACTATTTTAACTGGTGTTTTACATTGAATGGTAATCTTACGCGATTTAGAAAATTAATTAATGATAATTCTGATGAGCCTATAAAAGTAAACATTCAAAATGAATTTAACAAAGGTAAACGTTTGTATTCGTTATGTGATGGCGTTATTGTTCTATCAAAATTTACATACGATTTACTTCGAAAAGACTATGGAATTGACGAATCTAAAATCCATCTAATATATAATGGAATGAAAGAGGATTCGAATATCGTAGAGTATTGTAATGAAGATAAAGATGTTAAGGAGATATTGTATGTTGGCAGGCTGGATGAAATCAAAGGAATTGAATATATTATAAAAGCATTTAAACAGATAGCTTTACATGATGAAAATGTTCGCTTGTTATTTGTTGGTGATGGTAATTTTAGCCAATATCTAACTTTATGCGAAGGGATTTGGGAAAAAGTTACATTTACGGGAAAGGTTGAGAAAGAGAAATTGGAACAATTCTATAAACGAGCTACGATAGGAGTACAACCTTCCTTTCATGAGCAGTGCAGCTATTCTGCCATTGAGATGATGGCTCATGGTATTCCTCTGATTGCAACAGATTCAACAGGATTGGGAGAGATGATGGATTATACTCCTGAGTGTATGGTACATATTGATGAGGAAAATTTTCAGCCAGAAGAGTTTGTTGGTCAGTTGGCAGAGAAGATGAAACTTCTTCTTTCGGATAGGCAATTAAGAGGGAATTCTTCCAGGAAACTACGACAGCTTTTCCATGAGAGATACAATCTTTGTTGTATGGGGAATGCTATGAGAGATATGCTGTCATCTTGTGAATTGAAAGATAACAGCATTTCAAAAGATTTTCTGCCATATATTGATGACGAAATGATTCGGTTAATTAATGAAAGACCCGTTCTTGATCTTGACTATGTTGGGCTGACAGGTATAGGGTGCTATCTGTGGTGGAGAATAGAAACCCTTAGGAGTCAAGATGGTAAGGCATGTGAATCAACTCTTGTTATGCTTCAGGAGTATCTGATATATTATATTGACTGGATGTCTGATGTATTGGAGAATGCCGGAAAAGATGCATTTTCTTCATGTTTTGAGCCAGTTCCTTTAAACTGGTTATTGAGCAGTCTAATAGATGCGGGCTTCTACAAGACAAAAGTGGATAGTGTTATGCGTTTGATTCTTTCATTTGGAATAGACATAAAAATAGAGAACAGGGAAGATTTTGATGTGTCGGAGATATCCAGAACTGCCCTGAAAATTTTTAATTTAAATTTGCAAAGATGATGAACATGAGCGATATATGTACGTTTGTAATACCTTTCCGAATAGACTGCCCAGAACGACAAAGAAATATCACCTTTATAATTGATTGGTTAGCTCCATTGAAGTCAAAGATTATACTTCTTGAAGCAGATGTGGAGTCAAGGGTAGACAAGAAATGCTTTCGTGAAAATGTGGATTACATTTTTGTGGAGGATTCAAGTCCGGTCTTTCACCGTACCCATTATATCAATATGCTTTTAAAACATGCAAGAACAGAAATAGTTTCTGTATGGGATACGGATGTTGTTACATCATATCAACAGATAGAGGAGAGTATCCAAAACATCAAAAATGGGTGTACACTTGCTATTGCATATAATGGAGACTGTGTGATGCTGACATCTGATATCACAGATGAGTTTGTGAAAAGTGGAGACTTAATGTATTTGGAAGATCTAAAATTGCAATCCACCTTCAATCGACCTTTTTGTGGTGGTGCTTTTTTTGTAAATAGACAAAAATACCTGTCTGTAGGAGGAGATAATGAACATTTTACAGGATGGGGGCCAGAAGATGCTGAGCGCCTTCGACGGGTGCAAATAATGGGCCATCAGGTTAAATGGACGAAAGAAGGGAAAGCATATCATCTTTATCATCCTAGGAATGAAAACTCTCGTTTCTTTGATGAAGATGCAGCCATTGAGATGAGAAAAGAGTTTGTAAAAATCTGCAGCATGAATAAAGACGAGTTGGCTGAATACATTAAAACATTTCCAATATAAAAGATAATTTATTGTATTCATAGAAATTAACATCAAGAAAAAGCATAATTGTGAGAAGTTTTCCTCATTATCACCAATTAGATTCTTCCGACTGTGGTCCCACATGTTTGCGAATGATAGCCCGCCATTATGGACGTAGCTATACTTTAGAAACACTGCGTGAGCGTTGCTTTATTACCCGCGAGGGAGTGTCTATGTTGGGCATTAGCGATGCGGCAGAAAGTATAGGTATGCATACCATGGGGGTTAAGATTAGTGTGGAGCAGTTAGCCAAAGATGCTTTGCTACCTTGCATTCTGCATTGGAATCAGAACCACTTTGTTGTGCTTTATAAAGTAAGCAAGCATAGGGGAGGTAAATATGTGTTTCATATTGCAGACCCGGCTACACAGAAGGTGGCATTCAAGCAAGAAGAACTGGAGCATTGCTGGCTGGCAAAGAAGGAAGGAGACAAAGATGTCGGGATGGCATTACTGTTAGAGCCAGGTCCTGAATTTATGGATTATGAAGATGAAAAACGCTCTGCCAGACGTGACCTCTTTTTCTTCGTGCGCTATCTGACCCCTTATAAGAAGCAGTTCCTACAATTGATCGTATCTATGTTTCTTGGTATGGGACTGCAATTGGTATTCCCATTCTTGACACAGGCATTGGTGGATGTGGGTATTCGCTCAGCTAACTTAGGCTTCATCACTCTTATTCTTATTGCCCAGTTGGTGCTATTCCTTTCACAGCTTTCTGTAGGTTTTATCCGTTCATGGATAATGCTGCATGTGAACTCACGGATAGATATTTCTCTTATCTCGGATTTCCTGATGAAACTGATGAAGTTGCCGCTACGATATTTTGACACCAAGAATACAGGTGATATCATGCAACGTATAGGTGACCATGGACGAATAAAGGGATTCCTGATGGGTAGCTCCATCAATATTGTATTTTCTCTTTTTAACTTCATTGTTTTTGGAGCTATTCTTGCCTACTATAACGTACTTATACTGATAATCTTCTTAGTCGGTAATACGGGGTATGTCATCTGGATCCTATCCTTTATGAAATACAGGCGTGAGTTGGATATCAGACGTTTCAGCCAGTCGGCCAATGAACAAAGCAAGATTATTCAGCTAATACAGGGTATGCAAGAGATTAAGCTGAACAACTGTGAGAAACAGAAACGTTGGGAATGGGAACGCATACAGGTGAAGCTTTTTAAAATCGGTATCCGTGGACTGGCAATAGGACAGATGCAGCAGATAGGATCCGTCTTCTTTACACAGTCAACGAGTATTGTTATATCCTTTATTGCAGCCAAGAGCGTTGTGGAAGGTGATATGACCCTGGGTATGATGATGTCCCTGACATACATCATCGGACAGGTGTCAGCTCCTATAGGTGAATTCATAGGTTTTGCGCAGGCCTGGCAAGATGCCAAGATAAGCTTGGAGCGATTGAATGAGGTGCACAGACGGAGGGATGAAGAAATGGGAATACATGCAAAACTGACTTGTTTGCCGGAGAAAAAGGATATCAGATTGGAGAATGTAACGTTTAGCTATAGCGGAGCAAATCGCGACTATGCACTGGAAGATGTGTCGCTAACCATTCCTGAGCATAAGGTAACGGCCATAGTTGGTGCAAGTGGAAGTGGAAAAACAACTATTGTTAAACTGTTGCAAGGATTTTATGCGCCCAATAAGGGATGTATAAAGATTGGCGAAACGCCATTGGGGATGATTAATCCGCATTTGTGGAGAAGCAAGACAGGTTCTGTAATGCAGGAAAGCTACATCTTCTCTGACACCATTGCACATAACATAGCAGTCAGTACGGATCGGGTTGACACGGAGAGACTGAGACATGCAGTAAAGGTGGCTAACATCGGAGACTTTATTAACTCTTTGCCAATGGGCTATGATACAAAAATTGGAATGGAGGGTAGTGGAATTTCACAGGGACAGCGCCAGCGTATCCTTATTGCAAGGGCGGTGTATAAAAATCCTGAGTTCATTTTCTTGGATGAGGCCACCAACTCCTTGGATGCCAACAACGAGGGTGTCATCATGGCTAATCTTGAGGAATTTTATAAAGGAAGGACAGTGCTGATAGTTGCTCATCGTCTTTCTACTGTCAGGCATGCTGACAATATCATAGTCTTAGACAAGGGACACATAGTGGAAGAAGGTACACATGAGGAATTGACAGAGAAGAAAGGCGTATATTATACACTTGTCAAGAACCAACTGGAGTTAGGAAAGTAAGTTGACAGACGATAAATGCCATACAGATGAGTAAGGAAAAAATAGAAAAAGTGGAGGAAGAGGAAATCAATCTGCGATCGGAAGAGGTGCAGGAAATAATGGGTCGCGTACCACCTGCAATAGAGCGATATGGAATTACTGTAATAGCTTTCATTATACTATTGTTGTTAGTCGGTAGTTTCTTTTTCCGTTGCCCAGATGCTATAGATGCGCCAATAGTAATAACGAACTCTACGCCTCCTGTTAATATTATGTCAAAAACCAGCGGGAAGATTGTAGAAATCTTGAAGCAGAATGAAGATTCCGTTCACGTTGGAGAATTATTGGGCGTAATTGAAAGCGATGCAGATTACAAAGATGTACTGGCGTTGGAGGATATGGTGAATCAGTTTCTGGCAGAAAAAATAACTGATAAACAAATGGTCCAATGGATGTCTGGACGGGAATTGATATTAGGGGGCATGCAAAATGAATATCTGTCATTTAAGACTAGCCTGATAGATAAAATCCGTGTAAAAGAAAAAAAATATCTTCCACAAAAGATAGAAGTGGCGAAGGAGCGCATAGACTCCAGAGCAAAACTTGAAAGCAAAGAAAAGAATCTGCATGTAATAAATATAGAGCAGGAAGCTATTGCCTATGAGATATTCAAGCGTGACTCCTTGCTCCATGCGAATAATATGATATCTGACGAGGAGTATGAACGAGCTTCTTTAACGTATTATCAGAGCAAGCAAGGTCCTATTAGCCGAGATGTTGCTGATGAACAGTTTAGAATGCAGCGGATTAATGAAAAGGAAAACCTTTTGGATCTGGAGCATCAGCATGATGAAGCAATTAATAATCATGAGCAAAATTGTAATAGTGCATTACGTCAGTTGCGAGGAAGTATTGTTAAATGGGAGCAAATCTATATTCTGAGAAGTCCTATTGACGGCATTCTGAATTATACAAGTTTTTGGAATAAAAACCAGACAGTCAATGTTGGAGAGGCTATATTTATTATTGTTCCTGACAAGATGATGAGGCCGATTGGTAAGGCTCTTGTCCCTCCAACAGGTATGGGTAGAATAAAAGTTGGCCAAAAGGTTATCGTGAAAGTAAACAATTTCCCAGATGAGGATTTTGGGAATTTGGTTGGAAAGGTAGCATTCATATCTAAGATTCCGACCTCAGAAGGTGTTTACATGGTGGATGTTGATTTCCCTGAGGGACTTGTTACTATCTTCCATAGACGACTACCAGAGACATTACAATTATCCGGTACTTCGCAAATTGTTGTGGAAAACAGACGTTTGGCAGATTTGTTCATACAGCCGGTAAGACGATTGATGAAATCGCAAGAAACACTTAACACCGCAGAATAATGAATACATATAAGGCTCTAATTACGGCTGTCTTTTTTTCTGCAAGTAGTTTGTGTTATTCGCAAAACTTGCAGGAGATGATAACCATTGCAAAGAATCAGTCGTTAGATGCGTCGTATATTAAACATAAGAGAGTGAATGCGGAACTCGCTTATAAGTATTATAGGGCGAATCTTCTACCAGAGATAAAGCTGACCTCAATACCTATGCGGTATAGTAGCGATGTAGTTGAGCGTTATTCATACGATGATGACCGTACAGTGTATAGAGCCCAACAGTCCCTGTATTCAGCGACCAATGTTATGCTTAAACAGGATGTTGGTTTCTTGGGCGGATATGTTTATATGGAATCAGATTTGCGATATTACAGAACATTACAAAATGAAACCAGTCAGTTTACTTCAGTACCTTTGAGGGTTGGTTACAATCAGAATATAGTAGGATTTAATCCGTATAAATGGAATAGGAAACTTGAGAAACTAAATCTAAGTCTAAGCCAGAAAGAGACGGTTTCGGGACTAGAGGAGATTGCCATAGAGACAATAAATAGGTATTTTTCTATTGTAATTTTGTCGGAACAAAGGAAACAAGCCCGAATGAAGTTCCTAACCTGTGATTCTTTGTATCAAACGGGTGTATATAGAAGTATGTTAGGTGGAATTAGTAATAGCGATCTGTATGAATTGAAGATAGAACGTAATAGATCAGAGTCAGAGATAATTGAACTAGATTCAAAGATTGAGTCGGAGAAGTTGTCTTTTGCCAAATTTTTACAATTGACAGACACTACCTTGTTCCATTTTGAGGTTCCCACGAATGTACGTGATATCGATGTCCCATTAGACAAAGCGCAAAATTTGGCATTGGAAAATTCTTCCCTAATCCTTAATTGCAAAAGATCAAAGATACAAAATGAGCAGGCAGAGGCACAAGCAAAAACTCAACGTTTCTTGGAGGCAAGCCTTAGTGTAAATGTGGGATGGCATCAGGTTGCTGATAATTTCAGGGGCGTATATAAAGGCCTTTTGAACGAGCAGTCAGCTTTGATTAATGTGTCCATTCCTTTAGCGGATTTTGGCCGCAGAAAGGCGCAACTTTCCCAAATTAGAGAAAATATAGAACTTGACATTATAAATGAGAAAAAAGCTGCGGATAACGTTACAGATGAGATACTGAGCAGAGTGTCATATATGACAATCAACCAACGTAAGGTGAGAAGCTGCGCTGAGACATATGAATTGTCACAGATGTTCTATAAAGAAGCACTTGAGTCATATAAGTTAGGACGTAATCCTTTCTCCAAGGTGTGTGAAGCTCTCATCCAACAAAAAATAGCGTTGGCAGACTATTACAATGCCATGCGGGATTATTGGGTAAATTACTATGAAATCAGACGCATGACGCTCTACGATTTTGAAAAGGGATGTCCTTTATCTCCTAAATAGAGTGTTGTGATGTGTTGTTATCTTTTCTTTTGCTTGTTGCATGTTGAATAGATTGGGTGAAGAGGCTTTGCTGCTAGCAAACTGTCATATGATTGGGATTGCTGGACATATAGTAGCATACAAGCGTCTGATAGATAAAATTAGGATTATGAATTCACTAAGATAAAGTTTTAAGGTAAATAGTTGTTATGCCTGCCATCCCCTTGTGAGAGGAGTGGCAGGCTTGGTTTTGCTAATATGTAAGTCCAAAAGCCCATAGGGGAATAATGTTGCCTGAACCATATTCTATATCGTCTTTAACCACATAACCTTCTTTTGCTTCTGAGATTTGCTTTTTCCCCTTCTTTTTCCCTCCAACCTCGAATGTTTTACCTTCTATCTCGAAATCACTGATCCTGGAACTGATGACATCCTTGGTAACTCTCATCTGGTTATAGAAGAACGTTTCTCGGATGTTGCCTGTATCCGTAGAATCGTTTCCTAATAGATAGGCTAAGGTTGTATTATCCAGATATACCTTCTCAACTTTTCCGACTCCTCTAATACCACCTGTGTCATCACGGAGTTGACCTATCATCCCCGCTTGTTCCATATAAAGGAAATAGTCTGGCAAGACGTTCCGGCTTACGCCTATAACCGTGGCTAATGATTCCATAACGGGTTTAAAAGGTACACTTTTGGCTATGACGGACAATAGTTTCTTTAGTTTTCTACCTGTTGAGGCATTCATATTGGCAAATTGTGGGATATCAACTTCCATTGTCTGGTTTATCACCTGGCGAAGCATTATTTCAAAATCAATCTCGCCAGAAAATGGATAGTATCCTTTTTTTAGATATTCATGAAATAGTGGAAGCGGATGACTGATGGCTTCAATACGAGCCTTTTGGCTAATTATTTCGTTTAATGTGTAAACAGGGACTTCCGCTTGATGGAAAAGCTGCAGATATTCTCTGAACGACAATCCTTGCATCACAAAAACAGGTGCACGACGGCTTAAATCAGCTTGGCCTTTATAAATGTCAAGTACAGAAGAACCTGTAAAACCTACCTTTAAGTCTGGGTGTGAATCGTATATTTGTTTCAGTTCCCTTGACCAGTTTTCATACTTGTGGATTTCGTCTATGAATATCTGTTCGCCCCCCTCCTTTACAAACTCGTCTATGGTATCAACCAAAGTATGCGAAGAGAAGTACAGATGATCGGCACTTATGTAAAACATCTTCTTGGATTCCCTGTTCTCTTTTATGTACTGAAGTACAATAGTTGATTTTCCGACACCACGAGGCCCAACAAGACCAAACATGCGAGAATTCCAACTTATTTTATTGAACATATAACGATGAAAGGTTGATGTTGACTGTCTCAACTGGCCTTCCATAAACTCAGTTAGTGATGTATTCATATGCTATATTGTTTAATTTTCGCTGCAAATATAGACAAATTGCACTAAAGTAGTGCACGATTTTCGAAATATTGCACTATAGCAGTGCATTTTTTTATTAAAATAACATGCAAATAGCAATTGAAAATCACGTGCAGAGTTTAAGTTTTCTTGAACTTGTTCTACATGTCGTTCATAGATAGTCCGATAAGACTGACCTTATAGCCTTTCAGATGCTTCTTGATATGTTCGAATTTTTCGGCAAGTAGTTTGGAATCATATTTCTTGGGGTTGCGTTTAATCTCAGCAACAGTGTCACGATGGTCAAGACACTATAATTAGCGAATTTCAATTTCTCTGCCGTAGAATTCCATCTTTTTACGTAAATATTTTTCCGTAAGAAGGCTATCTGTTCTCTAATCTCTAATCCATTTTTCTGCCTAACGAGGGAGAAAAATTCCCTAACTACGGAATATGTTTTTCTTGGTTAAACAAAAAGAGCGGTTTATAAAGACTGCTCTTGATTTGTCGATAACATTCAAATAATGTCAAATGATTTGAGATGTTCCTCTTTATGCGTTGAACCCCGATTTTTGCCAATGAAGAGGGTAGGTATATGTTTAGCCATCATATATCTATTACGAGTGTTAGTAATCATCGTGCTTCTGCTCAGTTCAGGTATATCTTTTAGCTTTTGCTCTCATCAAAGACTTTTTTCTTCCTTTACCCACTAACTGCTTCGTTGTGTGCGACGGCATTGCTTTCTGTGAACGATTGTTAAATTTTTACGGGTTTGTTGTTTTTTTTCACCTTTCTATTAGGATGGTAAAATAAGAAAGTAGTATATTTGTGGGACTAAAAACCAAAAACAATTAAGTAACCTAAAAATGAAAAAAGTTATTCTATTCACTATGTCAGCGCTTATGAGCGTTGCAGCATTTGCACAGTCTTTGTATCCTGAGCGTGGTTTATACAGACTTATGTCTATAGAGGCGCAGGGGCGTACGCTGTCTGATTTACCTACGCATACTTACAGAAGCTGTTCCGGTGACAAAGTCCTAATCCTATGGGTAGGTGCTAACCAGGAAAGTGCTTTCACACAATTTACATGGCGTTATGAGGCTGCCCCCAATCCTGACGATCCTTTCTGCGTTAAATTGAAAGAAATTGACTCGGAGAGCTTCATGGTAACATGGTTCAATGCCTCAAGAGGGTTCTACGACTTTCCTGCGGGAATATGGATTAACGAGACTTGGAAGAAGGCCAATGGCGATGAATTCCTGAGTCGATATTCTGCTGTTGCCACTAATCATAAGAAGAAAGAGAAACTGTTGGGAACATGGAAGCTGGCTGCCATGCAGGCGCTTGACCTCCCTGGTGAACCGTCTCTCCCAGGTAAAGACACTTATAAAATCTATGGCGAGAAGGATTGTCTCTCGTTTATGGGAAGTCTGTACAACATAGAGCAGGGAGGACGCTCTTATCTTAGACCCCTACAGTGGAAGTCGGACAATGAGTTTGTGGAGGCTGGCATAGAGCACAAAGTTGACTTTATAAGTCCTACCAAGATGACATTGGAATACAAGGAGGCAAAGACGGGAAGGATAAAGGAAACATGGATTCGTTATGACATTCCAGAGCCTCTCTCTTCCCTCCTGAGTAACTTCAGGGAATAAATCAAGATAAAGTTTTAAGGTAATTTGAATGTTGTTATGCCTGCCATCCCCTCGTGAGAGGAGTGGCAGGCATGTTTTTAATGATGTCTACCTGTTCCTTCTTAACCCCCTCTCTATATATGCCCCACCCCCCCTCTCTTTATAAAGAGGGGGTGGGGCTATAGTAAGAGGGGTGTAAAAGGGAACAGTATGGCTATTTAAAATGCCGCAGTGCAGAAACAACGCAAGATAGGTGTTCTGGATGACTTACTCAACTTTCGCAAGTTTCACTTGCTCTCTCTGAGAGTGTAGAGTTGAGAGGCAGTTCAAGAAGTTCAAGAGTTCAAGAAGTTCAAGAAGTTCACGGGTATAACTATCCTCTTGCCCCTAACCACTTGCCCCTTGCTCCTAAACAGAAATCAACTTAGAAAAAAAATTATTTAACTTACTTTTCAGTCAAAATCAATTTGATTATGTTCAAGATTCAACAATACGGCAAGTCGGAACTTGCCCTCATGTATTTCCCCGGTGCCAGTACTTCACGCGGCGCATTAAGCAATCTTACCTACTGGATACGTTGCAACAGAGAACTTTCCGTTGCGCTGAAGGAGTGCGGTATGCCGGTTCGCTCTAAGACTTTTACTTCAAAGCAGGTGGCGATTATCATAAAATATCTGGGCGAACCTTAGAAACGGTATCCTTTTGAACATGTTTATTCGTAAATGATACAGATTGTTCGTGAATGTTCGTAATAACCCCTTCCCCAATGTCGTACCTTTGCAGTGTCAATGAAGAGGACTGATGTATGAGGGAAGAAGGAAGAGGGCGCCCAGAATTCCGAACTCATTTCACATGACTCTCATTCCGTACGGAGTTTTAATATTCAAGGCTGCGATTAAGTGAGAGCAATAACAAGCTCGCTTGGTTATTGCCGAACGGTAGCAGTCTCGACGCGCAGCGTCAATGTTCAAGGCTGCGATTAAGTGAGAGCAATAACAAGCTCGCTTGGTTATTGCCGAACGGTAGCAGTCTCGACGCGCAGCGTCAATGTTCAATGTTCAATGTTCAATGAAAAAAGATTTCAACTTTCAACGGATAGCGGTAATGGAATCTTTTATTGTATATAATTATCAAGAATTTAATTTTGTATGATATTATTTTTGTAATTTTAGCATAATTTTATGGAAAGGCTGATTTTTTTCATTTATTTTTTGTTGTCGTTTCCCATTATTATTTATATTTGCAACGCGAAAACACACATTTCGCCATTAGAACTTTTTTATTAACTTAAACTAATCTAAACAATGGAAGCGATTTTTACTTCTATTCATCGTCCTGCTATGAGCAGTAAGATGAGAAATCTGAGAAAATTGTTTGCCACGGCATTCTTATGCACTATGGCAAGTAGTAACTTGTTTGCACAGAACAGTTCCTGGATGAGCAACGTGCCCGACAATACGTTTGTAAGCCAGATGTCTATCCCTGGTGTTCATGATGCCGGTACGGGTCATGGCTTTACTACCTGGCACAGCGTAATTGGCGAGGAGTTTGCACGCACGCAGAGCAAGACTCTGACAGAGATGTGGAACAGCGGTATCCGCTGCTTTGACCTCCGTCCTGCCGTTGATGACGGTGACCTGCGTATCTGTCACGGTTATGTGAACACCACCCTGATGTTCTCTTCTGCTATCAGCACACTTTGCGGTTTGCTGGATCAGCATCCTTCAGAGACGGCTATTGTTATTATCCGTCATGAATCAGAGGGCGACAGCGGAAGCGGAAACTGGAACAATTTGGTTAAGAGTAAACTGAGCAGCAGCCCTGCCAACAGTCATACCATCAACTTCAACCCCAAGTTGAAGATGGGTGATGTACGTCATAAGCTGATTGTACTCTGCCGTGATACATACGATACCAATCCCATTGGTGCTTTCCTGACGGGATGGGGCAGCAGTTCCGACTTCAGTCAGCAGAAGGGCGGAAAATTAAAGGGTATCGGTAATGAGTGCCCAGTTTATATTCAGGACTTCTACAACGTATCTGCCAGTGGTGCTCCTGCTGTCAAGACTGCCAGCATCCAGCGCATGCTGCAGTTCTCTTGCACAGAGAATAAGGATGCCAAGATATGGGTCATCAACCATACCTCTGGTTACTCTAAGACATGGCTCGGCATTGTAACCAGCGACGGTTACCGCGAGAATGCACAGACACAGAACCCTGTTGTCATCAACTATCTGAGCAATCACACAGGTTCTGCTGGTATCGTGGTAATGGACTACGGAGGCGTGGACAATTCTGCCAGCTACAATACCAAGGGGCAGGCTCTGACAAATGCCCTTATCAACCAGAACTACAAGGAAGGTCCCAACAAGCCTTACTTCCGTGCTCTGCCTACCCTGAACATTGGTACAGCCTATAATATCTATACTACCATCAATGGTACCAAGTACTATGTGACCACCAGCGGTACACTGACCAGCACCAAGAGCGATGCTGGAAGATTCACTGCTAAGGTGGGTAACAGCAATGGCGGCGAGTATGGAGATTCTTTCTTCTTTGAGTTTACTGTTGGAAATACCAACTACCACTTTACCAACCCCAACCAGAACACAGGCGGCAACGGAACCTTTGCCTCTAACAACAACCTGGTTCCCATCTGCGGTTATGACTGGAACCGTATCTGGGATAGCCAGATTCTGTTGCAGAATACCAACGGCAAGTATGCTATCCGCGCTACTAATGCTCCTGCTACGGGTGGTAACTGGAACCTCTATGCTGCCAATACCTATTGGTCAGTGAAGAGCACAGGCAGCAATCCCGTTGCCGGTTATGTAATGGGTGTGCCCGACTATCGCTGGGAGTTCTCTGTTGCCTCAAATAACACTAAGGAGTTTGTTGGTGACTTTGATGATGAGACTGCTATTGAAAGCGTCAACGTTAACGTCAACGACAACCAGACTTCCATTTATAATATGGCTGGTCAGCGTATCAGCAAGTTGCAGAAGGGTATCAATATTGTAAACGGTAAGAAGCTTGTTGTTAGGTAAAACAAAGAATACTTGACTATGGGCGGAGCGTAAAAACGTTCCGCCTTTTTTGTGGTTTTAATGTCACGCAGAAAACGCAGATATTCGCAGAATGGAATTGCTTGTGTTTGATGCCATTCCTCTCTGTCGAGAGTCCTTGATGCTTTATTTACTATATGAGCTTATAAGATCAAGCTCTTAACGCTCATACTGCAAAAAAACCATCACCCCATCCATGCTGGGGATGGCATCAAACACAACCAATTAGGCTTATCTCCACATAATAACTAAAGTCCAAAGGGAAGATGTTAGTTTCTCTGATGAGAGATGGAGTCTGAAAGACGGTCAGTGGATTGGAATGTGGCAGATGTAAGCTTGTTTACAATCAGGAACAATCCAATTTAATGACAGAAGCACAAAGTGCTAATCTCTCATCAGAGAATAATTTCTGCGAATATCTGCGCTTTCTGCGTGAGATAAACAATAAAGTTTGTCATCATTCCGTTCTTTTGGAGTATAAGATATCCACAAGAATAATTAGATACAAATGACCGATAATGAAATAACATATCAGATAAGAGGCGCTATATATGATGTCTACAAGACCCTTGGTCCAGGACTATTAGAATCAGTTTACGAAGAAGCCCTTGTTCTTGAACTGGAACAGAGAGGTCTCAGGGTAGAAAGACAAAAACAGGTCCCTATCCTTTACAAGGGTAATGTACTAAAGACGGAATTACGATTAGACCTTCTTGTTGAAAACGGGATCATCGTTGAACTGAAATCTGTTGATGAGATGAAGAAGGTGTTTGCTAAACAACTTCTCACTTACCTTAGACTATTAGACAAGAAGGTTGGAATCCTTGTTAATTTCAATACAGATAACATTCTTAAGAACATCTACCGCATAGCTAATGGTGTTGATTAGCCATGGCCAAATGGCATACTAGAGAATAAATATAATCTCACGCAGATATCGCAGAAAGCGCAGAAATACTTCCATCCGCATTTGTTTTTAAGGGTTGGGCAGGTATTACTATGTAATCCCTTATGTGCTGTGCTTTATGCTTGTACTTATAAAAGCCAGCTTTTATCGTCCAATCCTAAATCCCATCACCAGTCATTGTCATGAATCTGCCAACCCTAAAAAACCTCCCTCTTCTTAGACTTTGGGCTCTAGGCCTTAGACTTTAGCTACACAAATGGCAGGATAGATATAATTCCAATTGGTTGTGTATGATGCTTACCCCATTATGGATGGGGTGATGGGTTATTTGCGGTATGAGCGTTAAGAGCTTGTTCTTATAAGCTCATACAGGAAATAAGGCGTCAAAGGCTTTCGCCAGAGAGACATAGCATCAAATGCAAGCAATATTTCTGCGAATATCTGCGCTTTCTGCGTGAGATTTATATAAATCCTCTAATCGATTTTGTAGGCGAGAGGGTCTTGTTAATAAAGCTGATGGATGGTTGCGCCTGGGTAGTAGTGAGTGAGGATGTCTTGATAGGAATAGCCTTGGTGTCCCATAACGGCAGCGCCTATCTGACACATGCCTACACCATGTCCCCAGCCCTTACCGTTTAACACAATGGTTTGGGGAACACCATTCTGCAGGTCTTCCAAGCTGACGGTGAAGGCGCTACTGAGCAAATGAGAGGTGCTGAGCGTCTTGCGTATCATCAGTTCCTTACCTATTATATAGGTACGCTGGGAACCTACTATGCGCAGACGACTGATATGTCCGGCTGGACCAGCCTCTAAAGGCTCCAGGCGTAGGATGTCGCCGAACTTCATGCCCAGGTTACGTTCTATCAACTGCCTGAGTTGCTGCTGGGTGAAACGGACCTCCCAACGGTAGAAGTTCATGGTCTCCAGATCATAGTCGTTCAGTACTTGTGAAAGCACCTCTCTGTCGGAAGTGTTGCAGAACGGATCCGTAACGCTGGTGAGGTACGACTTGCGGATGTTCTGCCAGCAGTACTGGAACTCGTTGGTCTGACCACCACAGCATTTGCCAAAGCGGGCATCGCAGATCTCCCCATCGCCCATCAGTACCTGTCCGCGTGTCTCGCTAACAGCCTGACGGACATTAGGGTTGCTGGCCTGGGTGATTCCCTGATAGCGTTGACAATGATCATCGGCACAGACATCAAAGAGGTCGTGGTCCTCGCAGTCCCACCAGCGGATGATCTCATCATCGGTCTGGATGAATGAGGGTGTTTTGTCTTTCTTCTGCCTGAGCTGGGCTAAGAGCCAGCTGCGACTGATTACGGCTGATACTTTCAGGAATTGCAGTGAGCAGGTGCTCTTCATCTCGCTGCTGATAACGCTGACCAGATAATCCTCTAGCGGCAGTTCGTTGATGACTACAATCTGTCCTCCCTGTTGTATGAGATGTAGTGTGCCGGTAAAAACCTGTACCTGCTGGCGCTCCCAATGGAATTGCTTGCCTATGGTTACACCATAAAGATGAAAAACCCCCTCTCTGCTCCCCGAGGGGAGTACTGTTTTTTCTGTTGGGGAGAGGCTTATTTTCTTATACAACTTTCCTTGCCATAAGATGCCATTGGGTTGGGCAACGGCTGTCTGTTCGCCTTCTACAGACATACCATCTATATAATAAGGTGTATCCAGACGGAAGCGGACCTCTGGGGCTGAAAGTATTCCTACGGTTATGGTGGGCTCTGTTGACATAGTTGAGCGGTTAGCGGTTAGGGGTTAGCGGGACTCTCCCCCTCGGGGGAGGCGGAGAGGGGTCTTAAGCGAAACTTCCTGTAGGATGGCTGCGGCTAGCTCGGGGGTAAGCTTCCTGAAGTCCTGCTCTCTGGGAGTAATCAACAGACCGCACATGTCCAGTGCTCCGGGGCTTATGAGTAGTTGGTCTTCGCCCTGGGCGGTATAACAGGCAGGACGGTGCTTGGCACGTGGGAAGACAAGGGTTACAACCTCTTCGTCTTGCTGCCAGCAGACAATATTCATACGGGGCTCAGCCTCGCCCTCATGCATGGGCAGGGCATTATAGATACGTAGGAATCGTTCTTCGGCTTCTGATGCCTCTGCTGTGCGTATCACCAAAACAGGACAGGGATAATTTGTCAGTAGGGAGATACCTTCGGCTAAGGGCTTCAGGGCAGGTTCGTATATGCTTTTCCAGTCGCGCTCCAACGGGGCAATGCCACGACTCCCAGCTTGCAGGTGCATGTGGTCGGGACAGGAGGCTCCGCACAGAGGACCGTTGTAGAATATCATATAGTCAGGCATCTGCTGGGCTATCTTGAACAGGTCCTGGAAGCGACCCTTTATAAGTTGTGGGGTATGCTTGCGGGCAGGGATGGTGAAATGCTTGGGCAGGATGGGGAAGGGATTCACCAAGAGTTGGTACTGTCCCAATACGGGTAGGGCATGCTGCTCGGCAGGTCGGTTGCTGTCGCACAGGAAGCAGGGACGTTTCTCTATTGCCTGCTTGCTGATATTAGCGCCTGTGCTGACCATGCGGGCTGGGTTCCATTGAGCGGCCCCCTCCCAGCTCCCCCTTTGGGGGAGTGTTTTCGTTTGCACTTCTTTTAGGGCCTCGTAGCGAGTGGCGGCATCAGACCATTTTTTTTTTTCGCTTTGGAAGAATGCTTCTACCTCTGCAGGTTGGGGAACCTGTTCCCTGCTTTTGTTCAGTTGCTGGCGGGCCAGAATCTCCAAGGTACGCAGATGATCCTTGTAGGTATTGTTCTTGTTGATCTTTTCCTGACTCAGGGCAGCATCGCTATTGCCTTCCCATCTGCGACAGAGATAGACCTCGTGGTAGATGCGACCTATGTGGTAGCGACGGCTTATCATAAGTCCCAGGGCATAGTCCTCGCCATAACTGGTGTTGGGAATCTGCAGTTCCCTCAGCACTGGGGTATAGAAAGCACGTGGTGCACCCAGTCCGTTGATACGCAGGGCATTGTTGCGCCCGTTGTCGGGTGTCCATTCCTTATGGTCGATGAGGCCTGGTGGCAAGGTGTTCAGCTGGAAGTCGCACATACGATAGGAGCCAATGACCATGGCAGCTTGTTGCTCACGGAAAGCATCTACTATCTCTTGTAGGGTGTTGGGTGAACTGTATAGGTCGTCGCTATCCAACTGTACTACAAAGCGTCCCACCTGTGGGTGATGCACGGCTGTGTTCCAACAGCCACCGATGCCCAAATCGTTGCGTTCGGGAATGATATGAATAAGGTGGCCCCCTCCGTCTCCCCCTTGGGGGAGTGATTTGCCAATCTGCTTTATCTTTTCAGTTGTGCCATCGGTGGAGTGGTTGTCGATGACGATGACATTAAAGGGAAACGAAGTCTCCTGTGTGAGGGCTGAACGTATGGCATCTTCTATGGTGCGCTCGCGGTTACGGACGGGGATGATGACAGAAGCCTCTACGGCAAACTCGCCCTCTGAGAAATCTATATCCTGGAAGGTTTCAGGTGCCAGATAAGCACCAATGGCTTTCAGATGAGCGGTACAAGCCTGTTCCATCTCTATCTGACGGTCGCGATTGCGAGGGTCAACGTAGTCGAACTGCTTCTGTCCGCTCAGGCGGGTATCCTGCTCTACCTCGGTATACAGGAACTCATCGATATGAACGGGCAGCATGGTACGGCTGACAAACAGACGGAAGTCATACAAGGCGGCAAAGCGGTAATTCACCTCTTTTGCCTGGGCAATATAATCCTTGAGGGCTGATGTGCGAATCAGTAAGAGTGAGCCCATTTGGAAATCATCGCGTACAGAGCCTAACTGGCAGTCAATTAAAACCCCCTCCCCGCTCCCCGAGGGGAGTGCTATGTGGTGATCAGCATACAGCATCAGGGCGTTGCTGTCCTGGGCTATAGTCAGCATACGCGTCAGGGCATAGTAGCCTAACTGCAGCGTATCATACTTGGTGTACAGCAATAAGTAGGGTGCTGTAGCTTTGCCAGCAATCCAACGTAGGGTCTCTATGTTTCCGGGGCCATCTTCGCGTAGGAAATGGATGGTTCCCACCTGTTCTTCTTTCTGTAATTGTTGCAGCGTGGCGGCCACTTGCTCGTCGCTCTGCCAGGGTATAAAGCAATCTATTGTCATCATAGGCACAAAAGTAGGGTTTTTTTTTCGTTCTACAAAATAAAAGATGTATCTTCGCGTCATGAAAGTTTATATTTTCAATCCCGAGAATGATATGGCTCTTGCCGATGGTAACCCTGGCTATACGCCCCCGGCTATCATCAGGCAGATGCGTGACGAACTCTATTGGCTTCCCAACTGGTGGGCCGAGGAGGGCGATCTTGTATGGAACGGCACGGATAAACTGGCGTTGAAGCCGGGTGATGAGATATGCCCTTGGGGCTGGAGTCCTGCCCTTATCCATCAGTTGCGTCAGGCTGGTGTGACTGATGAGTTCCTGCCAACGGACGAGGAGATGGAGCGACTGCGCTGGCTATCGCACCGACAGACAGCAGTAGAGGCTTTGGCCGCTTGTAGAAAGGATGGCCTGATAGGTGATGCCCTGATGGGAGAATCTCATCTTTGTAAGACAGAAGAAGAGATAAAGGCTCTTCTCTCTACTGCCAAAGAAGGGGAGGAGTTTATGCTTAAGGCCCCTTGGAGCAGTAGTGGCAGGGGCTTGATGCTATGTGGCAGTCCTAATGCCAAGGGATGGATAAAGAATACGCTAAAGGCACAAGGCTCTGTGGTAGTGGAGAGACTGTTGCAGAAAGTGTCTGACTTTGCCCTGGAATTCTGGTGCGACGGCAAGGGTGGGGTGGAATACCGAGGCCTGAGTCTGTTCTATACCAACGAAGGGGGTGCCTATCTGGGTAACTGGGTGGCCCCAGAGGGCCAGAAACTGCAGTGGTTGATGCAGTATGCTGATCCGCAGATGCTGGTGGATATTCGCCAATGGTGGGAGAAATACCTGCAAAAGTTCCAATACCGTGGACCTGTGGGGGTTGATATGATGCTATGCCAAGGCGGTATATGTCCTTGTATAGAGATAAACTGGCGTATGACAATGGGTTATATCTCCACCCTTCTTCCTGCCCAAGGCAAGTACGGCCGTATGGTTGTGGAGTATATTTACGGCCATTATTCGGCTGAAGTGGAAGCGTTTAGTTAGCGGTTGAACTTCGTTCGAGCCTGCTCACGCTCGGAAGAACTGATGCAAGCATCGTTCTTCTCTCGCTCAATCGCAGCCTTAGTGGTTAGGGGTTAGTGGTTAGCGGTTAGCGGTTGGTGAAAAACTACGCACTATGAACTATGCACTATGCACTATGAATTATGAACTAAAAAAAGAGCGTCACAATTGTGATGCTCTCTTTTGTGTTGGGCTACCCGGACTCGAACCAGGAAAGGCAGGACCAGAATCTGCAGTGTTACCATTACACCATAGCCCAATGAATGAGGGATGCTTCCCTTTTGCGCTGCAAAGGTATGGACTTTTTCTGAACTGACAAAACTTTATGCCAAAAAAATACAAAAAATTTGCATTATCGCCCAACTCTCTGTACCTTTGCAACCAATTAAAATGATAAATAAATTGAAGAAAGAAAAGAATCTCCTTGTAGAAGCAATAGTACAGGGAATGCAGGATAAGAAAGGTAGAAATATTGTTGTGGTGGATCTCTCGGAGATACCTGACACCATTTGTAGGTATTTTGTTATTGCAACGGGTGGTTCACCCTCGCAGATACAGGCATTGGTACGCAGCGTGGGAGATAAGGCATTGGAAATGGCAGGGCAGAAGCCACTTGCTATAGACGGTTTGCAGCATGCCCAATGGGTGGCTATGGACTTTGCAGAGGTTATTGTTCACATTCTGCTGCCCGAGGAGCGTGCCTTCTATGATATAGAGCATTTATGGGCCGACGCAGAGTTGACTCAGGTGCCTAATCTGGATTAATATAATGTAAGAGCTATGAGCAAACAGAAACCCAAACGTCCCCAGTTTAGCCTTACATGGCTTTACGTTCTTATAGCCGTGGTGCTGGGATTCCTTATTGTAAATGGCGGTACCGGCTCATTAATGGACGGTGGCTCTAAGGAGGTCACCTATAGTCAGTTCAAAGAGTACGTCAGGAACGGCTATGCCAGTAAGATAGTTGTCAATAAGAAAGAGGGCACCTTGGTGATGTATGTTCAGCCTCAGCATTTACGTGATGTGTTCCCCACTACCAAGATAAAGCCAGGTGCTACAAGTGTTGTGCAGGCACAATACCCTTCGAATGACAAGTTGGAGGACTTTGTGGAGCAGGAACATGAGGCAGGACATTTCAGTGGAGATGTGAAATATGAGAATGGCAGCGATGCCATCTCTAACTTCTTCTGGAGCTTTGGTCCTCTGATTCTAATCGCCCTCTTTTGGATATTCATCATGCGCCGCATGGGTGGCGGTGGTGGAAGCAGCAGCGGTGGTGGTCCCATGGGTATCTTCAATGTGGGTCGCAGTCGTGCCCAGCTGGTTGACAAGGATGAGGCTAGCAAGGTAACCTTTAAGGATGTTGCCGGACAGGCAGGTGCCAAGCAGGAGGTACAGGAGATTGTTGAGTTCCTGAAGAACCCTGACAAATATACGGAACTGGGTGGTAAGATACCCAAGGGCGCTCTGTTGGTAGGTCCTCCGGGAACAGGTAAGACCCTGTTGGCAAAGGCGGTAGCCGGTGAGGCAGATGTTCCATTCTTCTCTATGTCGGGTAGTGACTTTGTAGAGATGTTCGTGGGCGTTGGTGCCAGTCGTGTTCGTGACCTTTTCCGTCAGGCAAAGGAGAAGGCTCCCTGTATCATCTTCATCGACGAGATAGATGCCGTTGGCCGTGCCCGTAGCAGGGGCATGCAGATGGGCGCCAATGATGAGCGTGAGAGCACGCTGAACCAGTTGCTTACCGAGATGGACGGCTTTGGTACCAACAGCGGTGTTATCATTCTGGCTGCTACTAACCGTGCCGACATTCTGGACAAGGCTCTGTTGCGTGCTGGTCGTTTCGACCGTCAGATCCACGTTGACCTGCCTGATGTGAACGAAAGAAAGGAAATCTTTCAGGTTCATCTTCGTCCTGTGAAGACCGATGATACTGTTGATATAGACTTCCTGGCCCGTCAGACCCCCGGTTTCAGCGGAGCTGACATAGCCAATGTCTGCAACGAGGCTGCCCTGATTGCTGCCCGTAACAGCAAGACTGCTGTGGGTAAGGACGACTTCCTGGCTGCCGTTGACCGTATCATAGGTGGTTTGGAGAAGAAGACCAAGGTGATGACAGCAGAGGAGAAGCGCACTATAGCTCTCCACGAGGCTGGTCATGCCACCATCAGCTGGTTGCTGCAGTATGCTAATCCCCTTGTGAAGGTTACCATTGTTCCCCGTGGCCGTGCCCTTGGTGCTGCCTGGTATCTGCCCGAGGAGCGTCAGATAACAACACGCGAGCAGATGCTTGATGAGATGTGTGCCACCCTTGGCGGTCGTGCTGCCGAGGAGCTCTTTACTGGCCACATCAGCAGTGGTGCTATGAACGACTTGGAACGCGTTACCAAGCAGGCATACAGTATGATAGCCTATATGGGTATGGCTGATGAATTGCCCAATATCTGCTATTACAATAATCAGGAGTATAGCTTCCAGCGTCCCTATAGCGAGGCTACGGCTCAGTTGATAGATCAGGAGACGCAGAAGATGATAGCCCAACAGTACCAGCGTGCCAAGGATATCCTGAGTCAGCATACCGAGGGTCATGCTCAGTTGGCTCAGCTCTTGGTAGAGCGCGAAGTTATCTTTGCAGAGGATGTAGAGCGTATCTTCGGTCCCCGTCCCTGGAGCAGCCGTACAGATGAGCTGCTGAACGAAGAAGAGGAGCCTACCCCTAACCCCTCCCAAAGGGAAGGGGAAGAGAAAAAGTTTTATTCAAAATTCAAAGATTCAAAATTCAAAAATCTCTAACCGCTAACCTCTAACCTATTCTCCCTCTCCTTCGGGGAGGGATGGGGTGGGGCTGAAAATGTTCAATAATAAATGAAAAACCTTGTAACTCGTACCCTTACCGGTCTAGTATATGTGGTATTATTGGCTGGAAGTACTATATATAGTCCTGTAACTGCATTTTTCTTCTTTGGTCTTGTTGCAGCTGCCACTCTCTTGGAGTTCGGCACTGTTATGAACAATCATGCAGGAGCCAGCATGCCCCGTGCTATCAATGCATTGGCAGGCTTTATCCTGGTAGCTGCTGTCTGGCTGTTCTGCATTGGCAGCATCTCGGCTCCCCGTATAATAGCCCTTTGGGCATTGCTCCTATTATATATAATGGTTAGCGAATTGTACAGGCATAGTCAGGATTCCATCCGTAACTGGAGTCTTGCCCTGGCCTCTCAGCTTTATGTTGCCTTACCCTTTGCTTTGCTTCCTCTGCTTAGTATCAGCAGGGATGAGATGGCAGGTAAAATGGTCTATACATGGATTTATCCGCTTGCCCTGTTTGTTTTCCTTTGGGTGAACGATACCTTTGCATACCTTTCCGGTCTTACATTACACAAATTCTTCCCTTGGAAGCTGTTCCCCAGTGTGTCGCCTAAGAAGACATGGGTGGGCAGTACGGGCGGCTGTCTCTTTACTCTGCTGGCCAGTGTAGCTATTTGGCATTTTCAGCCTGGCACTCTAAGCTTGTTGCAGTGGTTAGGCTTTGCTGCTGTAGTGGTTGTCTCCGGAACCTTTGGGGACCTGGTTGAGAGTCATCTGAAACGCCAGCTCGACATTAAAGACAGCAGTCACATCCTTCCCGGGCATGGAGGACTTCTGGACCGGTTCGACAGTAGCCTTCTGGCTATTCCCTCAGTTACAATTTATTTCTTATTACTATGATTTATGCGTATATTCCTTTTTCTTTTGCTTGCTTGCTATTACCCTTTATGCTGTAAACCACAACCAACTAAATTACCTGTTCTGAGAGTCTATTTTGAGGGAGAGATTCTTCCTGATATGGACTATTGTAATGGTACCATGCAACTTACAGATACGGATGACTCTGTTGTCCGGTTGCCAGCCAAATTCCGTACCAGAGGAGCTACGGTCAGGAAATATCTGATGAAGCCCTCGCTCAATATGAAGCTCCGTTCGGAGGATTATACAGAGGAGGCGGATTCGGCACTGCTGGGCATGCGTTCCTGTTCATCGTGGATTCTGGATGCTATGGCCGTAGACCGCATCTGCATGCGTAACCGTATAGCCTTTGATATATGGAACGAATTCTCGCGTCTGCCGTATGACACCGAGTTTGATGGGCGCAACGGAACAGAGGGCAGGTTCATAGAATTATATATCAATGACCAATACCGTGGTATTTACTGTCTTACGGACCGCATTAACCGTAAACTCCTTAATCTGAAGAAATTCCAGGAACAACCTGATGGAGGTGCTCTGGTAAGAGGCGTACTGTACAAAAGTGGTACGCAGAATATCCTGAACCAGAATGAACCCTGTTACAGTGAAGACTCCGCAACCTGTGTTGTAGAATGGCATAATGCCTGGGAGTTGTCTTATCCCGAGGAGTATGGAAGTGCTAAGGTCTGGCAACCTTTACGGGATGCTATACTGAATGGCTATAAAAGCGACTATGTCAAGCGTTATTTCTATCTTCAGAACTTGGCGGACTATCAGATTCTTGTTATGGCGCTTAGCATCAGTGACAACTGGGGAAACAAGAACAGATACTTCAGCATTCGCAATATCAATAAAGATATCAATGCCTCTGACCCTACGGAATCTGACCGACGTAAGTTTGTTATAACCCCATGGGATCTGGATACAAGTTTTGGTGGCCATTATGAAGGCGAATGTTACGACGGTAATTATGTAGATTGGCCTTTGGACCCGATATTTAATAACGCGCCTTACCCTTATGGCCCCATTTGCGCAGATGAAGAGTATCTGGCTATTCTTAAACAACGATGGATAGAAGCCAGAAGGGGAGCATTCTCTCCGTCCTCTATACGCGAAAAGTTGGAGCGCTATCGCGACCTTTTCCTTAGTAGTGGAGCATGGCAGCGTATGGTGGACTATTACGAGAAACAGGACTTACGTCCCGTGTATGTGTTGGATTTGTCCCATGAGGTATCCTTTATAAATGAGTGGTACCAAAACCGTTTTCGACTGATAGATGCTTGTTTTGGCATCACGGATACTGAGGATGAAGTTATAGAAATTCAAAATTCAAAATTCGAAATTCAAAATGATGAGATATACGACCTCGCAGGTCGTAAGGTGCCTCAACTAAAAAAAGGCGTCTATATCCATAGAGGTAAAAAGATTATCCGTTAGGTAAGTAAAAAAAGGAGTCGGAAAATAACCGACCCCTTTTTTTATATAAACCTTCACTTCGCTCACTTAAACGCAACCTTGAACTCTGTTCGAGCTTGCTCACGTTCGGAAGTGATAGCGAGCTTTCACTTCGCTCACTTAATCGCAACCTTTGTTCCATTCACAATGTAGAGACCCTTCTGAACTCTGTTGACCTTGCGGCCGCTGAGATCGTAGATTCCATCATTTTGAACTGTGGGTTGTGAATTGTCAATTTCACCGATTCCGACTAACTCGTCGTTCACGTAGCCACAGAACAGGACGTAGTCGCCACGCTCAACCTGCCAGTTCAGGATAGGCCATCCGTTGCCGATGGTTCCATTGCTGTTCCAGCCTTCCCATTTGCTAACGGTGCTGCAGATCTCCTGCTGGTTGGTACCGTCATAGAAGGGATAGCTAATCTTCAGGATAGCACCGCCGCCAATCAAGCTGTTAGCCTGACTGCCATTGGCCTTACCAGCTGAGTAGCTTGTCTGGAAGTTGTATTCTCCTTCGACAGTGCCAATCATGTCGCCTATTGTACCATTGCCTAAGACTTCTGCACATGTGTAGCTGTCCTGAATAGTGGTTGTTGACATTACGGTACCGATAAGTGCTCCGGCAGTTTCCTCTCCTGCATTAATCGTACCGCTGACATATACACCATTGATAGTTGTGGTAGGTGCATCTTCAGCCTCTGCATCACCCGTACGACCGGCCAGACCACCTACGGAAGCGGTACTGCCACCCTCTACAGTGATGTTCCAGAGACCCAGGTTCTGAACGCTACCAACCAGTGTACCGAAGAAGCCTGTCTCGTCTGTGTTATCTGCGTTTGCAGCAACGGTAACGTTCTTGATGATGTGCTTGTTACCATCCAGGCTGACACGCTTGCCATAACCCTCAGAGAAGCTGTTACCAAAGAAGTTGGCATTAAGTGGCCACCATCCCTTGCCTGTCATGCTGATGTCATCCATGAGCTTGAAGTAAGTGGTCTGTCCGTCTACCAGTCTGTTCTGCATGCTCTGCAAATCTTCTGTAGTAGCAATCTGATAGGGATCTGTCTCTGTACCACGACCCTTGGTCTGAAGCAGGGTAGCCTTCATGGTGGCATTGTTCATGTCAAACTCTATGAGGTACTTGCCGGCAGGTGAGATGCGCCATGTGCGGTCCAGTCCACGAACAAGACTGTCAACCTTCTGTCCGCTCTCAATCTGCAAATACTGCTCGCTGCTTCCGTATCGGGCCTCGGTCCAGCTGGTACGAGTTGTGGTGCTGTAGTTAACCATATCCTCTGTGCTACGACATGCCATGATGCCGAATGAGCAGAATGAGTTGGCATTATCCAGAACCATGTCCACGGTGCCTACATACTTACCGTTTCCTACATGTTGCAATGGCCACTGCTCAGTGTTCTTCCAGCGTGCTGTTGCACCGCTGCGGTCAGTCAGGGTACCTGTTACATATACCTGATTATCCCAGTTGTAACGATCCTGCAGCTTGCAGTCCACAGTACCGTTTTCCAGATCCAATACTATATCATATGTACCGTTCAGTGCCTGTAGGTCAGTACCGCCCTCCTGTATGCCGAAGGTATGGATGGCAGGTGTTACGAAGTTGCGGTTGGCATCGTTACACTTGTAAACGGTATTGATACGACGGAAGTAGAAGCCTGCACGCTGGTATCCCTGGATGCGTCGACTGCGATCCTGTAGGGTAACAGATCCTACCCATTTGCCATCAGCATTCTGGCGGAGGGGATACAGGCCACACATGGTGTTGTAATCCCATTCGTTATTCTCGGAATTTTCATCGTAAAGGTCGCCCTGTACGTAGATGACACCTCCAATATTAGGATCCTTCATGAGAGTTTCAATCTTCTCTGTTACCTGCTGGTCAGTGAGACTGCCAAGAACAATAATACTAGAGAGCTCGTTGTAGACATCTGTTAAGTACTCTTCCAACTCTCCTTCCTTTAATCCTTCGGCCATATCGCCGGCGAACTGACACAGATCGTCAAGCTGCTTGTACAACTCTATGCTAGGCTCTATAGCATTGAATTCATCATTGATAAGGCTGATGAGTTCAAACTGCTTACTTGCATCGTTATTAGTACGAACCTGACCAATATATTTACGGATGTTGTCGATGTGAGACGTACTCATGAATCGATCCTGGTCATCTCGCTGAATCTCCAGTAACTCGAGTCTGGCCTCGTACTGTTCCATCATATCGTTGATAGCCTGTTGGCTTTCTCCCTGATAGATAAGCTGGAATCCGCCCCATACGGTATGGTTCTTGTTGCGCCAGGGAGTTGCATCGTTTCTGACACCCAGTCTCAGCGTACCGTCAGTAACAATAGCAAATACGCTCTGTTTGTAACGATTGCCGTTGAAGGCAAAGCTGGCAGTGTAAGTGTTGTCGGGGAAGTATCCGAATCCGTCTATAAAGACATCCGTGCTACCTGTTTCCTCTCCATTGTGTGGTGCGTCGGGGTCGCTGGTGCTGTCATAGCGGCAGTTCTCTCCGTTGACGGCATTTTCTTTTTCCAATGGATCGGCATATACACTCATGATAGGCGTATTATAGTTGTTCAGGAAAAGTTTGGCGGGGATAGCATCGGTGCCATCATATATACCTTCTCTGGCAGCACCGGGACGATGGTAGGCATTGGCTCTTAGCTCATAGATACCATTGGGGATACCTGTAATCTGTTGCTCAACCACGAAGGTAGAGTTGTAGCCAGCTGCCACGGGGAAGACGTCTGTGAATCCGGCATTATCAACGATGTTGCCGTTCTGCTCATTATCCAGTTGTACGGTCCAACCCTTCCAGTTTCCTTCGTTGAACTTGGGGTTCTCGATGAATGATGTAACATCCATGCCTTCTGTATGGCTGGCTGATAGAGCCTTTGCCAATAGGGTGCGGGCAAACTGCATTTCGTCCTGCAATTCCTGAATGCCCAAAAGACGATTCTCCTTGATGTAGAGATAGGTACCGTTGGGGAACTGGTCAGACGGATCGGCCTCTTCTGTCAGATATGTCTCCAGTTGGTCGGCCTCTTCGCCTTGTAGCTTGTCGTTGTTCTCCTCCCAGTATGTATTGATATCAGCTATGGCAGCATAATATGCCTGATAGACAGGAGCGCAGAGCTTAATCATATCGGGCAGGCGGACAGCCTTGTCGGCAGCAGCCAGAATCTGATCCTTGTCTGTAAGGTCCTCTGCACCTTCAATTGCCTCCTCATATTCCTCCATGAGGGTTGTCTGGCTCTCCAGGCCTTGTACCTCCTGAGCATCTTCTGCAATCTGCTGTGCTATGAGGGCATATGACTCAGCATCATTACCTATGTATTCTAAGCGCATACGGTCAATAGCAGAATGGCAGTTTGCATTATGGATCTGGTTACTGAAACCAATGGTAATAGTATCTGATTCGACAGCAAAGTAGAGGTAGTTCCAGTACTTGCCTTTGCTGAAATACTTGGCAGTACCCACAGCATTTGATGGAACGTAGGTGTCGTTGGAGAGAAGTGTCTCGCCCTGACCGTCGTTCAACTTATATTCCAAAGCTTCTGCAGTGATGTCTTTCAGTCGGATTCCGGTACGCAGACCGCCCGTCTCGGCATAGACATAGGTGTTGCGATTCAAATCCAGGAAGTTATCAGGGGTACCGTAAACTTCCTCGTTGTTGAGCGCAGCGGAACGACTATAACCCTGAACACGCAAACGGTAAACACCAGGCTGAAGTCCGGCTATACGCTGCCATGTATCGAAAGTCTTGTTGGTATGCTCTGCCAGACCTTCTGTTACGTTAAAGGCAGTACCTTCCCAACCATAGTTATCTGTGTTGAAGTCGGGGTTCTTGATGCCCTTGACAAATCCATCATAATTCATGTCTTCCTGACCGCAGACGGTACAGAAGCCGTGACTGAACTCATGGTCGGGTATAATGACCTCCTTGTTGTTGGAGTATGTGACTGAGGAAGGATCTACAGTGCCGTCGCACAACATCTTTCCCTTGGGATATACCACACCGTGTCCGTTGGCAAATGGAAGGGGCTTGCTGTCGGCCTCATTCTCGTTATCCAGATTCTGGAACCATGTGATAGAGGACTGGTCGCCGTTGAGCTTGTAGCAGAGTTCGCCTGACTCAATGATTTCAGAGTCTTCTATGATGAAACCCTGCTCGCCCTGTGTAGCATAGATATTAGAGAAGATACCGTTGCCATGACGTACAAGCCACATGTCTGCACGGTCATTACCTGAGACTTCAGCACAAGACCAGCAGTTGGATACGCGTGGGCTATTGCTTCCTGCCCATCCTGCAATGGCGGCACATTCGGTAGAGCCTTCAATGATACCACTAGAGAAACAGTTCTCTATGACAAGGGATGTTTTACTACCGGAGTTACCGCCAAAGATACCGGCTGCCTGTTTTCCGGTGGCATATACGTTACCCATGTTACCCAGATTGCGTAATGTTACGCTACCGCTCATCTGGTTGGTACCGCCCACCAAGGCTGCGCACTCACCGGCAGCGTTGATGGAGCAGGTCTCGTCGAGTAGCAGGTTCTCTATAACAGCTCCGTTACCAGGCTGTCCGAAGAATCCTGTGTAGCTTGTACCATTGACGTGCAGGTTGCTGATTTTGTGTCCCTGTCCGTCAAAGTGACCAGAATATCTGGCACCAGAACTTCCGATAGGGCTGAACAGATCTGAGTACAGTTCCATATCAATATCGGCTGTAAGACGCACATCCCAGTTTCCGCAGTTCTTCTCATTTACCATACGTGATAGCCAATATAGCTTAGAGTCGGTATCTATGCAGTGGAAGCCATCAACGACTTCGGCATAGTCCATCTGAGGTGCGTCACAGTTAATACAGAAACCATCTTCAAACTCGTGAGGAGGCAGACTTCCGCCATCGGTGTTGCTATATACAACAGAACCCAAAGGAGTTCCATCGCAACTGAGCTCACCATTGGCAAATACCTTGCCACCCTCAATATAATAAGGTACGGGTACAGCATCGGTTCCCAGTTTCTGATACCAGGAGATAGCTGACTGGTCACCGTTCAGCAGATAGCAGAGCTCGCCTTCTTCAACGGGCTTTTCTGTTGTCCAGTCTTCATAGACGCCCTGGCCGAATTCTTCCATACCACTGACATCGAAACAGTTGGTGAGGGTAAGTGTACCGGGCTCGTAGCGGATAAGGTTACAGAAGTATTCGAATTTACCACCAGCATTATCCATACCGTTGATGATTCCGGTATTCACACAGTTGATAACGGTACTGCCGCCCATGTTAACCCATGAACAGAATGCTGTAGCGGGGGCACCGGTAATTTCACCGGTGTTCAGACAGTTGACAAGTTTGATGGAGGGATATGCACTCTGCCCTGCACCAATAATACCTCCGGCGGAGGTTGTGCCGATAACGGTTGCCTCATTTATACAGTTCTCAACGGTAAGAGGTGTTGTGGCATTGGTCTGTATTCCACCAATAATACCGCCTACCTGAGCGTTTCCGCAGATTTCACAGCTTTTATCGATGATAAGGTTGCGGATGATGGTTCCACCGCGTACGTAGCCGAAGAAACCTACGCCATTCTGAGGCAGATTGAGAATCATGTTCTTGATGCGGTGTCCCTGGCCATCGAAGATACCATTGTACTTGTAGGTGGTATTGGGACCAATGGGGGTGTGAGCATTTTCTACACCGCCAAAGTCGATATCAGCAGTTAGCTTACCATTGATGGTGGTAAGATAAGCTTCGTTGACCATAGCTGTAAACCACTTTACATCAGCAGCTGTAGCCAGAGGTAGGAATCCGTCGGCATCAGGGGTGATGTGGTCTTGCAGCAGATTGCCACAGACGGTACACCATCCGTCCACATCATTGTGCTTGGGAGTATTTGAAGTGTTCTCGTTAGAGTAGGTAAGCTCACCTTCAATAACCGTACCGTCACAGCGTTTGTTGCCATTTCCATATACCTCCTTGTGTGTGCTGAAGGGAACTGGGAAGTCATCCTCGCCTAAGGTTTGGTAGAAAGCGGTGCCGTTGGCACCAGTGTTCAGCATGTAACAAAGTTCACCAGTGCCAACGACGGATGAATTGATGTAGGTGGTACCTGTAGGGGCATTGCCACCGTCGCCATCCTGTTCGTATGCAAAGCAGTTGATGGTAGAAGCTTTGGACTGAGGATTACAGAAGCTGAATGCGTTGGGTAACTCGGTCTGCATGATAGAGATACAGTTACGGGCCTCAACAGAACCTGCACTATTTACCCAACCGCAGAAAGCCATATTGTAGGCATCTGAGCCTGTGAACTTAATGGCTGATACGCAGTTGGTGATGCTGGTGCTGCCGTTTACGTAGCCGATGAAGGCACCATTAGAGGCGTTGACGCCACAGTTAGATTTGATGGTGGCCAGAACGACTACATTTTCGAACGTACCAAATCCCGTTCCACCAAAGACGGCAGAGTTCTTGTACGTAGCGTTAATGTTACCATCTACGATAAGGTTTTTGACACTTCCCTTGAACTTTACAAACATAGCTGCCTGCTCACCGGGGAAGTCGTAATTGACGGTAATGGTGTGTCCGTCTCCGTCAAGGGTTCCGGTAAAATCACTTGCGGTAGCCATTCTGAAGTCCAAGTCGGGAATGTCTGCTGTCAGCTTGACATTCGTCTTCTCGTAGCCGGCGACCTTGGTCCATGCCTGAAGGTCGGCCTTGCTGCCAATCAGATACGCACCGCTCTCGTCTGTTTGCAGATTCTGTGCAAAGACGTTAGTCCCTATTAGCCACATAAAGGCTAATTGGAACAATAGGTGTAGTTTTGTCTTCATTGTTAATTTGTTGGGTTAGTATGTTAATAAGTATTTTGAATTGTTCATAGTTAATGGATGATGTACTTTTTCCCCTTCAGGATGTAGATACCCTTCTTTAAGCCATTGAACATTGAGGATTGACCATTGAACATTGAGGATTGACCATTGAACATTCTTCTGCCATACAGATCGTAAACGGCATCATTTTGAATTTTGATTTTTGAATTTTGAACCCTATCTATGGCGTCTGTGGCATCATTGTTAGTTTCCACTTCTTCGATGCGGAAGTAGTCCACGCGGAACTTACCTGTACGGTCTGTTCCGGTAGCTAACTTGCCATCGCTTTTCCTGCAACCAGAGCGGATGCCAAGGGTCAGGTCTTCACCCTCCGCTACTGTTACCAATACGCTCAGCTCCTGCATAGCAGAGGCATTGATGCCCACGCCGTCGGTATATGATGCAAAGGTAGATGTCTCGCCTTCAGTCAGGTTGTTCTGGTAAGTGCGGGGAGTGCTGAAGTATTGCACTTGATTGTTGGCAAACAGACGCCCTTGACCTTCCAATCCTTTCTCGCTCCAGAACAAGCAGCTCACACGGTATGTTGTGTTGGCCTTCAGCTTGTTGGCAGGTATGGTCTGATAGAGGCAGAAATCCTCGGGGATGGGTCGGAGACCGCTGGGCGTGAAGGCGCAGTAGTTCTGTCCGTGCATGCCATCTCCCTTGCCATAGATGCCTGAGGTGGTCATAGTGTAGTTACCTGTGTAGGACATCTCCCATCCGTAGGGAACAGCGTTCAATACATTCTTACCCTCCGCCAGGGTGTTGGCATCCTTATATTCGAAGTCGGGATTCACCAGTAACTCCTGAGTTAATGAATCGGGGTCTGTTGTGGGAAGGTCTGCCAATCGGCGGATTGTGAAATGGTCAACTTTGAACCATCCAGTCTCGTCGGTCTGTGCTCCGGCATTGCTGATACAACTGGTCTTGATGCCCAGACGCAGATCCTCGCCTTCTTGTATCTTCAGCACTACGCGCATAGGGTGCATAATAGTATGAGTCTCGTATCCGGCTTTGTATCCTGCAAAGGTATTCACCTCGTCTTCTTTCAGAATCTGGTCGTAATCATGCTTATAGGCATAGTATTGCACGTGGTCATTGGCAAAGAGACGACAAGATCCTCGTTTGCCCGACTGTACCCATAGCCAGCAGCCTACCTCGTAGATGCCCGGCGTGAGTTTTTCTGCAGGAACGGTCTGGTAGAGTTCGCAGTCCTCTGGCATGGGTTTCGACTTAATCCAGCAGAGGTTACTGTCGTCACCCTTGATAGACTCGTCTTTGTTGATGCCGTAGGAGTTACCGTTGAGAGTTCCCTTCAAAGTCCATCCGTAGGGGACTCCACGACGGATAGAACCATCGGTGTTGGTAAGTACGCTGCTACCGCTCTTGTATTGTTCGAAGTCGGGGTTCACCATCAGTTGGGGGGCAAGGTTGTCATCTTCCTCTGCATCCATCTGGCGATACATAATCTGACTGACCACAATAGCGGGATTCATGGCATAGATGCGTAACTGGTAGTTTTTCTCGGTTGTAGCCTTATATGTGAAGCGTGCCTCAGAGTAGCCGTACATCACATTGTCACTCCATCTGTTTGTCTCAGCACTGCACTTGATGCTGGCTGTTGTTACGGAACCTGTGCCCATGGCCATTCCAACTACCAGATCATTACTGGTGGTGATGGGGAATGTAGGAAGGCAGCGCACGACAATCTGGTAGGAACCTTTTTTCATGGGTACGCTATACTCCAGGTACGGTCCCTTGCTGCGAGCTGTTGTGGTTGTGTATTTTGTGTAGTCTATGGGCCAGACAGTCATGCTGCTGTCGCTGACGCCTAAATTCTGCAGCAATTGCCAGTTGCCTCGGCTGTTGGTAAAATCAGATGCGGCAATGAGTGTCATATCATCAGTGAACATCTCGCCTTTCACCTCGTTAACCTCACTGGATGTTGCGGCATATACGGGACCGAACTGACTGGTCATGCTGGCATTGGGACGCATACTCATGATGCCGTTCCATTTTCCGCCTGCCAGTGTGTTGTTGAAGTAGTCTGTCAGATAGACGATGTTATCGTAACTGGTACGAGAGAGAGCCGCATATTGCGTGCTGTTCAAACGGTCGCCCATGCCGGCATACCAGAAGCTCAGGTTGGCGCCCAAGAGCTTGATATTCATATCAGCTGTTGCCACAATGGGGTAGGTGAAAAGTTCGAAATAAGCGTCCTTCAAACGGGTGGGGATACTGGCTTCCAGATTCTGCACCCTACGGGCCAGATTCTGATAGTCGAGAATACGCTGTTTCATCTCCTCGTGTGTGAAGACTACTTCGCGTACTGTCTCGGGTTTGCTCTGTGCAGCCAGTCGGTAATGCTCCAGGCGTATATCGGCCAACTCATCAGCCAAATCCTCGCCAAAGGTCTTGGCTGCCCACCAACGACTGAACTTCCAGGCATTCTCGGGTGTCCAGCTCTTGACGTTCCATGCCAGCTCCATACAGAACTCAAACTCTACCTCGGCTGGCTTTATGTCGCCTACGTTAATCATCCAGAAGCGTTGCATGCCATTCTCGTAGGCTTTGCATAGTTCGTAGCTTATCAGCGAAGGTGAGATGGTGCTCAGCCAGATGTAGGAACAGGGATTGCCCAAATAAGAAAGATGATAGTAAATACCATTGCCACCACTGCGTTTCTGTTCGGTTGCTGTAGGAAGCTGACGGATATAAGCGTAGTTGTCATCCACCCAGCAGAGAGTGACATCATCAGGAATCTTCAGTCCTGCATTGTAGAGTGTCAGTGCCTCCTTGTAAGGAATGTATATCTGCGGAACCTTTGTTGGGTCGCCACCCAGGGAGTCTGTGATAATCTTACGCTGACATTCTATGATATCCTTCAGACCAGCCAACTGCGCTTCCTGACCTTCGTAACCTAATAACGCCACATCTTGCAGTCCACGCATACCTATGTCATAGATACCCTCATAGTCACGTGCCTCTCCGGCACGTTTGGCCCAATAGTCAAAGCAGCCCTCGGGATTGTTGGCGAAGGTGAAGTTGCTACTGTTGTTGCCACTCTTGAAGCGTGGCCACTCCCAAAGGTTGTCGCGTAGCATGCTGTCGCCGCTACTCATTACTATAGCCCATGCCTTGGCCAGACGTTTGTTTTCCGCCATAGACCAGAATGCCTTGGAGCTACCATGCTTGGCAGGCCATAGACAGTTGGCACGCAGACGCAGCAGCAGTTCCATTACCTTTTCATATGTGTTGGGACCAATGTTGTTGCAGCTGGCATCAATAGTTTTCTTAGCCCAAGGTAAAAGGGCCCAGTCTTCATCGTTGATGAAAAGTCCTCTGTATTTTACTGATGGCGCTTCCACTTCTGTGCGGTCACCATTTGCATAGATGGCATTCATGGGAGCTGGCTCAACATCGGCCCACCATATATAGGGCGAAACGCCAATACGCCGACTGATCTCGAACAGACCGTAAGCTGTTCCTCTTGGTGTACCGCCAATGATTACCAAGGCCTCCTCTATGCCGTCGGTAGGATTCTTTATTAGTTGCAGGGTATAGGCTTCCCATTGGTCTGTTACGCCAGTGGTGTCTATCTTGCCTGCTTTCAGTAGATTGTCAATGAATGTGGAATTACCCAATGTTCCGGCAATAATGGGGTAGTCACCGCTTTTCAGGTTGTTCTGTAAAAGTAGTGTTTTTCCTGTAACAGCCTTGATGTCTTGAATAACACAGTTAGCTACGGTGGTAACCACTTCGGCATCATGGGCATCCACAACCAAAACTGCATTCTTGCTGTTACCGACTATGGGGAATCCATTTGCCCCTGTTTCGGTAAACGTGATGTCGGCTTTTGCTATGGTAACGTAAAGTAACGACAGCAAAAGCACAGAGTTGTGTAAAAATCTATGTAAATTCAAACTTAAATTTGCCATTTCTTTTGTATTTGTTTGCAAAAATAGCAAATATCTTATTATGTACAAATAAAAACGTGCAAAAATGTGCAAAAAGATATCAAAAGCTACACGAATATTAACAGAAAGGAGCATGAGCGGTAAATTTAACGTGTAATTAATGGGTATTCTTGTGTTTTTGTGCAGAATAGCCCTATTAACTCAACTGAAAAAGCACCGAATTGGCTTAAAATGCACTCTTTTTCAGACTCACTTCATTACCTTATTTATATATAAGAGGGCATGGTTTTTCTGTTTTTTAGTGTTTCATCATAAAAAAAAGATAAGGTAGTCTTTGTATATTAGAATATTGTTTAACTTTGCCCGCTGAAAGACATGACAAAACCGCATAACCTTTTCTATATATGAGAAACAAAAGGCTTTTCTTTATTATTATGCTGACACTCTGCCTGTTGCAGGTGAGGGCGCAGTCGTGGATGACATATGGCCCGTACCTGCAGGAACTGACAACAGACGGGGTGACCGTTGTTTTTGAACATGGGATTCCCTCTGTATCATGGATAGAAGTCAGGGAGAAGGGTAGTACTGAGGTGACACCGTATTACCAGACAGTGAACGGCAGGATTAAGGCATATAGTCAGATTCTGAGCAAGAAGAATTCTGCCGTTCCCGTACAGAACTTTGCTATTAGGGCAGAGGGCTTAAAGCCTGCTACAACATATGAGTACCGTATAAAGGCACATAAGGTCTTGTCAGAGAATTCCAATGGAGTTTCCGCCGGTACGGCCTTCTCTACCACCTATACCGGTTCGTGGACTCAGTTCACCACACAGGATCCTCATCAGACCGAGCATCATATCTTTATTACCAGTGATATGCATAATCGTCCGGATACGCTGCAGGCATTGCTGAAGTATCTCGACTACCAGACCTGTGACCGTATTATCTACAACGGAGATATGATTAACTACATGCAGAATAACTCACAAGAGCCTTACACAGGTTTTATCAATACCAGTGTGAATCTGTTTGCACAGAATAAGCCATTCGAGTTGGTGCGAGGTAATCACGAGACACGCGGTAATCTGTCGCGTCATTTCATGGAATACTACCCTCATAAAAGCGGACACATCTATAATGCATACCGGTGGGGCGATTTGGAGATTATCCTGTTGGATAGTGGAGAGGATAAAATTGATACAGCTGAAGAGTATTACGGTATGGCTTCATTCTACAGTTATCGCGAGGAGATGGTTCGCTGGTTTCAGAATCTTATCCAGACTGACGAGTTCCGTACGGCCAAGTACCGTATTCTTATCTGTCATTTTACCATGTTGCTGAATAATGATAAACCCACCGACAAGTTCGGTGGTGAGCCACAACTGATAAGTCTGCTCACTCCCTTGCTTAAGCAGTGTGATATAGATATGCTTATCAGCGGTCATTATCACCCTGCTACCTACACCTACATGGAAAAGAACTATAACAACAAGGGTAATCAGTTCGAGGAGTATAATATAGGTAACCACAGTGCCATGCGAATTGATATTGCCGACGGGAACTTCAACCTGAAGATTGTCTCCTCTGAGGGAAAAGTGCTGTTGGATAAGAAAGTGAAGGATGCCAAGGCGGGCAGAAAACTTATATATATAACCACTAAGTTGGGGGAGTAGGCTTTAGTTTATAATTCACAATTCATAATTCACAATTCACAATTCATAATTCACAATTCACAATTCATAATTCATAATTCACAATTCATAGTTCATAGTTATGCGGTTAGCGGTTAGGGGTTAGTGGTTAGTGAAATTCTCAATGTTCAATATTCAATATTCAATGTTCAATTCTCAACGTTCAATTCTCAATTCTCAATGTTACCCGGTTCTCCTTGGATTGTTATTAATGACAACAGGGGTACGAGCCCAGGAACCGATTCCTGACGGGTATTATACTATAGGAGCCCTGGCACAGGAGAAGGACGGGTATCTTTATTCCTATGATACGGATGCTTTGCGAAGTGTCTATGGCAATGCTGCGGATTATCTTAATCCGTTAGGCAAGAACGGAGAACATGCGTATTTGTACAGCATAAGCTCTACATCTGCCAATCTGGCTAACAGAACTTATTACTTTGCAGCCAATACCGACGGCAGCTATACCATACAGAGTTGCTCGGGTGAGGCATATTCCTACCTGAGTGTTGCACGCTATGACCGTCATCTGGTAACACATAGTGCCAGACCCGGTCAGCACTTCTTCCTGCGACAGGAAGAGGATACGTCACCATGGCCCGTAGATCATTACATCATGCAGCAATTCCAGAAGGCTGCGCTGTTTGATTCTTTGGCTGCCAAAGCACATGGACTGGATGCTTTGCAGGTTCTTACCCCGTTGAATGCAGATATGATAACTCCTTCTATCACTATCCGTAGAGCTTTGGGTCATGCAAGGGGCACCTTGGCTCTCTATCCCAACGGAGACAATCCCGGTCAGGTTACGCCATTGTTAAGCAGTTCGTTGCAGGATTGTATAGATGAGGCTCAGAAACTGGCTGATAATAAGAATACGACATCGGAACAAGCGGATGATATCATTCTTCGACTCCAACAGGCCTCACAGGCATATGAGGAGGCTGCTCCTACTGTCATAAATCCTTTGGTGGAGGGATATTACTGGCTGACCAGCGCTTACCGTGCCTTTGTGCTACGACAGAACAAGCAGAAGGTGATACGTATGCAGGAGACAGACGGACAGTTGATGCTCCGATGGAACAATGCCAGCATCAATGACGGTTCCACAGTATTCCATTTGTCTCCAGGCAAAGATTGTGTTACTATGCAGGATTACTTGGGAAGATGGACGGGCCGTCAGCTCTTTAACTATGATACCGAGGGTATGTTTACCATTGCTGATGCCGATGCTCCGGATAACATCCTTACGGCAGATGATTCGTGGGTAGGCGAGAAAGGACTGTATGGAAAGCCTTCTGATGGCCCTGTTACAGCTCATCCTGGAGGTTATCTTTATCCCGGTTATTGCTCTTCTTGGTACCTGCAGCGTGCCTATCATCAGATTACGGTTCCCACATCGGGATGGTCAGTGCTGAGCGTTTCCTTCCCTGCAGAAGTTCCTGAGGATGTTGAGGTCTATAGCGTGGCAGAAAAAGAGGGGATTCTTTCTATGGTTCCTTATGATGGTGATGTTATTCCTGCCCGTACGGCTGTCGTTCTCCATGCTGCCAAGGGTACCTATACTTTCTGGAGCACAACACAGGAGGTGCCTGCCATAGAGAATAATGTTTTGGTGGCTAATTGTGAGGACCGCAAAGATGTGGAGGCTGGCACTATGGCGCTGTTGAAGGTGAAGAGCGGACAAGTGGGATTCCAGAAATCCACATCGAAGCAGATAGCTGCAGGATCGGCCTATATTCCCTATTCTGAAGGTCAAGAAGAATTTCGCGTTCTGCAAGATGCTGAAACAGGAGTCAAAAACATTAATAATGTTCAATGTTCAATGCTCAATGTTCAATCGTCCCACGACCTCTCAGGCCGTAGGGCTACGGAACCCCATAAGGGCATTATCATTGTTAACAATAAAAAGATGCTGAAAAGATGAAAAAGATATATTCTCTGCTGTCGGTTCTTGTGATGGCATTGCTGCCAGTGAACCTTAGTGCTGCCACAACATGCTTTCGCGGTTCGCCTTATCTGCAGGAACTCTCATGTGATGGTGTTTCCGTAGTGTTCGAGAATACAGAACCCACTTTTGCTTGGGTGGAACTGCGTAAGAAAGGTCAGGCCATTGTGACCAAATATTATCAGGATGTGGAGGGGCAGCATCAGGTGTATGACTATCTGCAGGCTCCTTCTGCAGCCTTGCCCGTGCAGAATTTTGTTATTCGTATCAACGGGCTGTCTGTGGCAACGGAATACGAGTATCGTATCTGTTCGCAGAGAATCGACGAGATGAAACCCTACAGTGCCACGTTCTCTACCCAGTATGCATCAGACTGGTATAGCTTCCGTACGCTGGATAATAAGGCTACATCGCATAGCCTGCTGGTGCTGAGTGATATGCATAATCGACCTGCAACGCTGGAGAAATTCCTGACTGCGCTGAATCCGCTCTCTGCCGACCATATCATCTATGCCGGTGATATGATGGATAATATGCAGGTGGCAGCTCCTTCGGGTACTGCGCTGCAGGCTGAAGATCCCTATTCATCTTTCATCAATGTCAGTTCCGGTTCCTTTGCCACACAAAAGGATTTCTGTATGCTGCGAGGTGACCATGAGACAAAGGGCGATGCTGCCGATTACTTCGAAAGGTATTTCCCTCATCTGAGCGGAAAGTTGTACAATGCTTACAGATGGGGGGACTTGGAGATTGTCTTGTTGGATGGGGGAGAGGCCTTGCCCGATGATGATCCAACGGCGCGTAATACCATCTTGGCAGCTTACAATGCTTACAGAAGGGAAGAAGCCCGTTGGCTGGAACAACTTGTCCAAACCACAGAGTATCAGACGGCAAAGTACCGCATAGTGGTAAGTCATCTTCCTATACCGAATGCTACGGAAGATGAGGCACAGGCAGGTGCCAAGTTCTTTGCGGATTTAATGACACCCATTCTGAACAACGCTAACGTAGATTTGTTGGTATGTGGTCATCTGCACCCAGAGACGTACACGTTCACGGAGGCAACAGAGAGTGTAACTTTCCCCACCTTGGTACAAGGCTACAATTCGGCTTTACGTATAGATGTAGCTGATGGGAAGATAACGTTGAAGGTGATTGATGAGAATGGAACGGTTCTGCTTCAGAGAACGTTGTAGCAGAGACTATTTCCTGTATTTCTCAGCATCCTGATCCTCTAACATAGACAGGTAGCTGGCATAACGACTTTGGGCTATGCGGTGTTCTTCAACGGCTTGCAGGACAGCACAGCCTGGTTCGTTTGTATGGGTGCAGTCGCCAAAGCGGCAATCCTGCCCAATCTGGAATATCTCACGGAAATAATGAGCCACCTCGGTACGTTCCATGTCAAAGGTTCCGAAGCCCTTGATACCCGGGGTGTCAATGATATAAGAGGATATTCCGGATTCTCCGGATAAAGTGAACATCTCAGAGAATGTGGTGGTGTGCATGCCCGTATCATGCGACGTGCTGATTTCTGCCGTTCTGACTTTGGCTTCCGGGATGAGTTGATTCAGCAGGGTGCTCTTTCCTACACCGCTGTTGCCACTGAGTAGGGTGGTCTTTCCTTGTAGTTCCTGACGTATTGCGTCAATGCCCTCTCCCGTGGAAGCGCTGCAGTGCATACACGTGTAGCCTAAACTCTCGTATAGCGAGGTAATGGCCTGTAGGTATCGCATGTCGGCTTCATCATAGATGTCCGTTTTATTGAATATCAGTACAACGGGTACTCTGTATGCTTCGGCGCTGGCCAGGAAGCGGTCTATGAAGGTGGTGCTGGTCTCGGGATGTGAGATGGTAACCACAAGGGCTGCCTGATCTACGTTGGCTGCAATGATGTGGCTTTGTTTGCTCAGGTTGCTGGCCTTGCGGATGATGTAGTTGCGGCGGTCTTCTATCTCAGTAATATAAAAGACCTCCTCCTGCCCCTTGTTTTCTGCTCCTTGCCCCTTTATCTCAACCCTGTCGCCAACTGCAACGGGATTGGTGCTACGGATACCGCGCAGGCGGAAGTTGCCTTTTACCTTGCAATCAAAAAGCTGGCCGTCGTCAGTTCTGACAACGTACCAGCTTCCTGTATTCTTAATGACAAGTCCTTTCATTTAATTCATAATTCATAATTCTCAATTCATAATGACGGAAACGTCCGGTGAGCCGAATGCAACAGATAATTGTGAATTATGAATTCTTAATTATGAATTGATTTTAAACTGTCATGATTTCTTTTTCCTTGGCTGCCATCAGGGTCTCAATCTGCTTGATGTACTTGTCGTGCATCTTCTGCAGCTTGTCCTCGGCATCCTTCTCGGCATCTTCTGCCAAACCGTCCTTGATACCCTTCTTCAGTTTTTCCAGGATATCACGGCGTGCGTTGCGGACGCTAATCTTAGCCTGCTCCTCTTCCTTACCGCACTGCTTAACCAACTGCTTACGGCGTTCCTCTGTCAAAGGTGGAATAGAGAGGCGGATAATCTCGCCGTTGTTGTCGGGCATGATACCAACCTCGCTGTCAATGATGGCCTTCTCAATAACCTTGAACATGGTTTTGTCCCAAGGCTTGATGGCAATGGTGCGAGCATCAGGTGTGTTGATAGCTGCTACATTGTTCAAGGGAACAAGGCTTCCGTAGCTGTCAACACGGATACCATCCAATATCTTAACGTTGGCTTTTCCAGCGCGGATGCGTGCCAGAGAATCATCCAGATACATTACGGCTTCTTCCATTTTCTCCTCGGCGAATGCCAAAGTTTCCTTTACATCAATCATAATAGGTCTTTATTTACTTCGGTTCTTAATTACTTTCCACAATTATGAAACAAAAGTAGATTTTTTATTTGAAAAAAACAAGTTGCAGACAACAGAAATGTATATTTTTTCCTATATTTGTGCCGTTTATTATGCAAAATGATGGAAATTGATGCCCGTATTAACGAGTTGTTGCAGCATTTAGAACCCATAACGTTGGAGCAGATGTCTAGCATCCGTCTGATGAATCGGACGGATACTAAGTTTGTTACCAGCAAGGAGAATCTGGCAAAGCTTTTGGAGCTGGCTCAGGGGAAGTATTATGCGCAGTTCAACGAGGGGGCAAAGATTGCCAATTACATGACTACCTATTGGGATACAGATAATCACCGTTTCTTCCTGGAGCATCATAACGGAAGGGCACCCCGACAGAAGGTTCGTGTGCGCACCTATATGGATAGCGGTATAACCTTCCTTGAGGTTAAGACCAAGAACAATCACGGTCGTACCAAGAAAAAACGTGTAGAGGTTCCCTGTCAGGAGATTGAGGTACAGGGCTCCAATGGCGAGTTTGTACAGGGACTTGTTCATCAGGGCCTTTCTGAGATGCATCCCACTGTCCGTAATCAGTTCCACCGTATAACGTTGGTGAATTACGGCAAGACGGAGCGCTTGACCATCGACTATGATGTGCATTTCCATAACATGGAGACCAACAACGATGCCAATACCGGTCCCTTGGTAATCATTGAGCTGAAGCGCGACGGTAATGTGTACAGTCCTGTACTGGATATTCTGCGTACCCTACGTATCAAGCCATCAGGGTTCAGCAAGTACTGCATAGGCAGTGTGATGACCAACAAGAATCTGAAGCAGAATCTTTTTAAGCTGAAGATGGTAAAACTAAGCAAACTAGCCAATACAAGAATTAACTGATAAAAAAGAGAACTAACAAAAACTTTAAATATGGATTTCTTTAACGACATTAACTATCAACTGGGTAATCTTATTGGGTTGACACTCTTTGACCCTCAGCATTTCATTTCATTGATAGTGCGTCTCATCATCAATCTGGTGGTGGTCAGCATTATCGCACGTTGTTTCTACTTCCCCCGCAGCCAGCGTCGCGACTATATGTTCATCTTCATTCTGATGTCCATGAGCATCTTCTTGCTGGTTAGCCTGATGGAAGGCGACGGCATGAATCTGGGTGCTGCAATGGGTCTGTTTGCCATCTTCGGTATTATGCGTTTCCGCACCGAGGCTGTGCCCATCCGCGAGATGACATACCTCTTTATGCTTATTGCCGTCAGCGTGGTTAATGCACTCGGAAAGGCCGAGTATCACCCCAAGGCTGATTATTGGGATGGTTTTGGCATTGTAACTATAGTCTTTGTCAACTTGGCATTCCTGTGCATGGTTTGGCTCTTCGAGAGCAGCAAGTTGGTAAGCACCATGTGCAGCAAGTACATCAAGTACGACAATGTTGCACTGATAGCTCCTGAGAAGCGTGATGAGTTGAAGGCCGATCTGGAGAAGAGGACCGGTTTGCATATTCTGCGCATTGAGGTTGGTATGATTGACTTCCTGAAGGACAGCTGCCTGATCCGTATCTATTATGATGAGCCAAAGGATCGTGGCAACAGCATAGAGCAAGTAATGAAAATGCCCCGATAAAAGTATGAAAAAGAAGATTCTCCTGATATTGGTTTTATTGGTTCCCGCTATGTTGAAGGCGCAGTGGACCGATGAGTATGGCACCTGGATGAGTGTGGGCGCCAAGAAGAACCTGGGCACCAAGTGGAGCCTTGGCTTTGAGACAGAGTACCGTGCACAGGAGAGTTCCAGATGGGCTTTCGGTTTGGATGCTGGTTATAAGCTGAACAAACTTATCAAGTTTGGTGCAGGCTATTCTTTCTTATATAGCAGAAGACCGGAGAAGCTAAAGGGTGATCCATTGGAGGACGATGTGTACACCCAGACTCCCTCTTATTTCTATCCCCGCCATAGATTCACGGTAGAGGCAACGGCCGACAAACGATTCTGGAAGTGGCTGCGTGTCTCCCTGCGTGAGCGCTATCAGCTCACCTACCGTCCCGAGAAGGATTACAGTAAGATAGAGTATAGCAAAAACCCCATATTTGATGATGACTGGAATTACTTGGGAGATGAGTGGGTTGCTGACGTTACGCAGAAGTCAAAGTTGTCCAAGACTGATCAGGTGCTTCGTAGCCGTCTGAAGCTGGAGGTTGATAAGAAGCATTGGAAGTTCTCTCCCTTTGTTTCTGCCGAGGCTATCAACAGCGTCTCTGTGGGTGACCATATGTGCATAGACAAGGTCAGGACTGCTATTGGAACCAGCTATAAGCTGAACAAACAGCATGAGTTCACCTTGGGCTATGTGCTGACGTATGTCTTTAATGACGATGATGAGAAGACAGACACATATAATAACCGTATCCATGCAGTTAGCGTGGGCTATAATTTTAAATTCTGAAACAAATTAACAACAAGATTATGAAGAAGATTTTTCTGTTAGCCGTCATGATGATGGCATGCACCACAATGTGGGCCGACAAGTATAACTACCTTACAGTATCTGCTTCTGGTGATGAATTCATCTCATTACCCACCATCCAGAAGATTACCTTTGCCAATGGTAACTGTGTTGTTGCCACTACTGCTGGCGAGTACACCTATCCTCTGTCAGAGATCAAGAAGATGTACTTCTCTGTAGAGGATCCTACAGCTATCGAGGCTTTGCCTCAGGAGGCCAAGAACCTGCAGTACAAGGATGGTAAGCTGAAGGTTGAGGGCGATGGTATGCTGCGTATCTATGGCGCTAACGGAGCGTTGGTTCAGATGGCCAATGTCAAGAAGGGTGCCAATATCAGCCTCAGCAACCTGAAGCCAGGCATGTACATTGTTAATATGGGTGACAAGACCATTAAGTTGACAAAGTAAAGAAAACATATTTAGATTCTTATTAAGGTGAAGAAACTGTTCTCACTTCTATTTCTTCTGGCTGCATGTTCTGTGGCGTCAGCTCAGGAGTATATGCGCATTTGGCAGGGTGGTAATAATACCAAGGTACCTCTGTCAGAAGTTACCTATGCTGCCAATGGCACATCTTTCACGGCAGATGGTGTTACGTACCAGACCAGTCAGGTAGATAGTATTACCTTTGTGCATATCATTACCGTAACATGGAATGGTGCACAGGCTACCGTAGAGAAAGGCAATGTCCTGGGTGTTGACTACTCAGTAGAGGGCGGCGATGTGGTAATTAACAGTACCAATACGCATAACGAGCTGGAGCTTGTCCTGCAAGGAACCAGCACCAATGGTTCTCTGACATATACGGGAAGCCTCAAGTGTAAGTTCTATCTGAATGATTTGCATCTTATCTCCACCAAAGGTGCTGCATTGGATATCCAATGCGGTAAGCGCATAGCCATGATTCTAAAAGAGGGAACCAACAATAGCCTTGAGGATGCTCCTGACGGTCTTCAGAAAGCTGCTCTTTATTGCAAAGGTCACCTTGAGATTGAAGGTGCCGGCAGTCTTACCGTAATAGGTAATTCCAAACATGGAATCTGCACCAAGGAATATCTGCAGTTGAAGAAGAGTACGGGCAACGTTTCGGTTACTCATGCCGTTAGCGATGGCATTCATGCAGGTCAGTACTTCATGATGAATGGCGGAACAGTTACGGTAAGCGGTCAGCAGGGCGATGGTATCCAGACAGAGATTCTGACTCTTGATGACGATGTTACACCTAATCCAGACAAGGAGTTCAACGGACAGGTCTTCGTCAAAGGTGGTACCATTAATGTTACTGTTGCAGGCGAGACCCGGAAAGGTATCAAGTCAGACGACAAGATGACCATCTCTGGCGGTACGCTTACTATCGATGCTACAGGAGATGGCAGTAAAGGAATCTCTGTCGGCAAGCATTTGCTTGTCAATCAGGACAACGCTCCAACTGAAATACGTGTAACAGCAACAGGAGGCGTCTATGAAGACGAAGAAACCGAGAAAGAAACTCGTTGCATGGGTATCAAGGTTGATAAGAATATGGCCATTACAGCAGGTTCGTTAAAAGTTACCAATAAAGGGTCCGGCTCTCGTGGTGTGAAAGTTGATGGGCAGTATTACAAGGGAGCAGATGCAACTGTGAATGCTAGTGTTTATGATGTAAAGAACCATCAGGTCACTACTATGCCATCAATGGATTAATGAAGAAGTATTTGTTGTTTCTTTTATCAGCTGTAATGGTTGCGGTATCAAGTGTGAGCTTGGTTTCATGCGGCAAGGACGATGTTGTACACACCGGCAAGACCATTGTTGTCTATAGCATTGTGGGCGGATGGTCCAAGTGGTTGTCAGGGAGTACGATTATTGGTTGCCGTTTTGATGCCAATGGCGATGCCTATTTTGATACTTGGTCAACCTCTCCCAGTTGGAAAGATCCTGGCAAGTGGACCGTTAGCGGCAATACCCTTACTGTAAAGTCACAGGAAGAGAAAGTAATCTTTACTTGCAACTTCCTTGTTACTGACGAGGGTAAAAGCATCATCATCGCCAACGTGCAGACAGCCGATGAATGGCAGTTCCTCAGTAACCTGGAGGGTGAGCTTTTCAGGATGCAGATAAAGGAAGTAGAACCGGAAGAATAAAGAAACTCAGTTCAGATATAATAACCTTTCCTGATTTATTCGGGAAAGGTTTTTTTTGTGCCTCGTTGTTTCTCTGAGTCCGAACGTTACGGACTATCAGTCCGAACCTGTCGGATTTTTTGCAACAAGCCGTATCCCTATAAGCAAAAGGCCGTTTCTCTGACGGCAACATGCCGTATCTCTCCCAGAGAAAGCCCGTGTTGCTATTGGGGGAGTCCGTGTGGTTCTTTTGCAGCCTCGGGAGTCTGCACGTGTTAACCCCAGGAGTCTACACGTGCAGGCTCGAGGAGGGTACAAATTTAGGTACTGGGAGTGTTCCTTTGCTTCTCCTTTGGTCCTCCTTTAATTTCTTTGTAGCTTAGGCGTAGCGTAGACGTAGCATAGGCATTCAGATATCGTGGGTATAGCATGCGGATACCCATTGGTATCTGATAAGGTGGCTACAGCATTGACTTTTTGGGGGAATCTTTTTCCTCTTTTTACTTTTCTTTGTATCTTTGCAGTTCGTAAAATGAAGGCATCAAAAGAATACATAGAGGATGAAGTCTATGGTCAGCGCTTGCTTATAAGTGTAAACGCTGACCAAAGAGAACTTAAGAGTAATATTCGTGCAGCACGCGCCATTCTTCATTCATTTCCAGAAGTTTCGATTATAATAAATACCCACACACTATCTTTTGGACACAAGAATCCAGAATACACTATTGATAACCAGTTAGGTGACCGAAAGGGAATTATGGGGGAGAAAGGTGTAACCGCAGGCTTTAAGGCAGCCAAGAAGCAGGGTTGTAAAGTCGTTGTGATTGATTTGGACGAACATATATTTCAGGTACGTTCCTTTGAGCTTTCAAAATACATATCACGTAGAAAAGCTGATTTTGTTAGTGGAATGATTTCTGCTTGTTATGTAGTGTTTGGTGGTGAAGCGGTAGTTGTTAATGCCAGCCAGCAAACACGCCAAGAAATAATGTCAATCATAGAGCAACTAAATCCAGGCTCACCATCATATTGATTATGGAAAAACAAAAGCCGTAGGTACTCGACCAACGGCTTTTGTTATAAAGAACGGTTGCGGAGCTTGATGTCATCGCGCCTATATGCAACTCTCATTCGTGTTGCAAAAGTAGGGATAAACCAGTAATGTTCCAAATATTTTCTGGATTATTGTCATAAAACCAGGCTATTTGATAGTCTTATGTTGCAAATCACAGTGTTCAAGGCTCGAAGATTATTCGAACGTTCCGAGTAAGCGAGAGCAAAATCAAACTTGTTTGAGTTTTGCCGAGCGAGAGGAAGGTCAACGAAGTTAAGATGGCTCGTAGATGAGACGTTGGTGTACGCTCTGGGAGTGGTCCTTTACTCCTCCTTTGTAGCATAGGCGTAGCGTAGACGTAGCATAGGCATTCAGATATCGTGGGTATATCATGCGGATATCCATTGGTTGAAGAAAAAAGCTAATTGCAAAAATTCTTCACTCTTCATTTTTTTGTATCTTTGCAGTATGATTGAGAATGAAGATTTTCTGATTGACGAGATATATGGTGAGCGATTACTTATAAGCATACGAGCAGATCAAACGGAATTAATAGATAACCTCAGGGTAGCAAGAGTTCTGTTGCAAAGCTTTGATGATATGTATATTCGCATTAATGAACATTTACTGACCATTGGACATAAGAATCCTGAGTATACAATAAACGGCAAGTTAGGAGACAGGAAGGGTGTTGAAAGTGAAAACGGCATCAAGTCAGCCTTTCGCAAAGCGAAACAACAAGGCTGCAAGGTGGTTGTTCTTGATTTTGACATGCATATGTCTGAGAGCATTCTAAAGACCAGAAAAATTGTTTCAGGTCTCTTTGGTCGTCATGAGGATTTCTCGCAGGGGAATCTGGAAGAATGTTATGTAGTTCATAACAGAAAGGCTGTCGTGGTCAAGTCTGATGCGTTTAATGCTTCAGATAAAGATACAATCAAGCAAATAATAAACGATGTGATAGAAAAACTGAGGACATAACCCCGATGGGCAATGTCCTCAGCATAATAGTCAGAAAGGTCCAGCTTGAATATTGCTATGAAAGCAAATAGATTCGCGCCCTCTGACGGCATTCTGACTCCGCAAAAGTAGGGATAAACCAGTAATGTTCCAAATATTTTCTGGATTATTGTCATAAAACCAGGCTATTTGATAGTCTTATGTTGCAAATCACAGTGTTCAAGGCTCGAAGATGATTCGAACGTTCCGAGTAAGCGAGAGCAAAATCAAACCTATTTGAGTTTTGCCGAGCGAGAGGAAGGTCAACGAAGTTAAGATGGCTCGTAGATGAGACGTTGGTGTACGCTCTGGGAGTACTTTCTTATTCCTCCTATGTAGCATAGGCGTAGCGTAGACGTAGCATAGGCATTCAGATATAGCTCAGATAGGAGATTTCTTTAGATAGGCATTACATTGTGTGGCATCTTTTTAAAATAATGTATGCTAAAACTGCTAGATAATCAGAAAATCATTAATTTTGCATAAATGAACATGTACAAACATAGATTTGAATAATTCAGCATATGGCAATTTGGACTAAAATTGAGAAACATACAGATGATGGTACAATTGTACCAATGCAAGCACCTTTGATTGTTTCTGCAAGCAGAAGTACCGACATTCCGGCTTTCTATACAGATTGGTTTTTCCATCGTTTAGAGAAGGGATATTCTGCATGGACTAATCCGTTCAATGGTGTGAAATTGTATGTCTCATATGAAAACACACGGTTCATCGTATTCTGGTCGAAGAATCCGCGCCCGTTGTTGCCATATCTGCATATCCTCAAAGAGCGTAACATCAAGTGCTACGTTCAGTACACTCTGAATGATTATGAGCAGGAAAAGTTGGAAAAAGTGCCTTCTCTTGCCATACGCATTGAAACATTCAAGTTGCTTGTCGAGCAGCTTGGTAAGGGTGCAGTCATCTGGCGGTTTGACCCCATGATACTAACTGACGATATATCCGTTGATGATTTGCTTCGGAAAGTACAGAATATCGGTGACCAACTGAAAGATTATACGGAGAAGCTGGTGTTCAGCTATGCTGATATAGCCATGTATAGAAAAGTTAAACACAACCTCGAGGTCAGTGGCATACCGTACCATGAATGGGAAATCGAGCAGATGGAAGAGTTTGCAGACAAACTGTCTTCCATGAATCGTGAACGTGGTTGGAATTTCCAGCTAGCAACATGCGGTGAGAAGATTGACATATCGAAATATGGGATTCAGCACAATCGCTGTATTGATGGCGACCTTATCACCCGTTTAGCTTGGGATGACAAGGAACTTATGAATTTTATGAAAGTGAAGATTGAAGATGTTCCAGCACCAACACTATTTGGCGAACCAGAGTTACCAGATGGAGCAATACTTCTTCCTCATAACCATTACTTCATCAGTAAGCACAAGAAAGACCAAGGGCAGCGTCCATTCTGTGAGTGCATGGCCTCAAAGGATATTGGTGAATACAACACCTGTCCACATCTTTGTGAATATTGCTATGCCAATACAAGCAAGCAGGCAGCTGTGCTTAATTACAATTGCCATGAACATAATAAGTGGGGCGAAACAATAACTGGGAAATAAAGATGTCAAAATACGCAGAATATATAAATCGCTCTTCATGTAGGTCTATTAATGAAATAATAGATTTATGCCACGAAATGCTTCCTGAGCAATGGAAATTTTGTCCTTGGAGACATCCAGAGCTAATTCATGGAATAGGCTTGTTAGCAAGTGAAGAAGCGCTTAATTGCTACATGTCAGCTTATGGGGAAATGCATGTTGGCAAGTGCCGTGCAGCATTTATAAATTTCCCGTTCGATATTTTAACAGGTTCTATTGAAATCGTGGATTGGGGATGCGGACAAGGTATTGGTTCAGCAACATTAATAGAAGCATTACAGCAACGTGAATTATTAAACTGGGTAAAAAAGATTACTCTTGTCGAACCCTCGCCAAATGCTCTTCATAGAGCTGTATGCAATATTTCCAAGATTGTGAACAACAATATAGAAATAGATGCGATTAACAAGTTTATGCCAACTAAAGAGGCTGTGCCAGGTGAAATACTTGCATCAATAGGCTATAGATATTATAATGTCATTCACATATTCTCTAATATTCTTGATGTTAAGGCTATAGATTTGGCTGCAGTCGCACATATGGTAGCATCTTCTCACGGCAATCACTATATCCTTTGTATGGGGCCACAAAACAGTGCTGCATATAGAATAGAACAGTTTTGCTCCGTTTTTGGTAATCAGGAATATTTTAGTCGTATTGACAGCGTTAGATACGGAAGAACCCAAAGAACAGGTCACCCATATACGTGTAAAACGCGATGCTTTAAGTATAATGGAGCGCCATTAGACTTAAGCAAATTGTCATTATATCATGACAGTGGTGAACAGGTGTTCAATGATTACGATATACAGTTACAATGGCAAAACAAGATGATGTCTCGCGAAAAAGCAAGAGTTGCCTATCGTCTTCAGAATATATTGTCTGTGGATGACATTATGTATATTGACCCCGTCATTAACGAGGTGGCTGTAGATTTCATAATAGTTCGCCCCAATAGAGGGTTACTTCTATTAAATGTGTTTGAGGAGAATCTTGATGATTGCCAATTAAGTAAAGGCGGAAAAGATATTTCTGTATTAGGCGAGAACGGAGTAGTTGTTAAAACATATCAGTCTCCTATTGAACTCATCAATTTGTGCCAAATCAGCATTAAGGATGGTATAGAAGAATTACTGATGAGTACTATTGAGAATAGCAGGAACTTCGGGCTAATCAAAAAAATTGTTGTATTTACAGCTAATGACAACAATAAGGTTAGGGATTTCTTTAGCATTTCGAGTGAACAAATTAGCTACACTTATTTGTTCGGAAACGAGTTTATATCAAAGAAAGACGTCTCGCAGGGACTATATACCCAAATAGGACTTATTAATACCTCTTTATATTTTGATGATGCTGTGAAACGCAAGATTGCTAAAATTCTGTCTCCATCATGGCATTCGTATCAAGAAGGTAAAGCTGGGATTGAACCCAAGGGTGCGCAAAAAGAACTTGTAATAAGCAGAAATACGCAACAAAAAATAAGTGGCGTCGCAGGATCAGGCAAAACTCATGTTCTTGCTGCTCGCGCAGTAAATGCGATGAAACGTACTGGTGGTGATGTTCTTGTGTTGACATTCAATATAACTTTGGCCAATTATTTGAAATATAGGCTTTCTGAACTGCGTGAAGATTTCTCATGGGAGAAAATAGACATCTATCCCTATCATCAGTTTTTCAGGATACGAGCCTCAGAGTGTCAATTACATGTAGATTTTGATGCGTATGATCGACTGTCTTTTTTTGAGAATGCAACAATTCACAAACATTATTCTGCCATCTTTGTAGATGAGGTGCAAGACTATACAACTGAGTGGTTGAGGATTGTGATGCAAAACTTCCTATTACCAGATGGTGAGTTTGTCGTGTTTGGTGATCCAAAGCAGAATGTGTATCACAGACCTATAGACATTAATGGTGACATCCGTCTAGGTGTTATAGGTGGTGAATGGAATAAAAAACTAAGTACTGGACGGCGCTTTACAAATCCACGTCTAGCAACTTTAGCAACAACATTTCAGGCAAAGTACTTGTCCAATCAGCCCGTTAGTACTATCAACACAACAACAGTTTTTGAAGCTACACTTAATTTCCAAATTGTCACTTATTACAATATGAGAAATTCATTCACAATGGACAATCTTCTATTAAAGCTTATTGAAATTATAAAAAACAGTAACAGTGAGCCGAAAGATTTTGTTGTGTTGGCTTCATATTCAAAGTTATTACAAGCAATAGATTCTAAATATCGGGAAATGACAGAAGAGGAAACAGAAATCACTTTTGTTTCTATTGAGCAATATGAACGATTGAAGAAATTGCATAACGTTAGCGATGAGCACCCTGCTAGTTGGAAGTTTAATAGGGATTATGAAGCATTAGGACGCACAAGAAAACAACTATTCACGACAGACAAACGATGTCTCAAACTTTCAACAATCAAAAGTTTCAAAGGATGGGAGTCTCCTTCTGTGATAATTATCTTGGATGACGAGTATAATGCCAAAGCAGCATGTCGTAAGCCGATGGACCCCGAGATGATGTATACGGCAATTACACGTGCTCGCGAAAGCCTGTACATCATTAATATTGGCAACGAAACTTATGATCAATTTTTTAAAGAACAAGCAATATGATACAACTTACAATAATAGAAAAATTCGCAATAGTAACTGTCCTCTCGCAGATAATGAAGGCTGATGGAATTATCCATCCCAAGGAAGAGGAATATATGGATAAGGTGTATGCAGAACTTGGTATAACAATTAGTGATATGGAAGATATGGCTAATATGGATGATATTCAAGCTAGGTCTATTATTAATGCGATACAAGATGAAAAGAAAAAATATGTGCAATCCCTTTTTGTCTCAATGGCTGAGGCTGATGGATATATACATCCAAAGGAAACAGAGGTAATAGATCAACTATGGATTAATCCTAGGGGAAATAAAGGTACATATTCCGCGTGAAAGTAAGAAAATATACAAGATTATTGATGTATGGTAGAAAAAAGCTGATGTATAAATATAATATAGTAACTAAATATTTGTAATTATATGGCACTTGTATCAAAAGTTATAACCCCGTTCTTTTTTAGTGAAAAAGAGCCTTATATGTTTGTCCTTTTTATAAAGGAATCTGAGAACAAATTTCAGGCAGGCGCTTGTTTGAATCCCCGTTATTTGCAAATATATGACCTGCGGAAAATCTATCCAGACATATCGGATATTTATGAAGCCCAAACATATTTCAAAGAAGAAATGGAAGTAGGGCGACACGAACCAATCGATTTATTCGATTTTACAATCTCAGACTTAACTGATGGCAAACATTCTGCCATTCGAGGATATTCTTTTTTTGAATATGAGACGCACTTTCGAGTAGGTTCATATTACGACAATGCACGTGAAACTGCAAAAGAAATACTTCACTTTTGTGTTAATCATAAAATATATAAATGGTATGACTAAAAGCGAATAAAGAAATCGAAACCAAACGGATGATGAAATATAATGAATTATTATCACAAGAACAGTGGCACGAAAAATGTATTGAGATTCTTCATCGGAATCAATATCGATGCCAAAAGTATGGGAAGAAGCAGGATAGAAGGAGACAGGAAGCAGGCTAAAGGCTGGATGAAGCGAATAAAAACAATAATAATGCAAGGAAAAAAAACGTTATATTAATATGGCAAATGATATAGAGAAGATAAAGGTAGAACAGTTTGCTGAGGTGGTATCGATGATTCAGCAGACAAAAGCCAGCGTGATCAGCATTGCGAACACAGCCTTGATAGACCTCTACTGGAAGGTGGGCAAATATATTTCAGACAAGCTCACTGTTTCTGAATGGGGCGACGGAGTGGTAAAGCAACTGGCTGAATATATCGAGAAGACGAGTCCTGACGTAAAGGGTTTCTCCGACAAGAACCTGTGGCGCATGAAGCAGTTTTATGAGACGTATTGCAATGCTGAAGAAAAACTCTCACCACTGGTGAGACAAATTAGCTGGACAAACAATCTGATTATCATGAGCCGTACGAAATCTGCTGAGGAACGAGTATTCTACTTGATGCTCTGCAAGACTGAACGCCTTTCAAAGCGAGAGCTGAATAGGCAGATAGATGCAGCAATCTATGAACGTTCAAAATTGGATGGGCCAAAACTCTCGCCAGTGGTGAGAGAAATTGCCCCTAAAGCAGAACAAGTGTTTAGAGACCAGTATGTGCTGGAATTTCTTGGGGGCAAGGAGTATGAACATGAGAACAGTATGAAGAAGGCTTTGATAGACCAGATGAAACAATTTGTGCTGGAACTTGGCAAGGACTTTCTTTTCATGGAAGAGGAATATCGCTTACAGGTTGGGAATAGTGACTTCCGCATTGATTTGCTGTTCTATCATAGGGAATTACAATGTCTTGTGGCTTTTGAACTTAAAATGGGGAAGTTCAAGCCAGAACATCTGGGGCAGTTGAACTTCTATCTGGAAGCACTTGACAGAGATGTGAAGAAACCACATGAAAAGCCAAGCATTGGCGTGCTACTCTGCAAGGATAAAGATGACGAGGTAGTGGAATATGCATTGAGTCGTAGTCTATCGCCAACAATGGTAGCAGAGTACAAGCTACGCCTACCGGATAAGGCTCTGCTCCAGCAGAAGTTGCGTGATATTTATGAATCGGGCGAAGAGGACAAACTGATACTGTATAAGGATGAGGAAGGCAGAGTGAGTGCAAAATGATTTAACACAATGACTATCTGGCGAATCATACTGGTTCTAATTGGTGTTATTTTTCTTGTGGGATTTCTCGCTGGGATATATACCTTTATTTCCGACTGGAGAGAAAATGGGAGACCAAAGTGGAAAGAACTTGTGCCTGCATTCCTGTTTATACCCATGTTGCTCTTTTATTTGGGTATTCAAATACGATTATATTTAGAGGATGTATGGGAGGACGGTGGTTTTATACGACATCGCAGGAAGATAAAAGAACGTAAAAAAGAGAGCGAACGTGAGGAAGAAGAATATAATCGTATTGTTGATGCGTATGAGAAAGGAAATCTTCGTAGAGATGAACTTCCTAGGATTTTTGACGGCCTTCACCACTTCGAATTGTATGGGAAACTACTTGATGGCGATGAATGGCAAGAACTGGTTTATATCGAGAATGAATATAATGAGGTCTTAAACACATTCTTTAAACGTCATCCCTTCATTAAATTAAACCATGATGTCAGAATTGTATATCTTCCCCAAAGTGTTCAGTCACTAACAAATGAGGATGTACTTTTGTATTGGAATCCTGGTATAAAAGACGGGGTTACTAAGAGTATTGGAGTTGATACATCATCGTTGTTGGATGAATTATGTTACCCTGAAGATTCTGTAAAGCTAACTCATGGCTTAATATCTTGTTTTGGATGGACTGAAAATCATAAAGCAAAAACATATCGCGGTACTTATTATCCTTTGAATGAAGGAAGCGATGATGAGATATTTCGACAGTTAGAGATAATTGCAGAAGAGGCCATTAGCGATAACATTGGAGGATTGTACAGCTCTGTGAAAAGACCCTCTAAAGATGATTTAAACCAAGAAGACTTTGCGGATGTACAATTTGATTGGGAAATAAATGAGTTGGTAGATGAGATACGTGAGCGAGTACAGAAGTTAGAACAACGTGGTTTCTCTAGAAAGTTGTTGATGAAATTGTTTACAGAAAAACCAGAACTTAGTCGGCTTGTTATTACAAGGGATATGCGCATTATGCTTCCAGACTATAATAACATGGAAATAAAAATGGAACCAATTAATAAAGCTGTGTTTCTCTTGTTTCTCAGGCATCCGGAAGGTATTATCTTTAAACATCTTCCAAACTACAGAAAGGAATTGGCAGATATTTACCAATTAATAAAACCTTTGGGGTTAAACGAAAGAGCGTTGCAAAGTATTGAGGATGTTACCAATCCATGTTTGAACTCCATTAATGAAAAATGTGCGCGTATTCGTGGCTCCTTCATATCGCAATTTGACGAAAATCTGGCTAAGTATTATTATATATACGGCACAAGAGGCGAGCCCAAGAAAATTGATTTACCTCGCAAATTAGTCGTTTGGGAATAAAATCTTATTTCCACAAGGCTTGTGATGATTTTATGCATGTAGATTCTGTGTGAAATCCATATCTTTGTCTGTTATTGTAAAATCATTTAAAAATATTCGTATGGAACTCAATCGATATGTTGCTTTGCTGATTACCCTTTTAGTTGATGTAATCTTGTTAGGTTTCGGCAGTTTTCTCATTGCTTCTGCCAATACTGGTGGTACGTTCGTGTACTTTATAGAATGTTCCATTATTTTTGCCGTTCATAGGGCACTTTATCGTTTCCTTACAGGAAAGAAAACTAAAGAAACAGAGGATGGAGAAGAAGTGAATACATCACCTGATTTGTATTCAATTTTTTGTGAAGCATGGCTATATCACGACACGAAAAGACTGGCTAGGTTTGTTGCTGATTCGGTTTTGTGTAAGAATGAAAAAGGAGAAGAAACTGTGCCAAAGAAACAATTTTTGTTATGGGTAAGTTCGTTTTATAAAAGATATGCAGTCTTTGGAAAGGATGTTTTAGTTACAGCAGAAATTCTTATTGATAGAGACGGAAGAATTATCTATACCGTAGTTGATGAAATTAACGAATATGAAATTACATTGAACATTGATAACAAATTGATTGTAGGACTATGTATTAAGCCGTCTTGTCTTTCATTTAGCAAAGAGCATGACAAGACCTTAGTTGAAGGTATAAATGCAGCTAAGTTAATCATGGATAAGTATGCAAAAGAGCATTTGGACGTGAACCTATTTCAATGGATTCTTGACAAACCAATTCAGAAAGGTTATGTTGGTATAAAGATCCCTCATCTGTTGTTTTTTTATAATGGCATAAAGTATGGCATTTTTGTTGAGGTCTATGCTGACGATCATGATGCTCCTGTATGTATGTGGAATAAGTTGGATTATGATGCGTTTGTTCAGCAATCAAAAGAGGACGACTTTGAAGTATGCTTTTTGCAAATTGACAAGGCAACCATGAAACCTTGCCATAGCCAGGGAGTATTACAAGATGCTACAGGTCATTTTATTGAGCTTAATCCTCAAAAATCATGAAGAAATTTGCATTAATCATACTGGCATTAATTTGTATTGGATGTTTGATTTGTTGTCCTTCGATCAAGAAGAATGGGGAAGGGGATTCTGCAGAGAGTTGTGATTATATTAAAGAAGATACATTGGTGGAAATGGAGCATCCTGTGCAGGATCAGTTGGCTGAAGAACTGGATTCTGATGAGATATATGATGACGGTGTAATCTGTGGATATTGGTTCAAACCACATGAGGCTAATGCGGTGAATATCTTTCTGCATAAGAACAATACCTATGAGTTCCGGTATTATATAGTTGATGAGAAGGACAGTATCGTTAGTTTGTTCCGTAAGGGTACCTTTACTGTTGAGGGTAAAGCCATTAAGCTTTCTTCCGTTGGTGGTTGGGGTAAATCATTTGATGGTGTTTTGTTCTACGACAACAACGGCACAAATTCATATCTCACAGATAAAAATCAACAATTCTATCTGGTAAAAGGAAGTGATTAAAATATATGATTCATATGCAATCAGTCTTAGATAAACAAAAAGGGACTATTTATGGGCAAGCCATAGGTGATGCCCTTGGACTTGGAACGGAATTCATGAATGACGGGTTCATGAGGTTAGCTTATCCAAACGGACTGCATCATTATGATGAGATATTCCAGGATATGCATCGCAGTAGATGGGAGAAAGGTGCATGGACTGATGATACGGATATGATGCTATGCATAGCCAGAGCTATTGTTGATGATAAAGACGTAAACCTTACCAGCATAGCCCAGAACTTCAAGGACTGGTTCTGCGGCATCCCTATGGGAATAGGTGAGAACACATACAAGGTTCTTATGGCTGGTGATTATGTGATGAAGCCCCTTGAGGTGTCTAAACTCATATAGGAAATGAGCGGACGCAGGTCGGCTGCCAATGGCGGGCTGATGCGAACGTCTATTGTAGGACTTCTGCCCAAAGAAGTAGAGGAAAGTGCCGCTAACATATGTAGGTTAACCCATTACGATCCAAGATGTGTGGGCTCTTGTGTCATTGTTTCTGAAATTATACATGCATTGGTTTATAAAGGCGTTTCTCCTACGTATGAACAAATCGTAGAATGGGGAGGTAAGTATGATGATAGAATCAAAGAATATATTGAACTAGCCTACAATAGTGACATAGATGATTTGGGACTGCAAGATGAAAAATCAATGGGTTACACATTAAAAACAATGGCAGCTGGATTATGGGCGTACTGGCATGCTAAGTCATTTGAAGAAGGATTACTGGCTGTGGTTAATGCGGGCGGAGATGCTGATACAAATGCTGCTGTTGCATGTGCTATTCTTGGGGCAAAGTTCGGATTTAATGCAATACCAAAAGAATATGTGGAAGGACTGAGGAACAAAGAAAAGCTGGAGTTTATAGTCCAAGGGCTTGAGACTATATGAATCAATATTAATTGCAATTATATTTAAGTTGAATACGGATCACAATCAACTTGTTTTTTATGCGTAATCAAGTTGAATGTCAAATCCGGATAGTTTGCACGCTGAATAAGATAGGGGTTTAGGTCAGACTAACCTAAATTCTGCATCAATAACATATAAATCACCCTCGTAGTCCTTTAATACATTGCGAGGATGCAAATCGGATACCTCAATAACCCCATTGGAGAACTTAGCTGCAGAGAGCTTTTGAAAGCCGATAGCAGACATGTACATATCTATTTCTATGGGAGTAGCTTCACGTTCGTAGATAATAAAATCCTGCTGAAGGATTGGGTATATGCTTCCATTGCCAAATCCGGTAAAACCTGTTAATTGGTAACTTGTCTGGGGGAAAATAGAGTTGTGAAGATTAAGTCTTTCAAAAAGTGATAGCAAGGTCTTGCTAGTCATAAGGTTGTTAACCTTATATATAACATTGCCGTGAGCAAGTTTCTCTGCTATTAAAGCCTCTTCTTTGGGTGTTAGACAGGGTAAAGTCTGGAGATTCTTTTGTGCATCTCCTGAGCCTTCTTGGATTCTTCTTCGCAATTCAGTTGCAAAGACTTCGATTGGGCAACTTTCTTTAAGCATCGTTCTATGCTTTCTCTATGATACTGATTCAGATAGGTCATAACCCTAATTCTTTTATGCAAAAATATGGAAAAACGGGGAACCGACAAATAAAAATAGAGAAAAATTGTTAATGCCCGCAAAATATGCGAGCATTATACGTGTTTGTGATAAGACAAAATTGATATTGTGTAAATATCTGGAGTTGTTTGTCTAATCAGTTGTGAACGAGGGTTCCGATTTCCTCACCAGCCATTACCTTCTTCAGGTTGCCAAAGATGTCCATGTTGAAGACATAGATGGGCAGGTTGTTCTGCATGCACATGGCTGTGGCGGTGATGTCCATCACCTTCAGGTTGCGTGCAATAACATCTGAGTAGGTGATGTCATGGAACTTGGTGGCGGTAGGATCCTTCTCGGGGTCGGCAGTATAGACGCCGTCCACGCGGGTACCCTTCAGCATTACATCAGCCTCAATCTCTATACCACGCAGAGAAGAACCTGTGTCGGTGGTGAAGTAGGGGTTGCCAGTGCCGGCACTCATGATGACTACCTCGCCCTGCTCCATTGCCTCGATGGCTTTCCACTTGTTATAGAACTCGCCAATGGGTTCCATACGGATAGCTGTGAGCACACGGTTCTTCTGACCGATGGCACCAAGGGCGCTGCTCAGCGCCAGTGAGTTGATGACGGTGGCACACATACCCATCTGGTCGCCCTTCACACGGTCGAAGCCCTTACCGGCTCCTGTCAGTCCGCGGAAGATGTTTCCGCCACCAATTACAATACCTATCTGAACGCCCATTTCTGCAACTTCCTTAATCTGCTGTGCATACTCGTTGAGGCGCTTTACGTCGATGCCGTAGCCTTGTTCACCCATCAGGCTCTCACCTGACAACTTCAATAGAATTCTTTTAAATCTCATCTTTTATTTACTATTTATGACCCCCTCCGGCTCCCCGAGGGGAGAGATTGGCTATTGAGCTTTCCCCCTCGGGGGAGCGGGGAGAGGGGTCGTCTATATAAATTTCACTTCCTTAAAATCATAACGTCTTTGCTCTCCATTCTGGCATTCCAGAACCAGATGGCCTGTGGGTTCCACATCTATAATACGTGCCTGGAAGGTGCCTGTGGTATCAGCATAACTGTGCATGCCGTTTTTGCGATACAGATACTGCATATAGCGGTTGTGCAGCTCTGCGAACTGCTCACGCTCCATCATGCCGTAGTAATAGTTGAACTGATGCAGAATGCTTTCCAGAACCTGGTCACGGTCTACCTCCTTACCTAATATCTGCGCCAGAGAGACAGGATTGGGTGCATCGCCGAGGAAGCGTGTCTGGTTGACGTCTACCCCCACGCCTATGATGGAGCGGCGAACCCACTTCCCTCGCAAGTCATTCTCTATGAGCATGCCCACAATCTTCTTGTCGTTGTAATAGACATCATTCGGCCACTTAATTGAACATTGAACATTGAACATTGAACATTGAGCAACGAGGGCATCACGGATAGCAAGGGCGGTGACTTCTGAGAGGGCAAACATCTGGTTGGCCTGCAACCGCTGGGGATAGACAACAAGGCTGAAGAGCAGGTTCTTGCCACGCTCAGACTCCCACGTGTTGGTGCCAGCTCCACGACCTGCCGTCTGGAACTCAGTAGTTACCAGGGTAAGCTCGTGGTTGCCGTCCTCAGGCAACGTCTTGGCATAGGCGTTGGTGGAGGTTGTTTCTTCTAAAGCTATTCTCTTCATTGCTATCTGTACCAAACGGGGGAGCGAAAAGCATCCTCTATGTGATTGATGACATCGCTATTGCTAACGATGGAGATAATGTCAAAGCGGACGGGCAGGTCAATGCGGTTGTAGCGGATGTAGGCATCGGCTGCCAGGACGGTATTCCGTATCTTACGGGGTGAGACAGCATCCTCTGGGTTGCCGTATTTGTCGCTCTTGCGGGTCTTGACCTCAACCACTACCAGCGTTCCGTCTTTCTCTGCCACAATATCCAGTTCCTTATGGCCGCTCTTCCAGTTACGGTCCAGAATGAGGTAGCCTTCCCTGATAAGGTAGTTGACGGCCTTGTCCTCGCCTTCTAAGCCAAATTCGTTATGTGCAGCCATTTTAACTCTCTTTGTTAGGTGCAAAATTAAAGAAAAATTGTAATTTTGCATGCAAAAGCAAAGGAAAAACTTTATGGCAGACGATAATTTCTATATGAAGCAGGCGCTTCAGGAAGCCAAATGTGCCTTCGAGGAAGATGAGATACCCGTGGGAGCCGTTATTGTGTGCGGTGACCGCATCATTGCCCGTGCCCACAACCTAACGGAACGTCTCTCGGATGTGACAGCTCATGCCGAGATGCAGGCCATTACGGCAGCATCGGAATACTTGGGCGGTAAGTACCTGAACGATTGCACTTTGTATGTAACAGTAGAGCCTTGCATCATGTGTGCCGGAGCCCTCGGCTGGTCGCAGATAGGCAAGGTGGTTTATGGCGCTACTGATGAGAAGCGAGGCTTTCAACGCTTTGCTCCTCAGGCTCTGCATTCCAAGACGCAATTGGTATCAGGGGTAATGGAAGAGGAATGTGCTGCGCTGATGAAGGATTTTTTCCAAAGGAAAAGGATGTAAAAAATGTAAAAATGACTGGCATTACGAATAAAATGCCTAACTTTGTGCACAATAAGAATAAGATTACAATAAAAACATACAACTATGGCTACTTCAATTAAAGAATTGGATCCCCAGATTATCTGGAAGAACTTTTATCTGCTAACACAGGTACCACGTCCAAGCGGACATTTAGAGAAGATTCAGCAGTTCCTGCTCGATTGGGCAAAGGAGCATGGCATAGAGGCATTCAAGGACAATGCCGGCAACATCGTGATGCGTAAACCTGCTACCGCAGGTATGGAAGGACACAAGACGGCTGTCTTGCAGGCACACATGGATATGGTTCCCCAGAAGACAGATGAGAGCACTCATAACTTCGAGACTGATCCCATTGAGACCTATATAGACGGTGAATGGGTAAAGGCCAAAGGTACCACATTGGGTTCTGACGATGGTATGGGCGTAGCCGCCATTATGGCTGTTATGGAAAGCACTGACTTGGTGCACGGACCTCTGGAGGCCCTTATTACTGCCGATGAGGAGAGCACTATGTATGGTGTGAACAACCTGAAGGCAGATACCTTGAAGGGTGACATCCTGCTGAATATTGATAACGAGACTATGGGTGAGTTTGTCATCGGTTCTGCCGGTGGTGTGAACATCTCTGCTACCATGCAGTACAAGGAGGTGGCTCCTGAGGAGGGTGACATTGCCGTTAAGGTGGTGTTGAAGAACCTGCGTGGCGGACACAGCGGCCTGGAAATCAACGAGGGTAGAGCTAATGCCAATAAGCTGATGGCACGCTTCGTTCGTCAGGCTATTGCTGATGATGAGGCTCGCCTCTGCACTTGGAACGGTGGTAACATGCGCAATGCTATCCCTCGTACCGCTACCGTTGTGTTGAGTCTTCCCAAGGAGAATCTGGAGGACCTGAAGGATTTGGCTCAGTATTGTGAGAAGACCTTCCAGGATGAATACCGTGGTGTGGAAGAGGGTATCTCCCTGACCGTTGAGGCTGCAGAGCTACCTGCTGGTCAAGTACCTGTGGAGATTCAGGACAATCTGGTAGATGCCATCATGGCTTGCCACAACGGTGTGCTGCGCAATATCCCCAGCATCCCATCTGTTGTGGAGACCAGTAGCAACCTGGGTATTATCAACATTGGCAACGGTGAGGCCAGCATCCTGATTCTGGCACGTTCCAGCAACGAGACGATGATGGAGTACCTCCAGGAGATGCAGGAGTGCTGCTTCTCTATGGCTGGCATGAAGGTGGAATACGGTGGTCAGTATGGTGCTTGGCAGCCCAACTTTGACAGCCCCATCGTAGCAACTATGGTGAAGGTTTACAAGGACATCTTCAACGAGGATGCTCGTGTAGAGGTTTGTCATGCAGGTCTGGAGTGCAGCATCATTGGCGGTGTTTATCCCAAGATGGATCTGGTAAGCTTCGGTCCTACACTGCGTAGCCCTCATACACCAGATGAGCGTTGCAACATCCCCAGTGTAGCTAAGTTCTGGGAGTTCCTGAAGGCATTGCTGAAGGCAATTTAAAGTGAAGAATCGGACCCCCTAACCCCCTTTAGGGGGAATCGTTGAAGAGTTAAGGATTAAGAGTTAATAATCAAAAGTGAATTTAGATAATTTCTATAAGGCCAGGTATGTGTTGAGTCAGGTTATCCGCAGAACGGACCTGGTTCAGGCTCCTCGGTTGAATCCAGAGGCAGACATCTACTTGAAGCCTGAGAACCTACAGGTAACGGGTTCCTTTAAGGTACGTGGTGCCTGCTATAAGATTTCACAGCTGACGGACGAGGAGAAGGCACGTGGTGTTATTGCCTGCTCTGCCGGTAACCATGCACAGGGCGTGGCCCTTGGTGCCAGTTTCAACAAGATAAAGAGTCTGATCTGCTTGCCTGATGGTGCTCCCATCAGTAAGGTGGAGGCAACACGTCGATATGGTGCCGATATCTGTCTGGTGCCAGGCGTTTATGATGATGCCTATCAGAAGGCTATCCAGTTGAGGGATGAGCATGGTTATACCTTTGTACATCCCTTTGATGACGAGAATGTGATTGCCGGACAGGGAACCATAGGTTTGGAGTTGTTGGAGCAACTGCCCGATGTAGAGGTTGTGCTGGTTCCTATCGGTGGCGGAGGCTTGGCCTCTGGTGTAGCTTATGCCATCAAGAGCCTGAATCCCAAGGTTCAGGTATGGGGCGTGCAGGCTGCCGGTGCTCCCAGTATGTACCAAAGTCTGGTGGATCATCAGATACTGCGTCTGAACTCTGTCAGCACCATTGCCGACGGTATTGCTGTGAAAGAGCCGGGAGCATTGACCTACGACATCTGCCAGAAGTATCTGGATGGTGTGGTTACTGTTACAGAGGATGAGATCTGTGCAGCTATTCTGGCGCTGATAGAACAGCAGAAGATGGTAGCTGAAGGTGCGGGTGCTGTGAGCGTGGCAGCAGCTATGTTCAATAAGGTACCTGTGGCAGGCAAGAAGACCATCTGTATTGTCAGTGGTGGTAACATAGACGTTACCATTCTGAACCGTGTAATCAATCGTGGTCTGTTCAAGAGCGGCAGAACCTATACGTTTGTGGTAGAACTGGATGATAAGCCCGGTCAGTTGGTGGGTGTAAGCCAGATAGTTGCCAGCCTAGGCGGTAACGTTATCAGTGTGCGTCACGAACGTAACGATGATGCAGAGAGAGTAACAGCCTGCCAGTTGCGTCTGAAGGTGGAAACCCGCGATGAGAAGCAGATAGAAGAGATAAGAAAAGCATTGAAGAAAAATCATTATAAATTAGTATAAGAAAATGAAAGTTATCAGTACAACAAAGGCTCCAGCAGCCATCGGCCCCTACAGTCAGGCCATAGAAGTAAACGGTTTTGTATATGCAAGCGGTCAGATTCCCATTGACCCCGCAACAGGTCAGTTTGTAGAGGGGGGTATCAAGGAACAGACCCGTCAGTCGCTGACAAATGCACAGAACATCCTCAAAGAGGCTGGTACTGACCTCTCTCATGTGGTAAAGACAACAGTCTATCTGAGTGATATTGCCAACTTCGCTCCTATGAACGAGGTGTATGCCGAGTTCTTTACCGAGCCATATCCCGCCCGTAGCGCTGTGGCAGTAAAGGATCTGCCCAAGGGTGCTTTGGTTGAGATAGAGGTTCTGGCTGCTAAGTAATTTAACTCAAACGTAACAACTATTCATAATGAGAACTAATAGAATTCTTTCCCTTCTTCTGTTGGCAGCAACCTGTGTCTCAGGTTTTGCCCAGAAAGTAGTAAGTGCCCAGAGTCCCGACGGGCAGACAAGTGTGAGCGTAACACTCTCTGACCGCATTTATTATGATGTGGTAAGTCATAATGAGACACTGCTGAAGCAGAGCGTCATTGGCATGCAGCTGTCAAACAAGACGTTAGGTGCCAATCCCGTACTGAAGAAGAAGAGTGTTCGTAATGTCAAGGAGACTGTAACCCCCATCTTCCCGCTGAAGTACAGCCAGGTAGAGAACAATTACACGTTGCTGACGCTGGACATGAAAGGCGGCTATGCAGTTGATTTCCGCCTTTATAACGATGGCGTTGCCTTCCGCATGAGAACATCGCTGCCTGGCGAGATTGAGATTATGCAGGAGAATACCGTGTTCCAGTTGGCAGATAACTGCGACCTGGTGCTGCAGCAGCCTGGTGGCTTCAAGACAAGCTGCGAGGAGAACTACTCTTTCGTCAAGAGCAACGAGTGGAAGAAGGATGACAGAATGTCTGAACTGCCCGTCCTCATTATGGGTAAGAATCAGAAGATACTGCTGAGCGAGTTCGACCTCGTTAGCTATCCTGCTCTTTTCTTGAAGGGTAATGCAGATAATAGCCTTTCTGCTATCCAGGCTAAGAATCCTGTAGAGTATGAAGATCAGGGCGACCGCAGCCAGCGTATCCTTAAAGAGGCTGATTATATAGCCAAGACAAAGGGAACACGTACCTTCCCCTGGCGTTATATGCTGATCACTCAGGAGGACGGTCGTCTGGCAGAGAATACAATGCCTATGCGTCTGGCTCAGAAGTGCCAGATTGAGGATACCAGTTGGATTAAGCCCGGACAGACTTGCTGGGACTGGTTGAACGGTATTCCCTACGGACCTGATGTAACCTTCAAGAGCGGCATCAACCTGGATACCTACAAGTACTTTGTGGACTTTGCGTCACGCAATGGCGTACCTTATATCATTATGGATGAGGGTTGGGCATTGGATACCCGTGATCCCTTCCGTACCAATCCAGAGGTGAACCTGCCCGAATTGATCCGTTATGGAAAGAGCAAGGGCGTAGGCATTTGGGTTTGGCTTCCCTGGCTGACAGTTGAGCACCACATGGACCTCTTCCAGAAGTTTGAGGAGTGGGGTATTGTTGGTACCAAGATTGACTTTATGGATCGTCAGGACCAGTGGATGGTTGACTTCTACGACCGTGTAGCCAAGGAGGCTGCCAAGCATCATATCATGGTGGACTTCCACGGAGCTTTCCATCCCAGTGGTTTGGAATACCGTTATCCTAATATCCTGACTTATGAGGGTGTTCGCGGTATGGAGTATAACGGAAGTTGTACACCTAAGAACAGTGTCTGGTTCCCCTTCTTGCGTAATGCTGTAGGTCCTATGGACTATACACCGGGTTCTATGCTCTGTTATCAGCCTGAGTCTCATCACGGTAACCGTCCTATCTGTGCCGGTGTGGGAACCAAGGCTTACAATATGGCTGTCTTTGTACTCTTCGAGAGCCATCTGCAGATGCTGATGGATAATCCTTGTCGTTATGACAAGTGGCCAGATTGCCGCGACTTCCTTACCAGCGTTCCCGTAAACTGGGACGAGACACGTGTTCTTGCTGCTGAAGCCGGACAGTATATTGTTATGGCTAAGCGTAAGGGCCAGAAGTGGTTCATTGGCGGTATCACTAACGATAAGCAGCGTGAACTGGATGTAACACTCAGCGTGCTTCCTGAAGGAAAGAACATGCAGATGACATCTTTTGTTGATGGTGTGAATGCCGATCGTATGGCTATGGATTACCGTCAGGAGAAGACTTCTGTTAATAAGAATACCAAGCTTCACATCAAGATGGCTCGTAACGGTGGCTTTGCTGCTGTGATAGAATAATTTGTAAATTGGTTATAGGTTATTGGTTATAGGTTATTGAGAAAGAGAATGAGATAGTAAACTCAACGCTCAATAACCAATACACAATAACCTATAATCTTTAAATAAGCTCAATAACCAATACACAATAACCAATAACCACTACATAAATGCGTCGTTTCCTGTTTTTCCTTTTCTTTTTGCCTGTAATGGCATGGGCGGGTAAAGAAACACCTGCCAAGAAGTTGGTTTCTCTTCTTACCGAATGTAAGGCACGGGAGGAACTGGTTCCTGATTCTTTCTTCTCTGATGTGCTGCTCCTGAAGCAGGAAATTCGCGAGCAGAAGGATTCCACAGCAAAGGCTATCTATAGTGCTACGCTGGCCCATCTGCTGATGCAGAACCAGTGGCTGACTCAGCAATGGAAAAAGGATACTGCCAGTCATCCTGACAGTGTAAGGGAATGGAGCAGATTGGAGTACCGCCAACAAGCCTCGCTCTTGTATTCCTATGCAATGCGAGATTTGGAACTGTTACATCGGACGCAAGCCAAAGAGTGGATTCCCCTTGTTAACAGAGGAAAAGACGAAAAGGTGTATGGCGGTGGTATGTTAGCTGTTATCTGTCAGGCTATGTCATCCGACATACCTTATGAGACGCGAAAAACAGAGGGGTTACCCCTTTACGGAACGCTGATTGATTTTTATAAGCAGCATTCACTAAGGGAGGCTGCTTTACGACTGAGTTTGGATTCAGTCTTTGAAATGAATAAGAACCGCGAGGATTATCTGCTACAACTCAAGAAGGAGTATCAGGATTTACCCTCGTGTGACAAAGTCTATGTTCAGCTTGCCCAATTAAAGGAGAAAGCTGAGGATAAGCGCCAGATTATAGAAGAGGGCTTACGTTTGTATCCTAAGTCGGCAGAACTCAAGAATTGGATATTAAGCCAAGAAGCACCAAGTCTGCAGTTCGAAATGTCAACCTTTTTGTATCCTGATTCAAAGGAAGAAGTGGTGATGTCGGTACAAAATGTCCAGGGAGTGAAGTATAGTATTTACCGCCTGCCTGACGATTTCCAACAGGATGAGGAGGTGGAATTACTCACTCAGGTTCTCCGCAAGGGCAAGTTGGTCAGCAAGGATGTTCATGTTTTTGCTCCTCATCCAGCTTATGAATCATGGAAGGATACCATGAATATGCAAGCACCATCATTAGGAGTGTATGCTATGGTGATGCAGGCAAACACACAAGCCCGTTTGGAGAAGAGTCCGGAACCACAGGTCCACCTCTTCTATGTATCCAAACTGCGTGCTTTCTCAGTTGCTTTGCCCAACAAGAAGACGCAGATTGTAGTTGTAGATGGACAGAGGGGAAAGCCTGTCCCTGGTGTCAGTGTAAAACTGATGCCTATCCGAAACTCTCTGACCAAAAAGTCCTATACGGAATACACAACAGACAAATGGGGAAGAGTAGAATTATCTGCGCAGTCTGTGAGAAATCAGATGAAGGTGAAACTGAGCAAAGGCGAGGACTGTATCTTACCATCGCAAGATCTTAATGGATTGTCTTATTACAACACTTTTGCAGCAGATAAAGGGATAACCAATAAGAATTTACGTATATTCACGGACAGAATCATCTATCGCCCTGGTCAGACAGTTTATGTGGGTGCTATTGTCTATACCCAAAAAGGATGGGAGACACGGGTTGAGGAAGCAGGGGATTATAAGTTCATCCTGCAGGATGCCAAGGGTAACAAACTGACAGAACGTGTTCTGAAAACCGATGAGTTTGGTGTTCTTAATGATTCTGTTAGCTTACCCAAGGATGCTGCTCCTGGATTTTATACCATAAGAATAGGAACGTCTAGCTACACTTTCCGTATTGAGGAATACCGTCGTCCTGTGTTCTATGTTGAAATGGATCCTGTTCCGGCTGTATCATTACCCGCTGATAGTATTCGGATAACGGGTAAGGCCATTTCTTATAGTGGCGCTCCTGTAGCTAATGCCCGTGTTACAGGTAAGGCGGAAATTTATTCAGGCTTTTGGTGGTACCGGCGCAGTTACGCAGATACCCAGATTCTGGATACTATCTACACTGATGTGGAGGGATGTTTCTCTGTGAATATTTCCTTAGCAAGTGTAAAAAATGATTTCCATATGGGGGCTAATCTTGTTGTAAACGTTGATGTGCTAAACAAACAAGGTGAGACAGAACAGGGAAATACAAGATTCTCTCTGTGTTCACGCCCCTATGTTTTACGAGGCGAAATACCCAACCGCCAAGATAAAGAAAGGTTGCAACCATGGTCGTTCGAACTTTGTGCCAGCACTGGTGCCACGGTTGACGGCGATATTCTTTGCCGTATTATAAAAGGCAAAGATACAGAAAAGGCAAGTTTCGTGCTGCCTGCAGGAAAGCCGGTGATACCATCTGAATTAATGACTGTGCCCAGTGGGTTATATAAAGTAGTGGCTCAGTACGTGAACGGCAAGGATACAGCTCGTTATGAGCAGCAGATAGAACTCTTCTCTTTGACAGATACGCATTTGGTGGAGGAGAAAGACCTGAGCATTTATACTCCATGTGATACTTTTTCCGTAAATCAACCTGCGAAGGTGCAGATAGGAACTTCTTTGAAGGAGGCATGGATATACCTTACCATGGCACATCATGAGAAGGTGTTCTTGGATACTTTAATTTGTGTGTCCGATACTGCTTTTGTATGGGAGATACCTTATAAGGAAGAATATGGTGATGGTATAAGAATCAGTGCTGCTCTTTATCATCAATATCTAAGGACGGCCACCATTGCGCTGCACCAGGCTTTGCCCCAGAAGGAGCTGAAAACATATTGGCGGACTTTCCGTAACCGTCTGCGTCCTGGTCAGCAGGAAGAGTGGCAACTCTCTTTACGCCATACTGACGGCACTCCTGCTAATGCTAATGTTTTGCTGAGTATGTACGATGCGTCTCTGGATGCTATCAGAAAACACGATATTAGCTTTGGACTAAATTACTCATATCATATTCCTTGGTTCCGCTATGGACAGTTGGGAGGTTTAAAATCCAGTTGTTTCTTCAATTTCCCTGTGCGTTTCCAAAAGACTAAGGATTGGCAGTTCAGTGAATACAATCCAGAATATATCTATGATGTATTTTCTTTGCAGAATATATCGCTTGAGTCTACCTCCGGACTTAAAGGCATTAAGAATGGAACAACAATGCGTTTAAGGGGAATAGAAGAGGATAGAGTGTATGATTTTGCTCAGCCGATGTCCAGGGCTAAGAACTTGGCTAAAGTTGCTGCACCTGCAATGCTTGAAGCGACAGAAGGAATGACGTTCGAATCCGTTGATCAGGCATTGCAGGGACAAATAGCAGGATTGGGTGATTTGCCTGAGGGAGAGATGCGTGGAACCAAGAAAGATGCTTTCTCTGAACTGGCCTTCTTCCGTCCTACACTCCGAACAGATGCCAACGGTGAGGTGAAGATTAGTTTCACCCTGCCAGAAAGTCTTACCAGTTGGCATCTTATGGGATTTGCCCACGACAAGGATTTGTTTACCGCCCAGATAGACGAGACTATTGTGGCGCAGAAGGAACTGATGGCAGAGCTGTACTTGCCTCGCTTCTTGCGCAGTGGTGATGAGGCTACCTTTACAGCCAGCATCCGTAATATGTCTGAACGCCAGCAACAGGGTAAGGCAACATGCGTAGTTATGGATGCTGAAACAGAGAAAGTGTTGGCCCGCATTCCTGTACAGTTCCGTTTGGAGGCAGCAAAAGATACCGTATATACCTTCCCCGTTGGCTCTTTAGACAACCATAGTGCCCTCTTGATAAAATGGGTGGCAGAGGGTACGGATTATTCTGATGGTGAACAGCGCCAGATTCCTGTTCTCTCTGATTTGGAGACGGTAACAGAGACGCGCGCCTTTTCTATCAGCGAAAAGGGCACTTCCAAGTTTAATCTGGAAAGTCTCTTTGCCCATAATCATCCCAGCGCTACCAACAGGAATATGGTTGTTGAGTACACAGCCCGTCCTATGTGGATGGCGTTGAAGGCCCTACCTTCTTTGTTCACACCTCATTGTAAATGTGTACTCTGTACATCTTCAGCATACTATGCAACTACCATGGCGCAGCATATTCTGCGTCAGGTACCTGATGCTGATGCGTTGGCAGATTCCTTGCAGTATGGTGACATGCTATCGTTGGATTACCGTATGTCATTACTCTCATCGCTTTCTGCTCTTCAGCAGCAGGACGGCTCCTTTGTTTGGTTCCCGGGTATGAAGGGGAATGCTTACCTTACGCGCGAGGTAGCCTACCAGTTGGTGCGTCTTTACCATGTTGGCGTTGCCTCAGATGCTGCAACCGTTGTTGCTGAGCGTATGCTAAATAATGCTGTGAATTATCTGGCCAAAGAGACACATAAGCAGGTGCAGTGGATGCAGAAGGACAAGAACCCACAGGTAGGGCTCTCAACGCTCCGTTATCTGTATATCCTTAGCCTTTCTGATAATAAGATTGCCGAGGAATATCAGAAGGATGAAAAATATCTTATAGACCTTCTGCTTCAGCCTTCGGAAGATAAGAAGGTTAGTATTGAAGAGGCTGCTCTTGCTGCTGTTGTCCTGAAGCTTAACGCAAAGGATAAGATGGCCCATAAGTATATGGAAGGCTTAGACAAAAAGCTTACTCATCCCGATGGCTATTACATTTCATATCCTAGTGGCAGCTTTACCAGTATTGACCGCAAGGTGCAGACGCACGTTCAGGTGATGGAAGCTTTTCGCAATGTAAAACCTGAAGAGGAAGTTGTAATGAATGGGTTGACAGAGTGGCTGTTGCAACAGAAGCGCACCCAACAATGGGATGATCCGGTAAAGACTGTGAATGCAGTGTATGCATTGCTGATGGATAATTCACAGCCGCTTGTTAAGGGTAATAGTGATGTACTGAAGCTGCGCGACGGCTATAAGACGCATACATTTGTAACGCCCCATACGTCTGTGGGTTATCTGCGCGATAGTCTTGCTGTTTCTTCTCCCAAGGAACTGAGGGTTGAGAAACACGAGAAGGGGCTTTCGTGGGGTGCTGTATATGCAACATATCAGATGCCTTTGGATAGCGTCAAGGCCAGTTGGCAGGGGTTCCATATCCGCAGAGAGATGTCGTCTAGGCAGCCTAAGGTAGGAGACAGAGTTCATGTACGTTATACTATTACAGCTGATAGGGACTACGATTTTGTACAACTTACGGCTCCCCGCTCAGCAGCTGCTGAGCCTGATGCCAGCTTGTCGGGTTACCGTTATCAGAGTGGTTTGGGATACTATCGGATGATACGCGATGACCGTACAGAGTATTACTTTGACAGCATGCCAAAAGGCACCTATGTTATAGAAGAAGACTGGCTCATTTCTCGGGATGGTAACTATCAGACGGGTTCAACCGTCATTCGTTGCAATTACGCTCCCGAATACAGGTCATTTACAGAGTCCGACAGAGTAATTGTTAGATAATATCATATTTTTCTCATTTTAAAGTCCTCTTTTTTTGGAAGGAATGTGAAAAAACGCTACATTTGTAGTTGTTTTGTTAATTAAATCGAGAACTTTACCTATTAATACAATGAGAAAAATTGCATATATTATCGGGGTAGTGGTGTCTTTGGTTATGTCCAGCTGCACAGAACAGGTTGATACGTCTGCCCGCTATGTTTTCAAAGAGGAAATAATTTCGGGCTACCTGCAGAAACATGAGCAGTATAGCGAATATTGCAGGTTGCTGAAGCAGGTTCCTGTAAGCATGGTTTCCAAGACATCTGTCTATCAGTTGTTGTCGGCACGTGGTAACTATACCGTTTTTGCTCCTACCAATGAAGCTATACAGCTCTATCTGGATTCTTTGGTTAAGAAAGACGTTATACCAGAGGCTTCGTGGGATGCATTCACTGATAGTGTAAAACTGGATTCTATTCGCAAGGTTATTGTGTACAACAGTATCATTGACGGCGGCGACAATAACGGTTATTTTGAGATTAATTCCTTCCCGGAAGGAACTGCCGGTGCTACTACGGCTGAGTTTACTGTAGCCAATATGAATGACAGAAAGTTGGTTGTGAAATATACCGATGACCCTGACAGTATCCTCGTTAATGATTGTATGATAGACAGAAAGAATCATGATATTCTGGCAGTCAACGGTGTCATTCATAGTATGCACAATGTGGTGTCTCCCAGTGGTGATTCAATGGCTACATTGCTGAAGAATATGATTGATTCCGGTAAGGGAGGCTATTCGGTAATGTCAAAACTGATATCATCCTGCGGATTGCTGGATACCCTTGACAGAATAAAGGATGATGTTTATGAATATAAGTATCAGACAGAGGCTTTCCCGCATTCTGTTCATCGTACAGAAGAGTCAGCGATTGATTTCTATTCACCAGAGCACCGCTACTTTGGTTTTACCCTCTTTGCTGAAACAGATGAATTCTGGTCTCGGAAAATCGGTAAGCCCATAACGGAAATCACAGTAGATGATATTTATAATTACATAGACAATCTGGGAATCTATCCGGATGCTAAGCGTGACAAGAACTATAAGAGTGAAGATAACTTGCTGAATCAGTTTGTTACCTACCATATGTTGCCTATGCGTCTGTCTGCAGACCGTCTGGTGAATCATTATAATGAAAAGGGCTATCAGACCAGTGTGAAAAAGCCTACTGTTGCTATCTATGAGTTCTATACAACCATGGGTAAGCGTCGTCTGCTTAAGACCTTCGAGAGCAAGGAAAGTAATGGCGTATATTTGAACCGTTTCCCTGTTCTTAACAACGGACGTCGTGATGACTATCACGAGAAATATTGCGAGCCCAAGAATGCCGGAATCCATATTGGCGAACCAAACCTGGAGGGTGAATTCAATGTGCGCAATGGTATTATATATCCCATTGATGAATTGCTTTATTATAGCGACAATACACGTGCCCAGATGATGCGTAGCCGTATTCGTTGGAATGTTACAGCCATGTGGCCCGAGTTTATGAATAATAACATCCGTATAAATCCATCAACTGATGACAAGTATAGGAACGTTTATATCCCCACTGATGCAGAGCTTGGATATCAGTATCTGAATGATGTAATCATTGAGAAGGAAACGAAGTTCTTCTATTGGACGGGTCGTGGTCATGGCTGGTCTAATATGCAGGGTGATGAGATGTCTATTCGTGGTCTTTATGAGGTTACCATGAAACTTCCGCCTGTTCCCGTCCGTGGTGTATACGAATTGCGCTTTGGACAGCAGTGTGGTGGTTCTATGCGAGGTATGGCTCAGTTCTATTGGGGAAAAGATATAGACAAGTTGGCTGCTATGGGTATTCCTATGGATCTCAGACAGGGAGCTCATTACCTGAATACGTCAAGGGGACAAATTGCCAGCGATATTGGTTACGAGGCTGACAAGGATGATGATGACTATAATGCTGAGGTTGACAAGCGTATGCGTAATAACGACTTTATGAAAGGTTGTGAGCAATATATTGCAGGTTCCCCTGGCGGAGCAACTACCATGCGTAATAATGAGACTTGCCTGCGTCGTATCATGCTTCGACAGACTATGGATCCCAATGAGACCTATTATATTAAGTTCAAGACGGTAATGGATGACGATACCCGATACTTCTATATGGATTATCTGGAGTATGTGGCCAAGGAGGTTTATGATAATCCTTCAGAACCAGAAGATATTTGGTAAGGACCCCTCCAACTCCCCTTTTAGGGGAGAGAATGACATAAAAGGAAAGCGAGGATTCATTTCCTCGCTTTCTTTTATTTAATCACTTTCTTTCCTTCTTTTATATATATAAGGTGGGAAGAGCTTGTGGTTCTTCTTCCTGACAAATCATAAGAGCTGTCATCTGTCAGTTGTTCTTTGCCGATTGGTTGGATTCCGTCTTCCTGGGATGGAATGGTAAAATCAGGACCTTCTGTGAAAACTGAACCTGAATAGGCTGCGTCTATGGTTTGGACGCCCCACTTATAGGTGCCTGGGGCTAAAGGACAGAATTGCCATGTCTGCTGACATCCAACACGTCCCATACGGTTTATTTTGCGTATGCCGTCTTTGTCTCCACCAACGAAGGACGGTATGCTATTCAGTAAGTTTCCTTCGCTGTCTTGTACAAATACCTCATAGGTGAAGCATGCTTTGGCTGTCTCTGGCGCTTCCCAGGTAAAGGTAGCGGAGCCATCGGTGTTTACCTGTACCTGACAGTTTTGGGGCGCATCGGGTCTTGAAGGAATAGCGCCCAGATTGTAGCACAATACGGCATTGATACCTTTGGGGCAGAGGTTCAGATAGTTTGCATCTGTACAGTTTCCATATGTTACAAAGTCTTTGCGCCCATCCTCGTTCCAGTCGGGAAAGATGATGGATGCTTCCGTTGCTCCTGGGACTACCACGCTTCTTGTCATACGACCCTTCCCATTGTTCAGGTAGAGTTGTCCCGTACTGGTCTTTGCCGTACCTTTCAGACCACCGATAAAGATGTCGTATGTGCCGTCTCCGTTCCAGTCTATGATACCTGTGGAATTGTTTACGCAGGATTGGGTATTGTAGATGTCAGAGAGAAGTTCTGAGTTGGATGACGCGGTAAAGGTGGGGCGTGTCTGTAATTTGTTGGTGTAAATACGTTGGCGTATTGTTGTTTCGCCTGATGAGGATTCTCCCTCTCCAACCAGATAGATGTCTATCCATCCGTCATTGTTAAAGTCGGCCAACTGTAGGGAACCGTTTGATTTACGCTTGATGCTGCCTCCTGTATCTCCCAGTCCCTGACGCAGGAATCGACCGTGTTGAATAGTGTCGTTCAGATAAACATCAGTAAAACGGACCTGTCCTTCTACATTATCCAATACGGCGGAAATGGCGAAATCCTGATAGCCGTCATTGTTCAAGTCTGCAGCCTGAAGGATAGATTTGGAAAACTGCAGTTCCTCTTCGTAAGGTTCAATGCAGAATGTCAGTTGTGCTGAGGATGTGCTTCTGTTGTGCAAGATGACATTATAGTTCTCTTCGCCGATGTGTCCGGCACAGACGATATCCAATCTGCCATCGTTATCAATGTCTATTACATCGGCACTGCTGGGACCTCGCAGGTTAAAGGCGCAAGGTTCACCGTTTTGATTGGTAAAAGACAGGCTGGGAACTGAGAATGTTCCGTTTCCTGCGCCTAAGAAGATGCCTTCCTGACTATAATCGGAGTCCGTGTCTGTGTTGTTCTCGAAGGCGATTATGTCCATTTTCCCATCGTTGTTGATATCGCAGGGAATGATGGATGGAGCATTGGCTACTTGAAAAAGAGGAGCGGTTGATACTTTGCTCCACTTATGTGTGGAAGGGAGGGCAAGCATGGCGTATGTGGTACGTTTGCTTGTAAGCTCATCTTCGGCGGAGTTCTGAACTTGTTCGGCATACCCACCGGCCACGATGTCTTGATTGCCGTCGTTATTCAGATCTACGGTGACCGCTCCGCCGTTCTTAAAACCCCGTTCGCTGTTTATCAACTCAGGGTTATAGGGTGCTGTGGTAGAGAGGGTTGGCCTTATAACAGGTTCGTTGCTCATTGTAAGGCGCGAACTGGTTGCTGTGACTGTTCCAATGTACATCAGTCGGTTGCCAACCTTCTCTTTTGATTCGTGTGCGTGGAAGACAATGCGTAGCAAACCTTCTTTGTCATAGAAGAGTGAGTGGTGCCCTGTTCCTACCAAGTCATCAAACCTGCACAGGATGGGATTTGCTGTATTTTTTGTCCATTGTGCAGTAGCTATATTGGTGCAAGTGGCATAGCCAACTCCATAGTCTTGTGAACGATAGTCGTTGCCTGAGTATGTGAGGTAATATCGTTTGCCCACCTTCAGTACGTTGGGACCCTCGTTTACGCGTCCAAGTTTATTCTCCCAGGTCTGTGATACGGCAATACATTTCTTGAGCGTACCGACCTTGGGCGTTATGTAGTCGTCTTCCAACTCGGCCTGCCAGATGCAGTTGCCGTCAGTGAAGCGGACAAAGAATACATAGGCCTTGCCATTGTCGTCAAAGAATACGTGTGAGTCTATACACTTCTCATCGCCAATCAGTTTCTCCATCTGGTAAGAGCCTACTTGTTTGAAGGGACCTTTGGGTGAGTCCGCAGTAGCGGCAAAAAGATGTTCGTTGGCAGAAAAATACATAATGTAGTGCCCGTTTACATGATACACTTCAGGTGCCCAGAACCATTGCTGTTCTGTGGTGTTGGCTTTGTTAAGTGCTTGTCCCTCGTCTTTCCAGGTTCGCAGGTCATCTGATGAGTAGCAACGTATGCCGCTGGCATCATGAGTGCCATAGGCATAGTATTTCCCGTTTTCCAAGAGGATGTAGGGGTCGGCCAGTGGCACTTGGCTGACTTCGCCCTCGGCACATGTTGGCAGTATAGTTGCCAAGAGGAAAAATAGTGTTAGTAATTGTTGTTTCATTTTCAAAAGGTTTTTTTTGAGTTTTGTCTTATTCCTGTGCAAAGATAATACTTTTTTTGCAGAACGAGCAAGCCGTTCTGATATTTTCACGTTAGAAAGAAAATATTCCCACGTTGGGAATGAAATATTCCCGCGTTGGGAACAAAACATTCCCACGTTGGGAATAAAAGCCATTCCGTAAGACGCTTTTATTGTAGTGTACCTTTTCTATTGAAGTTGTTGCAGAACTTCATTAATAACGTAGGATTCAAAACCTCTGGACATAGCATGACGGATAAGTTTCCCCTTGCGGATGTAGGCGTCAGAATCCTTAAGTTGACGATTTTTCTGTGTAAGTATGTGTAATAAGACTTCTTTGTAATCTTCCTCGTTGATGGACTCTAAGCCTTCGTTGATGTCTTCGCTCTCCATCTCCAGCATGCGTAGCATTTGTCCGATTTTGATACGTCCCCAATGGTTGTAGCGGAATTTGTCGAGACAATAGGCTCTGCAGAAACGTTTATTGTCAATATATTTCTCGTTAATCAGATACAAGATTATTTTTTCTGACTGTGAGGAAGTAACTCCCCAAAGGAGCAGTTTCTTGCGTATCTCAGAACTACAATGTTCGCTGCCGCTACAAAGGGATGCAGCACGTAAGAGGGCTTGTTCGTAGGTGAGTGGCTTCATTTTTTCTTGGCAGAGATAAATCTTTGTTTTCCAAAGTTGTCTGGGTGAATGCTCACTTGGCAGAATCCTGTTTCTTCTAGCAGGGATGCTGTTTCGTTGGGGTATGCCTCGTTAATCTCGAAGTACAGGCATCCTGAGGGGGTGAGGTGTTTTGTGGCATACGCTGCTATGGCACGATAGAAGAGAAGAGGGTCATTGTCAGGTACAAAAAGTGCCAGGTGCGGCTCATAGTCCAACACATTGGCATCCATTTGTCTGGCCTCTTTTTGACAGATGTACGGAGGGTTGCTGACAATGACATCCCAAAGTTGTGTGGAAGGTGAAGGATGTAAAATATCTTCTTGCTTAAAAATAATGTTAGCCTGAAGCATTCTGGCATTCTCACTTGCAATGCGTAGCGCATCTTCCGAAATATCAAAAGCTGTCACTTGATGACCCATTAATGCCAATGAGATGGCAATGCATCCGCTACCTGTTCCTATGTCAAGAACAGAACAAGGGGTGGGGTGCTGTTGGTTGATGAGATTGACAAGTTCTTGCGTTTCGGGTCTTGGAATCAGGACTCCTGGTTCAACGTGAAAAGTGTGTCCGCAGAAATCTGCTTGTCCCAAAATATACTGTACGGGTTCTTTTCTGACGAGTCTGCCGATAATATTTTGCAGCAACACCTGTTTATCTTCAGATAATTCCTTATCTTTGCCTAACAAAACTTGCGTGGGAGTCAGCTCAAAAGCGACCTCCATGACCAGCATGTACAGAGCGCGTGCCTCGTGGGGATGATATACCGACAGGAGTTCTTGTAAATGATTCATGCTGCAAAATTACAAAAAAAAAGTGAAGAGTGAAGAGTGAAGAATGAAGAATTTGCTGCCGCTTTTATTATTATGAATTGTGAATTATGAATTATGAATTAAAATACATGCAGCGCTGCATCCAGTTGGCTAAGTGTGGCGAGATGGGTGCTGCCCCCAACCCTATGGTAGGTGCTGTGATTGTGTATAACGACACAATAATTGGTGAGGGATATCATCGCAGATGCGGTGGTCCGCATGCCGAAGTGAATGCCATCAGGAGCGTTCGGAATGAGTCTTTGCTGAAGGAAAGCACTATATATGTAAGTTTGGAGCCGTGCTCTCATTATGGGAAGACACCTCCCTGTGCTGATTTGATAATTGAAAAGCAGATACCACGTGTTGTGGTGGGGTGTATGGATCCTTTTGCCAAAGTAAACGGGCAGGGTATCAAGAAGTTGCGAGATGCAGGCGTAGAGGTTGTTGTGGGAGTTTTAGAAAAAGAATGTTTGGATTTAAACAGAAAGTTCATAACCTTCCAACGCCATCATAGACCCTGGGTGATGCTGAAATGGGCACAGAGTGAGGATGGGTTTATGGATGCCCAAAGGCAGGCGGGTGAGAAGCCTGTGAAGTTCTCTTCGGCCTTTACCCAGACTTTGGTACACCGTATGCGAGCTATGTCTCAGGCTATTATGGTGGGCACAAATACAGTCTTGTTGGATAATCCGACGCTGACAACCCGTATGTGGGAAGGGCCTAACCCGTTGAGGGTAACCATAGACCGGAATGGGGTTTTGCCTGATTCTGTCCATCTGAAAGATGGTAAAGTGCCGACGGTAATCTATGAAGATGGTGATTTGAAGCAGATGTTGGATGATTTATACAAGAGAGGCGTTCAGTCATTGTTGGTGGAAGGCGGAGCACAACTCATACAACGTTTTATTGATTCGGATCTGTGGGATGAGGCTCGGGTTGAGGTTGCTCCAATAACCCTGAGAAATGGTGTTTCCGTACCCAAAATGATGAATGCCGAACTTGTGAAAGAGGTCGTTCTTGATGGAAGGAAAATACTAAACTATAAGCGTTAAATGTAAAAAATCTGGCTAAAAGTGCGGTTTTGGGACATAGAAACCCTAATTTTACTTAATTCGAGGGTGGAATGTGATGTAATGTCAAATAATAAATATACCTTTGCACTTTGGTTAAAGTATACCATTTAAATGTGCGCACATAAGACTATAAAAAAATACGGGATGTTGCTGTTGGCAACGGTACCTTTCTTGTCGTTGGGCTCTTGTATGTCCGGTGATGAGGTTGCGAGTGATGATTATTGTTATATCTGGGAGGTGTCTCTGGGTACTTTGAAGCGTGAAACGACCGTGCTCAATTCTTCCGGAAACGATACAACAATAACAACAACTTATTCGGGAACTCAATTCCCTATGACCATAAACCAACGTACAATGACGATAGAGAATACGGATTCTCTGTTGTATGGTACTGTGTTACGGGCTGTATTGGTTAATATTTCCTATGACGGTTCCAGGTTAGTGTATCGTACAAAGGATGATGTTGACAGTACGTGGATGACCTATAATTCAACTGACAGTTTGGATTTGCGTAAGCCGATAGAGCTGATGCTTGTGGCAAACAATAGCTTAAGTGCAAGACTCTATACGCTGAAGGTAAATGTGCATGGTGTGGAAGGTGATTCGCTTTACTGGAAGAAGGCTGATGAAGCTGTTCCGCAGTTGCAGAATCTGAGTCAGCAGCGTGCCCTTGTTGTGCAAGGAAATCTGGCTGTGCTTGGTAAGAATGGTGATGCTATAACATTTGTTGAGCGTTCATCGGAGGGCGTTTGGAATGATATGCCTACTAATCTGCCTTCTAGTGTTGATATTCAGACTTTTACACAAAAAGGAAATGCATTCTTTGTTAGTTCGGCAGAGGGTGATGTCTACACCACGACGGATGGGAAGGACTGGCAAAAACTGAGTCTTCCTCAGCATCCAGGACTTATGCTGGCTGGTGCGACTCCCGATTATCTGTATGCTTTGATGGATGGAGAACTATACAGATGTTCTGAGGGCGAGCAGGGCGAGTGGACTTTCCTGCCTGAATGTTTGGATGAGAGTTCTGTGTATCTGCCGTCAAAGGATGTGAAGACGTTGTTGATGAAGCAGGCTAACGGTAGCCAACGCATGGTGATGGTTGGTAATCGTGCTGATGATAACGATAAAACCTCTGTTGTCTGGAACAAGATGTGGAATGAAGACATCTCCGAAGGAGAGGCTGTTTGGATGTTTATGAACCAGACGGATGACAATAAGTGTACATTGCCTCAGTTGGAATATCTGAACCTGATTCAGTATGATGGTAAATGTATGGCCTTTGGCGGCGCTTCTGTTGCTGGCAAAGGTACAGATAATGCTATGGATGCTCTGTATGTGAGCGAGGATTATGGCATTTCTTGGCATAAGGATTCGGAATTGCATCTGCCGGTACAGTTGAAAGGCGTAAACGGCCCCATCAGCAGTGTGGTAGACAGTGACAATGTAATATGGATAATTGCCAATGGTGAAGTATGGCGAGGAAAACTGAACAGACTGGACTTCGAACGACAATAGCGCTGCTACTCCTGTTGTGTTTCATTCCTGCCAGTCTGAAAGCGGAGGATCTGGAATACAAGATGGATTTGGGAGCTGCCTTGGGAACATGTTTCTATATGGGAGATGCTAATAGCAAACCATATGCTAATATGGGCCTGATGGGCGGTTTTACGGTACGACGTATCTTTAACCCAAGAATGGCGCTGAAGACGAATCTGGCAATAGGACATCTGAGTGGTAGCGTAGATGGTTTTCTTCCCAAAGACCCTTGGAGCGGTTCGTTAGAAGGCGGTGTGCCGGTAAAGGTGGACTTCTCTCGTAACGTTCTGGATTTGGGCGCTCAGTTTGAGATGAATTTCTGGGGCTTTGGCATGGGAGCCGGTTATAAAGAACTAAAGCGCATCACCCCTTATGCCTTGGCAGGAGTGGGACTGACGGTTGCTATGGGAGGTGGAGCCAGTGCATGTGGTGCTTTGTGTCTGCCTGTGGGAGTAGGCGTAAAATATAAGCTGAAGCCACGTCTGAATATTGGATTTGAATGGACAATGCGTTTTACCACAAGCGATAGGCTGGATGCTACGCCCGAGGGAACAACTCAGTTGGCGCATCCTTATGGAATAAAAAGTAAAGGACTGAAGAATAAGGACTGCTACAACTTTACAATGGTGTATCTAACCTATGAGATATGTCCTAAACTAAGAAAATGTAATAACTGATTATAGATGGAGAAGAAGATAGAACTCGACATGAACAATATCCCTGAGTCTATAGCCATTATCATGGATGGAAACGGACGTTGGGCCAAGGAGAAAGGTTTGCCTCGCTCGGCAGGACATGTTGAGGGCGTGGAGACGGTAACACGCATCACCTCGGAATGTGCACGATTGGGAGTGAAGTACCTGACCATGTATACATTCTCCACAGAAAACTGGAATCGCCCCGAGCCTGAGGTGGAGGCACTGATGAACCTTATTGCCACCAAATTGGAGGATGAGATATTCATGAAGAATAATGTCAGATTCCGATTGATTGGCGACATTACTCGTCTGCCTCAGCATGCCAGGAAACGCTTGGAGGAGTGTATGGCTAATACTGCCAACAATACTCGTATGACTGCTGTTACAGCCCTAAACTACAGCAGCCGTTGGGAGTTGACAAAAACCATGCAGCAGGTGGCAAGAGATGCTGCTGAGGGTAAGGTGAAGGCTGAGGAAATTGACGAGAAATACATATCAGACCATCTGGAGACCCACTTTATGACAGATCCTGATTTGCTTATCCGTACGGGTGGCGAACTTAGGATCAGTAATTATCTGCTATGGCAGTGTGCCTACAGTGAGTTCTATTTCTGTGACACATATTGGCCCGATTTCAAGGAAGAGGACTTGCATAAGGCAATAGCAGAATATCAGAGACGTCAGCGCAGATTTGGCAAGACTGGCGATCAGGTGGAAGAGGAAAAGAAATAAACAAAACGCGACGGATTTAAGGTTAGAATTGTGAAAAGAATATACCTTGTTATATTATTGTTGACTGCACTACTGCCAAATGTATTTGGTCAGGTGGTACAGCGTGAAATAAAACCTACGATAGACTATAGTCGTACTCCACGTACCTATTATATTGCTAACATAGCTATAGATGGTATTAAGAACTATGATGAATATCTGCTGTTGGGGCTTAGTGGCTTGACAAAAGGTCAGGCTATCACAATACCTGGTGATGAGATTTCCAATGTAGTGAAACGTTACTGGCGTAATGGACTTTTCAGCAATGTTGCAGTCAGTGTGGATAGCCTGATTAATGACTCGGTGTATTTGCATATTCAGTTAGCGCAAAGACCCAGAATATCTCAGATAAACTATAATGGTGTAAGAAAAAGCGAACGTGACGACCTGCAGGAGAAACTGGGTTTGATAAAGGACAATCAGCTGACTCCTAATATGTTGGATCGTGCTAAGATTCTATGTGAGAGATATTTCACGGACAAGGGATTCAAGAATGCCGAAATAAGTATTCTTCAGCGCGATGATGCCAGTCAGCCCGACAAGGTGATTCTGGATATCAATGTGGACAAGAAAGACAAAGTGAAGGTTCACAGAATCTATATTTCCGGAAACCAGAGTCTGAAAACCGGCAAAATAAAAGGTAACCTGATTAAATCCGGCGTTCTAAAGAAAATCCATGAGAAAGGATCCCTTGCAGGTTGGTTCCGTAGTAAGAAATTCACGGATGCCAGATACAAGGAGGCTAAGGAGAACCTGATGTCCAAGTATGCAGAGTTAGGTTTCATGGATGCCATTATGGTGTCAGACAGCGTAGTTCCTTATGATAATAATGTGGACATTTACCTAACCGTAGAGGAAGGCCAAAAATATTATGTACGTAATATAGAGTGGGTAGGTAATACGCTTTATCCTACTGATATCCTGAATGAATATCTTCGAATGAAAAAGGGACATGTGTATGATCAGAAACATTTGAATGACAGGTTGAAAGTGGACGATGATGCGGTAGGTAGTCTCTATTATAACAATGGTTATATCTTCTCGCAAATTGACCCGGTAGTGGTAAATGTTGTGGAGGATTCGGTAGATTTGGAAGTGCGTATATTTGAAGGCACTCAGGCACATGTCAGTCATGTGAGAATCTCAGGAAACGACCGAGTTTACGAGAATGTGATACGAAGGGAATTGAGAAATAAGCCAGGTGACCTTTTCTCTATGGATGCCCTGAAGCGTGATTATCGTGAGATTGCTGCAATGGGACATTTTGATGCGGAAAACATCAAATATGACATACAGCCTAATCCTTCTAATGGCACTGTGGATCTTGGCTGGAACCTTGAGTACAAGAGTAACGATAAGGTAGAATTCTCCTTGGGTTATGGCCAGACGGGTGTGGTTGGTAGGATTGGTTTCCAGTTTGGTAATTTCTGTATGGCCAATTTGTTCAAGAAGAATGGCATAAGACGTGGTGTCCTGCCCCAGGGAAATGGCGAGACTTTCAGCATCAGTGGTCAGACCAATGGTAGGTATTACCAGCAGTATAGCGTCAGCTATGTTAATCCATGGTTTGGCGGTAAGCGTCCTAATACATTCAGTGTTGGCGCCTCATTCAGCAAGTACACGGATATCAGTGACAACTATTACAACTCTGCATACTATAATAACTACTACAGTTATATGTATGGATATGGGTATGGTAGCGGATATGGTAACTATTACGAGAATTATTACGACCCAGACAAACGTTTTATGACTTTCAGCTTCAGCCTGGGTTGGGGAAAGCGTTTGCGTTGGCCTGATGACTGGTTCAATTTTTATGCCGACATCAGTTATACCCGATACATGCTGAAGGATTGGCAATACTTCCTTATCAATAACGGAAACTGCAATAATATTGCGCTTGGTTTGACACTGAGTAGAAACAGTACGCTGAATCCGATATTCCCCCGTAGTGGTTCTGAATTCCAGCTAAGTGTTTCATTGACTCCTCCCTATAGCTTGTTTGACGGAAAGGACTATGCAAAATTAGGCGCAGGTGGGTATAATGATCCAAATTACCAAAACGAAATGCAGGAGAAACACAGATGGATAGAGTATCACAAATGGAAGCTAAAGAACCGTACCTATACGGCTCTGTCCAACGCCAATAAATGCTTTGTGTTGTCTACCCGTGTTGAACTTGGTTTGCTCGGACATTATAACAAGAATAAGCGTTCACCTTTTGAAACCTACTATATGGGTGGTGATGGTATGAGCGGATATAGTTCTACTTATGCAACAGAGACCATTGGCTTGCGTGGTTATGACAACGGATCTCTTACGCCCAACGGTTTTAACGGTTATGCATACGATCGTTTCTCTTTGGAACTTCGCTATCCTTTTATGCTTGGAGCTAGTACAAATATCTATGGTCTGGCCTTTGTGGAAGGTGGAAACGCATGGGATGATATCAAGAAATTCAATCCCTTCGACATGAAGAAATCTGCTGGTGTGGGTGTTCGTATCTTCCTGCCTATGGTAGGTATGATGGGTATAGACTGGGCATATGGTTTTGATTCCGTGTTCGGTACAAGAACGTATAGCGGAAGCCACTTCCATTTTGTCCTCGGACAGGAATTTTAATAACACATATCATAATTTACGCATATGAAAAAGCTATTTTTGATTTTAATGGTAATGACAAGTGTCAATGCTATGGCACAGAAGTTTGCCCTGATAGATATGGAATATATATTAAAGAATGTTCCTGCTTACGAACGTGCCAATGAACAGTTGAACCAGGTAAGCAAGAAGTGGCAGGCAGAAGTTGATGCCTTGACGCAGGAGGCACAGACATTATATAAGAATTACCAGTCCGAGGCTGTCTTCCTGAGCAACGAACAGAAGACTCAGCGTGAGGAGGCTATCGTAGCCAAGGAAAAGGAAGCAGCAGAGTTGAAGAGAAAATATTTTGGTCCTGAGGGCGAGCTTTACAAGAAACGTGAGAGCCTGATGACACCTATACAAGATGAGATTTACAATGCCGTGAAGGATATATCTGACCTGAAGGGATACAGCTTGATTCTGGATCGTGCCAGTGATGCAGGCATTATATATGCCAACCCCAAAATTGACATTTCCAATGAGGTTCTTTCCAAGTTAGGATACAATTAAACGATAACGATAACGTCAACGATAACAAAAATAATAACAAAATATAAGGAAAGATTATGAAAAAATTATTGATCGCTATCCTGATGATAGCTCCCGTGAGTATGAATGCACAGAAGTTTGCTCATTTCAACAGTGCTGACATTATCTCCAATATGAAGGAGTATGTTACTGCTACTGAGGAAATTCAGGCAATGGCAAAGCAGTATGAGGATGATATCAAGTTGATGCAGGATGAACTGCAGAAGAAGAGCGAAGAGTACCAGAAAGAGCAGGCTAAGCTGTTGGATAATGTTAAGCAGCGCCGTGAGCAGGAATTGCAGGATCTGTACCAGCGTCTGCAGCAGTCTTACCAGGACAATCAGCAGGCATTGGAGAAGGCTCGTATGGAGAAGATGAGCGCTATTAACGAGAAGGTCTTGGCTGCTGTGAAGAAGGTAGGAGAAGAAGGCGGATACGTATATATCGTAGATATCAATACTGGTGCTATTCCCTTTGTTAATTCTCAGTTGAGCACTGATGTCTCAGCTCAGATTAAGAAAGAGGTTGGTATCCAATAATCAAAAAAGAATATGAAACGTCTATTAGTATTTCTATTAGTTATTGTTCCTGTAGTTGCTTCTGCTCAGATACAGTTCGGCTACTTAAGTTACCAGCAGGTAATAAAGGAGATGCCGGAGTATACTCAGGCTATGCAGGAATTACAAACATTAAAGGCTAAGTACGATGCGGAGGCTGCAAGAGGAGAAGCCGAGTTCCAAAAGAAATTTGTTGATTTCCTGCAGGGACAGAAGGACTTTCCTCAGACCATTATGCAGAAACGTCAGGCAGAATTGCAGACACTGATGGATAATGGCGTTGCTTTTCGTGTACAAGTGCAGACCCTGTTGGCTCAGGCCGAGAAGGATTTGGTTGCTGAGGTGCAGAAGAAACTTAATAGGATACTTCTTGAAATTGGCGTGGAATATGGATATGGTTTTATCCTGAATACTGACGATAATGCATGCCCCTATATTAATCCAGTGGTTGGTGTAGATGTTACAGAACTTGTACGTCAGAAACTGGGGGCAGCAGCGTCATCTCAAGATGAACAAAACTAACAAGTTTCCTCAAACGCCAGGCCCGATAGGTATTTTTGACTCGGGCTATGGCGGTTTAACAATACTGCGGCAGATACGTTCGTTAATGCCGCAGTATGATTATTTGTATTTGGGTGACAACGCCCGTGCTCCATATGGAACACGTTCGTTTGACATCGTTTACGAGTTTACATTACAAGCTGTAAAGTATCTTTTTGCGCAGGGATGTCATCTGGTTATTTTAGGTTGTAATACTGCTTCGGCAAAAGCTTTGCGTAGCATACAGCAGAATGACCTTCCCCAAATGGATCCGAACCGGCGCGTTTTGGGTGTTATACGTCCAACCGTAGAGATAGTTGGAGGTATATCACAAAGCCGTCATGTTGGTATTATGGCAACTTCAGGCACTATACGCAGCGCTACATATGATTTGGAGATTGCCAAGTTGCATCCAGACATACATGTCACGGGCGAAGCTTGTCCTATGTGGGTTCCCTTGGTTGAGAATGACGAGTATGACGGCCCTGGTGCTGACTATTTCGTCAAGAAGAATATTGATAGTCTGCTCAGTCGAGATCCTCAGATTGATAGTGTTATCTTGGGTTGTACACACTATCCTCTTCTGATAGAGAAGATTAGAAAGTATATGCCGTCTGACATTCATGTCATTGAACAGGGCTATTATGTGGCAAATAGCTTGCAGGATTATCTGATCCGCCATCCTGAGATGAAAGAAAGGATTACTCAGGGAGGTTCAACACGTTTTCTAACAACAGAGCAGGCCGAGGCATTTCAGAGCAAGGCTGCAGCTTTTATGGGTGCATCGCTCAAGGCAGAAAGAGTACATTTGGAATAGGATGATAAGATAAAGGGGTTAGTTAACCTGAAAGAGATTCTATTCTGATTCATCAGTTACTTCTGTTAAAAAAAAACAATAAGCAGGGAAGTTCCACCCTTCCCTTTGTCATTCCCAGAAAAAAAAGATACCTTTGTAGGTTAGAAAGTATAGGCTGACAAGGTAAGCCTGAAGGAAAACAAAGGAACAAATATGAGACTCTATCCCTTGTTGATATTATTATTCTGCCTGGTTTCTTGTACGCCTAAGGACAAGAAAGCAAGGATTGTTGCCTCCAAGGGATTACCCAGCGAGCTCCTTTTGGTGGTTGATGATAAGGTTTGGCATAGCGATGTGGCAGATACCCTTAAGGCTATAACCCAGGGGGCTGTTCCCGGACTTATGCAGGAAGAGCCTTATTTTAAAACAGTCAGGATATCATCTCAACATTATGTTCAGACATATACCACATTCCATAGCAAGCTCTTTGTCCGTTTGGATTCCAGTTTGAAAGAGGCTGTTGTAGGGGTGGCCCGAGATGTTGTTGCCCGTCCTCAGATTGAAGTGATGGTAGCGGCTCCTACCATAGATGTGCTTCGTAAGTTCCTGTCGGAGAAGGCGTTGTATATACGTGGAATACTTGACAATGCGCAGATAGAGATGCGTGCGGATGATCTTCGCAAGCATTACAACAGGGACATTGAGAAAAAGTTTGCTTCTGCCGTTGGTTATGGCTTGAAGGTTCCTGAGCAGATTCGGGCCAGCAAGATTGGTAAGAATTTTATGTGGGCAGGCTCAAATCTCAACGAGAAGGATCTTAATGTTGTGCTATATGTGATTCCATGGGATGGCAAGGATATTGCTGATGAGGATAAGTTTGTGGCTTGCAGAGATTCTGTAATGCGTATGAATATCCCCGGCAGTAACCCAGACCAATGGATGCAGACAACAAAAATAGATGGTTCTCCTGTTCTTTTCTCATGTATGAGGGAACTGGATGGACAGAAGGTTTATGAGGTACGTGGATTATGGGAGATGCGAAACGGAGCTTTGGGCGGTCCTTTCATTTCATTGACAAGAGTAGACTCCACGAACAATAAGTTAATCGTTGCTGAAGGATTTGTGTATTCTCCATCAACAGATAAACGAGACCTCCTACGTACAGTAGAGGCTTCTTTAAGGACATTATATAAAACAGACAAACAGAAATGAGACTGAGATATAGATATTTCTTTTTACTATATTTGATGAGTGCTGCTATTCTGCATGCACAACCCCGCTTTGTTCCTGACGTGGAGATTAAGAAGCTGGGTGAGGTGGAATTCCAGCAACCCAAGAAGGTAGTCTTTGGCTTTACCAACAAAGGCAATCAGCCGTTGAAAATTACTTCGGCAAAAGCATCGTGTGGCTGTATTGATGTGTCTTTCCCTAAAACAGCCATTCCTGCAGGTAAGGGCGGTGAGATCTCTATGGTCTATGATGCCAATATCTTGGGCACTTTCTACAAGGAAGTGGAGATTGTTACAAATGTTTCAGAGGCTCCAGTCTATCTGACAATACAGGGCACGGTAGTAACAGATGTCAAGGACGTGGGAGTAGAATACCCGATAGACCTGGGAAATGTACAGATAGAAACGAACTACCTTGAGTTTGATGATGTTCATATGGGTGAGCATCCTGTGGTGGAGATGTCGCTTATCAACAAAGAACATACAGCTTTCCGCCCTGAACTTATGCATCTGCCTTCATATCTGTCTGCTCAATATATTCCGGAGAATGTGCCAGCAGGCAAAAGAGGAATCATCAGATTGACGTTGGATAGTGACAAGTTATTGCAGATGGGTTTGAATAAGACTTCCGTATATCTTTCCCGCTATATGGGAGATAAGATTAGTGATGCCAACGAGATTCAGATATCTGCTGTCTTGCTTCCTGATTTCTCCAGGATGTCTGAGGAGGAAAAGGAAAATGCCCCTATGTTGTCTGTTTCGGAATCACATGTCGAGTTTGCGGCTTTGTCTGGAAAGTCGAAGGCTTCTCATACGATACTTGTTTCTAATAACGGTAAGAGTGATTTGCATTTCGAACAGGTACAGGTCTTTAACGAGGCTGTTTCCGTAAGTTTGGGAAACAGGGTGCTTAAGCCTGGCGCAAGTACGAAACTGAAGGTTACTGTGACACCAAAATACCTGAAGCGTGCCAAGGGCCGTCCAAGGGTTCTTCTGATAACGAACGATCCCATGCAGCCAAAGGCTGTCATAAATATTGATATAAAACCTTAAATAACCAGATATGGAACATCCTGAGAACAGTGAAGAATTTGGAGGCCTGACTGTAAATAGTGGAGTAGGCCCTGTTTCCATAGTTAATCCTTATCTCAAACGTGGTAGGTTTGCGCGTCGCCAACTTACAGCAGGAGACTATGTGGAGGGTATATTGCGTGGTGATGTCTCTATCCTGGGGCAGGCTGTGACATTGGTTGAAAGTACGAATCCTGCTCATCAGACTATTGCTCAGGAGGTGATAGAGAAGTGCTTGCCCTATTCAGGTAAGAGTATAAGGGTAGGTATCAGTGGTGTTCCTGGTGCAGGAAAGAGTACCAGTATTGATGAATTCGGCATACATGTCCTGAAAGAATATGGAGGAAGATTGGCAGTGTTGGCCATAGACCCCAGCAGTGAACGTACAAAGGGTAGCATTCTGGGTGATAAGACCCGAATGGAGAAACTCTCCGTTCATCCCGATTCTTTCATTCGTCCTAGTCCCTCGGCCGGTAGTCTTGGTGGTGTGGCCCGAAAGACGCGTGAGACGATAATCCTTTGTGAGGCTGCGGGTTTTGATAAGATTTTCGTTGAGACCGTTGGTGTTGGTCAAAGTGAGACGGCCTGTCACTCAATGGTTGATTTCTTCCTGCTTATCCAATTGGCTGGTACTGGCGATGAACTGCAGGGTATCAAGCGTGGAATTATGGAGATGGCCGACGGGATTGTCATCAATAAGTGCGACGGCAACAATGTGGATAAATGCCAGCTGGCAGCTACACAGTTCAGAAATGCATTGCAACTGTTCCCTAAGCCAGAGAGCGGCTGGGAGCCCAAGGTTCTAACCTATAGCGGATTCTATGCTTTAGGAATCAAGGAGATATGGGATATGATATACGAATATATAGACTTTGTCAAGAAGAACGGATACTTTGAGTTCCGTCGGGCAGAACAGTCTAAATATTGGATGTATGAGAGTATAAACGAGCAGCTGCGTAACAATTTCTATCAGAACCCCACAATTGCAGACCTTTTGAAAGCTGCCGAGAAGAGTGTGTTGGATGGTCAACGGTCATCCTTTGTTGCTGCCAAGCAACTCCTCGATTCTTATTTTGCACTCCTCCATTAGCCACTTGGGGGTACTTGTTGCTCCACAGATTCCCACGGAATTACAGTTTTGCAGCCAACGTAGATCAATCTCGTTGGCTGTATCTATCATATAGGATTTTTGGTTGGCATCTTTGCATTCCTTGAACAGCACTCTTCCGTTACTGCTCTTCTTTCCACAGACAAATAGTATGACGTCATGTCTGTTGGCAAACTCCCTGATGTTGGGCATGCGGTTGGCTACCTGTCGGCAGATAGTATCGTAGAATGTAAACGTGGCATTGCTGCTGATGTTCTTTTGTATGTATTCTACGATGCGCCTGAACTCATCAAGGGGTTTTGTAGTTTGTGAATACAGGCAGATATCTTTGTTGAAATCCAGTTTGTGCAGATCCGCTACAGATTCAATGACAATAGCTGTTCCTTCGGTCTGTCCTACCAGTCCCAGTACCTCGGCATGGCCGTTCTTCCCAAAGATAACAATCTGCTTCTTGTGCTCTTTGTCGTTGTCGTATTCTTTTTTGATACGTTCCTGCAGGTGTAGAACAACGGGGCAGGTGGCATCTATAATCTCAATCTGATTCTTCTCGGCAAGCAGGTATGTAGATGGCGGTTCTCCGTGTGCTCTTAGCAAGACCTTGGACTTGTGTATGTTCTTTAATTCCTCGTGATTGATGGCTGTCAGACCTAAACGTTGCAGGCGGTCACATTCCTTTCCGTTGTGCACAATATCGCCAAGGCAATACAAGTGTCCGTCTTTGTTTAGTTCCTCTTCGGCTTTTCCTATAGCGCGTGTTACGCCGAAACAAAAGCCTGAACCTTGATCAATCTCTATCTTCATTCTGCTGTTACGCGTTGGAATTGGGCTATGAGCCATGCTTTCTGCTCGGCGATAGTCATGTTGCTGTTGTCTAGGATAATGGCATCGTCAGCTTTCCTGAGCGGACTCACAGCACGTGTACTATCTATTCTGTCGCGTTCGCGGATATTGGCAATGATGTCTTCCATGTTGCATTTCTCGCCTTTGGCTGTTAGCTCATCGTACCTTCTCTGGGCACGAATCTCATCGCTGGCCGTAACAAAAATCTTCAGTTCTGCATTGGGGAAAACAACTGTGCCTATGTCTCTTCCGTCCATGATTACGCCTTTCGCTTCGCCCATCAGTCTTTGTAAATCAACCATGGCTTCTCTTACAAAATCCAGTGCGGCAACATAGCTGACTTTGCTGGAGACTTCCAGGGTTCGGATCTTGTCTTCCACACAGACACCGTTCAGGTAAGTGTCGGGTTTCCCTGTGGTTGGGTTCAGTAGGAATGTTATGGAGATCTCGTCCATGTGTTTCCTTAACTCATTGGTGTCAACAGTTTCGTCTTTAATGAGTCCGTTTTGCAGGCAGTATAGTGTTACAGCCCTATACATAGCACCTGTATCTATGTAGACATATCCGATTTCTCTTGCCAAATCTTTTGCCATTGTACTTTTTCCGCATGAAGAATGACCGTCAATGGCTATTGTTATCTTATTCATGATGTAATTATATGCTAGGGTTTAGAACCAGTATAATGGTATGTTGTCTTAATCCTTATCTGATTTTTGGAAACTATAGGCAAAGTTCAGTGAGATGGTGGGAGCACCTACGTGGTATTTGGCATAGGCAATGCCTACCTTCAGTTTCTTGAGGTTGGCTCCGGCACCAAACGAAAGACCTGCTGCATGTGAGCTTCCTGCTGCTTTCATTTCAAATGCACGGCGGAAGTTAAAGCCGGCGCAGACATAGATGACAGGAATGGGGTAGGCGTCAACTCCTAATTCAAAGTGGTTGGTAAAGATCCTGCCTCCGCTGACTTTTCCGTCAGAAGAGAAATAGTCGCTCTGACTCCATCTGGTCAGGTCTACCATTGTTACGGAGAAGTCGATAGGTGCATGACCTAATCCTTTGGTGAAACCTATTCGCATGTCAAAGGGGATACGTTCTCCTACATCGCCGAATCTCTTTATTTGTCCGCCAATGTTTTTGGCCACGGCAGATATAGATAGATTTTTTTCTTCCAGATAATAATTCAATCCCAGGTCAACAGCCAAGGCACATGATGTGAACTCTCCATAATGAGAATAAACAATCTTTCCTGTGGCACCTCCTGACAAACGGTCTGTAAGCATGTAGCTGTATTGTCCGCCTATGCAGAAATCCAGTGCTTTCATGTCACCTATTATTTCGCCAGAGATGTTTGTCTCCTTCATCGAACCATATCCCACAAACTGAGTGTAAACGCCCCAAGTGCCTCTGCTGCCAACGGTTTGAGCATATCCTGCTCCGCCTGCTTTACATCCCTGCATATACGACATGAAATTGACTCCAATGCTCTTGTCGCTTATGTTTGAGAGTAATGCCGGGTTTATTGCAGCAGTCTGTATTTCGTCCTGAACCAGGGAAATGTTTTTGCCTCCCAATCCCATTACATGCGAGGAATTGGGCAGGTTCAGGAAATTGAAGATACTGGTGCTTTCTTGGCAGAATGATTCTGTCTGCACAAATAATAATGCCCCAATAAGTGGAAGTATATGCTTCTTTGTCATTGTCCTTAGCATTTTGCGTTCAAAGTTAGTGCATTTTCTGTCAATAATGTCTTTTCTTGGGACAAAATTTAAATTGAACTCAAAAAAAAACACTGGAGAGCGACGGCGAATAAAAAAAATGTGCTAAATTTGCCCCAAATAGATGTGTTTACGAGCAAAAATAAGAAAAAAAATAATATGGAAGCTAACAAAACTGTAAATGAAGAACTGCAGGGACAGAAATCCACCAATATCTTGATTGGATATGTCTTGTCTTTGGCTCTTATGTTCGTTGCCTTCGAGTATACCCAGCGTGAGGTGAAGGTTGTTGATGATAGTAAAATCTATGATTTCAACATGGATGAGGATATGATTCCTGTCACTCATCAGGAGGAAACTATGGCTCCTCCACCAGCCGCTGCACCAACTGTTATGGAGGTTATCAATGAGGTAGAGGATGATACCGAGCTGCCAGAAGAAGAGATTCAGACTACTGAGGAGGTTAATCAGGTTATTACAACTACAGTTGGTACTGGTGCTCCTACAGCTGTTATCTCTGGCCCTACTGGTCCTGTTGTTGAGAATGATGACGATGATCGTGTCTACGATTTTGTTGAGGATAATGCTGAGTTCCCCGGTGGCGATGAAGCCATGTATAAGTGGATTGGCGAGAATCTTCAGTATCCTGCCATCGCCAGAGAGCAAGAGATTCAGGGACGTGTAACCTGTACGTTCGTTGTAAACAAGGACGGTTCTATCGAGAGTATTAAGATTCTGAAATCTCCTGATGCCAGCCTGTCTAAGGAGGCTGAGCGTGTAATCAAGAAGATGCCTAAGTGGAAGCCCGCTAGACAGAATCACAAGCCGGTTCGTTGTAACTTCCGTCTTCCTATCGTTTTCCGTTTGAACTAATTCCTCCTTCGAATAAATGCAAGGCTGCTCTCCGTGTAGGTGGGCAGCCTTGTTTTTCCTCGTTTCATTGTAAAGAAATAAATTATGTATAGTAGTAGCGAACTCTTGAAGATGGTTAATGATACCATCGATTCTCTGCCATACGACAGAAAGCCTGCCGCTTTGTATGACCCCATTAGGTATGTGCTGTCTTTGGGTGGAAAAAGGTTGCGCCCAGTGTTGATGTTGATGGCGTATAATATGTATAAGGAGGATGTGGGGAGTATCATGATGCCAGCTATAGCCATTGAAACCTACCACAACTTCACTCTCTTGCATGACGACCTCATGGATCGGGCCGAAGTTCGTCGTGGAAAAGCCTGTGTACATAAGAAATGGAATGATAATGCTGCTATTCTGAGTGGTGATAACATGCTGGTGCTGGCTTACCATCGTATGATTCAGTGTGATGAGAAGTGTATGCCTGCAGTCCTGCGCCTGTTTACAGAAACAGCTTTGGAGATAGATGAGGGACAGCAGTACGATATTGATTTCGAGAATCGTTCGGATGTTACTGAGGCGGAATATATTGAGATGATACGCCTGAAGACTTCTGTCCTCTTGGCTTGTGCATTGAAGATTGGTGCTGTTTTGGGAGGCGCCTCAGAACAGGATGCTGATGCGTTGTATGAGTTCGGAGAGAAGCTGGGACTTGCCTTCCAGTTACAGGATGATTATCTGGATGTGTACGGAGATTTCAAGACATTCGGGAAGCAGATTGGTGGCGATATCATGTGCAATAAGAAGACCTATATGCTTATCAATGCCCAGTTGCTGGCCAATAAAGAACAGGCTCAGGAACTGAACATGTGGATTGAAAAAGAGAATCCTTCCCGAGAGGAGAAGGTGGCTGCTGTAACCCGTCTTTACGATGAGATTGGTGTGCCCCAACTGGTTCGTGAAAAAATCAATCAGTATTACCAGGAGGCTGCCAAGGCTATCTCACGTTTGTCGCTTCCTCAGGAGCGCACAGCCATTCTGTGGGAGTACGCTCAGTCTATGCTTAACCGCAAGTCATGATAGATACGCATAGCCATATCTACGGCCCTGAATTTGAGGAAGATAGAGAGCTTGTTGTGCAACGTGCACGACAGGCGGGGGTAGAGCGTATCTTGTTGCCTAATATCAACGAGGAATCTATAGAGCCCATGTTGTCTCTCTGTCATTCCCATCCCGGTTATTGCTATCCTATGATGGGCTTGCATCCCGAGGATGTGACTGACGACTATCTTCAGGTTCTTGACAGGATGGAGCAACGTTTGAAAGACCCTTCTCATCCTTATATCGCAGTAGGTGAGGTCGGGCTGGATATCTATTGGGATGCCAGCCGTAAGCAACAGCAGATAGATGCTTTCTCGCGACAGATAGAGTGGGCTGTCCGTTACGGACTTCCACTGATGATTCATTCCCGTTCTGCACATTCTGAGTTGGTGCAGGCTCTTCGTCCGTATAAGTCAGAAGGCTTGTCTGGCGTATTCCATTGCTTTGGCGGTACGCTCGAGGAAGCGCAGGAATTGCTTACTTTTGATGGTTTCGTTATAGGTATTGGCGGTGTCTCAACTTTCAAGAAATCCCCCTTGCCGGAAGTTCTACAGCATGTTCCGCTACAGCGTATAGTATTGGAGACAGACTCCCCGTATCTTGCTCCTGTTCCTTATCGGGGGAAGCGGAATGAGTCGGCATATGTTGTTGAAGTCATGCAAAAAATGGCTGATATATATAATGTAACGCCCGAGGAGGTTGAAAATGTAACCAATGCTAATGTAAAGCGTGTTTTTCCCCGTATGAAGTAGTGCCGTTGTGTGCAAATAGTCGAAAAAATCCACTTTACTCAAAACTTTTTGCAATATCATGTGGTAATGTTCAAAAAAAAAGATATTTTTGTAACCGAAAACGTATATAGTGACGCATAATATGTGCGTTTCTGCCTAAGGAGAGATGCTCGAGTGGCTGAAGAGGCACGCCTGGAAAGCGTGTATACGTCAAAAGCGTATCCGGGGTTCGAATCCCCGTCTCTCCGCAAGGCATGAGAAGGGGTTCAAAGCCGGCAAGGCAGAAAGCCTTTGCGGAATCCCCGTCTCTCCGCTTGTGTATAATTTGAGTATAAATAATAAAAGTAATAACATTAATCAATTTAAAAGAACACAAAATGAAAAAGTTATTTGCAATTGTTGCGTTGGTAGCAGCATTTACTTTTGGAATGACATCAGCTGTAATGGCTCAGGAAGATGTGGAAGCTACTACTGAGCAGGTTGACAGCGTAGCTCCTGCAGACTCTGCTGTTGTAGACACTACTGCTGCTGAGGCAGAAACAGACGCTGCTCCCGTTGTGGAGGAAGAGAGTGAAAGTATCTTTAAGACTCTGAAGACAAAGTACATTGAGGGTGGCGCAGGCTTCATGTCATTGGTTGCCATCGCTTTGGTACTGGGTCTCGCATTCTGTATCGAGCGCGTTATCTATCTGTCTCTCGCTCAGATCAATACACGTAAGTTCACAACTGATTTGGCTGCTAAGGTTGCCGCTGGTGACGTTAATGGTGCTATTGACTTCTGTAAGGGTACACGTGGTCCTGTAGCTCAGGTTAGCCGCAAGGCTATGGAGTGCTTGGCAAGTACAGACCGCAACGATATCGGTACTATCGAGAGTACTATCAACATGGAGGCTGAGGTTCAGGGCTCTTACCTCGAGCAGAACTGCTCTTGGATTACCCTCTTCATCGCTATGGCTCCCTCTCTTGGATTCTTGGGTACTGTGATCGGTATGGTTATGGCATTCGATGACATCCAGCGTGCTGGTGATATCAGTCCTACCGTTGTTGCCGGTGGTATGAAGGTGGCTTTGATTACCACTATCTTCGGTATTATCGTAGCTTTGATTCTTCAGGTATTCTACAACTACATTCTGGCTAAGGTAGAATCTCTGACCAGTAATATGGAAGAGGCAGCTCAGGAGCTGTTGACCATGTGTGTACAGTCAGACAAGTGTAAGAAGTAATAACCCCGATTCAGAGAAAGTATTATGAAGATTGAGAAAATTTCCAAGATGGCTTTGTACATCTGCATTGGAATTATCTTGGTATCCTTCGCAGCGTTCTTGACGATCGGCTATGATAATCCTGTAGGTGACAATAATGAGCCTATACTGACGGACATCATCATGTGGTTGATGTACCTGTTGGTAATTGCAACAGCAGGACTTACAATATGGTCAGGTATCAAGGGTATTGCAAGTAGCAAGGGTACAGATCCTGCTGCTTCTACCGGCGTTCCTGGTGGTAAGGTTTCCCTTATTACATGGGGTCTGTTCGTTGCTTCAGTTGTAGTTGGTTTCGTACTAGGCATTGGTGAGGAAGCTTTCACTGCTGCTGACGGTACCGTTACCTCTGCTGGTTGGGTTACTGTTGTTGACGCATTCTGCGTTTCAATTGGTATCCTTACCCTTGCTGCTACAGCTGCTGTAATTGTTAGCATGACTGGTGTTCTTACAAAAAGCGCTATTAAGAAGTAACATCCTTTAAAAAACAGTTAAGTAGATATGGCAAAGAAGAAAAAGAAAATGCCGGGCCTGAACACTAGTTCAACGGCTGACATCTCTTTCATGCTGCTTATCTTCTTCCTGGTGACAACATCAATGGATACGGATATGGGTTTGTCTCGCCGACTTCCCAATCCCCCAGATCCAGACCAGGAGGATGCCCAGGTCGACATCAAGTCCAGGAACATTATGTATGTTCGTCTGAACCCACAAGGTCAGCTCTGGATAAAGGATGAGACTTTTAGCGATTATGTTGATATCAGCATATTACGTCAGCGCGCTAAAGACTTTATCAAGAACGAGCAGAATTTCAGCAAGTGGCCTGAGAAGCATGTTAAGGTAATTGATCATATGGGTCGTTGCTTCGTAACCGACAAGCACGTTATCTCCGTTCAGACTGCCCGTGATACGCCATATTTCGCGTATTTCCAGGTTCAGAACGAATTGGTAGCTGCCTACAGCGAGTTACGTGACGAGATTTCCAAGGAGAAGTTCGGACGTCTATACGAGTCTTTGGATGAAGATCTCAAGGCTGCAGTCCGTCAGTACTATCCTCAGAATATTTCCGAGGCCGAACCTAAAAAGTATGGAGTAGCACAATAATGGCAGGATTTAAGAGAAAAGAAGGTCGTGAGATGGTCGAGATGAATACTTCATCTCTGCCCGACTTGATTTTTACCATCTTGTTCTTCTTCATGATGGTAACAACCATGCGTGAAGTTACGCTGAAGGTTAAGTTTGTTGTTCCTCAGGGTACTGAGTTGACTAAGCTGGAGAAGAAGTCAGCCGTTTCATTCATCTATGTTGGTCCTCCAACAGATCAGCTTCGTGCACAGATGGGTAGCGGTACACGTATTCAGTTGAACGACCGTTATGCAGAACCCCGTGAAGTAATGGACTTCGTAGCTGCAGAGCGTAAGGGAATGGTTAACGAGGGAGATCAGGTTATCTCCATCAAGGCCGACCAGCACACTCATATGGGTTATATCACCGATATCAAGGAAGTGTTGCGTAAGTCTTGGGCTTTGAAGATTAATTATTCGGCTTCACGTCGTAACTAGTAAAAGACAGATTTCCTAATAAAAAAGAGGTGACTTGTTTCCGCAAGTCACCTTTTTTTTGTACTTTTGCGTCCATAATAAAATTCGGATTTTATGGTTAGTATCATTGCTGCCGTGGCCCGGGATATGGCCATAGGTTATCAGAATAAACTGCTCTACTGGCTGCCTAACGACCTGAAGCGGTTCAAGGCACTTACCACGGGGCATACTATCATTATGGGTCGTCGCACCTTCGAGTCGTTACCCAAAGGTGCTTTGCCTAACCGTCGTAATGTGGTACTTACACGTTCTCAGGTAACCTTCCCAGGGGCAGAGACATTCCCTTCGCTGCAAGCCGCTTTGGCTTCCTGTACTCCAGACGAGGATATATATATAATAGGTGGAGCCAGCGTTTACAACGAGGCTCTTCCTTTGGCTGACCGTCTCTGTCTGACAGAGATAGAGGATACCCCTGCTCAGGCTGATGCCTTCTTTCCACAGTTCTCAGGGGAAGAATGGGTAGTAGCAGAGAAGGAAGAGCATGATACAGACGAGAAACACCAGTACCGTTATTCATTCACAGATTACGTACGCAAATGAAACAATATTTAGACTTACTGCAGCGCATCCTTGATGAGGGTAATAAGAAGAGCGACCGTACCGGAACCGGTACTATCAGCATCTTTGGTCATCAGATGCGTTTCAATCTGGAGGAGGGTTTCCCCCTTCTTACCACCAAGAAGGTACACCTTAAGAGTATTATCTACGAGTTGCTGTGGTTCCTGCAGGGCAATACCAATGCCCATTGGCTACAGGAACGTGGTGTGCGTATCTGGAATGAGTGGGCAGACCCCGTGACGGGCGACTTAGGCCATATTTATGGCTACCAGTGGCGTTCATGGCCTGATTATGACGGAGGATTCATAGACCAGATCCAGCAGGCTGTAGATACTATCAAGAACGACCCTAACTGCCGTCGTATCATTGTCAGTGCCTGGAATGTGGCAGACATCAAGAATATGAACCTGCCTCCTTGCCATGCCTTCTTCCAGTTCTATGTGGCAGACGGTAAGCTCAGCCTGCAGCTATATCAGCGCAGTGCCGATTGTTTCTTGGGCGTTCCCTTCAACATAGCCTCTTATGCTCTGTTGTGTATGATGATGGCTCAGGTCTGTGGCCTTAAGCCTGGCGAGTTCATTCATACGACGGGTGATACCCATATCTATCTCAATCACATGGATCAGGTTAAGTTGCAGCTTAGCCGCGAGCCTCGTAAGTTGCCCAAGATGATTATCAATCCGGAGGTCAAGAATATCTTCGACTTCAAGTACGAGGATTTCCAACTTGTTGATTATGATCCCTGGCCCGCCATCAAGGGTGTTGTAAGCGTGTAATCATTATGCAGTTGCCAGAGGACTTTGTACGTTTGATGCACGAGCAGTATGATACCAGTACTGCCGATGCGTTGTGCCAAGCCCTTTGTGAGACGGAGCCGGAAGTTTCTATCCGTTTGAATCCCCGTAAGGGGCTGCCTCTTAGCTTGGATAAGGTGCAGGCTGACCCAGTGCCTTGGTGCCCTGATGCCTATTATCTGGCAGAGAGACCTGCCTTTACTTTTGATCCCTTGCTGCATGCCGGCGCCTACTATGTTCAGGAAGCGTCCTCTATGTACATTGCTGAGTTAATTCATAATTCACAATTCATAATTCATAATTCTGCACTCCCCCAAAGGGGGAGCGGGGAGGGGGCTCCTGTCGCTGCTTTGGACCTCTGTGCTGCCCCTGGTGGCAAGAGTACATTGTTGGCTGGTTTGTTGCCTGAGGGCTCTGTGCTTGTCAGCAACGAGCCTATGCCCAAGCGTGCTCAGGTACTGGCCGAGAATATGCAGAAGTGGACCCGTATGTCAGAGGGTGAGTATCCTGTCCGTAGCATAGTAACACAGAACTATCCTGCTGATTTTACGGCTTTCACGGACTGCTTTGATTTGCTGGTGACCGATGTTCCCTGCTCAGGTGAGGGGATGTTCCGTAAGGATGAGGTTGCCGTTCAGGATTGGAGTCTTCAGAATGTTGACGTCTGCTGGCATCGTCAGCGCGAGATTCTGCAGGACATCTGGCATGTGCTCAAGCCTGGCGGATTGCTCATTTACAGCACTTGTACCTTTAATCGTTTCGAAGACGAGGATAATGCCCGTTGGATCTGTGAAACCCTTGGTGCAGAACTTCTTGAAGAACGTCATTTCCTTCCTGGCCGCGATAGGGGAGAAGGCTTCTATTGTGCTGCCATCCAGAAGAACTTTCCAATTCAAAATTCAAAATTAGAAATTCAAAATTCGGGGTATGAGAATAACTCTCAATTGCCAATGTTCAATGTTCAATGTTCAATGCTCAATGTCCTACCTCCCGCTTTCGTTGTAGAACCTGATATGCCACGTGTTGAGCTTAATTACAACGAGGCTCTGCAGTATCTGCGTCGCGAAGCCGTTCGTGTGCCGGCACCCCGAGGAATGGTATTGCTTTGTTACAAGGGTTATGTTTTAGGCCCAGGCAAGTGTGTGGGCAATCGAATCAACAATCTATATCCCGAGCAGTGGCGCATCCGCACCACTTACACTACACCTTTTAGTCTTTTGGGTATCCAATAACTCTTTTGTTATTCCAGTTGCCGCTTTTTGTAAGCCATTGGTGATACGCCTGTTATCCGCCTGAAGGCAGTCGAGAAGTAGTCGGGGTTGCTGAAACCTACCTCGTAGGCTATTTCCTTTAGTGCCTTAGTGGTGTTCAGCAACAGGAACTTACTTTGCTCGATGCGCATTTCTTGGATATATTGGTATGGCGTCTTGCCCGTTTGTTGCAGGAATATCTTTCTGAAACGACTATAGCCCCAGTTGATGGACTTGGCTATGTCCTCCGACTGGATGTCGTGCTGGTAGTTGTTGTGGATGAACAGGATGGCCTGGTGTATAGCTTCCGTAACCTCCTTCTCCGTCTGACTTAGTGTATTGTCGTAGGAAAGGATGTACCCCAACAGCATATTAACGTATCCGCTCAGCAGTTGCTGGTAGCCTTTCTCCATGTGCTGGGCAGCCTTGATGCCCATATTGTACATGTTCACGATATCATTGTTCAAGGTTACAGGCAAGTGGAACAGAGGGTGCTGGGTAGAGAAGAAGCCTTTCCTTACTCTCATTTCTATGTTGGGTCCTTTGAATCCTATCCAGTATTCCTTCCACCCTGTTTTCTCGTCGGGGTGGTATGTGTGGCGTTCTTGTGGAAAAAGCATCATCATATCCCCTGCCTTAACCTGCATCTCACCTGCTGTTTCCGTGTGGAATGTTCCTGCCCCTTTGGCGCAGTAAATCAACTGGAATTCGTCCAGCATACGTCCCTTTGTGGGCTTGAATCTGTGTGACAATGGATGTTCTGCAGGCGGATAGCTCTCTCCTGGCATGATGTCCTGGCTGCCAACACAGCTAACCGTCAGCCCCCAGTCTAAATCGTGTTCAACAATAGGCAGGTATTTAAAGTTGAGATGCTCGTTTGGAGATGTCATATTTTATAGAATATTACATATTATTCATCGCAAATATAGCCAAAATACTGAAATCATTATCTTTAATTACAGCTTTTTACGTTAAATATGGCAGTTTTCTCTGCTATATGTCATATTTTGATGTGCTAATGACATAAATTAAAGGTTCAGTTGTTTTCTAAACGATAATTTTGTCCCCAGAAGTAATAAGAAACCCTAATGATTAACAACAATATGAGAAAATTTTGGTCTTTTTTTGTGGTATGGGTTATGGTTTTAAGTATGCATGCGCTCGAGGTGAATAACCTTAGAACGCAGGCATACACCAATCCCATAGGTATTGACATTACCGTTCCGTCTTTCAGTTGGCAACTCAGTTCGCAGGAACGGAGCGTAATGCAGACTTCTTACAGCATTAAGATTAGTAAGGAGCGTGATTTCAGCGATGTTGTGTGGGAGTCAGGAACCGTAGAGAGCAGTCAGTCTGCTGATGTGCAGACATCAGGCTTTACGCCCCAGGCCCGTACACGCTACTACTGGCAGGTAACCGTCACCGACAACAAGGGGAATGCGGCTACCAGCACAGAGTCGGCTTATTTTGAAATCGGGCTCAAGGACGCCACAGCTTGGGATAGGTCAAGGTGGATAAAGGCCAGCACCAATCCCAAAGGCAGTTCCGCTAGTGAGTCGCAGGCTGAGATTAAGGATTATGAGGTGGAGGTGAAGTTCCAAGTTCAGCAGTTGGCTGCAGGCCTTATCTTTGCTGCCAAGGACCATAATAATTACTATATGTGGCAGGTGAATACCCTTACGGGTTCGCCTCGCTTCCGTCCGCACCGTTGGCAGAACGGTGGTGCCGCCTGTCTGTCTGAGAATGCGCTGGGCGTTGACGTAAAGAACGGCGAGGTGCATACCCTGCGTATAGAGGTCAGGAATGCCAATACGGCCACAACATACGTTGATGGAAAACAGGTTGATAGCCGTACCGGTGATTTTTCCTACGGCGATTTCGGTTTCCGTGAGGACTATGACAATGGTAATATCCCTGAGCAGGCTTACTTCGATGATTTTGTGGTGACCTCAGGTGGTAAGATTCTTTTACAGGAACATTTTGATACAGAGGAAGGAAAGATGTTTTCAGGCGGCAGTGTGGTGGACGGACGATTCTATGTGTCCGGTCCTGCCACTTACTGCTGGCAGCTGAAGATGGGCAAGTACGTGCATTATGATGTAGAGGCTGATATGACCCTCATTCAGGATAATGCCAGTATCTGTTTCTCTGCCACATCGGCAGACACCTACATGATGTGGGCCATCAATACCTTAGATGTCTCTCAGCCGGTAGTTCGCCGTCATGTTTACAATGCCGGTAATCTTACCTATAACGACACCCCTATCCAAGGTTTCACCAAGGCTGATTTCATTGGCAAGACACATCACATCCGCATAGCGTGCGAGACGCCTTATGTGCGTACCTATATAGATGATAAGCTGGTGGATACCTTTGTGGATGCCCAGGCGGTACTGAGCATGGGCGATGTGGGTTTCCGTGTAAGCGCTACAGGCAATGAGCGCGAGAAGGCTTATTTCGATAATCTCAAGATTACCTCGTACGATGCTGAGGGTAATGGCACGGTGGTGCTCTCTGAGGACTTCGAGAAGACGACAAGCATCTTTGATAATGCTGATGTACGCCAGTACAATGATAGCCGACAGGTTTATATGGAGGCTGCAGAGGGCAGTGCCAAGCGTATGATGCAGAGCGACGGCAGCATACTGCCAGGAGCCCCCATGATGCGTAAGACCTTTGCTGCCAAGCAAGGCATCAAACGTGTCCGCCTCTATGCTACCGGCCTTGGCGTGTACAACGTATATATAAATGGTACGCGCGTTGGCATTACTCACGATGACGGTACTGTGGAGCAGGACGAGCTGAAGCCTGGCTTTACAGAGTTTACCAAGACCGTTTTCTATACCACGCATGATGTGACAGCCCTTGTCCGTGAAGGTGACAACGCCATTGGAGCCGAGGTTACCAGCGGCTGGTGGAGTGGGGGCATATCTCATGGTATGTATGGTAGTAAGCCTGTTGCTTTCCGTGGCATGCTGGTCATTACCTATGACGACGGTTCTGAGGAGACCATTGCCACAGACGATTCATGGTCTTGCAACACCAACGGAGCGCTTCGCAAAGGCGATATCTATAATGGCGAGACCTACGATGCACGTTTGGAGAGCAACTGGACGTGTGCCGACTTTGACGATGCCGATTGGTACGCTACGGCCATCAGCGATGATTTCAAGGGACAGATCCGTGCTTTTGAGGGTCCTGCCATAAAGGCTGTTCCTTCCTTGGTCCGTATGCCCAAGACTGTTACCATTTATGAGGGAACGAAGTCCAATGGCAAGACGTATGGCCAGATAAATACCGTTTCCGAGATTAGCGGAGCAAGCAGCTTCCAGTTGAAAGCCGGACAGACAGCTGTCATTGATTTGGGACAGAATGCTGCCGGATGGGTCAACTTTACCGCTAAGGGCGAACGTGGTACCCGCCTGCGCTTCCGCTTTGGCGAGATGCCCAACACCACAGGTGATCGCAGTCGTGGCGACGACGGACCTGCCGGTTCCGTCTATACCGAGAACCTGCGTAGTGCCGAGGCCTCCATCTATTATACAATGAAGGGCGCTCCTGAGGGTGAGAGCTATCATCCCACCAATACCTTCATGGGCTTCCGTTATATCGAGGTTGTCAGCAGTGCCGATGTTGAATTCTCCAGTCTTGTGGGCGAGACAGTAACCTCTGCTATGCAGGAGCGTTCCAGCTTCAAGACCTCTCACCCTGATGTCAATCAGCTTTACAGCAACTGTATGTGGGGACAGCGCAGTAACTTCCTGAGTGTGCCTACTGATTGCCCACAGCGCGATGAACGTCAGGGGTGGACGGCTGATACCCAGGTTTACTCTATGGCAGGTCTCTATAATACCGATACCCGTATGTTCTACGAGAAGTTCATGCGCGATATGCGCGACTCTCAGCGCTCCGATGGTGCCTTCCCCCACATCGCACCTTATGCGTGGGGCGTGGGTCATGGTGCTGCCGCATGGGCCGATGCAGGTGTCATCCTGCCTTGGAACGTGTATCTGATGACGGGCGACAAGCAGATAATCCGTGAAAACTGGACAGCGATGGAGGATTACATGAACTTCCTTTCTACCAAGACAGAGGGCAGCTACAAGTACAATGGTGGTGAGACTACGTATGGCGACTGGGTGGCTTACGTCAATACCGACAGCCGTTACTGCAGCGTCTGCTACTATGCTCTGGATGCTCAGCTGATGGCAAAGATGGCACGCGTGCTCTCTGCCAGCGAGACGGATTCCTATGCTCAGAAGGCTAAGCAATATGATGAACTCTTCCAGAATATCAAGGCCGAGTGGCAGACACGTTACGCTAACTCTTCTACAGGCGTTCCCACTATCCAGACCCAGTGTGCCTACCTGATGGCCCTGCATTACAATCTGCTTCGCGACGAGAATGCCGTCAAGCGCACCGTAACAGCCCTGCACAACGCTATCTCCGGCAATTCGTACAAACTGAATACAGGCTTCCTGGGTACTGCCATTCTGAATCAGACTCTTACGGAGAATGGTCTCAATGATGAGGCTTACACCCTTCTTTTGCAACGCAACGACCCCTCATGGCTATACAGTATAGATCAGGGCGCTACCACCATCTGGGAGCGTTGGAACTCTTACACCAAGGCCAGCGGCTATGGTCCAGTCAGCATGAATTCCTTCAACCACTATGCCTATGGTATCATTGTCGAATGGATGTTCCGCCACATGGCTGGTATCTGTCCTGATGAGGCGAATGCAGGCTTCAAGCACTTTATTCTCCGTCCTAACCCCGATACGCGCAAGGTTCTGCGTTATCAGCAGAAACGCATCACCTCTGTCGATGCCGACTTCTGGAGCAATTACGGTCCCATCAAGGCTGCATGGCAATGCGATGGCGGAGCAGCAATGACCTACGACGTTACTATTCCTGCCAACACCACAGCCACCCTGTATATGCCTGTGGCAGAGGGATATGAGCTGAAGGAGAGCGGCCAACGCATTACGGAGTGTGCTGGTATAGAATATCTGGGCGTTGAGGATGGCAGAGCTGTCTGCCGCTTAGGTTCCGGCTCATACCGCTTTAGTGTAGATAATGCAACGGGCATTGGCGCTGAGCAGCAAGTTTCAGCCGATACTGATTCTATTTATAGCCTACAAGGTTATAAGGTAAACAACCAGCAGCAGAATGGAATCTACATACAGGGGGGTAAGAAGCAGGTTAAATAAAACAAGGAATGAAGCAGTATCGTTTATTATTCGTGTTTAGTTTCTGCATTGTAATAACAACGTTGCACGCACAGACATTCCGTGAATATCAGGACCAGACCATCAACAGGGTAAACTGCGAGGCACCGCATGCTTGGTTTATCCCCTTCGGTAGCGAGAAGGAAGCCCTTACGACAGATGCACAGGAGTCTTCGCTCTACATGTCGTTGAACGGCACCTGGAAGATAAAATGGGTAAACGATGACGACCTTCGCCCCAAGACATTCTTCCGCACCAGCTTCAACGATGCTACATGGAACGAGATAGAGGTCCCATGTAACGTGGAGGTGAAGGGCTATGGCGAACCCATCTACACCAATGTGGCATATCCGCACCCCTTTACGCCGCCCACCATTCAACGTAACAACCCTGTCTCTTCCTACCGTCGTAAGTTTATCTTGCCCGAGGGTTGGGAAAACAGACGCGTCAGCATTCATTTTCAGGGTGTTCAGTCTTGCCTGTATCTGTGGATCAATGGTCGTTACGTTGGTTTCCACGAGGATTCTATGTCTGATGCGGGATTTGATATTAGCAAGTATGTGCAGACAGGCGAGAATCTGATTGCGGCACAGGTTATGCGTTGGTCAGACGGTTCTTACCTCGAAGATCAGGATATGTGGCGCATGAGCGGTATCTTCCGCGATGTATATCTGCAGTCGGAACCCCAGTTGCGCATTTCTGATTTCCACATCACAACCCCTTTGTCTGCCAATTATACCAATGGTAGCCTGAATGTAAAGGTACAACTTACCAACGGAACCGCATCTGATGCCGATGCAGCCCTCCGATTCACCCTTTATGATCAGAATGGCAGCATAAAGTTCTCCGAGACCAAACAGGTAGATGCCATCAAGGCCGGTAGTACGGAGAGTACAGCATATACCCACTCCGTTTCTGCTCCCCTTCTTTGGTCTGCCGAGCATCCTAATCTTTATAACCTCACCGTTTCTCTCCTCGATGCTGACGGCAGAGAGATAGAATGCCTGCGTCAGGATGTGGGCTTCCGCGAAGTGAAGATAGAGAACGGCATCCTGAAGGTGAACGGACGCAAGATATACATCCGCGGTACCAACCATCACGACAACAATCCTCTTGCGGGTCGTTACATGCCGTTGGATATGATAGAGCAGGACTTGTTGCTGATGAAGCAGTTCAACATCAATGCCGTGCGCACTTCGCACTATCCTAAGACACCCCGCTTCTATGAGCTCTGCAACCGACTAGGTTTTTACATCTGGGATGAGGCCAATAACGAGAGTCACGGAGCAGGTGCTGAGAATGGTAACCGCATGACAGCCTATCCCGATTGGCGCCAGCCTATGACAGAGCGTTGTATGGCTATGGTGGAGCGCGACAAGAACCAACCCTGCGTTATCGTATGGTCGATGGGTAACGAATGCGGTGGACGGGGCAAGGATGGCTACAGCAATTTCGACTATATCTATAAGGAGATAAAAGCCTTTGATTCCACACGTCCCATTCATTACGAGAATCAGGGAACAGATTTCGACATCATTGCCTATATGTACATCACCCAGCAGGACCTTCGCAACTCCTATGCCTCATGGCCCCAGAAACCTGTTATCCTATGCGAATACGAGCATGCTATGGGCAATTCAGGAGGCGGCATGAAGGAGTATTGGGACATCTTCCTGGCCAACGAGCGTATGCAGGGCGGTTTCATTTGGGATTTCGTAGATCAGGGCTTGCTTGCGAATCGAGACGGCAAGACCATCTATGCCAACGGATGGGATTTCAGCAAGGGTGAGCATACCGATGGCGACTTCTGCTTCAACGGCCTTGTATCACCCGACAGACAGCCGCACGGAGAATTCTGGGAGGTAAAGGCAGCCCACCAACCGGCTTATTTTGAGTGTAGGGATCCGTCTAAGGGAAGCTTCGTTATCCGCAACATGCAAAGCTTTACCAACCTGAGCGAGTATGTTTGTGAATGGCAGTTACAGTTGGATGGCAAGGTTGTGGAAAGCGGTATGCTTGACTTGGATATTGCTCCATTAGCATGTAAGACCATTAGTATTCCATCCAAATATAAGATGGACTATAACCGTGGTCAGTATGCTTGGAACATCAGACTTTATACTCGACAGGATCATCCATGGGCCAAGGCTGGCCATGAAGTTGCCCGCCATCAGGCAATTATCAATACCCAACCTATTGCTGAAACGATAGAACCTTCTGCAAAGAGTAATGCCCAAGTAGCACAGACAGATGACATTGTTCGTGTCTCTACAGGCAAATGCATCTATGGATTCAGTAAGCAAACCGGAACCCTCTGTTCTATGCAAGTGGCGGGTGTGGATTATATGACAGGCCCTTCACGACCCAACTTCTGCAGGCCTGCTACAGCCAACGAACGTGAGCACTTCGAGGTCTGGAAGAAGAAAGGTTACTGGAATCCTGATATCCAACTGGTAGATATGCAGGTGGAGGATGTCGAAGCCGAGCCCGTCAATATTGTCAGTCGTCTGGCTATCGGCCAGAGGGGCGAGGTTGTAGTGCGTTACAGTATCTTCAATAACGGAGAACTTCAAATAACCACCGTTGTCAATCCTTTTGAGAATATCTACATTGGCAAGATAGGATGGCTGTTCAGTATGAATCCTGTCATGCAGCAGGTGAGTTGGTTGGGCAATGAATACGAGACCTATCGCGACCGCCATCTCTACGGTCTTGTCACTCTTAATAAGAAAACGGTTGACGACCTCAGTGTGTCCTACGAGGTGCCTCAGGAGAATGGAAATCGCTATGATACCCGATGGGTGGCCCTCACAGCAGGAGAATCGGGCATTTTGGCAACTTTCGATGCTCCTTTTGACTTTTCTGTCCGCAAGTTCAGCGACCAGCAGATTTACGATGCGCCCCATCTCAGCTACCTTGAGCCTGAGGACCATATTACCCTCAATCTCGATTACGAGAACCAAGGTGTGGGTCAGTCGCCAGGGCGTGCTGATGTGCTGGAACCCTACAGGGTAATGCTGCGTCAGGTAACCTACACACTCAGCCTACAGCCCGTCAACCTTGCTACAGAAGAGCCTACAGTGCTGAGTGGCAAGCGCATGCAGACAGCGCCGTTCACCCCTCAGCTCACCACCTTCGATTCCAGTGCCTTGATTCCCGAATCATACCCTGTAACCCTGCGTAACGGCATGACCAATCTCTACCTGACCACCGATGGCAATAAGGCCATTACCGACACGCAGAGCAACAAAGGCGAGAATACAAGCTTTTGGCTTGAACACCTGAGCACTGGAGCGTATAAAATACTTGATGGTAACAAGAAGCTTTGTTTTACAGCTACTGGAACGGGAAATGGGGCATCTATAGAATTGCAAGCCTACACGGGAAGCCTGTTGCAGCAGTGGCAGATAGAAACGGACCTGGACGGTACCACTCTCATAACCAACCGCAGCACGGGTAAGGCTATGGATATGCACGTAAGTGAACACCGCATTATTCTATGGGATAAGAATGGAGGCACCAACCAGCAATGGTTCTTCTCTGAGCACGAAACTGCTATTGCCCAACCGCACGCTACAGTCAGTTCAGGGGTACTCTACAATCTGTCTGGCCAACCTATCTGCCAGAATACTACCGTGCAAGACCTTACCTCGCAATCTTCGGGTCTGTATATCCTTAATGGCACCAAGATTCTGATTCCATGAGTACGGAATTTTTCTAGTGTAATAATATATAATTAAAGAAAAAACATTACATAGAACGAGGGGCTTTCTGACCCCTCGTTTTTCCGTATTAATAGAAACACTTGCTACTATACGAGAGCGCAAAAATTCCCTAGTGTGGGAATAATTTTTCCCCAGTATGGCGGCAAAACGTATATCAACGGCAATGTGGAAAAATCCTTACACTGCTTTCTTGCTTGTGACAATTGTGACAAAGGACAGTGCATTTTCTGTGCGTATTCAGAAATTCAGTATTCAGTTATTCAGTTTCTTTATAGTGTTTTTGTCTTACCCTGAAAAACGTCTTTTTGATTCAACGTTTTTCAGGGTAAGACACTGTCCAATTGTCACAATTGTCACACCCTATGGCGCTATTAGCGAAACGCCGTGTTACTGTCAGTAAAACGCCGTATCTCTACCAGCGAAACGCCGTATTGCTATCAAGGGGAATCTGTGAGCGCTTCTTTGCAGCCTCAGGAGTCTGCACGTGTTCTACCCAGGGGTCCACACGTGTACCCTCGAGGAGTGTACAAATGTAGGCTCTGGGAGTACTCCTTTATTCCTCCTTTATAGCAAGGGCCGAGTTAGTGGCAGGGGAGGACAAATCAGCTCGGAGTTGACAGCCCGTTTAGTTTGGCCTGACTGATTGTTAAATTGGAGTGAAAAGCCACCTTAAAATCAAATTATCTATGAAACTCTTCTCATTTTCAGATTCTCTTCGTATTTTTGCGGTGATTTAGTGTGCTCATCAATAAAGCATTGATTGAATTCCATGAAAATATTGTTCACTTTAAATTTTATAATATGGTAGCACTTATAACAAGATTTTTTACGTGGTATGTAAATTTCTTTGAGACAAATTTAATTTTGATAGCTATATTTTTTGTCCTTCTGATAGGGCTGGCTCGTACTAAGGTTGAAATGAGGTGGTGGGATATATACAGTTTGCTGATTGTCTTAGCTCTATGGTGCTTGGGAAAATTTTTATGGCTTCCATATCTTGCATAAGAGTCCTTTAATAAATCAGCGGGAGATAATAAAGATCTCTCGCTGATTCGTTAAATATAATAGAATTAACTATTCTCTGAATGGTAATGAAAATGTTGATGGTTGCAATCGTTTTTTTAGTAATCGTCATCTTCATCAATCTCTTCTTGTTCATTTTCTGCCCAATCAATTTCATCACAAGGCCATTCAAAATCACAATCAGGACAAACGTATTGAACGCCATCGCAATATGCGTTATCCATGTGGCAGTTAGGACATTCTGTAGTCATATTTATAAAGTTTAAATGTTAATATTATGTATAGCTAATAATACTATACTGATTCATTATTATCCTCTATATAATTTATTTTTGTGCGCATATAAGCAATTTGGATGACAGCAGGAATTGTAACACGATATGCAGGACCGGCAATATCTATAGCTGTCCAGATAGTTGTAATAGCCCAGCCTATTGGACCTGCAAACACGCTCAGCCAACGTGTTAATGTTGCATTTGCGGCAAATGACAAACTGCGTCCAAGAAGTGTTCTGCATACAGCATTTGCTACGATAACAGCTAACTTGTATGCAGCGAAGCCTCCTTTCTTTATAGCTATCTGTATTGCCGCAATCATAGCCTGCTTGCCGAAACCTTGATGTGGAATGTTCATTTCGTTTATCATTTTTTTGAGTTCCTCATCATTCATGTTGTCAAGTGAGTCTATAAATGTTTTCTGTAACAGATTATACTCTATTACTTCAACAGAGGATTCTGGATTGAAATTGACTTTCATCTTCTTGCATACATCTATAAGCAATTCTTTGTAATCAACTCCACCTCCTCTCAGAATGTTCATGAAAGTGTTTCCTCCAAAGCGCTGCAGCTCATCTGCAATATCTTCACACATTAACTGCAATTGGTTTGGGTAATACTTTTTGTAGCATTCTTTAATTGACAATTCCTCGGTTAAGGTTGCCTGGGTCAGATAATCAACAAGTACCTTCAGGTCAGCGTTTTCTGCATTTCGCATGAATAATAGATCTTTGTCCATAATTTTGTTTTCATTAAGTGAATTGTTGTTTTCAATACTTTCTTCTTTTTCGTTTTGCTCTCTCAGCACAAAGTCTTCGCAGTCGTTCATGTGGCGAAGTGTGTATTCGTCATACAAATCATTTCCCACTTCGCAATATTTGCAATCAACATTGTGAGCACAGATTCTGCATAAGCTATTAACGTCTTTATTCATTTTGTTATTTTTGAGAGTATCCCTCTCTGGATCTTCCTTTAGACCCTTTTAGTTAATAATTGATGTCAAAACAGACACCAGACTCATTCATTTGAATCTGGTGCAAAGGTAAATCTGAAAAGAGGGGCGTGAAATAGACGTCTATAAAAAAATCACTTTGGCTCAAATAATTTTATCAGCGTTTCCTTGGCTTTTTTTCTATAATGCTTTTTTGCTTTTTCTTTATCATATTCAGTACCGGTAGGATTAGAATATTGTTTCTTGAGGTTATCATTGAAAGGCTCTCCTTCCTTATTCACAAAAATTTTTGTTATGTGTTGCCAGGGAACGTGCACTTTGTCTTTATCTCTTTTATCAAGTTTTATCAATCCAATGTAGTCACAAAATTCTGCCCATAAAAACGCGAACTTTAGATTTGACATTTTTACTGTCCAACCTTTCTCGTAGATGTCGTTTTCCTCAAGAAGATCGTTGTTAAGTAAATATTCCTGAAAGTCCCGAAAAGATTTATAGTTGTCATTACTCTTTAGTGATTCTACAAACTCATTATATGCGTCGTTGGTAAAAGCTGTATTTGTCTTTATCTTTTTCTCTTCTATTATATGTTGTTTGAAAGTTTCACCATTAAGGAATTTCTGATAGATATTTCTAATAACCATTGTTGCTCTGGCACCCACTTCTATGATATTTTCATCTTCATAAAGGGAAATCCAAAAAGGCCAATAGGTGTTATCATTGGCATTGTCTGTCGGTTTAAAACGATGGGTGAAGTCTTTATCTGGAAAGATGTTGTTTAAGACATAAAGCACTTCATTAATGATGTGATTCCATTCATCATCAAATATGGCGATTTCCTCATCTACGTTGCCTTTTAGAATAAGCCCTTTACATCCATAGTATATGCCGACTGTAGGTTGCCATATGTCATATTCGATAAGAAACTCATAAGCTCGATGTCCATCTTTGCTATACAATGTCTCTAATTTGTACATCATGTGATTAGGGGCTTTGTTTCCAAGAAAACTGTCATCACGATGGAAATCTGTACAATTATCCAAAATTCGCATCTTAGCTTGCAAACTTTTAGAGGCTGCTTCTGTTAGTTTTCTCCAATAGGCCTCATTAACTTCTGTTGGTGAATATGCCATATGATATTAGATGTTTGATGAATAGGAATAGTAAACATTCTTTTTGTACTTAATACACGCAACGTGCCAGAATCTTTTGTTCTTATATGCAAAGATACAATTAAGCTTGAGACGTACAAAATATATTCATAGTTTTTTGTTTGAGTTGAAATCCAAGTAGTTTGCACGTTAAATACTCCTCGAATTCAGCGTAAATCCGATGGGTTTGGAGGCTGAATTCCCTATTTATTTGTACCTTTGTGTACAAAATAGCTAAAAACCACCCAATGAAAAGAGAAACCTATGAGCGGCAACGGGCATTTGCAGGTGAATTGAAGCCTTCAATGAAGCGCCGTTCCTTGGATCATGATTACCATTCACGCCGTATATATATGATAACCCTTGTGGTGGAAGGACGCCGTCCCTTGTTGGGGCATCTTGTTGGGGATGTCAATGCTGAACGTGGGACGGAGGCCTATCCTCACGTGGAGCCTACACCGCTTGGTGCAGCTGTTATGGATGTTTGGAACTCTATCCCTTCTTACCACCCAGAGGTGAAACTGATAGCTTTCCAGCTTATGCCTGACCATATACACGGTATTCTGTTTGTTACCCGCTACCTGCCGGAGGGACTGGGGAAGGTGGTTCTTGGCTTTAAGCAGGCGTGTAATAAGGAGTACCGGAGGTTGTTTATGAATGTTGCTGTGGCACAGCAACAAACAGGACGAAGCCAGCAACAAACAGGAGCATCCCAGCAACAACCATCCCAGCAGCCTCTTGACCGTTATCATGGTCTTTTATTTGAGCGTGGGTACAATGATAGCATATTGCTGCGTGAAGGACAGTTAGAAAACATGAGGCGCTACCTTGCTGATAATCCTTTCCGCTTAGCCATGAAACGGGCCAGGCCTGAGTTTCTGCGTGTGAGGTTGGATGTTAATATTTGTGGTTGCAGCTGTTCCGCAGTCGGCAATATGTCCCTGTTATCAGCCCCTCGCAAATTGCGTGTCCGTATATCGCGTAGCATAGACCCAGCCTTGCTGGAACGGGAAAAGGAAAGCCTGCTGGCTGCTGCACGCGAAGGTGCTGTACTTGTTTCTCCGGCTATCAGTCCTGGTGAGAAAGCTATTATGCGTGCTGCCTTTGATGAGGGATTGCCTCTTGTCACCCTCCTTGATAATGGACTTGACCCAATATCAAAACCTAGCGGTGAACGTTTCCGTGCCTGTGCCGAGGGCCGTCTTCTGCTTCTTTCGCCCTTCCCACACAGGAATAATCACATCACCATCTCCAGGGCCACTTGTGAAATGTTAAACGCCCTTGCATGGGATATCTGTAAAGTGCCATCATGAAGCAAAAGGTAATTCTGATTAAGAGGCATCCTGGGGGGAAGTCCTATCTGGCTATTTGCCTGTTTGGGCTTGTCTTTGCCGTCAGGCCGCTGAGCGAGGTTGAGTACAACCACGAGCGGATTCATGCGGCTCAGCAAAAGGAATTGCTTTACCTGCCCTTCTTCCTTTGGTATGTGGTGGAGTGGCTGGTGCTATTGGTAAAATACAGGGACAGACGGAAGGCGTACTTCAATATCCGTTTCGAGAAAGAAGCATATAATCACCAGAAGGATCTGCAATACCTGAAGAAACGGAGGCACTTCCGATATAAATAACCGAAATTACTTGTTGTAAAGCTCCTGAAGCACCTGAACGGCTACGTGGGTGCGATAGTGTGAGGTCTCGAAGTAGTTGTGGAAATCAGCATTCCACCTATTGGGACCTGAGAAGTCATGCACATTATCTGCTCCGAAGCGTTGCTGCAGGGCATGTACATCAGCAGGATTGAGCTTTACCTGGTTGTAAAGGGGGCTGATGATGATATGGCACTGTGTATGATGTCTGCGGAAGGTACTGGCTATGGAATCCAATAGTTCCAGATGCTGGGCTTTGAGCACAGGGGCAGAGACGGAATCAGGGAACTGAGCGCCCTGGAACAGACTGATACGCTGAGACGTGTAATAGGTTCCTGAGGCTATCTGCTGCTCCATGGGTTGGAAATCGCATTCGTTGCTGATAGGGTCGTAATCGAAAAGGTCCTCGCTGAGCATGCTATTCTCCAGCATATAAGGTCGCAGGGTATGGAAAAGACGATAATCCAACAGGGCACACATGTACTTGACATTCAGGAAAGCCCTGAGGTTGTACCAATGGAAGGATGCCCAGTTGCGGTAGCCGGTAAGGGCAGGATCCGACTCGCACAGATGCCAGTGCGGACTCTGGATACGGCTCAGCAGGTCGGCATCGCAGACAAAGAGCACCTGTTGCAGTGTATCGCCCTTGCTGTCTATCATTCGTACCTTGTCCCAGATGCCCTGCAATGATTCCGCTGCAGCATCGAAGTGGTAGCATTTGCTGTCTGCCGGCAGATGTTTCTGCCATTCAGAGACAGGATAATATACGCTGCGTGAGTTGCCGAAGATGAAGGCATTGTAATGCTCTTGGGGCTGACGGTGCAGGTAGTTCTGAGTGCCGACGTGTGAGGGGTTCAGCGATATGCCGTCCGACTTACCCGTAGGGTAGTAGTTATTGTAGCTCCAGACGACCTTGAAGGGGTCTGTAGCGATGTATATAGCCAGCAGCAATACAAGGGGCAGGCTGAAAAGTACCAGTGTTTTTATGAAACGTCTCATAGGCTGCGGCTTTTAGAATTGGAAGTACATGAACTGGCTGCCTGCCGTTCCCTTAATAAATATGGTAAAGAGCAGGATGTAATAGATAAGCCATCGTGCCCAACGTTGTCTGGGCAGTCGGCAGTCGTGCCATTCAGCCCATAGCATAAAGGCAACAAAGAGCAGTATACTCTTGCTATAGTCGGGGATGGAGAAGTCCATCGTGCAGAAGATACGCTTGATGTAGCAGAGCGAATCCCCAAGATTGCCTGTATGGTAGAGTACACGTCCCAAACTAACCAGCAGGAAGGTAAACGCAATCTTCATGCCCTGAACCATACGGGAACGCAGGGTATTGGCGATGATAACCTCGCCATTCTTGGGACGACGAATCCAATGCATGCAGTAGGGTATAAAGAGCAGTCCGTGGTACAGTCCCCATGTCAGCCAAGGCCAACCGGCTCCGTGCCAAAGGCCGCAAAGCAGGAATACTACAATGGTGTTGCGGAGGTTAAGGATGTTGCTGCATCGGCTTCCGCCCAAGGGGAAATAGACATAATCCCTGAACCATGTGGTTAGCGTGATATGCCAGCGACGCCAAAAGTCGGGAATGCTGGCTGCCAGGTAGGGATTGTTGAAGTTCCTGGATAGGCGGATGCCAAACAGGCGGGCTGTTCCGATGGCTATGTCGCTATAGCCTGAGAAATCGGCATAAATCTGGAACGAGAAGATAAAGGCACCATAGAGTAGGGACAGTGTCCCCAGTTGCTGGTAATCATGGAAGATAAAGCCCGCTATGACGGCGCAGTTATCGGCAACAATCATCTTCTTGAAGAGTCCCCACAAGATGAGGCGTCCGCCCTCAACGGCTTGTGGATAAGAGAAGGTGCGTGCCTGCTTCATCTGAGGCAGCAGGTCGGAGGCGCGTTCTATGGGACCAGCCACCAGTTGGGGGAAGAAGCAGATGTAGGCTGCAAAGGGCAGCAGATTGCGTTCGGCCTGAATCTTACCCCTATAGACATCTATGGTATAGCTGAAAGCCTGGAAGGTGTAGAAACTGATGCCAACAGGCAAGATGATGTGCAGCAGGGGCCAGCTCACCTCCCATCCGAAGGTGGCAAGCAGACGGGAAAACCCATCGATAAAGAAATCCAGATACTTGAACGTACCCAGAATAATCAGATTGGCAACAATATTGAAGGCACTGGCAATCCAGGCCTTGTGCCTGTTGCCCAATGCCTGTTGCTCCTCTATGATAATAGCCGTATAATAACTGCACAACGTGGTAAAGATGATGAGAAAGAGGAAACGCCAGTCCCACCATCCATAGAAGATATAGCTGGCCAGAATAAGAAAGGTATTCTGCCAACAAAGCCTGTTGTGCAGCATCCAGTAGATGCAAAACACAACAGGCAGGAATAAGGCGTATGCTACGGAATCAAATGCCATTCAGTAGCACAGATATTACTTCTTTTTGCCCTTGGGGGCTTTTGAGAGGTCAAGAACACGTACGTTGCGGAACTTCAGGCCGGCACCATGACCTAAGAATCCAATGTGACCGGTCTTGTTGAACATACCGGGATGGTTGCGGTGGTCAACGGTATAGGGGTTGTTGTTGCTGCCATCGGGGGCTACGTTATGTCCCTGGCAAGCTTCCTTGATGTCGCCGTCTACGATAACCTCGCCGTTAACAGTAACGGTGATGTGGTTACCCTGAACGCGGATTTCCTCCTCGCTCCACTCGCCCAGAGGCTTGTGCTTGATACGCTTGGCAGGGATGACACCATAAACGGAGCCGTGAACCTGATACTCGCGCAAGCCGGCATACATAGGAGCATCGTGATCCAGAATTTGGCACTCGCACATACCTTCGTAGGCTGCATCTACGCCCATAGGAGTACGGATACCCACACCATTGTTGACACCTGGGCGCAGGAAGCAGAACTCGAAGCGGAAGATGAAGTCGCGATACTCCTTCTTTGTGTAGAGGTTGCTCTCGTTGCCATAGTTAGCTGTTACGTTGATGCAACCGTTAATGGGCACATAACCAACCTTGTTACCAACAAAGTTATCCAGGTTGGTACCATCGAACAGCAGCTCGAAGCCTTGCTTCTTTTCCTCGTCAGAAAGAACATAGACGGGTGAGGGCTGCAGCTCAGAGATAATCTTCTTGAGCTCATCCACTGCATAGCCGTCATCAGCTGTGCCGTGAGCCTTGTAGAGGGCCATAGCCTTGGTGAGGTTCTCCTTTACAACTTCGTATTCAATATCCTCGTTGGTCTTGTTGATAATATCCTTCTCGGCCGTAGCAGCGATGTAGCCCAGATTCTTGTCGTCGAGGTACTTGCCAGCCAACAGGAAGGCATTACGGTTAGGTGTCTTACCCAGAAATTTAAGGATGGTCTTCTTCTGGTCATCAGACTTGGCAAGCTGCATGGCAGCATTCAGGCCATCGTAACGTGAATCGGCATTCTTCTGATAGTTGCCAATCAGGTTGATATAGCCGTTCAGTGCGTTGTTGTCGCCCTTCTTGGCAGCATCCAGCAGGGGAGCAGCAGCACGTGTGTTGGTGCTCTTCATCAGAGCGTTGATAGCGGCGGTTGTACCAATCTTCTTCAGCTCGTCGACAGACTCGTTGGTATTGGTAGCAGCCAGAATGGGGTAGAAACGCTCCTTGTTGGTAGCTTTCTTCATCTCGGCACTTACAGCCTCGTACTGCTCCTTGGCACCAAGGCTCTTAAGGCTGGCTGAGAGGGCCTTCTGGTAATCTCCTACCTGAGCAGCGCCGGCAGCATCCAGCAAACCTGCAACCTTGCTGATATCACCCTTGCCAACAACACCACGCAGAGCTGTCAAAGCGGTAGCGTTATCTTTTGCCAAATCAAATACAATGGGAGCTGCACTCTTGATGCACTTGGCAGCAGCAAACTCAAGCAGACGGTTCTGCTGGTCGCCTGTGGTAGCCTTCAGGGCCTCTGTCACCTTGCCAGAGATGTCGCCCTTGAAGCTAAGCAAAGCATTAAAGGCCTCTTCCCAGTTGTCGCCACCTAACTGAGCAATCAGAGCTGTAGCGGCATCATCGCCACCAATCTTACCCAATGCCTCGATGGCGGCAATGGCGGGCTTGCCACCCTGTGTGAGGACCTTGGTGAGGAAAGCCTTCTGGCTTTCCACCTTGTTGTCACCCAACCAGTTGATAATGTCGGCCTTGCCCTGCTCTGTCTGAGACTTGTACTTGGCAACTACCTGCTTAGCCAGATCATCTGTAACCAGATTGTTGGCTGTGGCAAACTTCAGGGCCTGCATGCGCAGGGCGTTGTCTTTGGTCTTGAGGGTCTTGACAATAGCAGGACCGGCATTAGCGCCCAGATTCTTCAGGTTGTCATAAGCCTGAGCATAAGGTGTTGCACCTGCATGCTGAACGAATTCGATGGGCTTCTCATCGCCTGCCAACAGACGAATCTGTGACTCAAGGAACTGTTTTACATACTGATCTGGAGCCTTGGGGGCAGCAGCACGGAGTCCGTCCAAAACAGCTTTCTTATACTTAGCGTTGGCAGAAGCAAAGTTGGTTACGCCATTGATGGCATACTCCATCAGATTGTTCTTAGCCTTCTCTGTGGGCTGCATCATACCAACCAGAATCTCGATTGACTGAGGAGCAGCCTTGGCAATGTCCTCCATCTCACGATTGAAGTCGGTCTGGTTCTGCAAAGGCATCAGTGCCAATGCATCCTGCACAATGGTCTGTGTGGTTCTCTGTCTTCCGTCCTGTGCAAAGACGGGAGTTGTGGTGACCGTCAGCATCAGAACGGCCAGCAGTAATATATTTAGAATCTTCTTCATTGTAATATTCTCAATTATGAATTATGAATTGTGAATTATGAATTGGCCCTTAGATCATCTTTCCCCATTCACCACGCATAGGCTGGTTGACAAGCAGGTTGGCAGCCTCGTCGTTGATAAAGAGTTGTGTCTTGGGGTCGAAGTGCAGGGTACGGTTCAGACGCAGGGCGCATACACCCATATTGACGATGGTAGCACTGTGGTGACCGTTGGTCTCGTTCAGGGCAAACTGACGACGGTTGCGAACGCACTCCAGGAAGTCGGTATTGCGTGGTTCGGGATCGGGCATCTCGTTGATGAGCTCCTGTACATTGGGGATGGTACACTCGAAGCCCTTGTAAACCTTACCCTTGGGACCTTCGATGTAGGGAACCTTACCTTCGCTCTCGAAGCCTTCTCCCTCCAGAATAATCTGGCAGCCGTCTTCGTAAGTATAAGTGATAGAACGCCAGATACCAACGGCATCGGGGTGCTGCTGAGGAGCGTCAACCTCTACCTTAACAGGGAAGGTATCGTCTTTGCCCAGGATGTACTGAACGGGGTCGATGTAATGCTGACCCATATCAGCCAAACCACCACCATCGTAGTCGAAGTAACCACGGAAGGTCTGGTGTGTACGATGGATGTTATAGGGCTTGTAGGGAGCCGGGCCTAGCCAGAGGTCGTAATCCAACTCCTTGGGAATAGGCTGCACTTCCAGATTCTCTTTTCCTACCCAGTAGAATTTCCAGGTAAAGCCTGTGGCACCAGAGATGCGAACCTTCAGGGGCCATCCCAGCAGACCGCTATCCACCAGCTTCTTCAGGGGCTTGACATCGGTACCCAGTCCGTAGAAGGTATCCTTGAAGCGGAACCAGGTGTTCAGACGGAACACGCGTGCATTGCGCTTAACGGCTTCCTCTACGCGCTTACCCTCGCCAATAGTACGGGTCATAGGCTTTTCGCAGAAGATATCCTTGCCGGCATTGGCAGCCTCTACCGACATCAGTCCGTGCCAATGGGGTGGGGTTGCAATGTGAACAATATCAACGTTGGGATCGTGAATGAGCTCGCGGAAGTCGTGATAGGCCTTCACTGTCTCATTGAAGTTCTTCTTGGCAGCTGCTACTGCTGAATCCAGATGCTTCTGGTCCACGTCACATAATGCTACCAAGCGACAAGACTGGTCACTTGCAAAGTGGTGACCAGAGCGTCCAATACCGCCTACACCGATGATACCACGTGTAAGCTGATCGCTGGGCGCAACAAAGTTGTTAGCTCCACCCATCTTACCCAACACCTCGCGGGGCAAGATACTGAACAGTGCCGATGCAGCAGCTGTCCTCTTAAGAAAAGATCTTCTGTTTAGTGCCATAATAGGGTTGTTTTCATAGAAAATTTATGATACATTGCGCAAATGTAGCTATTTCTATGGAAACATCCAAGAGAAACAAGAATTATTCCTTTTCTTGTTCGGGTTTTGTTTCTTCTTCTGGTTTTGGTGCATCCTCAGCAGGTTTTACCTTGTCGAAAAGCTTGTAGGTGGTACGCAGTACCCTGAATTCTGTACGACGGTTATAGGCGTGACAGATCTCTTGCTTTTCCACATCCTCTAAGCGCAGGATGAAGGCCTCTGTAAGTGTGTCGCCCTCGTTTAGGAAGTCGTTCTGTTCGGCTATCTTACGTGTTACCACCTTGGGGCGTTTCTCGCCATAGCCGACGGGGGTGAGGCGTTCTGCCTCTATGCCGTGAGCTATCAGGTAGTTGACAACGCTCTCGGCACGACGCTGGCTCAGTTTCTCGTTATATTCGTCCTTGCCACGGAAGTCGCAATGCGAGGATAGCTCTATGGTAACGTTAGGATTCTCGTTCAGCAGGTCCACCAGACTGTCCAGCGCCTGTGTGCTGTTTTCTGTAAGGGCAGCGCTGTCGAACTCGTAGAACACGTTGCGGATTAGCACGGGGTTGTTGATGCTGGCCAGCGGGAATTGCAAGACGAACTCCTGACTGACGCTGCTGGTATCAACATGCAGCTCCTCCTTGTGGTTCAGATAACCGGGGCACGTTCCTAGGAAGACGTAGTCCACGTTGGGCGTAACCTCCTGAACAAAGGAGCCGTCGCCATGAACGCTCAGCTTTTGGTAGGTACCATCGTTGCCTACCATATAGACAAGTCCCTCGGGCAGCTCATAGCCGTCCTTCTCGTACACCCATCCCTTAACGGTATGAATGACCTCTGGGCATTCAAAAGACATGATATGGTCCCATCCTCTGGCATCGCCTCTGTTGGTACAGAAGTAGCCTCTGTTGTGCAGTCCCTCGAAGGTCATACCAAAGTCGTCTCCGCTGCTGTTCATGGGAACCTTCAGGTTCTCTATCTGCCAGTTGCCTGTGATGGTGTCACGTTTGGCCTTGAAGATATCCAGACCGCCCATACCTACATGTCCGTTGCTGGAGAAGTAAAGTTCTCCGTTGGGACGGAAGGATGGGAACATCTCATCTCCTTCTGTGTTGATGGGCTCGCCTACGTTCTCAACGCCTCCTAAGCCACCACCCTCCATCAGGGCAATGCGCCAGATATCCTTTCCGCCATAGCCACCGGGCATATCGCTGGTAAAGTACAGCCATCTGCCATCGGGTGAGACGGTAGGGTGGGCGTAGCTGGAGAGAGTATCCTTGGTAATCTGTAGCAACTGAGGCTTGCTCCATGAGGCATCGCTACGCTGACTGGTGTATATCTCGGCATAGCGGGGATAGTCCGGGTCATAGGTGCAGCGGGTCAGGTACATGGTCTTTCCGTCAGGCGAGAAGCAACAGGCTCCCTCATCGTATTCGCTGTTCAGGTCGCCTTGTGCCATCTCGGGAACTCCCCATTTCCCCTTGTCGTCTTTCTTGCTGAAGAAGATATCCGAACTCTTGGTTCCTGTGATACCGCTCATCTCGTCTCCTGTAGCCTGAGGGCGTGTGGTGGAGAAATAGAGCTGGTCGGCATCGCTGCCCAAAAGCATGGGCGAGTAATCGGCACGCCTACTGCTCAGGATAGGTTCCTTCTTGATGCTGTAAAGTGTGGGTTTGTTCTTCCAGATAGGAGCCTGCATACAACCCTGAAGGCCGTTGATGGCAAGTTGAGCCTCAGGCACCATCTCCAGATAGGCTTTATAGTTCTTTGTGGCAGTCTTATAGTCGCCTTGCTTTTGCTGCAACTGAGCCAGATAAAGCCAGGCTAATGTGTCCGGATAATTGTATCGGATAGCATTCTGGTAGGCGCCAATGGCCTTGGCACTATAGTTTATTTTCCTGTAGCACTCTGCCATCTTCCAGGCACGGATGCCACGTTTCTCCCTTTCTGTGGTCTTGGTGCGGGCGTAGGCTTTCTTGTATTCGGCAGCAGCGTCAAAGTATTCGCCAATGGCATAGAACTGGTCGCCTTTCTTCATGTGGTTGTCGGCTCCGCAAGACGAAAGCAGGCATCCTCCTACAACAGCCAAAAGAAGATAAAAGGAGAAAGAAGGAGATAAAAGACAAATGTGTTGTCCTCTATCTTCCGATGCTGATAAGCGTCTGTCTTCCTTTATCTTCCTATATCTTCCGAACATATTAAACGTGAAGTATTCTATATAATAACGTATAGCTCCTACTTTTTATTGCCTTTCTTGGTTTTTACGGGTTCAACGGTTATGCTGATCTGACGGGGATTCCTGTCGTTCAGCACTGATGTAACGATGTCTGTCACCATTTGCTTGAGTTCCTCCAGGAAGGTCTTTGCCTGATATTCCTTGCGCTCTATCATTCTCAGTTTCTTCTCCCAAAGACCTGTCAGCTCAGCGCTCTTCAGTAGCTCCTCGTGGATAATCTCAATCAGTTCCACACCAGTTGGGGTGGCCCAAAGGCTCTTCTTTTCTTTGCGGATATAGTGACGACGGAAGAGCGTTTCTATGATGGCGGCACGGGTACTGGGTCGACCAATACCGTTCTCCTTCAGCGCATCACGCAGTTCCTCGTCTTCTACCATCTTACCTGCTGTTTCCATAGCGCGGAGCAAGGTAGCTTCGGTATAGGGTTTGGGAGGTGTTGTCCATTTGTCGGTGAGCGATGGAATGTGCGGACCGCTCTCACCCTTTTCGAAGATAGGGAGCGAAGCTTTGTCGTTTTCTGCCTCATCATCAGGCTTCTCCTCGTTCTCTGCTTTCTTGAAGACAACCTTCCAGCCTTCATCTGTGGTAACACGTCCGTTCACACGGAACAGGACGGATTCTTCCTCTGTCTTCTTAACCTCACCAATAACGGTGGTAGTCTCGAAGAGGCAGTCTGGATAGAAGGCGGCTATGAAGGCACGGGCAATCAGGTCGAACACTTTCCACTCCATCTCTGTAAGTCCCTGTGGAGAGACGCCAGTGGGGATGATAGCATGGTGGTCTGTTACCTTGCTGTTGTCGAATATCTTCTTGCTTTTCTTCAGAGGCTTGCCGCCCAGCGCCTTCACAATCTCGGCATAGGGTTGTGCGCCAGCGTTCTTGGTCAGGAACAGACCGTTCATAATCTGAGGGCACTTGGGATATACATCATCCGGCAAGAACGTGGTATCAACACGTGGGTAGGTAGCAAACTTCTTCTCGTAGAGGCTTTGTATAACGTTCAGCGTCTGGTCGGCACTGAAGCCGAACTTCTTGTTGCAGTCCACCTGCAGGCTGGTCAGGTCATAGAGGCGGGGAGGGGTCTCAAAGCCCTTCTTCTTGGTAACAGAGATAACGGTAAAGGGCTTGTCCTTGATGGCTTCCAGCGCATCCTTACCCTCCTGTTCGGTGGCATATTCCATCTGTCGGTAGATGGGACCCTTGCTCTTCATTGTCTTGCCCTGCTTGGCTGCTTCGGCAATCTCGGCAGCCTCTTCGGCTTCAGCCTCCTCATCGCGCATGATGGCGCTGAACTTAACATCCCTGTATAAGGTAGAAAGAATCCACGATTGGCGTGGAACGAAGTTCTCTATTTCCTTTTGTCTGTTAACGATAAGCGCCAGTGTGGGTGTCTGCACACGACCTACACTCAGCACCTGATGTTTGCCATAGGCATATTTCTGGGTATAGAGTCGGGTGGCGTTCATGCCCAGCAGCCAGTCGCCGATGGCACGCATCAGTCCTGCCTCATACAGGCTCTGGTATTCTGTCTGGTCCTTCAGCTTCTGGAAACCCTCGCGAATGGCTTCCTCCGTAAGGCTGCTAATCCACAGACGCTTAACGGGGCATTTGGCCATAGCCTTCTGCATGACCCATCTTTGTATCAGCTCTCCCTCCTGGCCGGCATCACCACAGTTGATGATCTCGTCGGCTTGGCTCATCAGGGAGGCTATGGTATTGAACTGCTTCTCCACGCCCTTGTCGGCTTTCAGCTTGATGCCGAAGCGGGGGGGAATCATGGGCAGTTGGCTCAGGCTCCAGCTTTTCCAGAGGGGTGTATATTCATGGGGCTCCTTCAGCTCACAAAGGTGACCAAAGGTCCATGTTACCTGATATCCGTTACCTTCCATATATCCGTCGTGCGAGGTGTTGGCACCCAGAACGTGGGCTATATCGCGGGCTACGGACGGTTTCTCTGCTATACAAACAATCATTCGTCAGTTCTTTTTACCCGACAAAGGTATAATAATTTTCTGATTAAACAGGGGTTTTCTCCTCAGAATCCTCTTTAAGAAGTGATTTGTAAAGTTCCTGATAGCGCTGTGCAACTTTTATATAATGATGGTGTTGCTGTGCGAATTCATAGCTTTTTCTTTTCAGCTCAGGAATACGCTCAGGGTGCAGGACAAGGTTCTCCAGTTCCTCGTAAACCGACTCATAGCAGGGCTTTACGTTGACAATGGGATGCCGTTCCGTCTCATTCAGCAGCTCGTACATCTCAGGCTCACCTCCACCCACGCAGATGATGCCCTTGGACAGAGCCAGCAACCCGTTCATGGCTGGGGTGTAGCTGTACAGCTGGTCTATGAGCACATCCTGGTCCTGCATCTTCCGGATGTATTCTGTGTAGGGCAGGTTCTCTACTATGGTGAGCTTCACCTTGTCGGGGTATTTGGCAGCGATGTCTTCTGCTGCCTTGCGCATGATATCCGTTCCCTTGTACTTGGAGCGTTTACGTTGTATCCCCAGGAAGATCCGTATCTTGTCTCCTACCTTGAAGCCGTCTGTGTATCCTTCCTCAGGGATAATAGGCAGAGGCATGTAGGTGGTCTTGTCCTTCCAGTATTGCTGGTAGCAAAGCCAGTATTCGTACAGTACGGGTGTTATGGCATCGCATGTGCGGGCTATGTATTCATTGAATTCTTTGTTCAGGGGGAGGGTCCATTCCTCGTATTGCTTCTTGGCATAGGGGAAGGTCAGCCGACGGTCGGCAGAGCTGATGTTGAAGTCGCTGTAACGGAATAGCTTCAGGTCGCAGCATCCGTGAACCCAATAGTAGTCGTCGCCCAGGGCGGTCATCACAACCCTTTTGTTGTGCCGTCTCAGGTAATCGTATATCCAGCGCAGCTTTTCCTTGCGTAGTGTCATGAAGTTGGGACCTACCAGCTGTACAATGTCATAGCCCCTTAGTCTGGGCAGTAACAGCAACACCTGTATCAGGTACCGGATGCTTCCCCATTTGCCTGGCTTGCGGTCTAATAGTATATCTTGGGGGAATTCGCGCCAACGCAGTTTCTCGCTTATCACCAATGTCTTGTGCCCCAGTTCTCTCAGGCCGAGCGACAGGTTGTAGTGTGCCATTGAGGCGTCTCCCAGGAAAAGTATCTTCATATTCTGTTGTTCCTCTTTTACTTCCAGCGAAGCTTAACTCCTATTTTACTCCTTTTTAATACTAACGTGAATAATGGTCTGTAAATTGTGATTCCTGGCATCGAAATTTGGTAGTATGTGAAATAATGGATATCTTTGCCTGTGAATTGTATCATCAAAACATGAAATTGCATTCAATCTTACACACCAACTGGCCAGCCACTTTCCGCCTGAATTATCATGCAGGAGGATGGAGGGCTGTGATGCGTATGCCCATCAGGGTGTATGGCTCTCTGAAGCTGAGACTCCAGGGAAAGATTATCCTTCCTGCCAATGCCCAGAGGAATATGGTAATCATAAATGCCGACTTCGAGGACTATACGGCTCCTGCCGGTAGGGCAGAGGTGTGTATCCTGGGAACTTGGCAGATAGACGGCTTCCTGCGTATAGGTCCTGACTCTTGTATCTATGTTAATGATGAGGCTCTTCTGCAGTTCGGGTCTGACATCTATATTGCCAGGGACTCCCGAATACTCTGTTACAAGCATATAACGTTAGGCAGTAATGTGCTGATGGGCGGGACGTATGTTACAGACAGCTCGCACCATCATATTTATAAGGCAGGAACAGTACAGCCCATGTACGGTGATGTGTTTGTTGGCAACGATGTCTATCTGGGCTTCAGGACAATCTTGCTGAAGGGAACTGTTATCCCAGCAGGGTCTGTGGTAGGAAGCGGAGCCGTATGTGCTTCGGATTTCAGCAAGGAAGGGGCAGAGAAGCTCCTGATCTGTGGAAACCCTGCCGTTGTGAAGGCTCAGGATGTAACAGCCAGGTTTTAGATATTATGAAGAGAATCTCCTTTATCGTCACGTATTACAACGAGTCGCACCAGATGCTGCAGGAATGCGTTCAGAGCATTCTCTCGTTGCCTTTGCGACCCGAGGATAGGGAGATTCTGCTGATAGATGATGGCAGCAAGGTTCCTGCTCCCCAGTTCGAAGGGGTTACAGTTGTCCGCCAGGAGAATCAGGGACTGTCCGCTGCACGCAACAAAGGCATAGAACTGGCGCAGGGCGAATATATCCAGTTTCTGGATGCCGATGATTTCCTGCTGACGGATGCATACCGGCAGGTACTTGACTTGCTTTCTGCCCGTCAGCCGGATATGCTGATGTTCAGCTTTACGCATAGCATTCCCAAGGAGAATAGGCTGAAAGGTGTTGCGTTGTTCAGCAGTGGAACGGATTTCCTTAGGACCCGCAACATGCGAGCCACGGCCTGGGGCTATCTGTTCCGTAGGAGCATCCTGGGCGACCTCCGTTTCTATCCGGGTATATTGCACGAGGACGAGTTGTTCACGCCCCAGTTGCTGCTGATGGCAGGAAGCCTGTTGGTGGCAGATATCGCAGCGTACTATTATAGAATAGGTGCCGGTACCATCACGCACCAGCAGGATGCAACGCATATTCAGAAGAGGTTGCAGGATACATTGTTTGTTGTCAGGGAACTGAATAGTATGGCGCGGGTAGCCCAAGGAAAGGAACATGAAGCCTTGCAGCGACGTGTCAGCCAACTCTCTATGGACTGCATCTATGATTGCTGGATGCTGACCCGTAGCATGAAGCGCGTATTCTCATGCCTCCGTTCCCTCAGGTCGGACGGTCTGTATCCCTTACCCCTCAGATGCTATACGCTTAAATACTGGATTTTTGCCTTAACCATAAACTGCCTATGCGTCTTTCTATAATTATTCCCTGCTATAATGTGGCTGATACCCTTCAACGGTGTTTGCAGAGCATCCTGATACAGCTGCCTCAGGATGCCGAGGTCATCCTTGTGGATGACGGTAGTACCGATGCCACCGGACTCATAGCCGAGCGCATCAGTGCCGAGAATGTGGCGGTGCGTGTCTTCCACAAGTCCAATGGCGGACTTTCAGATGCCCGCAACTACGGTATAGCCAAGGCCAGCGGAGAGTACCTGATGTTTGTGGACAGCGATGACGAGGTGGCTCCCTCTACCTTCTCTCCTGTGCTCAGGTACATGATAGAGCATCCTCTGGTTGATGTGGCAGAGTTCTCCATCCGTGTCCATTACGGACATGAGTCGGAATACCTGCAGGATTTTCCCCAAAGGATATGGCCCTCAGCCCGTGATTATTGGCTCAAGACCGAGGCATGGGAACATACATACGCAGTGAACAAGATCTACAAGAGGGCTTTTCTTCTTGATGCCAGATTCCCCAAAGGCCGTCTGTTCGAGGATATGTGGTTCTTCCCCGAGCTGCTGTCCAGAGAGCCCAGAATGGCCACATTGTCCTGTGGAATGTATCTGTACCGTTGGAACAATCAGGGACTGACCGTCAGTGCCGATGCCCATGACTTGCAGCAGCTGCTGGAGGGACAGATGCGGGCAGCCCGACTGATGAATACCAGCCTGCTCTCCTGTCACGGCTGGCGTCTGTACCGCTCTATGCTATGCAGGCAGATAGATATCTACAGGGCCACGGGCAAGATACTGTTGCCCTATCCGTTTGTAAAACTCGTTTGCATCCTCCATAAGAGGTTCAGGAAAAAAGATTCCTGATCAGAAAGAAGAAAGGAGCCGTGTGGGCTCCTTTCTTTGATTTCTTACAGAGGATATTCCTCGAAGGCGTATAGAACAGTTGAGAGATAGCGTTCTCCTGTATCGGGCAGCAATACCACAATCTTCTTGCCCTTGTTCTCGGGGCGCTTGGCCACCTGAATGGCTGCATAGAGGGCTGCACCGGCACTGATACCTACCAGCAGGCCTTCTGCCTGGGCAATCTCACGACCCGTGCGGATGGCATCGTCGTTCTCTACATCGAATACCTCGTCAATGACGTTGGCATCGTAGGTCTTGGGGACGAAGCCTGCTCCTATACCCTGAATCTTATGGGGACCGCTCTGGCCACCATTCAGCACAGGGCTGGACTTGGGTTCTACGGCAATAATCTTCACGTTGGGATTCTGCTCCTTCAGGTACTTACCTGTACCGCTGATGGTACCGCCTGTTCCTACACCACCAATGAAGATGTCCACCTTGCCGTCTGTGTCGCGCCAGATCTCAGGACCCGTGGTGGCATAGTGCTTGGCAGGGTTGGCACCATTCTCAAACTGCTGCAGGATCACACTGCCGGGAATCTCATCACGTAATGCTTCTGCAGCGCGGATGGCACCGGGCATGCCGTCCTTTCCAGAGGTGAGGCGCACCTCGGCACCGTATGCCTTTACCAGGTTACGGCGCTCCACGCTCATGGTCTCGGGCATGGTAAGGATAAGATGGTAACCCTTAACGGCGCTCACTAAAGCCAGACCTACACCGGTATTACCACTGGTGGGTTCTATGATAGTGGCGCCGGGCTTCAGGATGCCCTTCTGTTCAGCGTCCTCAATCATAGCCAGTGCTATGCGGTCTTTCACGCTACCGCCGGGGTTGAAAAACTCTACCTTTGCAATTACTGGGGTCTCCAGACCCTTAGCCTGTGAATACTTGTTGAGTTCCAGGAGTGGGGTATTGCCCACCAGCTCAGTCAGTTGTTTTGCAATCTTAGACATAATCTTATCCTTTCTTTATTAATCTATGGTTAATGTTGTCGTTATTACGTTATTTTTATTGGTCGCCTTTTGAATTTTGAATTTTTGAATTTTGAATTGAATCACGCTGCAAAGGTACGGCGATTTTCTCATTCCCGCAATCCCTTTGATGTGTCATTTAGCATACCATATGTTTGGTATATTGGCCAAAATGAGGTGTTATATATAATAATAAGGTACGGAAAACGTCTCTCTCTTCTCTTAATTGGGAAGTGAGGAGGCTTTTCTTTTATAGCTGGAAGGCGGTGTTGATATAGATGTTGCGACCTTTCTGGGGAATGTGATTCCAGTCGGAATAGGTGGAGTAATGGCAATCGAAAAGATTCTCCACGCCAAGATTCACTTCGGTGTACAGTCGGCCAAGGCGGAAATGACTGCCGATGTTCAGATTCCAGACGGCATAGCCAGGGGTGGGAACCTCGCCATACAGAGTGCCGCAATGGCTGTTGCGGGTCGCCAAACGAACACCGCACTGTGCAGTCAGGTTATGCCATAGGAACTGCAGGCTGCCCTGATAGGTCAGGGGGGCAATGAGCGGAAGGTGGGCTCCGCTGCTCTCGCGACCGTAGCTGTAGGTAAGGCGGTTCTTCCATGTGAGCCAGCGCAGGGGGGTATAGTCGGCAGTAAGGGTGGCGTTCACAATCTGTGCACTGGGCAGATTCTGATAAATCTTTACTCCCTCGGCTCCTATCGTCATAGCGGAAAGACGTGTGTCAGGACGGCCTATGATATAGTTCTGGAAGAAGAAGGCGTTGCCCTCGATTCCAATTGATAATTGAGAATCGAAAATTGAGAATTTGGCAGCGGCATTGACCTCAATGGCAGACTCGTTCTTCAGATGGGGATTGCCGATGTAGTCGTAACGGTCGAAGGTGTTGTTCAGGAAGTATCCGTATGATTCGGTGACTGTTGGGGCACGCATGCCCAAGCCGGTGCCTAAACTCAGTTGATAGTTGACAGTTGATAGTTGATAGGTGGCGGCCAGGCGGCCGATGAAGCGGTTATTGCTCCTGTCCATACCGGGGAAGTAGATGCTGAGCGCCTGGTAGCCTTCGTCACTGCCTATGTGCTGGCGCTGCCATGCTCCTTTGGCAGAGAGGCGAAGCTTACCTTCTGTCCCCCTGAAGGAGGGAAGACTGATATCGTCGGTCAGGGCTATACCTGTGTTGAAAGTCCCCACATCAGGCCAGGTGAGCATATACATGGGCGCTGCGCCGCCAGGGTACATGGTCATGTCGGCAAACAGGTTGTTGTAGTAGGCATCATAGTTCAACTGGTAATAATGTGCGCCCCTACTGCCTTGCAGCAGACTGTACAGTCCTGCCGTATGACTACGGCCCGGCATATCCATGTGTATGTTGACGTCGGGGCGCTGGGTGTCGTCCATATCGTGGGTGATATGGTTATAGTAAGCTTTAGCTTCGACACGGCGGAACCATCCCTCCAACTGCTCACGTCGGTATGAGAGTGATGTAATGATGCCCTCTGCTTTCTTCACATCCATATTGAGTGCCGGATAGCCGATGTCGTTGGCAATATCATAGATAAAGGTGCCCTCAAGGATATGATCGTCTGCAAGTTGCCACCCCAGATTGGTAAAGGCATTGGTCTTTTGGAACTGCGAGAAGGGAACCGACTGGTTGTCGCCTGCCTTGTAGTTGTCGGCATGACGATAGAACACGCCGAAGTTGGTATAGAAGCGATGTGACGAGAATGCGGCATCGGCACCATACACCTGTACGTTGCCGTTCGACTCGTAGCCAGCAGACACGTTGTATTCCGATGGCTTGGCATCAAAGCCTACACGCCTTAGCTTCAGATCCAAGCTGCCGCCGATATTACCCGTTGCCTGTGGATTTCCGTCGAGGCCGCTATTCAGGCTGATACGTTGCAGGTTGCCACTCTCTACGTAAGAGGTTACGGGATCCATCTTGTCGGTGCAGGCATAGAAGATCTTCATACCGTCTATGGTGGTGGAGACACGTTCGGTCTGCATGTTGTTGACGACAGGCTCCCAGGCATAGCTGCCACGGCGCACCATCTCAACCCCTGAGAGTTGGGCAAGGTGCTCGTCTATGCTGGCTACGCATCCTTTGGCAGTAGCCTTCTTGCCTTTGTCAATAGTAGCGGAAACGACCACCTCATTGATGGTCGTTTCACGGAGAATAGTATCGCTGGGGCATAAAAGCCCTAAGCACAAGGCCCATGTTATCATTGGCAAACAGGTTTCGTTATTAAATAGTGATTGTCCAGAACAGGTCGCTCAGTTCCTCGCCCCCTGCCACTGTATTGCCGTCGGCATCCTTAATGTGCAGGTGGATATCCCAGAGGCCCGTCATAGAGAGGTTCAGCTTACCCTGATAGCTGCCGTCGGGCTGACGGGTAAGTGCCTCGTTGTTAGGCGAAGTATGATTGCCCATGTCTGGCATGGTAGGATAGATGTCTATGCTGAACTGCTCCTCAGCCAGGGGATAGGGAGTCTTCTTGTCGGCTCCTTGCTTGGAAATATAGGCCTGGATGACGTTGTTGCCCGTCTGGAAGTTGTTGGGATTGACTAGAGAGAGGTAGTAAGTCTGCTCGTTGTATTTGAACGACTTAAGCCATGTCTGTCCCTGCGATAGTGCATCAACGTTTATTTGTGTAGATTCGTGGGTAACAGACTTGCCGTTTGTGCTGACCTTATAAGAGAGTTCCCAGAACCCATTGTCGCCGCTGCTCATGACGAAGGAAACCCAGGCCCGCTGAACGGCAGGGAATGTCTGGTCGTAAAGCGTGCTCTCCGTGATGGCAGGGGTGGAATGCTGCATGCCCATGGCCGTCATGGTCATCAGCGGTGTGATCTCCGTAACGGAGAAATCACGTACATATCCTTGGTTGGAGATCTTGGTCACGGCAAAGAACAGATCGTTATATCCTACATGCAGCTTTCCGTTGGCAGCAAAGACACTGACGGCATACTTGCTGTCTATAGTGTCGCGCAAGGATGTTATCTCCCTGACATAGCCGTTTTTCAGGAAGGAATAGGCCAGGAATGTTTCCTCGGCATTGCAGCATTCATCGTCCACCTCTGGGATGTTGATGGGAACAGGCCCGTCATCGGTATTGTTGCACGACCAGAACAGTGCGGCTGCAAGGAGGCTGATAATATAAGGTATATGTGTTTTATTCATAATCGCTGACATTATTGTGAGTTTTTATTTTGTGTTATCCTGTTTAGTCTGAGGCCAAGGAGCGATGGTGCTGGTCTGTATATCACCTTCGCGGAAGAGCACCTCTACCACCTTCTTGACGGCGCAGAGGTTGCAGCCGTCGCAGTGACTGAAACGGTATTTGCCGTATATATCGCCACATGCAACGGTGCCTTCCTGCGATTTGAACTCATCATATACCTCGCGAGCCAGACGCAAATGCTTCTCCTTGTCGCCGCTGGCATAAAACCCCAGGGCCATGATGGCACCTGTGAGGGCTCCGCAAGTACCCTGCGAGAACTCGTGGCCGATGCCGCCCGAGAAGCTGTCTGACATGCTGCGCAGCTGCTGTTCGGTAAAGTCGGAACCCAGCGTTGATGCTATGGCTGTGAGCGAGATGGCTGAGCATCCGTAGTGTTTACCTTGGCGGAGGGCTATCTGTCGTTGTGCTTCGGCTACAAGTGAATCCAGCGTTTCGTGAGGTGTGGTTGCCCGGAAGGCTGGCGGAAAGGCGTGCCGCAGTGTGTCGGCACTGACCGATTCCGCTGCCATGACCACGGGCACAGAGGCCAGTGTTGCCAATATGGTGAGTTGCTGATATCCCATGAGAAATTGGTTATTGGTTATAGACCAGTTATTGAGAATTATTTTTTCTGTGGCTTGAAGCTGCCGCGGACAATGCGGTGCTCAAAGGTCTGTGTGTCCTTGAACAGATTGTACATGGGGCAGATCTTCTCAACGGCCTCTATCCATTCCTTTACAGCCTGGTCGTTTTCGGGTGTCAAGGCATGTAGGGTGTAGCGCACATTCTGAGGGGCGATAGACAGGTTCTCGTAGCCCTTGCGTCCGGCACGTGGGTCCCATTCGGCCTGAACGGTCAGCGAGATAGAATCTACATCCAGTCCGCGCTCGGCAGCCTGACCCAGTGAGATGTGTGTGATACAGGTTCCCAGGATGCCAAGTACACCCTCTATGGAAGTCATACCCAGATTGGTGCCGCCCAGATAGGCAGGATTGTCGTGCAGAATCAGGTACTTGTCGTTCACCGTCAACTGGCGTACGCCGTTGGGGAAGACCTTCACCCAGGGACCTTGCTTCACCTCTCTGGGCTTGCGATCGGCAGCAGCTTTGTTGTTCTTGGCCAGTTTCTCCCATTTGGCACGACTTGCCTGCAGGGCTTGACGCTTTCCGTGGATGTATTCGCGCAGGCTGGCCAGTGTCTCGCCTCCTACCTTACGTTTGCGGGGGGAGTCCTTGCGGTCGATAATCAGCTGGGGTGTAACAGCGGCTTTCACTAGTGTGGCTACTGCCGAGTTCTGCTCTGCCAGCACGGCCAGTTTCTCCAGTTCGGCATCAGAGGCAGGAGAGTCAATATAAAGGGTGTAGAGGAAATTGCGGGGATAGGCTACGCGACCTGTGGGTTCTGTGTCCGGACGGCCATGAATCTCTATGGTCAGCGAGTCGATGTCAATGCCCAACAGGGCAGCCTGGTTCAGGTAGCTGTCGGCAAGGTCAGAAGCAAAGACGGCCTGAGCTGTTGTGGGGGTATCAACGCCCGAATCCTGTCCGCCGTGAGCATAGCCGCAATCGCCGATGTAATGGAACTCGCGGATGCGCAGTTCTCTGACGCCTGAGCGGTTCTTAGCCACCACATTGGCGGTTACTGTAACGGGTTGCAGATCTTCGGCAGGGATGGCGTTCCAGGCCAGCAGGGTTCCCCTGCGTTCCCTGAGGTGATTGCGGAGTGATGGGGCGTTCTTCTCCAACTGTTGTTTGTCGGAACTCTTCTTGAAAATATCTAAGACACCTTGTGCCTGTACTGTTGTAAACTGGATGGCCAGTGCTGCTATAATAATGTTTGCTTTCTTCATAATGGTTTGTTCTTTTTTAATGGTTTATTTGTTCTTTGCTTTAACTCTTTCTATTCTTCCGGATATTTTCTGGGCGTTGGTTACCAGATTGTAGATGGGGCATCCGTGTTCCGTATCTTCAACCAACTGCCTGATGACGGTTTCTTCGCGCGGACTGCTGATGACTACCCTCATTTCTATGTCTGTAGGGTAAAGTGGAACTGCCTCGTAGCCCTTTCGACCTGCACGTGGGTCAAATTGTGCTGTGAGTGCCACATTGATGGTATCTACTGGAATCCTGTTACGTGCTGCTGTTCCTTCTGCTACGTGTGTGAAGCATGATCCTAACAAACCGATGTGACTTTCTACTGCTGTGGGGCCAAGGTCATTGCCTCCGAACAGCTTTGGATGGTCCTGCAGCACTCTGTGGTGACGCACCTGCAATACAGTTACTCCCGTACTGGGGTTAATGAATGCCGATGGACCGTCAGGGCTCAGATAACTATCGGTCTGTGCCGGTGTGAAACGGTTAGCTCGCGAATAAGGGTAGTCGTAGGCATAGCCGCCGAACTTGGAACGGTCAGGGCGCTGTCCGCTCTCGCGTAGTTTCCTATTGGCTTCGCCTTTACGGGTTTCCCATTCTATGAACTCGCGTAATCCAGGCTGATAAGTTGGTGGGATTTCCAGATTCTCGGCACTTTGGTGATACTCCACCACAGTTCTCACGTTGTTTGCCCGTATGGAGAACTGATAAAGCGGGGAGTTCTGCTCTGCGCTGAGGCGGAGGGCTTCCAACTTCTCGTCCGGGGCAGGTGAATCAATATAGATGGTATAGTCCAATCCCCAGTCCTGCAGGCTGTGTCCCGTCTGCTTGATATTGATGGCCAGCGAGTCGATGGCAATTCCCTTGATGGCAGCCTGCGTTACATAGCTGTCTATAAGGTCACCGGCAATGGCAGCGATGACGTGGTCCGGAGTACCGATACCGAAGTCGTACCCTCCGTTGTTATAGCCGCTGTCATTAAAGTATTCGTGCTCGCGAATGATGACGTGTCGGGTTCCGGCACGCTGTTCTGCCGTAGCAAAGGCCTTGACGGTTACAGGCTGCAAGGCATCGGTAGGAATGGCGCGGAACGACTTCACGGCTTTCTTCCTACGGGCAAGCAGGTCGCGGAAACTGGGTGAACTCTTGGTGGCCTTACGGAACCATGCTGCATCTGTTACGGCTCTGTTCAGCCGTTGGTCGTTTTGTTGTGCCAGTGCGGTGCTTACTGCCGCACTGGCTAATATGGTTGCAAGAAAGATTCTTCTTATCATAATTGTTATCCTTTCCTTTTACGTTAACCTTTTGTATTTATTCCCTTCCCTTGTAAGGATTGCTGGCAATTTCGCTGCCGTCGTATCCGTAGTTCTGCCAGAGGTTGGGATTCACCTCACGCTGTGCTTGCGGGATGGGGTAGCGGTAATGCTTGAAGTCGATGGTCTGCTTCTTGTATTCGGGATAGTCTGTTGCCAACTTACTGTTCTTGATGGTTTTTACCAGAATCTTCCAGCGCTTCAGATCCAGCAGATGCTTCTGTTCCAGGGTGAACTCCCAGCTACGTTCCTGGATGATGGCATTGCGGAAGCCTTCGTAGTCAAGTCCTGTTGTCAGGTCGTGTGGCTGTGCAGCACCATTGATATCCTCGCGGAAGGCACGGCGACGAACCTTGTTGAAGGCTTCGTATGCCAGATTGTTGGGCTGACGGTCGCGTTCGTTGATGGCCTCGGCCAGCACCAGGTATACCTCTGCAAGACGTATTACCTGACGGTTCATAGCGCGGTCTGCGGCACTGGTCTCGGGTGTGTCGTGGTCTATGTATTTATTGTAGCGCGAGTAGCCTGATTCCTTGATGCCATCGCCGTCGGCATCATAGTAGAAGTGGAAGTAGCTCTGCGTAGAGGGACGCCACAGTGAGTCGGCAAACGACACGTCCTTGCGTTGGTCGCCTGGCAGATAGGAATTCTCTACGGTATTGTCTGGACCCGGTGCTATGTGAGGCAATGCCACACTGTAAGAGGTAGAGAAAGAGCAGTGGCAGAGGTGGTTGTTACCAGAAGCATCGTTGTTGCGGGTGCTGGAGCCCAGATAGAACTGTATGGCGAAGATACTCTCCTTACCGTTACGGTTCTGGTTGTTCCAGTTGTCATAGAACTCCTCTTCCAGCGCATATTGGTTGGAGTCGATAACCTTCTGAGCATACTGCGCAGCCTTGTCAAAATATTCTCGGCGCTGCTCATCATTCAGGTTGTCATCTACCTGTGCCCATGTCAGATAGACCTTAGCCAGTGCTGCGTTGGCGGCTCCACGGGTAGCTCGGCCTATATCGCCTTGTCCGTATTCGCTTACCTCCGGCAACTTGTCGGCTGCATCTGTCAGGTCGTTAACAATCTGCTGATACACCTCTGTTTCTGAACTTCTGACTGCATTGACACCTCCGCCAACGGTGGTGACGATGGGCACGGGACCCCATAGCTGCACGGCATAGTTCAGATAATAGGCACGCAGGAATTTGGCCTCGCCTACAACTTGACGGGCAATCTTCTCTGATACGCCATCCGGACGGGCTTCCAGTTTGGCTATGACATCATTGGCACGTGCCGTTGACGTATAGATGGCCTGCCACAACTTGGTGATGTATGAGTTACTGCCGTCCCATGAAAGCAGTCCCAGCATACCGCCACCGCCATTGGGGTTCTCGCCTGAAACGGTGGTCTCTGTTGGCAAGTCTATCAGGTACATAAAGGTGGTGGCCAGTTCTATGTCAGAAGCGTAAACGGCATTGACCAGTGCTTTGGCATCTTCGTCACTCTGAGGGAGGTTGCTTTCGGCCAGCTCGCTCAGGTTGCCCTGATCCAGCGATTCGCAGGCGGTGAAAGCAGAGACGCTTAGTCCCAGTGCCAGGGTTATGGCAGTATTGTATATGGTAATCTTCTTCATAATGCTAAGTCTTAATGGATTTGATGTTAATATGACAGTTTTACGCCGAAGGTGAAAGTACGGGCTGAGGGGTATGTTCCGTTGTCGGTATAACCGCTGTACTCGGGGTCATAGCCTCTGTAGCTGGTGATAGTCAGCAGGTTCTGAGCCGATGCATAGAGGTAGAGACCCAGTTTCTGTCCGTTCTTCAACTTGGGTTGCAGGTTGTAGCCCAACTGGATGTTCTTCAGACGCAGGTAGCTGGCGTCCTCAATATAGCGGCTATCCAGATAAAGGGCTGTTGAACTGCCTACGTAAGCACGGGGAATGGTGGTGCTGGGGCTGTTTTCAGTCCAGCGGTCAAGCAAGACGGCAGAGCCGTTATAGCTGATGTTGGGTGTCTCCAAAGCCTGCTGCAGTTGGTTGTAGAGCTTGTTGCCGTAGGAGCCCTGGAAGTTCAGGCTGAGGTCCCATTTCTTGTAGCGCAGCTGAGAGGCAAAGCCGTAGGTGAACTTAGGCTGTGCTGAGCCCAGTACCACGCGGTCATTCTCTTGATCTACTACGCCGTCGCCGTTTTGGTCAACCCATTTGGCATCACCATATTCTATTGTAGCCTTGGTAGAGGGTACGGGTACCTTGCTCAGGTCATTGCATTTCTGTACTACACCGTCAAATTCCCATCCGTAGTATGTTCCCAATGCTTCGCCCACACGGATAATGGTGTTGCCGTTGATAATCTCGCTCTGTGCACCGCCCAGGCTGGTTACCTTATTTGTGTTGCGGGCAATGTTGGCAGAAGCGTTCCATGACAGGTCTTTCTTCTGAATCAGTGATGCGTTCACGGCAAACTCCACACCTTCGTTCGTTACATTACCGATGTTGGAGAGCTGGGTGCTAAAGCCTGTGGTCTGCTCTACGGGAATCTCCAGCAAGAGGTCAGAGGTCTTCTTCTTGTAATAGTCGAAGACAAAGCCTACACGTCCCTTCAGGATGTTGAAGTCGAAGCCCAGGTCATACGAGGTGGTGCTTTCCCACTTCAGATTGTCATTGCCAAGGCCGGAGCGGTAGTAGGCAGTATTCTTTGTCCCGCCGAAGAAATAGTGGGTGGCAGCATAAGTAGAGAGGAAACGGTAGTCGCCAATCTCCTGATTACCTACTGTACCGATGCTGGCACGCAGCTTCAGGTCCTCTATCCACTTGATATCCTTCAGCCACTTCTCATCATTCACATTCCATGATGCACCAAGAGAGGGGAACCATCCCCACTTGTTGTTCTTGGCAAAACGACTGGAACCGTCGGCACGCAAGGTGGCTGTCAGGTGGTAGCGGTCAAGCAATGAATAGTTGATACGGCCGATGCCGGAATACAGGACTGAGTTGACGAATGCAGACTCTGTGGCAAGGTTCAGTGAGCCGGATTGCAGGCTGTGATAGCCCAAGTTCTCATTGGCAAAGTAGGCGGTGGAGCCATGCAGGCGTTCGCTTTTCTCCTGCTGGTAGGTGTAACCACCCAGAACTTCCAGCGCGTGGTTGCCGAACTTCTTGTTCCATGTCAGTGTGGCCTCGAACTGGTCGCTCTCGGAACGTCTTGTACCGATGGCACCGTAGCCGTTAGAGTTAAAGCCTATCTGTGAGTATTCGCCACCGAAGATGTTCTGACGGGTATTGATGATATTGACAGAACCTTGAGTGCGGAAACGCAGTCCGGGGATAATATCCCATGAGGCGAATCCTGATACCAGCACATTGTCGCTCTTAGTCTCGGCAGAGACATCCACCAGGTCGGCGATGGGGTTGATGGTGTGCTCGTTGCGTACGAAGTCGCCAGACTCGAAGGGATTCTCGTAGTTCCATGAGCCGTCAGGGTTATATACTGCTACGGCTGGTGAGGAGCGCAGGGCCTTGTCCAACAGGCCGCTGAAGTTGCCCGCCATACCGCGCAAGCCTTGCTGACCATTGCGTGTTGTCTTGGATACATTGGCTTTTACGCCTACAGTTAGGTTCTTGAAGAGGTCGCGCTCGTAGTTGAAACGTCCTCCGATGCGGGTAAAGTTCGTACCACGAACGATACCGTTCTGGTTGACGTAGTTACCAGAGATCAGGAAGCGCTCCTTGTCTCCTCCGCCGCTTACAGACAGCTGGTGCTGCTGGGTGGTGGCTGTGCGGAACAACTCGTCCTGCCAGTCGGTACCCTTGCCCCATGAAGCTACTGCCTCGGGAGTTACTCCTGTAGCCTTCTTCTGTGCGTCGGTAGCCAGTTCCAGATACAGGTCGCCCCACTGCTGGGCATCCAACAGATCCAGTGTCTTGCGGACGTTGGATACGCCTACAGAATAGCCATAGTTCACTTTCAGCTTACCTTTCTTGCCTTTCTTGGTGGTAACGATAATCACACCGTTGGCACCACGTGAACCATAGATGGCAGAGGCAGATACATCCTTCAGCACTTCTATGGACTCAATGTCTGACGGGTTGATAGATGCCAGCGGGTTGAAGTTGGTGCCGGCATAGCTGTTGCCTGTGTTGGTAGATGAGCTGCTATTGTAAATCAAAACGCCGTCTATGACGTAGAGGGGCTCGTTGCCGCCGTTGATGGAGTTGCCTCCACGGATGCGGATATTGACAGAAGAGCCTGGCTGACCGGATGAAGAGGTAGCGTCAAGTCCGGCTACTGCTCCGCCCAGAATGTTGTCTAACGAGGTGGAGACCTGCAGCAACTCATCGTTCTTGACTGTTGTCACCGCACCTGTCAGGGACTTACGCTTCTGCGTACCGTAACCTACAACAACTACCTCGCTCAGTTTGTTGGCATTGTCCAACAGGGCTATTTCTACGGGTTCCTCAAAATCATAGACATCTACGTCCTGTTCGCGGTAGCCTATGAATTTCACTTTCAGTGTCAGTGGCGGCTCTACCTTACTCTCTAACTGGAAGAATCCGTCCTCGTCTGTTACTACGCCTTGCAGCTTGGCTGATTTGATGGCTACTGACGCACCTATCAATGGTTCGCCGGTGCGGGCATCTATGATATGGCCTTTAATCAGGTTCTGGGATAGGGCCAATAGGGGGCTGATCGCAACGCATGTTGCAATAAATAATCTTCTTACCATAAAACAAAATTGTGGGTTTGGTTCTTTACTTTAGGTTCAATAGTCCGTACTGGTGATTGTACTTGGTGCCGTTTGTTACTACCCAGCTAAGGAAGCGGTTTACGTCTTCGTTAGCGTTCTTGTAGTGTACGCCTATCTTCTGTACGGTCACCTCCTGCACTTTTCCATGCTCCAAGGCATCTATAATCTGGTCCAAGGTTCCCTTGTCTGAGAAGCTTTCCTCAAGGTTCTTCTTTACGTCCAGACCTATGATGGACAGGTTTTCCTTGATGTGACGGCTCTTCAAGTCGAAGATGTTGGGCAGTGCATTGAATGATACACCCAGAGGGTCTTTCGTCAGCGCTGTGTTCAGGAAAAGATCATCGCCTGAGATGCGCTTACCTCGGAAGCTGGCGCTCTCCTCGCCGAAATTGTGTGCAAACGAGTTGGCTACCGAAGTGGCATTGCTGCCGCTATAAATAACAAGTTTCTCGAATTGTTTGATTTTCTTTACGTCCTCGTCAAAATCTTCGTTCAGGAAGTAAAGCTGCTTTAGTTTCTTTGAGTTCAGATGCTTACCCTCCAGCACTTTTGCTGCCTCACTGCCGCTGGCTGTGATGGGTAATACGGCGAATTCGCCAAAATAAATGATATGGTCTTGGTTTTCTGCAACGGAATCGTTAGTGTTGAAAACAACATTCAGGTCAATGTCATCCTGATTCTGTCCGTTCTTTGCTATTTGGAATTCTACGTTGGGCTGAGTCTTGGCATACTCTGTAATCCACTTCTCAACCAGCGGACGTGCAAATCTGGGCGCTTTTACATAGTGTACGCTAGATACATTGCTCACGCTGGCGTCAGGAGCGTCATTACCGTTACTTTCAGCCCAAATATTGCCGATATTGATGTTCAATAAAACTGCTATGGCTAATGCTATTCTTTTCATAATGTTTCTTTTTGTTTTGTTCTTTACCTATTATATAATACACTCTTTCCTTTCCTGCTGTCATTATCATTGTGCAACAACAGCCCTGCATTCGCATTCGTTTCATTGTCTTCATAACCTTATTAATATTGTTGTTGTTATTATCGTCGTTTTTTTATTGGCCGCCTTTTCAATTCTTCACTTTAATTTTGAATTATGAATTGAGAATTATGAATTGTTTGACGCTGCAAAGGTACGGCGGTTCTAGAGTCCCCACAATCCCTTTGATGTGTCATTTAGCATACCACATGTATGGTATATTGCCCAAAATGGGGTGATATATATAGTAAAAGGTATGTTCCTAAGAGTCTTACTAATGAAAAGAGAGGTCATCCTGATGGGTGACCTCTCTCTCTGTTCCTGTATTAATTACTTACATTGATTTATCCCTGTTTTAGCATATTCCTTATCTCTTCAAACTCTTCAGGGGTAATTATGCCTTTACTTTGCAGTTTTTCCAGCTTTGTAATTTCGTTGTCAGCCCCATTGTATTTGCGAAGCAGCTCTGCCTTCATGTCCTCGTACTTCTCGGGATCTATGAGTCCTTGGTCATGGAGCTTGACTAAGTTTTTAATTTCATGGCTGAGCGAATGATCCTCAGGGCCAAACACTCCACCTTCTCCGAAAATGTATGAGTTGAATTTGATCTTTATGCCAATCATGATTATTGAAATCAGCAAGACACCCAGTAAAGAAGCTATTCCTTCCATATCCCAATAGATTTTCTGCTTATTATCTTTTTTGTTTTTTCGGGTACAAAGATAAGGCTTTCTATTATATTATTCAGGAAAAATGAGTAATTTTGCGCCCAAAATCAGAAGGAAATGGGACTGGAACAGGCAATTTTCCGCAGGTCGGAACTACTTTTGGGCGATGAGGCTATGGAGCGCATAGCCCGGAAACGTGTTATTATATTCGGTGTGGGCGGCGTAGGCTCGTGGTGCGCCGAGAGTCTGATACGCTCGGGTATCAAGCACCTGACCATTGTGGACTCTGACCGTGTGTGCATCACCAACATCAACCGCCAGCTGATGGCCACCACCAAGACGGTGGGTAAGGTGAAGGTGGATGCCCTGAAGGAACGCCTGCTCAGCATCAACCCCTCGGCAGAGATAACAGCCCTGCAGCAAATCTTCACTGCTGAGACAGCCGAGAGCTTCCATCTGGAGGAATACGACTACATCATTGATGCCATAGATTCCCTGAAAGACAAAGCATTATTAATCCTATTAGCAACAAACACTCCCCCAAAGGGGGAGCGGGGAGGGGGCTTCTTCTCCTCTATGGGCGCAGCCCTGAAGCTTGACCCTACGCGCATTAAGGTGGCTGAGTTCTGGAAGGTGCAGGGCGACCCGTTGGCCCGTGCCCTGCGTAACCGCTTCAAGCGCGACAAGCAGTTCCCCCGCCACAAGTTCCAATGCGTCTATAGCGATGAGCTGCTGCAGAACTTGGGTCACAACTCCACCTGTGGTACTGAGCAGTGTATGTGCCCTAAGGCTAAGAACGGTCCCGGTGACCCCAATCTGCTGAACCACGAGTGGTGCTCCTCCAAGGCCCAGATTAATGGAACCTTGGCCCATATCACTGCCATCTTTGGCTTCATGCTGGCTGGGCTGGTGATGCAGGACATTGTCAATTCATAATTCATAATTCACAATTCATAATTAAGAGTTCATAATTGATGCTGCGCATCGAGCCTGCTAACGCTCAGTAATAATCAAACAAGTTTGTTATTACGTTCGCTTAAACGCAGCCTTCACAATTCATAATTAGGAGTGAAGAATGAAGAATTATTTACGATAAAGAAAGTGAAAAATGTATAATTTGCTGCCACGATATTCAGAAAAAGCCTAACTTTGTGTCCTGAAAATGAAGAAGTCTTGTCATATCGGCATATCATTGCTGCTTTCGATACTGCTTTTGTTTATCGGAAGCGGTGTTAACATCCTGCATTGCACACATACGGGGGCAGTGAGGATTATGTCCGTACTCGGCAGCGAGGAAATGCATGACGAGCACTGCAATGCAAGATCATGCTGCATGACAATGGAGCATGTGGAACTCTCGCCAACGGATATGGCGCATGCCGTTACTTATGATTTCCATGTTGTTCAGCCTGTGCTGACCATTCTGCCGTGCTTGATTTCGGAATGGCTGCAGCCTACAATACACAAGACCGACTACAGGTATGCTCGTGTGGCGTGGAAATATCCGCCCCGTGACTACCTGAACTTCATTCAGATTCTGCTGATTTGATTTTAATATGATTGTTGGAGTAAACTCCCTATTTAACTCCATTTTATAACTCCCGAAAGTTATATTGTATCATATTAATATCAGATAATCAAATGAAATATATTCTAATAAGCATCTCTTTGATGCTATACCTTCCTGCATTTGGTCAGGAGAGAGATACGTTGCAGGCTGATACGATGGCAGAAAAGGATCTGTCGGCCGTAACGGTTTCGGTACGTAAATTAGGAACCCGCAGAATGGCTGGCGTAGAGAACGGGGTCATCATAGGCCGGGAGGAACTGTTCAAGGCCGCTTGCTGCAACCTTGGCGAGAGCTTTACAACGAACCCCTCCGTTGATGTGAACTATAGTGATGCTACCACAGGAGCCAAGCAGATTAAGTTGTTGGGACTGAGCGGCACCTATGTGCAGATGCTTACCGAGAACCTACCCAACTTCCGTGGTGCTGCGGCACCCTATGCGTTGGACTATGTTCCAGGGCCCTGGATGAGTGGCATTCAGGTGTCGAAAGGGGCATCCTCTGTAAAAAACGGCTACGAGAGCATAACAGGACAGATAGACGTGGAATACCTGAAGCCCGATGCCGAGCAGGGTGCCACGCTGAACCTGTATGGCAACAGCATGAGTAAAATGGAGGCCAATGCCGATGCCAACATCCACCTGGGCAAGAAAGTGAGCACCGAGGTGCTGGTACATTACCAGAACGACTTCGGACATCACGACTCGAACGATGATGGCTTCCTGGATCAGCCTAACGTGCGACAATGGAATCTGCAGAACCGTTGGCATGGACGGAGCGACCGCTATATCTTCCATGGTGGCATCGGTATGATAAAAGAAAAACGCGAAGGCGGACAAGTAAGTGAAGAGTTAAGAGTGAAGAGTGAAGAATTGCCTCCGCTTTACAAGATAGGTCAGAAAACCAACCGTTACGAGGGTTATATGAAGCATGCCTTTATCCTCGACCCGGAACATGGTACCAACATAGCTGTGATGACGAACTTCTCTCTGCATCAGTTGGATGCCAACTACGGAAACAAGCATTACGATGTGAACCAGAAGAATGCCTATGCCCAACTGCTCTTCGAAACTAACTTCACGGAACATCACAATCTTTCAGCAGGTCTCTCGCTGAACCATGATTACCTTGGACAAAAAATGTTCAATGTTCAATATTCAATGTTCAATGATAAAGAAACTACTCCGGGCGCCTATGCCCAGTACACCTATAACTTGCATAACAAGGTGGTGGCAATGGCAGGCATGAGGGTGGACCATAGCAGCCTGTACGGAACATTTGTTACGCCCCGCTTCCACCTGAAGCTCACACCTCATGAGGTGGTCAGCCTGCGTCTTTCTGCTGGTAAGGGCTATCGTACCGTTCACGCTTTGGCAGAGAACAACTATCTGTTGGCCAGCGGACGTAACCTGATTATCGATAATCTGAAACAGGAGGAGGCATGGAACTATGGCATCAGCAGCTCTTTCTACATCCCCCTGTTCGGCAAGACGCTCCGACTGAATGCCGAATACTACCATACGCATTTCTGCCAGCAGGCTGTTATAGATTACGACAGCAACCCTGCTGAGATTCGTATCACCAACCTCGATGGCAAGTCGTACTCCAACACCTTTCAGGTGGATGCCTCTTATCCTATCATAAATGGTTTGGAACTGACAGCTGCCTGGCGTTGGAACGATGTGAAGTGCACCTATGGCGGGCAGTTGATGGAGAAACCATTGACCAGCCGCTACAAAGGTCTGCTGACAGCCAGCTACAAGACGCCTCTCGGCCTTTGGCAGTTCGATGCTACGCTACAGCTGAATGGTGGTGGACGTATGCCAAAGCCTGTTGATGGCCTGTGGGAGGAACGCTTCCCTGCCTACGAGCAGCTATCGGTACAGATTACACGTTGGTTCCGCCATTTCTCCATCTACATCGGAGGCGAGAATCTGACGGCCTTCCGCCAGAAGCAGACTATCATCAACGCCACCGACCCATGGAGCGAAAGGTTCGACCCTACGATGGTTTGGGGACCTGTCCGCGGCGCGATGTTCTATGCTGGAATCCGCGTGAACTTGGGGAAACATAGTTCATAATTTATAATAAAAGCAATGAAGAAAACATTATTATTAGGTGCTATGATGCTGACCGCAGCGGTTGGCATGGCAAAGGACATCAAGACGGTTGTAGTTACCACCAGTCCGGAGATGCATTGCGAGAGTTGTGAGAATAGGATCAAGAGCAACCTCCGCTTCGAGAAGGGTATCAAAAGCATTAAGACCGACCTGAAAACCAAGACCGTCACCATCCTGTATGATGCCGACAAGACCAACGTCCAGAACATCATAAAAGGCTTCAAGAAAATAAAATATGAGGCTAAGGAAATTAAAGCTGAGCCTGCAAAGAAGTAGATAGTCTCTGAAGCGCCTCTTTGAGGATGCTACGGGGCGTACCTACATTCATGCGCATAAAGCCGTTGCCACCAGAACCGAACATGGCTCCATCATTCAGGGCGAGGCGGGCACGATTGACGAAGAGGTCAACCAGTTGGTCGTGCTCCAGACCCAGCTCCCTGCAGTCCAGCCACACCAGGAATGAGGCTTCTGGTCGTAACGGCTTTATGTTTGGCAGATGTTCATGGCAGTATTCTTCCACAAAGCGGATATTATCCTCAATGTATGCCAGCATCTGACGGCGCCATTCCTCACCTTGCTGATAGGCGGCAATGGTGGCGATGGGCGCAAAGAGTGGGGGATCGTTGAGTTCGTTGGCTTCGAGCCAAGTGTAGAACTGCCTACGCAATGTGGGGTTGGGCACGATGGTATAGGAACTGACAATACCTGCAATGTTGAAGGTCTTGGAGGGCGCCCCAAAGGTGATGCTGCATTGAGCAGCCTCGTCGCTGACACTGGCAAAGGGAATGTGTTTGTTACCAAAGAGAGCCATATCACTATGTATTTCATCGCTGATGACAATGATGCCGCGTTCGTGGCAGAAGTGTGCCAGCTTCTTTAGCGTCTCTGCCTTCCAGCAGATGCCGGCAGGGTTGTGAGGATTGCTCAGGATGAGTAGCCTGCACTTCTCGTCGGCCACCTCAGCCAGTTGCTCGAAGTCCATATCGTAACCACCGTCTGCACGCTGCTTCAGCGGGTTGAAGACCACCTTACGGCCGTTCCCCTCAGGCGTCAGACGGAAGGGGTGATAGACAGGTGGTTGTATGATGACCTTCTCGTCCTCTTTCACAAACACGTTGATAGCCATACCTATTCCCTTTACGATGCCTGGAATGTAGGTGAGCCACTCACGCTTTACCGTCCACTGGTGGTGGTCTTGAATCCATTGGATGATGGTGGTCCAAAGTTCAATGGGTACAACGGTATAGCCAAACAGAGAATGGTTGAGCCTCTGGCGTAGGGCATCGGTGATGAAGGCGGGTGTCTCAAAGTCCATATCAGCCACCCACAGGGGCAGCAGGTCGGCACGCCCGTAGCGCTCCTGCAGCACACAATGCTTCAGGTCGCCACTACCGCTACGGTCTATCACTTTGTCAAAGTCGTATTTCATTCCTCAACAGCTTGCTTAATATCATTGATTACATCCTCTGCCGATTCCAGACCTATGGACAGACGGATGGTTGTCTGGCGTACGTCCATCTGCTGGAGCTGCTTCTCTGGGAAGAGACCGAAGATGGTAGATGCCGGATGGATGGCCAGCGAACGGTTATCGAACAGGTTGGTGGCACGATGCACCACGCGCAGACGGTTCAGGAAGCGAAAACACGCCTCCTTGGATGCCAAGTCTATGGTAAGCATAGCACCGGATGTGGGACCAAACTGCTTGCGAGCCAGTGCATAGAAGGGATTATCCTTCAGACCGATATAGTTTACACGGCAGATGGCAGGAACTGTACGCAGTGCCTCGGCAACCTGCTGGGCATTGGCAGTCTGACGCTGATAGCGGGCATCCATAGTCTCCAGTCCGAGGGTCTGCATATAAGCAGCCTGCGGTGTCATGTAGGCACCCAGGTTAAAGAGCAGTTCGTATTTCAAACGCTGGTTGATCTCAGGGAAGGTGCCGTAGTCAATAACCAATCCGCCCAATGATGTACCTCCGCCAGAGACATACTTGGTGCTGGATACTACCTCTATGTCAACGCCTAATGTCTTTAGTGAGGTCTCTGTGAAAGGAATGGCTGTGGAGTCGGCAATCAACGGAACGTTCTTCTTGTGGGCAATCTCTGCCAGAGCCTGCAGGTCGGCTACCTCCAATTGGGGATTGGTCAGCACCTCCAGGAATACGCAGCAGGTGTTGGCATCTATAGCATCCTCTACGGCTTGCAGATTGGTGAGGTCGCGCAGACGGGGTTCTACGCCATAACGCTGCAGGGTGTTGGTGATTAGGGCCAGTGTATTGCCGAACAGGTGGTGCGAACTGACGATGTTCCTCCCTTGCGCAGCAACAGCCAACAGCGTATTGCTGATGGCTGCCATGCCTGAGTTGAAGGCTGTCACGTGGGCGGCACCTGTCAGTGCCATCACACGTTGTTCAAGGTTTGTTACCGTAGGGTTCTCTACGCGGGCGTAGTCTGGTGCCTTGATGCGATTACAGAATGCATCGGCCATTTCCGCCGCATCCTGAAATTCAAACGCTACATTATTATAAACAGGAACGGCCAGAGATCCGTAGACATCTGGACGTACATAAGGGGTGTTAATTGCAATAGTCTGTTTCTTCATTTATGTTTTAAATATAGAATTCCGAGGCATCGACGAGGCCGGCACGTAGTGCGTACTTGGTGGCTTCGTGGGCTGTGTTGATGCCCAGCTTTCGGAATATGTTTTTCCTATGTGTGGTAACAGTATGGACACTTGAGAAACGCTCGGCGGCAATCTCCTTGGTGGTCTTGCCCTGTGCAATACCTTTCAGGATTTCCGTCTCGGTATGCGTCAGCAGGTCGGGCTTCTCCTCTTCCTGCTGCTGGGAGAGGATAACCTCCAGTGCTCGCTGGCAAAGGAAACGTGTGTTACGCTGGCTTACCGACTGCAAGGCAATACGGACCTCGCTGAGGGGACCGTCCTTGAAAAGGATGCTGAACTGATGCGAGGAATATACCACACGACGTAGGAACTGGGGGGTCAGCTCATCGCTGAGCAGTATCCATTGCGACTGGCTGAAGCGCTCGGCTATGATGAGGAGTTGCTCCTCATCAGAGAAGTCAAAGAGTGTGTAGTCCAGCAACACTATGGCATTGGGGTGCTCAGTAAGCAGGTTTACAAGCGATGCCCTGTCCTGAGCATAGGATATTACACTCTCTTCGTCCTCACTGACCAGGCGTTCCACTGCAAAACGCGTCAGTTCCTGATTGTCTGCTATGATATAATCTCTCATGTCATTACTGTTATGAGATTTCGGGTTGCAAAGGTACGGAGATTAAAGTAATCTGCCAAATCTTCTGGAGAACTTGGCAGATTACTTCATAGGATGGTTTATGTTTTTCTCAATTAATAATTTTATTCTTATTCTCTCACTCCTCTAGAGGACGATTGGTCTTAAATCTTATCCAATGCCTGAGCCAGATCTTCTATGATATCATCGATGTGCTCTGTACCAATGCTCAAGCGGATGGTGCTGGGCGTGATGTGCTGCTCTGCCAGCTCCTCGGGTGAAAGCTGAGAGTGAGTGGTGGTGTAGGGATGTATCACCAGACTCTTCACGTCAGCTACGTTGGCCAACAGAGAGAAGATCTGCAGGGCATCGATGAACTTCCAGGCTTCTTCCTGGCCACCCTTAATCTCGAAGGTAAAGATGCTGGCACCACCGTTGGGGAAGTACCTCTGATAGAGCTTGTGGTCGGGATGACTGGGCAGGGCAGGGTGGTTCACCTTGGCTACTTTGGGGTGCTTGCTGAGGAAGTCGACCACCTTCAGGGCGTTCTCTACGTGACGCTCTACTCTGAGGCTCAAAGTCTCAACACCCTGCAAGAGGATGAAGGCGTTGAAGGGAGAGATGGCAGCACCGGTATCGCGCAGGATGACGGCACGGATGCGGGTAACGTAGGCGGCAGCACCTACTGCATCGGCAAAGACAATGCCGTGATAAGATGGGTCGGGCTTAGCCAGTGTGGGGAACTTGTCGTTCTGCTTCCAGTCGAACTTACCACCATCAACGATGACACCACCCAATGAGGTACCGTGACCGCCCAGGAACTTGGTAGCAGAGTGCACTACAATATCAGCTCCGTGCTCCAAGGGACGAATCAGGTAGGGAGTACCGAAGGTGTTGTCCACGATGAAGGGGATGCCGTGCTTGTGGGCTACGGCAGCCACACCTTCAAGGTCAAGCACATCAGAATTTGGGTTTCCGAAAGTCTCTGCATAAACCACCTTAGTGTTGGGTTGGATGGCAGCCTCCAGCGCCTCCAGGTCGTTCACATTGATAATAGTATTAGTAATGCCTTGTGTGGCAAGTGTGTGTGTTATCAAGTTGTATGAACCACCATAGAGGTTGTCGGCAGCTACAATGTGGTCGCCATTCTGAACGATATTTTGCAGAGCGTATGTGATGGCAGCTGCACCAGAGGCAACAGCCAGACCGGCTACACCACCCTCGAGGGCAGCAACACGATCCTCGAACACGCCCTGTGTTGAGTTGGTCAGACGGCCATAGATATTACCTGCATCGCGGAGACCGAAACGGTCGGCAGCATGCTGTGAGTTACGGAACACGTATGATGTAGTCTGATAGATGGGCACTGCGCGTGCATCTGTTGCGGGGTCAGCCTGTTCTTGGCCTACATGGAGTTGCAATGTCTCAAAACGGAAATTCTTCTTTGTGCTCATAATCCTTTTAAATTAAGAATGAAGAATGAAGAGTGAAGAATTTGCTTCCGCCTTCAATCCTCAATGTTTATATTAATGTTCAACTTTCAATTTTCAACTTTCAACTTTCCACTCTCAATTGAATCACGCTGCAAAGGTACGGCAATATGGAAATATCCTCCAAATTTCTTGTATAATTCGGAATATATACCTATTTTTGCCTCGCAAAAAGAAAATTCTTCCGATGGGGGGTGCCTGAAAGTACCCCAATCAGAATAAAACACTAAAAATACAGGGGAAAATGATAGAAACATTAGACGAAACCGACCTGCAGATACTCAGAATCCTGCAAAAAAATGCCAAATTGACCACAAAAGAGTTGGCAGATGCCGTTAGTTTGACTCCAACTCCTGTCTTTGAACGCCAGAAACGACTGGAACGCAGGGGCTACATCAAGCGTTATGTTGCGATACTGGATGCCGAGAAGCTTAACCAAGGCCTGCTGGTGTATTGCAATGTCAAACTGAAGCAGATCAACCGCGAGATAGCCGAGGCATTCACCCGTCGTGTACAGCTAATTCCTGAGGTGACAGAATGCTACAACACCTCTGGCGCCTATGATTATTTGTTAAAGGTACGCGCACGTGATATGAAACAATATCAGGAGTTTGTGCTCAACAAGCTGGGCGAGATAGAAAACGTTGGCGCCATAGAAAGTACCTTCGTGATGAGCGAGGTGAAGCAAAACTACGGATTGAATATTTAGTTCATAATTCATAGTTGCCACTTCGTTCTCGCTTTTAGCTCGCGATTCCTTCGGCGTTCATAGTTACGCTAACCGCTAACCTCACTTTTCAGGTTGAAAAAAAAGTGAGCATCCTTCTGGAATGCTCACCCTGATTAGTTTAGTTAGTTTTAGTTGTGACGTGTTATTCGCTTTTTTCAAACGTCCAGCCTTTGTCCTGATAGAAAACATAATTCTGTCCTTTCATCAGGACGCGCTGCCCATTGTAGCGACCTTCCATGATTCTGCCTACGGGAGTAGCTTTTTCCACCTCGAAAATGATTTCTGCCGTGGCAGTGAAATCACCGGTCTTCAGGATATTCCTAGCCTTTTCGACATTCCAGGCATTGGCCAGCAGGCTTACTTCTTCATACTTTTCATTTGCTTTCTCCTTGTCGTATTCGGGGGCGTCCTTAACATACTCAAAATCTCCCTCTGGCGCGTCATAATCCTCTGGCTCATCGTATTCCTCTGGTTCGTCTGCTCCATTCTCTTCGGCATTTTCTGAAGTGGTTTCATCAGGGAACTCCTTTTCCTTTACAGAAGCCTCAGGGAATTTACTCTTGTCAACCTCGAAGTCCAGACGCAGTTCCTTCTCGTCTTCAGACGGTTCAATTTCCTTCTCCTCATATACCAGTTTCTTGCCCTTCTCGGTCAGGGCTGTGGTAACAAAGTAAACGGGTACAAACTCGTTGGTCCAGTAGTTCTCTTTGTAGTTGCCCCAGTACCCTTTCTTAATGCGGGTCTTCTTCACGCGCTCCTGCTTCATGACCTTCTTTACCTGATAGGTGATGATCTCGTTGGCTGCCAGCTGGCGATACTTGTAGCGGATGTCGTTGTCGTTACACTCGAAGTAGCCAATCTGCACTTTGCTGTAAGATTCTAACTGGTTTATGCGTTTCAGTTCCTTCTTGATGAGTTTCTTGGCTGTGGAGGCACTCAGGGAGTCTGGACCATCGCTGCATGATACAAAGCAACCAGCAGCCAGTAAGATAATGCTTAACAAAAAATACTTTTTCATGATGGTAAGTTTTAGGGTTAGTACTTAAGTTTGATTGTGATAAAGGTTATTTCATTATAACTTTCTTGTTGTTCAGGATATTGATGCCGCGTGTTGGTTGGAGGGTACGTCGGCCTGACAGATTATAAATCTCCTGAGGCAGTTTCTGGTCAGATTCAACTATGGGGATGCAGTCAATTAACGTTGAGTCATATCTTTCAATATTTTTAAACATCTTCCATGTTTCAGCCTCCTGGTATGCTTTAATGCTTTCCTCGGGAACGTAAAGTGTTCCGTACTTGTATGTTGTTTCTTCAAAAGCCTGGGCGTCACACTTCGGAGGTGTTATTGCCTTGCAGATAATATGTTTTGTGACTTGTCCGTAATTGGTCATGAAAGCATACATTGCAATATTGGTAACATCGCTTCCAATGCTTATCAGCCAGCGTGGGTGTTGGGATGTTGTACGTTTGAATGCAGCATATCCAATGGTTTTCACCTGATCCGGTATGATAATTTCAGGCAAAGGCGCATTTTCGAAAGCCCGTGAGGGAATATCCGTAATACCAGTTCCCAGGTCCAGTGAGAGGAGCTTCTCGCAATTAGAGAATGCTCCTTCGTACATAGTGAATGGTATATTAGGAAGGGCCAGGTTTTCAAAACCGCATTCTTTGAAAGCATAGGAACCAATGTATTCCAGTGTGGCAGGGAATTCTATGAATCGTAGCTTATGACAGTCATTGAAGGCATAATCGTGTACTCTTTTTAGCATGCGATTGGTGAATACGCTGTCCAGTTCAAAGCAGCTGTCAAAGGCTAAGTCGAAGATGTCGTACAGTTCGTCAGGGCAGTCAAAACGTTGTAGTTTTGTCTTTCTAAAGCAAGCTTCTTTGAGCCAGTTTACGGAATGGGTTACTTGAACACTTTTCAAGTCGTCAAATTCAAAGGAACGTGGTCCCACAGACTCAACCATATAGTTAAATAATCCGTGTGATACGTTATAGGGAATGTTTACGTGTTCTGCATTGGGATAAGCATTTTCCTTTACTTCTACATGATATGGAATGATGCTTTTAACCTCAAAAATAAGCCCTTCTTTCTCAAAAACGGTTCCAACTTGTGCCTGTATAGTCCCTGCAAGTATAAAGATAGCCCAAAGTATCCAGTTTCTTTTCATGGTTGTTGGTAGATAGGTTTGGGTGCAAATATAAAGAATCTTTTCTAAGATTTGCCTGTATATGAGGATGAAAAAACAGCAAACATGCTGTAAAACATATTATTTTCCCTCTTGGGGAGGGAAAGTTCGGAGTCAGTTTTTAAAGTTGATAGTTGAGATTTTTGTTCATTGTTCATTGAACATTGACGCTGCGCGTCGAGCCTGCTCACGCTCGGGAAAGCTGATGCGAGCATCGCTCTCCTCTCGCTCAATCGCAGCCTTGACCATTATTCTCAATAACCAATAACCAATAACCAATAAACAGTAAACAATCCCCTCGCCCCTAACCAATTCAATAACCCATAACCAATAACCCATAACCAATTATTTCCGCTCTGCGGTTAGAATACCACCTTCTTGCCGTTCTGAATGTAGATTCCCTTGGGTAATTCATTGACCATTTTTCTTCCGCTCATATCATAAATTGAGGATTGAAAAGCGGAACTATCCTCTTGCCCCTTGCTCCTTGCTCCTTGCCCCTCAATGTTGGTTTCCGTCTCCTCCGTAACTTCCTCTACCACGTACTTGCCATTGTCCTGAGTGCCTGTTATGCAGAGGTAGCTGTCGGACCTGAGACCCGTGATGTCTGTGGTTTGCTTGCCCGAGGAGTTGCTCACCACCAGATTGATGTACTGACTGGGCGAAGTCAGGCGGTAGGTCTGATAGTACCATCGCTTGCCGTTGATGCTCTTGTTGGTCGTGACACGCTTGCCTGGCCAGTTGCCACTGAGCTGCTTGTCCTGATTGTCCCAAGCATAGAAGTAGGTGCCCGTCCAGCTGATGTCGGAACGAACATACAACGTGATATCGTGGGGCTGGAATATCTGGTAGTCGCGCTGCTGGATGCCATAGACCTTGCCGCCCGAGAGGATGCCTGCCCTAAGGGTGCACGACGATTCTATGTTCAGTATGGTGCCGTCCGCTACCTGCGTGCTCTCCGCCATTGGCTCCGAACCGTCCAACGTATAGACGATGGTTGCCCCCGACAGGTTGCTGACAGCCGTCAGCTTCACCTTCAGCGGGGCCTCGTATGTCCCGTCGGGAATATCCATCCAAACCGTGTTCGCACTGCGGCTCAGGCAGTAGCGGAATCCCTTTCCCGACAGAATCTCCGTGTACTGCGTCTTGCTCACGCTATACGACTGAGGCGTGTTACCCACCACGCAGAGTAGGGTAGCGTCCTTGCCTGTGGTAGCTGTGGCGTAGTAGTTCTGGACGCTGTATTTCTGCTGAGTGCTGCTGGTGTTGGTGATGCCTGCCAGACGGCGTGCCAGAATCATCTGCTTCAGGGCGTACTTGCAGTCGCGCCAGTGTGTGTAGAAGATGCAGGGCGTGCCCGGCATAGCCAGCATATAGGCGTTGGCAGCAAGGGTGTCCGTGCGGATGGGGTCCTGCTCATCGCCGTTCATGCGCTTCTCCGTGTCGTGGTTCTCCACGAAGGTCACGGCATACAGCTTGTAGTAGCTGTCGGCCACGAGGGGCTTCTCGTCGTAGCCCAGCCAGCGCCAGTCGCGGTTGTTGACGGCATCACGCATGCGGTAGCGGAACTGGAAGTCGAAGGCAGCGCTCGTGGGCTGGTCTGCCACATAGCCCTTGCTGTTGTTCACCCACTCCTTGATCTTGCTGCTGCTGTCCCAGTATTCGCCCACGCTGAAGGCAGGCTTTGCGTATGTGTTGTAGTCGGCGATGAAGTAGGCATAGAAGCCCTTCACCATATCGTAGCGGAAGCCCGTGTACCCTATGTCCTTCAACAGGAACTTCAGGTAAGCCTTGACGCACTCCTGCACATTGGCGCTCTTGTGGTCCAGGTCGCGACAGCCCGACCAGTCATCGCCCGTATCATCGTTCTGGGACAAGGATACGCCGTTCCCGTTGGCCCATCCCAAGGTAGCCCCTCCGTCGTCGTTACGACAGATGTCGGTGGATTTCATCTGGTAGGTACGTCCGTTGTAGGTCTCAGCCGGATAGTCCACCCACGACCCGTTCTGCCCTATGTTGCTGCGATGGTTGATGACCACGTCGGCTATCACGCCCGTTCCTCTCTGGCGGAAGGCCGCTATCATGCTGCGCAGCTGAGCCTCTGTGCCGAAGGAACTTTTCTGGTTGAAGTAATAGACGGGTGTGTAGCCCATCATGTTGTAGTCCGTGTTGCACCATCCGCTCTGCGGCACCCATACCAGTTGGAAGTAGGGCGCTATCTCCTCGGCCTCGGCCTGCAGTTTCGCCCACGACGTCTGGGAGTAGGAGTCCCAGTAGAACCCCTGCAGCATAACGCCTCCGTAGTCGGCAGGCCATCCCTGGGCGCGGATGCCCAGTTGCAGTATCGTCAGTAATAGCAGTAAAGTAATTCTCTTCATTCCTTGGTTAATAACATCCATCGCTGCAAATATATGGATTTTGTACTAATGCAGGACGTAAAATCAAAGAAATTTTCTTCTCCCCCGGCCGTTAATCTGAAATAAATTGTAAATTTGTGGCCGAAACATGTATTGCGGTTAGCGGTTAGTGGTTAGCGGTTAGAGAAATCTCCTTCCCCTTGCTGCTTGCCCCTTGCCCCTGAAAACGGACTTTTTTAACATTAAAATATAACACAATGAAAAAAACAAATCTGATGCTGCTCTTAGCGGCAATGTGTGCAGCCCCCTCATATTGTCAGGCCGAGGATAATGTGCTGACTAAGAAGGAGATTAAGCAGGGCTGGGAACTGCTTTTCAATGGTAAGGACCTCTCAGAGTGGCGCAACTTCAATGGTACCGTCCTCTCTAACGGATGGGGAGTCGTGAACGGCTGTATCCAGGCCAGCGGCTCTGGTGCCGACGATTCAGGTTATATCGTTACCAAGCGTAAGTTCTCTAACTTCGAGCTCTGCTGGGACTGGAAGCTGACTCATGGCGGCAACAGCGGTATGATATATCATGTGGTAGAGAATCCTGCCTTCACTGTTCCCTACGTTACAGGACCCGAGTACCAGCTCATCGACAATAAGGGCTGGGAGGAAGTGAATGCCCCTGCCAAGCTAGAGGAGTGGCAGAAGCTGGGTGTTGACTACGCCATGCACCTGCCCGATTACAGCAAGATGAACGTCAACCCCGTCGGAGAGTGGAACAGCTCCAGGATTGTCTTTGATAATGGTCACGTAGAGCACTGGCTCAACGGCAAGAAGATTCTGGAGTTCGAGGCGTGGACCGACGACTGGTTCCAGCGCAAGGGCAGCGGTAAGTGGTCGCATGCACCCGAGTACGGTCTTTCCTCAGAGGGCGTTATCTGCCTGCAGGACCATGGCGACCCCGCCTCCTTCAAGAACGTCAAGATACGTCCCCTTCGCCATAAGGCCAGCAAGACAGAGAGCCTCTTCAACGGCAAGGACCTCACAGGCTGGGAGCCCTTCGGCGACGGCAAGTGGAGTGTGGATGCCGATGGCAACCTCGTGACCGAGAATGGCGACAATAAGGAGTACGGCTACCTCTGCACCCGCAAATACTATAAGGACTTCGACCTCACCCTCGAGTTCAAGCAGGAGAGCAACGGCAACAGCGGCCTCTTCTTCCACTCCTTCATCGAGGGCTATAACAAGGTACACGGCTGGCAGTGCGAGGTAGCTCCCAAGAATAACGACACGGGCGGCATCTACGAGTCCTACGGACGCGGCTGGATGCAGCAGATTCCCGACGAGAAGGAGAGCGTGCTGAAGGAAGGCGAGTGGAACACCCTGCGCCTGCGTGTCGAGGGCAATCACGTACAGACCTGGCTCAACGGCGTTCCCATGGCCGACCTCCATGACGACCTCATCGGCAACACCCCCGGCCGTCTCATGCTTCAGATTCACGATGGCAATGATATCAAAGTTCTCTGGCGTAACTTCCGGCTCAAGCAGCTGTAGGCAATAGACAATAATAGGAAAATGGAAAAAAGAGCACACTTGTTAAGATTCATTATCGGCCTGATGCTGGTGGCAGCACCTGCATGGACAGGCATTGTAGCCAACGATGACGTTGACCGGTATGCATACCCTGATCTGGTAATCCCGCAGGAATCGCCGTCCAGTCTTGAACAGATAAAGGAGGTGTTTGAGCAGAACAGCCAGTACTTCCACGATGTTGAGATTATCAACAATACGCACTATCCAGGTATGAAGACGCTCTTTTTCCGTTTTCTTCAGCACCTCGACCCCTCTGAAGGCGAGGAGGATGTCTGCTTCTATCAGCGGGCTGTCATCACCAACTATACGGGACCCGATGCCGTCACGGTGATGAATACCAACGGCTACGACCTCGATGTCTCCGAAGATTTCCATGTCGATGATATTGCTTTGGAGCTCAATGCCAATTACCTTGCGGTGGAACATCGTTATCACGGTGAGTCCCTGCCGCCTGCCTCATCGTATGCCCCAGAAGGTCCCCTCACCTCCGAGAACTATTGGAGTAAGTGCCGGGCTGTCTATGCCTCGCATGACCTCTGCACCCTTGTCAATACGCTTAAGAAGCTGCGCATCTTCACGGGCAAGTGGCTCTCCACGGGAACCAGCAAGAACGGCATGACCACCACCTTCCTGGCTATGCACTATCCCAACACCTGCGATGCCTACCTTCCCTTCTGTGCCCCCTTCTGCAAGTCCATGGAAGACCCCATTATGGATGTCATTCACTACAAGTACTCCGGATTTCTGGAGGAGGAAGACAAGCTCACGGGTCAGAACTCGGCCGAGGTGTGGCAGCGCAGCTGTGATCTCCTCACTGATATCCTTTCTAACCCTCAGCTACTTCAGCGGATGATGGATATTCAGAGAGATCTTTGGGAGAGGCCGTCCATGCCCGATGCGGAGGCCTGCTTCAGGGTTGTTCTCAGTTACATGGATTCGCAATGGACTAGGGCCATCTATCTCCATGTCTCGGACTGGGCCCGTTACCTCCCTGCCCGTGTGGCGCCCGACCAAGAGATTACGGATGATTTGCTGCGTGATATATACACCTTCATCTACATCAGTTATTATGAAATTATTGAGGAGCGAAACAAACAGGCGAGGGCACTCGTACGCAACTTCATCAACCTCCAGGACACACAGGATGCCGACTCCAGACACAGGGCGCCGGGTGAGCCTCCTACCAAGTCCATCCTCAGTGCCGACCCCTATGACGTACAGTGCATGATTGAGCTTGGTCATTATGCCTTCTCCCTTCCTTCCCAGATCAAGGAGGCCGTGGAGAAAGCCGGCTACAGCTACGATGAGCTTATTAGGCGCTGGAACACATTCAATTTCAAGCCTTATACTACCCTCAGACAGTATTATCCCTTCACGCCCATCGAGCCCGAGGTCAAGGAGTTTGTCAAGACCACCCACTGCCAGATACTCTTTGTCTATGGACAGTACGACCCCTGGACTTCCGCCGGCATTCAGGATTCTGATATCCCAGCCTCGCAGACCAATGTGCAGCGCATCCTTGTTCCTGCCGGTGTCCACAGCAACAGGGTCAGCAGCGGTGCCTATTATTCGCCCCTCGACCCCTCTATCGGTCAGACCATCATCGAGAAGACCCGCAACATGCTGGGCTTGCCCACAGGTATCAATGGCCTCGCCTCTGCTCCCTCTCCCCATGGAGGTCAGATCTATAACCTTGCCGGTCAGCGTGTAGGCACCGGCTACCGAGGTCTCGTCATCCGCAACGGCAGAAAAGTCTATCAGCGATAAACAGCAAACAGGCTGGCAGAACAAATGTTCCGTCAGCCTGTCTTCAATTAAGTTCTCCCTCTAAAGGGGGTGGGGACTCAATGTCCCATGCAGGATGTCACACCAAATGTAGTTGCAATGGCTGTCAGTACAGCCAGTATCGTCTGAATGACGAATTTCCATGTTTCCTTTTTCATAATCATTAGGGGTTAGTGGTTAGTGGTTAGTAGTTTAGGAGCAAGGGGCAAGGGGATAGTTCTAGGCCAAGAGGCAAGAGGAAGTTAAAGGGGAGTTAAATGGGAAGTTATGCGCTTTGCGCAGGACGATAGTTTTCGCTGCTGTCTGCCTTATGGTATTGTCCACTTTAACTTCCATGATCGTAGCGAATTAACTTCCATTTTTACTTCCTCTTACCCCTCGCTCCTTGCCGTTCTTGTTACCCTTTCTGTCACCAGCAGCATTTAAGAACAAAGAAAATCGCAATATACTGCGATTTTATTTGTATATATAGTCTTTCAATCAATAAAATTGACAAAAATCGCATTTTGTTGGGATTTTTGATTTGGAGTTAGAATATAATTGCTATATTTGCACCAAAATCGCAATATAATGGGATTATGACACAGCAAGAAATAGGAAATGCTATCAAAGAAAGGCGGAAGAAGCTAGGCATCAACCAGCAGACATTGGCAGACCTGGCGAATGTTGCAGTAAATACTCTCGTTGCAATTGAACGTGGAGGCGGCAATCCGCAAATGACAACACTGCTGACTATTCTTGATACATTAGGTCTTACAATGAATATTGACATTAAGCAATTGGACTATGAGACAGTGTAAGGTTTACGTTCATGATTCACTGGCAGGCATACTTCAAGAGACCGATGCCATGGAATATGTATTCACCTATGATGGGAATTATCATGGTGATCCTGTATGTCTGTCCATGCCTGTAAGGGAAGAATCCTATCGCTCCCCCCATCTTTTCCCTTATTTTTATAATATGCTGTCGGAGGGTGCTAACCGCCAGACTCAATCATTACTATTACACATCGATGAAAACGACGACTTTGGAATTATGCTGGCAACAGCCCAGCATGACACCATCGGAGCAGTAACCATAAAACCCATTTGAATATGATAGAACTTAATGTTTGCCCATCCACTCTGCAGGTGGGCTTTACAACCTATTCCCCGTCTGCACGTAAACAACTGTTTGACGGAAACGAAGTTTCCCCCATATTGGAATTTGACAGCCCAAACAATGATGGTGCCGACAAGGAGGCATATCTGAAGAACGTGGGACGCATTTCACTTTCCGGCGTACAGCCAAAGGCAAGTTTGGTACTGAACAGCAATGGGTATTTAGAAAAACCTGCCGAGAATGAACGCGGAACATACATCCTTAAACCTGCGCCGTCATCATACGCATTGCTTGACCGTAAGTTTTGTCCTGCCAACGAACATGTTACCATGCAGCTGGCTTCTCAGGTTTATCAGATCGAGACGGCAGCCAATGCTATATGCTTCTTCCGTGATGGTGAAGCCTCGTATCTATGCCGACGTTTTGATGTAGGACCTGAAGGACAGAAATATAGCCAGGAAGATTTTGCCTCCCTTGCCGGGCTGACGAATGCTAATGGCGGCAGCGATTTCAAATATAGCAATCTAAGTTACGAAGAGTGTGCAGACATCATCCGCAAGTATGTCAAGGCCGCTCCCGTCGAGATTCTGAAGTTCTTCCGTATCATAGTGTTTAACTATCTCACCCTCAATGATGATGCACACCTAAAGAACTTTTCTCTTATCAATCGTGGTGACGGAGAATACCACCTTGCTCCGGCCTATGACCTTATCAATACCAGTTTGCATTTGAACATGCCTCGCATCTTTGCCCTTGATAAAGGACTGTTCAGGGAGGGCATGAAGCTGACTGACACAAGAACAGTCGGACGCAAGGACTTTGAAGAGTTCGGACATCGTATTGGCTTGCCTGACCGATTGATTCAGCGGGAATTGAACTTCTTTGCCACAGAATATCCGTTAGCAAAGGAACTGATTGATCATTCTTTCCTGTCTGAATCCTTGAAACGGAACTACTGGCTTTCATACAACTACAGACGTACAACGTTAACATTCACATGATACCGTCATCTGATTACGCTAACCGCTAACCGCGATTGGCCTTGCATACCGCAAGGGTTCTGTGTTTTTCTCCATTTCCGTGACCAGACGGTAATGGCCGTCTTTTTGCAGTTCCAGGATTACCAGACCGCAGTTCTTAGGCGCCTTCATCTGCTCAAAGTCCTCCACTGTCAGGTGGAAGAAACGCATGACAAACAGCTTGATGGTCAGTCCGTGGGTTATAAGGACGCAGTTCTCAGGGAAGTCATCTTCGGCAAAATCCCTGAAAAGGCTCCCCAGCAGGTCGTTCACACGGTCATACACATCCGAGCCCGCCTCACCGCCTGGAATGCGGTAGTAGAACGTACCGTATTCACGTCTCTCACGGCATATCTTGGCAAAGTCCTCAGGGCATCGCAGGTAACCCCATTCCTGCTCTCGCAACCGCGGTTCCTCGTTATAGTCGAACTGGCCTTTGGGGAAAGCAGATGCCACCCCCTCAAAGGTCGAACGGGCACGCCAGAAAGGCGATACATAGAAGTACATCGACTCCTCCTGAACCACCTCCTTCAGCCGCTTGCCCGCCTCTCTGGCCTGCTCACGCCCCGTGTCAGTCAGTTCTATGGTATAGTCGGGAATACTCCCATATAAAGTCTTGTCCACATTCGCCTGTGACTCCCCGTGACGTATCAGTATGATTCTTTTTGGTTTCATAGGGCAGTGAGGTTACTATCCATTTTTTTTCATAAATTTGATGACACCGTATTTCCCATTGGTGCGCCAATCCCTATCTTCAATAGTATTTTGTTTATATCTTTTGGTGCTGTAATCCAACACCAGGTTAGATTTGAAGCACCGCACAACAAGTGTCGGACATTTTATGTAATCTGTCAATTTATCAATCTTTTTCGTATAATGATATGTTTTGTCACCACATAATCTCCGATAGTTTAAGTCTCCTTTTACAATTAAGAGATCGGAGGTGTTCTCGAATATTTCTCTTTTCCTTGAGATAGATTTGTATGGTGTTGGCATATTCCAAATAAAATCAGCTTCAATGCAAGCTTCTTTGTCAATAAATATTTTCTTTATTTCTTGCAACGCAATAAGTGCCTTCTTTTTTTCTTTTTTGCCAATACTTATAAGATCAAGATTATCCTCAATTACCTTAAATGTGTAATCAAGGTCATTTTCTATCACGTCAGACACAAAAATAGGCAGAATATTTACATGATATATAATTTTCTTTATTCGATATTCGGACTTCTTCAGTAAGAGATAGCCCAAAACCAAATCGGAAAAGAATTCCACACCTGCATTATCAACCAAATAATTAATGCAAAGTTCTGTTCCTCGTTCTAAAGTTAGTAGATAGTTTGTGAGTTCTTTTGCACCTTTAGTGTCTTCCTGCAGTCTTTCTATCTTACGTCTCTCCATACCTGGGAGTTGACTTAAATCGTAAGAGTTGGAATTCAGTGTTTGTATAATAGAATCTTCTACAAGATCGTTCACGGTGTATTCTGCAGAGAAATCATTGTCAATAAATCTTGTTACGGCTTGTAATCCCATTAATATTCGTGAGGATTTATGTGCTTCCTTACATAATCCTTTTTTGAGATCGTTAATTATTGACCCTTTTTTCATGAGTTTATAGGGATCAAAGACACCGCTCGTTCCGGCACTCATATATTGTTTTACATCCTTTGAAAGTTTACGGGTCAGTTCGTCAATAATGTAGAAATAGAAAGCATGCTCTACATCAATGAACGGTGCTTTTTCCAAAAATTTTTTTGTGTTTTTATAATCAGGATTGTTTTCAGGGTTATATTGAGTATAAAAGTCGTCAAGTAGTTTCCTGTCACTTTCGTTCTCTGTCAAATTGGAATAATAGGGATCTTGGAATACGGATTCTCTATATTCGTCATAATCTAATGGACGTTCAATTGTTTTTTTCCCCAGACTAACGATGGCATCTTCATATTTATTGTTTATGTTGTTCATAATGTTACGGAAGCGATACTTTATGGTATCTCTTGCAAAGTTGTCATTCTCAAAAGTAAAATCGACAGGCTTATTGTAAAATCTTCTCAAGTAATCGCGTATATTCTCCCATTTAATTCCAAATAATCCAAACAATATGCCAATTACACCTAGAAGAATACTCAAAAATTCCATAATATAGTTTTTTGTTATAAGATTGTACTATTAGGTTTTTTCGCCTCCAAATATAAGCATTAATATTTAATCAATTATTATTTCATTATATTTTCTTGCCGTTTTGTTGAAATTTGGTAGTTGGGGTACGCTGCAGTGGTGCGGTTCGGTGATATTGTTAGTCAGAGGATGCTTTATTGAATCCTAATGAATGAACGATAAACGAAAATGGGTCCTTTGCCTCGTTGTTTTTCATGTCGTTATGGGTACAAAAAAAAGCCCCTGAGCTATTTACTCAGGGGCTTTCTTTTTGGCTTATTAGCTTAGTGACCCATGCAGGATGTCACACCGAAAGTGGTTGCAATGGCCGTCAGGATGGCCAGTACCGTCTGAATGACGAATTTCCATGTTTCTTTTTTCATCTTTGTTAATGGTTAATGGTTATTGAATTGTTTAGGGGCAAGGAGCGAGGAGCAAGGAGCAAGAGGATTGTTCTACTTTAAACTCTCTACTCTAATCCCTAATCTCTAATCCATTTTTAAGCCGGGCATTGAGCCCAGCTTAAAAAATCAGTTCTGTCCGCTACCACCTCCGGTGTTGCCACCTGTGTTACCGCCTGTGTTGTCGTTCCCGCCTGTGTTGCCACCTTGGTTCTGACCTCCCTCCTCTTCGGAGTTGTCAGGTGCAGGCTGCTCGGGATCCTCTACCTCTCCGCCATCGTCGGAGGTTACACGTTTCAGGATGGTTCCATCCTCGTCCAGACAGGTAATCTGGATGCTGGTGTCTGCCAGCTCGTCCTTGACATCCGTACTGGGAGTGAACACAATGCGACGGGTACTGATGAGGTTGGTCTTCACATCCTCCAGACTCTCTACCGCCTTAGAGCGAACGCTGAAGCGCATGGTACCCAGACCGGGCAGTGGTACGCTGTGGCCCTCAGTGGCCCAAGCCTTGATGACTTCGCCTGCTGCATCCCAAGCCGCCTTCATGGCGCCTACGCTGATGCCGCTTCTTACAGAGGCCTCTTTGAATACCTTCTTCTCCTGAATGGGCGTGTACAACTCAGGACGCATTACGAACTTCTTTACTCCAGGGTTCTTGCCGATTTTAAGCACTCGGCGCTGTGCAATGACTTTAATTGCCATAGTGTTTCAGATTTAATGGTTAACAAATAGGTTAGGTTACCTTGTAAATATTTTTCCTTTTGTCATCGGAAAGGCTTTAACCTTGTGTCCTAGAGGTCACATTTGCAACTATTAGTGCGCGCAAAATTTTCTTTTAATAGTAACAATTGTTTCTCTTAGTACCCGCTGGTTTTATCCCTTATCTTTTGACATTGCAAAGGTACGGCAGTTTTATGGAATGTCAAAAAAAACGATACCATAAAACGATATTTTGAAAAGGGTAAAACGACAAACAGGGTATTCAGTATTCAGTTATTCAGTATTCAGTTTCTATTTTTCGTTGTGAGAATGTTTACTAATATACTATATATAATATATTATATATAGTATATTAGTAAACATTCTCACAACGAAAAATAGAAACTGAATACTGAATAACTGAATACTGAATACCCTGTTTGTCGTTTTACCCTTTTCAAAATATCGTTTTATGGTATCGTTTTTTTTGACATTCCATAAAACTGCCGTACCTTTGCAATGTCAAAAGATAAGGGATAAAACCAGCGGGTACTAAGAGAAACAATTGTTACTATTAAAAGAAAATTTTGCGCGCACTAATAGTTGCAAATGTGACCTCTAGGACACAAGGTTAAAGCCTTTCCGATGACAAAAGGAAAAATATTTACAAGGTAACCTAACCTATTTGTTAACCATTAAATCTGAAACACTATGGCAATTAAAGTCATTGCACAGCGCCGAGTGCTTAAAATCGGCAAGAACCCTGGAGTAAAGAAGTTCGTAATGCGTCCTGAGTTGTACACGCCCATTCAGGAGAAGAAGGTATTCAAAGAGGCCTCTGTAAGAAGCGGCATCAGCGTAGGCGCCATGAAGGCGGCTTGGGATGCAGCAGGCGAAGTCATCAAGGCTTGGGCCACTGAGGGCCACAGCGTACCACTGCCCGGTCTGGGTACCATGCGCTTCAGCGTTCGCTCTAAGGCGGTAGAGAGTCTGGAGGATGTGAAGACCAACCTCATCAGTACCCGTCGCATTGTGTTCACTCCCAGTACGGATGTCAAGGACGAGCTGGCAGACACCAGCATCCAGATTACCTGTCTGGACGAGGATGGAACCATCCTGAAACGTGTAACCTCCGACGATGGCGGAGAGGTAGAGGATCCCGAGCAGCCTGCACCTGACAACTCCGAAGAGGAGGGAGGTCAGAACCAAGGTGGCAACACAGGCGGGAACGACAACACAGGCGGTAACACAGGTGGCAACACCGGAGGTGGTAGCGGACAGAACTGATTTTTTAAGCTGGGCTCAATGCCCGGCTTAAAAATGGATTAGAGATTAGGGATTAGAGTAGAGAGTTTAAAGTAGAACAATCCTCTTGCTCCTTGCTCCTCGCTCCTTGCCCCTAAACAATTCAATAACCATTAACCATTAACAAAGATGAAAAAAGAAACATGGAAATTCGTCATTCAGACGGTACTGGCCATCCTGACGGCCATTGCAACCACTTTCGGTGTGACATCCTGCATGGGTCACTAAGCTAATAAGCCAAAAAGAAAGCCCCTGAGTAAATAGCTCAGGGGCTTTTTTTTGTACCCATAACGACATGAAAAACAACGAGGCAAAGGACCCATTTTCGTTTATCGTTCATTCATTAGGATTCAATAAAGCATCCTCTGACTAACAATATCACCGAACCGCACCACTGCAGCGTACCCCAACTACCAAATTTCAACAAAACGGCAAGAAAATATAATGAAATAATAATTGATTAAATATTAATGCTTATATTTGGAGGCGAAAAAACCTAATAGTACAATCTTATAACAAAAAACTATATTATGGAATTTTTGAGTATTCTTCTAGGTGTAATTGGCATATTGTTTGGATTATTTGGAATTAAATGGGAGAATATACGCGATTACTTGAGAAGATTTTACAATAAGCCTGTCGATTTTACTTTTGAGAATGACAACTTTGCAAGAGATACCATAAAGTATCGCTTCCGTAACATTATGAACAACATAAACAATAAATATGAAGATGCCATCGTTAGTCTGGGGAAAAAAACAATTGAACGTCCATTAGATTATGACGAATATAGAGAATCCGTATTCCAAGATCCCTATTATTCCAATTTGACAGAGAACGAAAGTGACAGGAAACTACTTGACGACTTTTATACTCAATATAACCCTGAAAACAATCCTGATTATAAAAACACAAAAAAATTTTTGGAAAAAGCACCGTTCATTGATGTAGAGCATGCTTTCTATTTCTACATTATTGACGAACTGACCCGTAAACTTTCAAAGGATGTAAAACAATATATGAGTGCCGGAACGAGCGGTGTCTTTGATCCCTATAAACTCATGAAAAAAGGGTCAATAATTAACGATCTCAAAAAAGGATTATGTAAGGAAGCACATAAATCCTCACGAATATTAATGGGATTACAAGCCGTAACAAGATTTATTGACAATGATTTCTCTGCAGAATACACCGTGAACGATCTTGTAGAAGATTCTATTATACAAACACTGAATTCCAACTCTTACGATTTAAGTCAACTCCCAGGTATGGAGAGACGTAAGATAGAAAGACTGCAGGAAGACACTAAAGGTGCAAAAGAACTCACAAACTATCTACTAACTTTAGAACGAGGAACAGAACTTTGCATTAATTATTTGGTTGATAATGCAGGTGTGGAATTCTTTTCCGATTTGGTTTTGGGCTATCTCTTACTGAAGAAGTCCGAATATCGAATAAAGAAAATTATATATCATGTAAATATTCTGCCTATTTTTGTGTCTGACGTGATAGAAAATGACCTTGATTACACATTTAAGGTAATTGAGGATAATCTTGATCTTATAAGTATTGGCAAAAAAGAAAAAAAGAAGGCACTTATTGCGTTGCAAGAAATAAAGAAAATATTTATTGACAAAGAAGCTTGCATTGAAGCTGATTTTATTTGGAATATGCCAACACCATACAAATCTATCTCAAGGAAAAGAGAAATATTCGAGAACACCTCCGATCTCTTAATTGTAAAAGGAGACTTAAACTATCGGAGATTATGTGGTGACAAAACATATCATTATACGAAAAAGATTGATAAATTGACAGATTACATAAAATGTCCGACACTTGTTGTGCGGTGCTTCAAATCTAACCTGGTGTTGGATTACAGCACCAAAAGATATAAACAAAATACTATTGAAGATAGGGATTGGCGCACCAATGGGAAATACGGTGTCATCAAATTTATGAAAAAAAATGGATAGTAACCTCACTGCCCTATGAAACCAAAAAGAATCATACTGATACGTCACGGGGAGTCACAGGCGAATGTGGACAAGACTTTATATGGGAGTATTCCCGACTATACCATAGAACTGACTGACACGGGGCGTGAGCAGGCCAGAGAGGCGGGCAAGCGGCTGAAGGAGGTGGTTCAGGAGGAGTCGATGTACTTCTATGTATCGCCTTTCTGGCGTGCCCGTTCGACCTTTGAGGGGGTGGCATCTGCTTTCCCCAAAGGCCAGTTCGACTATAACGAGGAACCGCGGTTGCGAGAGCAGGAATGGGGTTACCTGCGATGCCCTGAGGACTTTGCCAAGATATGCCGTGAGAGACGTGAATACGGTACGTTCTACTACCGCATTCCAGGCGGTGAGGCGGGCTCGGATGTGTATGACCGTGTGAACGACCTGCTGGGGAGCCTTTTCAGGGATTTTGCCGAAGATGACTTCCCTGAGAACTGCGTCCTTATAACCCACGGACTGACCATCAAGCTGTTTGTCATGCGTTTCTTCCACCTGACAGTGGAGGACTTTGAGCAGATGAAGGCGCCTAAGAACTGCGGTCTGGTAATCCTGGAACTGCAAAAAGACGGCCATTACCGTCTGGTCACGGAAATGGAGAAAAACACAGAACCCTTGCGGTATGCAAGGCCAATCGCGGTTAGCGGTTAGCGTAATCAGATGACGGTATCATGTGAATGTTAACGTTGTACGTCTGTAGTTGTATGAAAGCCAGTAGTTCCGTTTCAAGGATTCAGACAGGAAAGAATGATCAATCAGTTCCTTTGCTAACGGATATTCTGTGGCAAAGAAGTTCAATTCCCGCTGAATCAATCGGTCAGGCAAGCCAATACGATGTCCGAACTCTTCAAAGTCCTTGCGTCCGACTGTTCTTGTGTCAGTCAGCTTCATGCCCTCCCTGAACAGTCCTTTATCAAGGGCAAAGATGCGAGGCATGTTCAAATGCAAACTGGTATTGATAAGGTCATAGGCCGGAGCAAGGTGGTATTCTCCGTCACCACGATTGATAAGAGAAAAGTTCTTTAGGTGTGCATCATCATTGAGGGTGAGATAGTTAAACACTATGATACGGAAGAACTTCAGAATCTCGACGGGAGCGGCCTTGACATACTTGCGGATGATGTCTGCACACTCTTCGTAACTTAGATTGCTATATTTGAAATCGCTGCCGCCATTAGCATTCGTCAGCCCGGCAAGGGAGGCAAAATCTTCCTGGCTATATTTCTGTCCTTCAGGTCCTACATCAAAACGTCGGCATAGATACGAGGCTTCACCATCACGGAAGAAGCATATAGCATTGGCTGCCGTCTCGATCTGATAAACCTGAGAAGCCAGCTGCATGGTAACATGTTCGTTGGCAGGACAAAACTTACGGTCAAGCAATGCGTATGATGACGGCGCAGGTTTAAGGATGTATGTTCCGCGTTCATTCTCGGCAGGTTTTTCTAAATACCCATTGCTGTTCAGTACCAAACTTGCCTTTGGCTGTACGCCGGAAAGTGAAATGCGTCCCACGTTCTTCAGATATGCCTCCTTGTCGGCACCATCATTGTTTGGGCTGTCAAATTCCAATATGGGGGAAACTTCGTTTCCGTCAAACAGTTGTTTACGTGCAGACGGGGAATAGGTTGTAAAGCCCACCTGCAGAGTGGATGGGCAAACATTAAGTTCTATCATATTCAAATGGGTTTTATGGTTACTGCTCCGATGGTGTCATGCTGGGCTGTTGCCAGCATAATTCCAAAGTCGTCGTTTTCATCGATGTGTAATAGTAATGATTGAGTCTGGCGGTTAGCACCCTCCGACAGCATATTATAAAAATAAGGGAAAAGATGGGGGGAGCGATAGGATTCTTCCCTTACAGGCATGGACAGACATACAGGATCACCATGATAATTCCCATCATAGGTGAATACATATTCCATGGCATCGGTCTCTTGAAGTATGCCTGCCAGTGAATCATGAACGTAAACCTTACACTGTCTCATAGTCCAATTGCTTAATGTCAATATTCATTGTAAGACCTAATGTATCAAGAATAGTCAGCAGTGTTGTCATTTGCGGATTGCCGCCTCCACGTTCAATTGCAACGAGAGTATTTACTGCAACATTCGCCAGGTCTGCCAATGTCTGCTGGTTGATGCCTAGCTTCTTCCGCCTTTCTTTGATAGCATTTCCTATTTCTTGCTGTGTCATAATCCCATTATATTGCGATTTTGGTGCAAATATAGCAATTATATTCTAACTCCAAATCAAAAATCCCAACAAAATGCGATTTTTGTCAATTTTATTGATTGAAAGACTATATATACAAATAAAATCGCAGTATATTGCGATTTTCTTTGTTCTTAAATGCTGCTGGTGACAGAAAGGGTAACAAGAACGGCAAGGAGCGAGGGGTAAGAGGAAGTAAAAATGGAAGTTAATTCGCTACGATCATGGAAGTTAAAGTGGACAATACCATAAGGCAGACAGCAGCGAAAACTATCGTCCTGCGCAAAGCGCATAACTTCCCATTTAACTCCCCTTTAACTTCCTCTTGCCTCTTGGCCTAGAACTATCCCCTTGCCCCTTGCTCCTAAACTACTAACCACTAACCACTAACCCCTAATGATTATGAAAAAGGAAACATGGAAATTCGTCATTCAGACGATACTGGCTGTACTGACAGCCATTGCAACTACATTTGGTGTGACATCCTGCATGGGACATTGAGTCCCCACCCCCTTTAGAGGGAGAACTTAATTGAAGACAGGCTGACGGAACATTTGTTCTGCCAGCCTGTTTGCTGTTTATCGCTGATAGACTTTTCTGCCGTTGCGGATGACGAGACCTCGGTAGCCGGTGCCTACACGCTGACCGGCAAGGTTATAGATCTGACCTCCATGGGGAGAGGGAGCAGAGGCGAGGCCATTGATACCTGTGGGCAAGCCCAGCATGTTGCGGGTCTTCTCGATGATGGTCTGACCGATAGAGGGGTCGAGGGGCGAATAATAGGCACCGCTGCTGACCCTGTTGCTGTGGACACCGGCAGGAACAAGGATGCGCTGCACATTGGTCTGCGAGGCTGGGATATCAGAATCCTGAATGCCGGCGGAAGTCCAGGGGTCGTACTGTCCATAGACAAAGAGTATCTGGCAGTGGGTGGTCTTGACAAACTCCTTGACCTCGGGCTCGATGGGCGTGAAGGGATAATACTGTCTGAGGGTAGTATAAGGCTTGAAATTGAATGTGTTCCAGCGCCTAATAAGCTCATCGTAGCTGTAGCCGGCTTTCTCCACGGCCTCCTTGATCTGGGAAGGAAGGGAGAAGGCATAATGACCAAGCTCAATCATGCACTGTACGTCATAGGGGTCGGCACTGAGGATGGACTTGGTAGGAGGCTCACCCGGCGCCCTGTGTCTGGAGTCGGCATCCTGTGTGTCCTGGAGGTTGATGAAGTTGCGTACGAGTGCCCTCGCCTGTTTGTTTCGCTCCTCAATAATTTCATAATAACTGATGTAGATGAAGGTGTATATATCACGCAGCAAATCATCCGTAATCTCTTGGTCGGGCGCCACACGGGCAGGGAGGTAACGGGCCCAGTCCGAGACATGGAGATAGATGGCCCTAGTCCATTGCGAATCCATGTAACTGAGAACAACCCTGAAGCAGGCCTCCGCATCGGGCATGGACGGCCTCTCCCAAAGATCTCTCTGAATATCCATCATCCGCTGAAGTAGCTGAGGGTTAGAAAGGATATCAGTGAGGAGATCACAGCTGCGCTGCCACACCTCGGCCGAGTTCTGACCCGTGAGCTTGTCTTCCTCCTCCAGAAATCCGGAGTACTTGTAGTGAATGACATCCATAATGGGGTCTTCCATGGACTTGCAGAAGGGGGCACAGAAGGGAAGGTAGGCATCGCAGGTGTTGGGATAGTGCATAGCCAGGAAGGTGGTGGTCATGCCGTTCTTGCTGGTTCCCGTGGAGAGCCACTTGCCCGTGAAGATGCGCAGCTTCTTAAGCGTATTGACAAGGGTGCAGAGGTCATGCGAGGCATAGACAGCCCGGCACTTACTCCAATAGTTCTCGGAGGTGAGGGGACCTTCTGGGGCATACGATGAGGCAGGCGGCAGGGACTCACCGTGATAACGATGTTCCACCGCAAGGTAATTGGCATTGAGCTCCAAAGCAATATCATCGACATGGAAATCTTCGGAGACATCGAGGTCGTAGCCGTTGGTATTCATCACCGTGACGGCATCGGGTCCCGTATAGTTGGTGATGACAGCCCGCTGATAGAAGCAGACATCCTCCTCGCCTTCAGAGGGGTCGAGGTGCTGAAGAAAACGGAAAAAGAGCGTCTTCATACCTGGATAGTGCGTATTGTTGATAATCTCAACATCGTGGAAGTACTGGCTGTTCTGCTCAAACACCTCCTTTATCTGTTCAAGACTGGACGGCGATTCCTGCGGGATTACCAGATCAGGGTATGCATACCGGTCAACGTCATCGTTGGCTACAATGCCTGTCCATGCAGGTGCTGCCACCAGCATCAGGCCGATAATGAATCTTAACAAGTGTGCTCTTTTTTCCATTTTCCTATTATTGTCTATTGCCTACAGCTGCTTGAGCCGGAAGTTACGCCAGAGAACTTTGATATCATTGCCATCGTGAATCTGAAGCATGAGACGGCCGGGGGTGTTGCCGATGAGGTCGTCATGGAGGTCGGCCATGGGAACGCCGTTGAGCCAGGTCTGTACGTGATTGCCCTCGACACGCAGGCGCAGGGTGTTCCACTCGCCTTCCTTCAGCACGCTCTCCTTCTCGTCGGGAATCTGCTGCATCCAGCCGCGTCCGTAGGACTCGTAGATGCCGCCCGTGTCGTTATTCTTGGGAGCTACCTCGCACTGCCAGCCGTGTACCTTGTTATAGCCCTCGATGAAGGAGTGGAAGAAGAGGCCGCTGTTGCCGTTGCTCTCCTGCTTGAACTCGAGGGTGAGGTCGAAGTCCTTATAGTATTTGCGGGTGCAGAGGTAGCCGTACTCCTTATTGTCGCCATTCTCGGTCACGAGGTTGCCATCGGCATCCACACTCCACTTGCCGTCGCCGAAGGGCTCCCAGCCTGTGAGGTCCTTGCCGTTGAAGAGGCTCTCTGTCTTGCTGGCCTTATGGCGAAGGGGACGTATCTTGACGTTCTTGAAGGAGGCGGGGTCGCCATGGTCCTGCAGGCAGATAACGCCCTCTGAGGAAAGACCGTACTCGGGTGCATGCGACCACTTACCGCTGCCCTTGCGCTGGAACCAGTCGTCGGTCCACGCCTCGAACTCCAGAATCTTCTTGCCGTTGAGCCAGTGCTCTACGTGACCATTATCAAAGACAATCCTGGAGCTGTTCCACTCTCCGACGGGGTTGACGTTCATCTTGCTGTAATCGGGCAGGTGCATGGCGTAGTCAACACCCAGCTTCTGCCACTCCTCTAGCTTGGCAGGGGCATTCACTTCCTCCCAGCCCTTATTGTCGATGAGCTGGTACTCGGGTCCTGTAACGTAGGGAACAGTGAAGGCAGGATTCTCTACCACATGATATATCATACCGCTGTTGCCGCCATGAGTCAGCTTCCAGTCCCAGCAGAGCTCGAAGTTAGAGAACTTACGCTTGGTAACGATATAACCTGAATCGTCGGCACCAGAGCCGCTGGCCTGGATACAGCCGTTCACGACTCCCCATCCGTTAGAGAGGACGGTACCATTGAAGTTGCGCCACTCTGAGAGGTCCTTACCATTGAAAAGCAGTTCCCAGCCCTGCTTAATCTCCTTCTTAGTCAGCACATTATCCTCGGCCTGACAATATGAGGGGGCTGCACACATTGCCGCTAAGAGCAGCATCAGATTTGTTTTTTTCATTGTGTTATATTTTAATGTTAAAAAAGTCCGTTTTCAGGGGCAAGGGGCAAGCAGCAAGGGGAAGGAGATTTCTCTAACCGCTAACCACTAACCGCTAACCGCAATACATGTTTCGGCCACAAATTTACAATTTATTTCAGATTAACGGCCGGGGGAGAAGAAAATTTCTTTGATTTTACGTCCTGCATTAGTACAAAATCCATATATTTGCAGCGATGGATGTTATTAACCAAGGAATGAAGAGAATTACTTTACTGCTATTACTGACGATACTGCAACTGGGCATCCGCGCCCAGGGATGGCCTGCCGACTACGGAGGCGTTATGCTGCAGGGGTTCTACTGGGACTCCTACTCCCAGACGTCGTGGGCGAAACTGCAGGCCGAGGCCGAGGAGATAGCGCCCTACTTCCAACTGGTATGGGTGCCGCAGAGCGGATGGTGCAACACGGACTACAACATGATGGGCTACACACCCGTCTATTACTTCAACCAGAAAAGTTCCTTCGGCACAGAGGCTCAGCTGCGCAGCATGATAGCGGCCTTCCGCCAGAGAGGAACGGGCGTGATAGCCGACGTGGTCATCAACCATCGCAGCAACATAGGGCAGAACGGGTCGTGGGTGGACTATCCGGCTGAGACCTACAACGGACGTACCTACCAGATGAAATCCACCGACATCTGTCGTAACGACGACGGAGGGGCTACCTTGGGATGGGCCAACGGGAACGGCGTATCCTTGTCCCAGAACGATGATACGGGCGATGACTGGTCGGGCTGTCGCGACCTGGACCACAAGAGCGCCAATGTGCAGGAGTGCGTCAAGGCTTACCTGAAGTTCCTGTTGAAGGACATAGGGTACACGGGCTTCCGCTACGATATGGTGAAGGGCTTCTATGCCTACTTCATCGCCGACTACAACACATACGCAAAGCCTGCCTTCAGCGTGGGCGAATACTGGGACAGCAGCAGCAAGATCAAGGAGTGGGTGAACAACAGCAAGGGCTATGTGGCAGACCAGCCCACGAGCGCTGCCTTCGACTTCCAGTTCCGCTACCGCATGCGTGATGCCGTCAACAACCGCGACTGGCGCTGGCTGGGCTACGACGAGAAGCCCCTCGTGGCCGACAGCTACTACAAGCTGTATGCCGTGACCTTCGTGGAGAACCACGACACGGAGAAGCGCATGAACGGCGATGAGCAGGACCCCATCCGCACGGACACCCTTGCTGCCAACGCCTATATGCTGGCTATGCCGGGCACGCCCTGCATCTTCTACACACACTGGCGCGACTGCAAGTACGCCCTGAAGCAGATGATTCTGGCACGCCGTCTGGCAGGCATCACCAACACCAGCAGCACTCAGCAGAAATACAGCGTCCAGAACTACTACGCCACAGCTACCACAGGCAAGGACGCTACCCTACTCTGCGTGGTGGGTAACACGCCTCAGTCGTATAGCGTGAGCAAGACGCAGTACACGGAGATTCTGTCGGGAAAGGGATTCCGCTACTGCCTGAGCCGCAGTGCGAACACGGTTTGGATGGATATTCCCGACGGGACATACGAGGCCCCGCTGAAGGTGAAGCTGACGGCTGTCAGCAACCTGTCGGGGGCAACCATCGTCTATACGTTGGACGGTTCGGAGCCAATGGCGGAGAGCACGCAGGTAGCGGACGGCACCATACTGAACATAGAATCGTCGTGCACCCTTAGGGCAGGCATCCTCTCGGGCGGCAAGGTCTATGGCATCCAGCAGCGCGACTACCAGATATTCCAGCCCCACGATATCACGTTGTATGTTCGTTCCGACATCAGCTGGACGGGCACCTACTTCTATGCTTGGGACAATCAGGACAAGCAGCTCAGTGGCAACTGGCCAGGCAAGCGTGTCACGACCAACAAGAGCATCAACGGCAAGCGATGGTACTATCAGACCTACCGCCTGACTTCGCCCAGTCAGTACATCAATCTGGTGGTGAGCAACTCCTCGGGCAAGCAAACCACAGACATCACGGGTCTCAGGTCCGACAGCTACCTCTGCATAACAGGCACTCAGGACAATGGCAAGTACGTGGTAGAGGAAGTTACGGAGGAGACGGAAACCAACATTGAGGGGCAAGGAGCAAGGAGCAAGGGGCAAGAGGATAGTTCCGCTTTTCAATCCTCAATTTATGATATGAGCGGAAGAAAAATGGTCAATGAATTACCCAAGGGAATCTACATTCAGAACGGCAAGAAGGTGGTATTCTAACCGCAGAGCGGAAATAATTGGTTATGGGTTATTGGTTATGGGTTATTGAATTGGTTAGGGGCGAGGGGATTGTTTACTGTTTATTGGTTATTGGTTATTGGTTATTGAGAATAATGGTCAAGGCTGCGATTGAGCGAGAGGAGAGCGATGCTCGCATCAGCTTTCCCGAGCGTGAGCAGGCTCGACGCGCAGCGTCAATGTTCAATGAACAATGAACAAAAATCTCAACTATCAACTTTAAAAACTGACTCCGAACTTTCCCTCCCCAAGAGGGAAAATAATATGTTTTACAGCATGTTTGCTGTTTTTTCATCCTCATATACAGGCAAATCTTAGAAAAGATTCTTTATATTTGCACCCAAACCTATCTACCAACAACCATGAAAAGAAACTGGATACTTTGGGCTATCTTTATACTTGCAGGGACTATACAGGCACAAGTTGGAACCGTTTTTGAGAAAGAAGGGCTTATTTTTGAGGTTAAAAGCATCATTCCATATCATGTAGAAGTAAAGGAAAATGCTTATCCCAATGCAGAACACGTAAACATTCCCTATAACGTATCACACGGATTATTTAACTATATGGTTGAGTCTGTGGGACCACGTTCCTTTGAATTTGACGACTTGAAAAGTGTTCAAGTAACCCATTCCGTAAACTGGCTCAAAGAAGCTTGCTTTAGAAAGACAAAACTACAACGTTTTGACTGCCCTGACGAACTGTACGACATCTTCGACTTAGCCTTTGACAGCTGCTTTGAACTGGACAGCGTATTCACCAATCGCATGCTAAAAAGAGTACACGATTATGCCTTCAATGACTGTCATAAGCTACGATTCATAGAATTCCCTGCCACACTGGAATACATTGGTTCCTATGCTTTCAAAGAATGCGGTTTTGAAAACCTGGCCCTTCCTAATATACCATTCACTATGTACGAAGGAGCATTCTCTAATTGCGAGAAGCTCCTCTCACTGGACCTGGGAACTGGTATTACGGATATTCCCTCACGGGCTTTCGAAAATGCGCCTTTGCCTGAAATTATCATACCGGATCAGGTGAAAACCATTGGATATGCTGCATTCAAACGTACAACATCCCAACACCCACGCTGGCTGATAAGCATTGGAAGCGATGTTACCAATATTGCAATGTATGCTTTCATGACCAATTACGGACAAGTCACAAAACATATTATCTGCAAGGCAATAACACCTCCGAAGTGTGACGCCCAGGCTTTTGAAGAAACAACATACAAGTACGGAACACTTTACGTTCCCGAGGAAAGCATTAAAGCATACCAGGAGGCTGAAACATGGAAGATGTTTAAAAATATTGAAAGATATGACTCAACGTTAATTGACTGCATCCCCATAGTTGAATCTGACCAGAAACTGCCTCAGGAGATTTATAATCTGTCAGGCCGACGTACCCTCCAACCAACACGCGGCATCAATATCCTGAACAACAAGAAAGTTATAATGAAATAACCTTTATCACAATCAAACTTAAGTACTAACCCTAAAACTTACCATCATGAAAAAGTATTTTTTGTTAAGCATTATCTTACTGGCTGCTGGTTGCTTTGTATCATGCAGCGATGGTCCAGACTCCCTGAGTGCCTCCACAGCCAAGAAACTCATCAAGAAGGAACTGAAACGCATAAACCAGTTAGAATCTTACAGCAAAGTGCAGATTGGCTACTTCGAGTGTAACGACAACGACATCCGCTACAAGTATCGCCAGCTGGCAGCCAACGAGATCATCACCTATCAGGTAAAGAAGGTCATGAAGCAGGAGCGCGTGAAGAAGACCCGCATTAAGAAAGGGTACTGGGGCAACTACAAAGAGAACTACTGGACCAACGAGTTTGTACCCGTTTACTTTGTTACCACAGCCCTGACCGAGAAGGGCAAGAAACTGGTATATGAGGAGAAGGAAATTGAACCGTCTGAAGACGAGAAGGAACTGCGTCTGGACTTCGAGGTTGACAAGAGTAAATTCCCTGAGGCTTCTGTAAAGGAAAAGGAGTTCCCTGATGAAACCACTTCAGAAAATGCCGAAGAGAATGGAGCAGACGAACCAGAGGAATACGATGAGCCAGAGGATTATGACGCGCCAGAGGGAGATTTTGAGTATGTTAAGGACGCCCCCGAATACGACAAGGAGAAAGCAAATGAAAAGTATGAAGAAGTAAGCCTGCTGGCCAATGCCTGGAATGTCGAAAAGGCTAGGAATATCCTGAAGACCGGTGATTTCACTGCCACGGCAGAAATCATTTTCGAGGTGGAAAAAGCTACTCCCGTAGGCAGAATCATGGAAGGTCGCTACAATGGGCAGCGCGTCCTGATGAAAGGACAGAATTATGTTTTCTATCAGGACAAAGGCTGGACGTTTGAAAAAAGCGAATAACACGTCACAACTAAAACTAACTAAACTAATCAGGGTGAGCATTCCAGAAGGATGCTCACTTTTTTTTCAACCTGAAAAGTGAGGTTAGCGGTTAGCGTAACTATGAACGCCGAAGGAATCGCGAGCTAAAAGCGAGAACGAAGTGGCAACTATGAATTATGAACTAAATATTCAATCCGTAGTTTTGCTTCACCTCGCTCATCACGAAGGTACTTTCTATGGCGCCAACGTTTTCTATCTCGCCCAGCTTGTTGAGCACAAACTCCTGATATTGTTTCATATCACGTGCGCGTACCTTTAACAAATAATCATAGGCGCCAGAGGTGTTGTAGCATTCTGTCACCTCAGGAATTAGCTGTACACGACGGGTGAATGCCTCGGCTATCTCGCGGTTGATCTGCTTCAGTTTGACATTGCAATACACCAGCAGGCCTTGGTTAAGCTTCTCGGCATCCAGTATCGCAACATAACGCTTGATGTAGCCCCTGCGTTCCAGTCGTTTCTGGCGTTCAAAGACAGGAGTTGGAGTCAAACTAACGGCATCTGCCAACTCTTTTGTGGTCAATTTGGCATTTTTTTGCAGGATTCTGAGTATCTGCAGGTCGGTTTCGTCTAATGTTTCTATCATTTTCCCCTGTATTTTTAGTGTTTTATTCTGATTGGGGTACTTTCAGGCACCCCCCATCGGAAGAATTTTCTTTTTGCGAGGCAAAAATAGGTATATATTCCGAATTATACAAGAAATTTGGAGGATATTTCCATATTGCCGTACCTTTGCAGCGTGATTCAATTGAGAGTGGAAAGTTGAAAGTTGAAAATTGAAAGTTGAACATTAATATAAACATTGAGGATTGAAGGCGGAAGCAAATTCTTCACTCTTCATTCTTCATTCTTAATTTAAAAGGATTATGAGCACAAAGAAGAATTTCCGTTTTGAGACATTGCAACTCCATGTAGGCCAAGAACAGGCTGACCCCGCAACAGATGCACGCGCAGTGCCCATCTATCAGACTACATCATACGTGTTCCGTAACTCACAGCATGCTGCCGACCGTTTCGGTCTCCGCGATGCAGGTAATATCTATGGCCGTCTGACCAACTCAACACAGGGCGTGTTCGAGGATCGTGTTGCTGCCCTCGAGGGTGGTGTAGCCGGTCTGGCTGTTGCCTCTGGTGCAGCTGCCATCACATACGCTCTGCAAAATATCGTTCAGAATGGCGACCACATTGTAGCTGCCGACAACCTCTATGGTGGTTCATACAACTTGATAACACACACACTTGCCACACAAGGCATTACTAATACTATTATCAATGTGAACGACCTGGAGGCGCTGGAGGCTGCCATCCAACCCAACACTAAGGTGGTTTATGCAGAGACTTTCGGAAACCCAAATTCTGATGTGCTTGACCTTGAAGGTGTGGCTGCCGTAGCCCACAAGCACGGCATCCCCTTCATCGTGGACAACACCTTCGGTACTCCCTACCTGATTCGTCCCTTGGAGCACGGAGCTGATATTGTAGTGCACTCTGCTACCAAGTTCCTGGGCGGTCACGGTACCTCATTGGGTGGTGTCATCGTTGATGGTGGTAAGTTCGACTGGAAGCAGAACGACAAGTTCCCCACACTGGCTAAGCCCGACCCATCTTATCACGGCATTGTCTTTGCCGATGCAGTAGGTGCTGCCGCCTACGTTACCCGCATCCGTGCCGTCATCCTGCGCGATACCGGTGCTGCCATCTCTCCCTTCAACGCCTTCATCCTCTTGCAGGGTGTTGAGACTTTGAGCCTCAGAGTAGAGCGTCACGTAGAGAACGCCCTGAAGGTGGTCGACTTCCTCAGCAAGCACCCCAAAGTAGCCAAGGTGAACCACCCTGCCCTGCCCAGTCATCCCGACCACAAGCTCTATCAGAGGTACTTCCCCAACGGTGGTGCCAGCATCTTTACCTTCGAGATTAAGGGTGGCCAGGAAGAAGCCTGGAAGTTCATCGATGCCCTGCAGATCTTCTCTCTGTTGGCCAACGTAGCTGACGTGAAGAGTCTGGTGATACATCCCTACACCACCACTCACTCTCAGCTTTCACCCGAGGAGCTGGCAGAGCAGCACATCACGCCCAGCACCATCCGCTTGAGCATTGGTACAGAGCACATCGATGATATCATAGAAGATCTGGCTCAGGCATTGGATAAGATTTAAGACCAATCGTCCTCTAGAGGAGTGAGAGAATAAGAATAAAATTATTAATTGAGAAAAACATAAACCATCCTATGAAGTAATCTGCCAAGTTCTCCAGAAGATTTGGCAGATTACTTTAATCTCCGTACCTTTGCAACCCGAAATCTCATAACAGTAATGACATGAGAGATTATATCATAGCAGACAATCAGGAACTGACGCGTTTTGCAGTGGAACGCCTGGTCAGTGAGGACGAAGAGAGTGTAATATCCTATGCTCAGGACAGGGCATCGCTTGTAAACCTGCTTACTGAGCACCCCAATGCCATAGTGTTGCTGGACTACACACTCTTTGACTTCTCTGATGAGGAGCAACTCCTCATCATAGCCGAGCGCTTCAGCCAGTCGCAATGGATACTGCTCAGCGATGAGCTGACCCCCCAGTTCCTACGTCGTGTGGTATATTCCTCGCATCAGTTCAGCATCCTTTTCAAGGACGGTCCCCTCAGCGAGGTCCGTATTGCCTTGCAGTCGGTAAGCCAGCGTAACACACGTTTCCTTTGCCAGCGAGCACTGGAGGTTATCCTCTCCCAGCAGCAGGAAGAGGAGAAGCCCGACCTGCTGACGCATACCGAGACGGAAATCCTGAAAGGTATTGCACAGGGCAAGACCACCAAGGAGATTGCCGCCGAGCGTTTCTCAAGTGTCCATACTGTTACCACACATAGGAAAAACATATTCCGAAAGCTGGGCATCAACACAGCCCACGAAGCCACCAAGTACGCACTACGTGCCGGCCTCGTCGATGCCTCGGAATTCTATATTTAAAACATAAATGAAGAAACAGACTATTGCAATTAACACCCCTTATGTACGTCCAGATGTCTACGGATCTCTGGCCGTTCCTGTTTATAATAATGTAGCGTTTGAATTTCAGGATGCGGCGGAAATGGCCGATGCATTCTGTAATCGCATCAAGGCACCAGACTACGCCCGCGTAGAGAACCCTACGGTAACAAACCTTGAACAACGTGTGATGGCACTGACAGGTGCCGCCCACGTGACAGCCTTCAACTCAGGCATGGCAGCCATCAGCAATACGCTGTTGGCTGTTGCTGCGCAAGGGAGGAACATCGTCAGTTCGCACCACCTGTTCGGCAATACACTGGCCCTAATCACCAACACCCTGCAGCGTTATGGCGTAGAACCCCGTCTGCGCGACCTCACCAATCTGCAAGCCGTAGAGGATGCTATAGATGCCAACACCTGCTGCGTATTCCTGGAGGTGCTGACCAATCCCCAATTGGAGGTAGCCGACCTGCAGGCTCTGGCAGAGATTGCCCACAAGAAGAACGTTCCGTTGATTGCCGACTCCACAGCCATTCCTTTCACAGAGACCTCACTAAAGACATTAGGCGTTGACATAGAGGTAGTATCCAGCACCAAGTATGTCTCTGGCGGAGGTACATCATTGGGCGGATTGGTTATTGACTACGGCACCTTCCCTGAGATCAACCAGCGTTTGAAATACGAACTGCTCTTTAACCTGGGTGCCTACATGACACCGCAGGCTGCTTATATGCAGACCCTCGGACTGGAGACTATGGATGCCCGCTATCAGCGTCAGACTGCCAATGCCCAGCAGGTTGCCGAGGCACTGCGTACAGTTCCTGCCATCTGCCGTGTAAACTATATCGGTCTGAAGGATAATCCCTTCTATGCACTGGCTCGCAAGCAGTTTGGTCCCACATCCGGTGCTATGCTTACCATAGACTTGGCATCCAAGGAGGCGTGTTTTCGCTTCCTGAACCGTCTGCGCGTGGTGCATCGTGCCACCAACCTGTTCGATAACCGTTCGCTGGCCATCCATCCGGCATCTACCATCTTCGGTCTCTTCCCAGAGAAGCAGCTCCAGCAGATGGACGTACGCCAGACAACCATCCGTCTGTCCATAGGTCTGGAATCGGCAGAGGATGTAATCAATGATATTAAGCAAGCTGTTGAGGAATGAAATACGACTTTGACAAAGTGATAGACCGTAGCGGTAGTGGCGACCTGAAGCATTGTGTGCTGCAGGAGCGCTACGGGCGTGCCGACCTGCTGCCCCTGTGGGTGGCTGATATGGACTTTGAGACACCCGCCTTCATCACCGATGCCCTACGCCAGAGGCTCAACCATTCTCTGTTTGGCTATACCGTTGTACCCATTGAACTTTGGACCACCATCATCCAATGGATTCAAGACCACCACCAGTGGACGGTAAAGCGTGAGTGGCTCACCTACATTCCAGGCATCGTAAAGGGAATAGGTATGGCTATCAACGTGTTTGTGAAAGAGGACGAGAAGGTCATCATACAACCACCTGTCTATCACCCCTTCCGTCTGACGCCTGAGGGGAACGGCCGTAAGGTGGTCTTCAACCCGCTGAAGCAGCGTGCAGACGGTGGTTACGATATGGACTTCGAGCAACTGGCTGAGGTGGCCGACGAGAAGTGCAGGCTACTCATCCTGAGCAATCCTCACAACCCTGCCGGCATCTGCTGGAAGGCAGAGACGCTAAAGAAGCTGGCACACTTCTGCCACGAACGCGGCATCATTGTCATCAGCGATGAAATACATAGTGATATGGCTCTCTTTGGTAACAAACACATTCCCTTTGCCAGTGTCAGCGACGAGGCTGCTCAATGCAGCATCACCTTTGGGGCGCCCTCCAAGACCTTCAACATTGCAGGTATTGTCAGTTCCTATACCATCGTGCCCAACCCCACATTGCGTAGGCAGTTCTACACTTGGCTCGAAGCCAACGAACTCAACGATCCCCCACTCTTTGCGCCCATCGCCACCATTGCCGCCTATCAGCAAGGTGAGGAATGGCGCCGTCAGATGCTGGCATACATTGAGGATAATATCCGCTTTGTGGAAGAATACTGCCATGAACATCTGCCAAACATAAAGCCGTTACGACCAGAAGCCTCATTCCTGGTGTGGCTGGACTGCAGGGAGCTGGGTCTGGAGCACGACCAACTGGTTGACCTCTTCGTCAATCGTGCCCGCCTCGCCCTGAATGATGGAGCCATGTTCGGTTCTGGTGGCAACGGCTTTATGCGCATGAATGTAGGTACGCCCCGTAGCATCCTCAAAGAGGCGCTTCAGAGACTATCTACTTCTTTGCAGGCTCAGCTTTAATTTCCTTAGCCTCATATTTTATTTTCTTGAAGCCTTTTATGATGTTCTGGACGTTGGTCTTGTCGGCATCATACAGGATGGTGACGGTCTTGGTTTTCAGGTCGGTCTTAATGCTTTTGATACCCTTCTCGAAGCGGAGGTTGCTCTTGATCCTATTCTCACAACTCTCGCAATGCATCTCCGGACTGGTGGTAACTACAACCGTCTTGATGTCCTTTGCCATGCCAACCGCTGCGGTCAGCATCATAGCACCTAATAATAATGTTTTCTTCATTGCTTTTATTATAAATTATGAACTATGTTTCCCCAAGTTCACGCGGATTCCAGCATAGAACATCGCGCCGCGGACAGGTCCCCAAACCATCGTAGGGTCGAACCTTTCGCTCCATGGGTCGGTGGCGTTGATGATAGTCTGCTTCTGGCGGAAGGCCGTCAGATTCTCGCCTCCGATGTAGATGGAGAAATGGCGGAACCAACGTGTAATCTGTACCGATAGCTGCTCGTAGGCAGGGAAGCGTTCCTCCCACAGGCCATCAACAGGCTTTGGCATACGTCCACCACCATTCAGCTGTAGCGTAGCATCGAACTGCCAAAGGCCGAGAGGCGTCTTGTAGCTGGCTGTCAGCAGACCTTTGTAGCGGCTGGTCAATGGTTTCTCCATCAACTGCCCGCCATAGGTGCACTTCACATCGTTCCAACGCCAGGCAGCTGTCAGTTCCAAACCATTTATGATAGGATAAGAGGCATCCACCTGAAAGGTGTTGGAGTACGACTTGCCATCGAGGTTGGTGATACGAATCTCAGCAGGGTTGCTGTCGTAATCTATAACAGCCTGCTGGCAGAAATGCGTATGGTAGTATTCGGCATTCAGTCGGAGCGTCTTGCCGAACAGGGGGATGTAGAAAGAGCTGCTGATGCCATAGTTCCATGCCTCCTCCTGTTTCAGATTATCGATAATCAGGTTACGTCCGCTGGCCAACAGATAGTTGTTCTCTGCCAAAGCGTGAACGGTACGATAGCCCTTACCAGCAGAAAGACGCAGGCTGACCACCTCATGAGGTGTGAGCTTCAGGTGGAAGCGGGGCGTAACAAATGTTCCGTACAGGCTGCTATGGTCCACCCTCATGCCTGCCATTGCCACCACCTTGTTATGCAAGTTATAGGTGTACTGGGCATAGGCGCCCGGAGTAGTTTCTTTATCATTGAACATTGAATATTGAACATTGAACATTTTTTGTCCAAGGTAATCATGGTTCAGCGAGAGACCTGCTGAAAGATTGTGATGTTCCGTGAAGTTAGTTTCGAAGAGCAGTTGGGCATAGGCATTCTTCTGGTTCACATCGTAATGCTTGTTTCCGTAGTTGGCATCCAACTGATGCAGAGAGAAGTTCGTCATCACAGCTATGTTGGTACCATGTTCCGGGTCGAGGATAAAGGCATGCTTCATATAACCCTCGTAACGGTTGGTTTTCTGACCTATCTTGTAAAGCGGAGGCAATTCTTCACTCTTCACTCTTAACTCTTCACTTACTTGTCCGCCTTCGCGTTTTTCTTTTATCATACCGATGCCACCATGGAAGATATAGCGGTCGCTCCGTCCATGCCAACGGTTCTGCAGATTCCATTGTCGCACGTTAGGCTGATCCAGGAAGCCATCATCGTTCGAGTCGTGATGTCCGAAGTCGTTCTGGTAATGTACCAGCACCTCGGTGCTCACTTTCTTGCCCAGGTGGATGTTGGCATCGGCATTGGCCTCCATTTTACTCATGCTGTTGCCATACAGGTTCAGCGTGGCACCCTGCTCGGCATCGGGCTTCAGGTATTCCACGTCTATCTGTCCTGTTATGCTCTCGTAGCCGTTTTTTACAGAGGATGCCCCTTTCGACACCTGAATGCCACTCATCCAGGGCCCTGGAACATAGTCCAACGCATAGGGTGCCGCAGCACCACGGAAGTTGGGTAGGTTCTCGGTAAGCATCTGCACATAGGTGCCGCTCAGTCCCAACAACTTAATCTGCTTGGCTCCTGTGGTAGCATCACTATAGTTCACATCAACGGAGGGGTTCGTTGTAAAGCTCTCGCCAAGGTTGCAGCAAGCGGCCTTGAACAGTTCCTCCCGGCCTATGATGACCCCGTTCTCTACGCCAGCCATTCTGCGGGTTCCTAATTTACGTACCGAAACCGTTACGGCCGACAGATCCTTTTCTGCCATCGTATCAGCCTGCAACGTATCTCTCTCCTGACCAAATGCAGGAAGGTATAGCATCAAAGAGATGCTTATTAGAATATATTTCATTTGATTATCTGATATTAATATGATACAATATAACTTTCGGGAGTTATAAAATGGAGTTAAATAGGGAGTTTACTCCAACAATCATATTAAAATCAAATCAGCAGAATCTGAATGAAGTTCAGGTAGTCACGGGGCGGATATTTCCACGCCACACGAGCATACCTGTAGTCGGTCTTGTGTATTGTAGGCTGCAGCCATTCCGAAATCAAGCACGGCAGAATGGTCAGCACAGGCTGAACAACATGGAAATCATAAGTAACGGCATGCGCCATATCCGTTGGCGAGAGTTCCACATGCTCCATTGTCATGCAGCATGATCTTGCATTGCAGTGCTCGTCATGCATTTCCTCGCTGCCGAGTACGGACATAATCCTCACTGCCCCCGTATGTGTGCAATGCAGGATGTTAACACCGCTTCCGATAAACAAAAGCAGTATCGAAAGCAGCAATGATATGCCGATATGACAAGACTTCTTCATTTTCAGGACACAAAGTTAGGCTTTTTCTGAATATCGTGGCAGCAAATTATACATTTTTCACTTTCTTTATCGTAAATAATTCTTCATTCTTCACTCCTAATTATGAATTGTGAAGGCTGCGTTTAAGCGAACGTAATAACAAACTTGTTTGATTATTACTGAGCGTTAGCAGGCTCGATGCGCAGCATCAATTATGAACTCTTAATTATGAATTGTGAATTATGAATTATGAATTGACAATGTCCTGCATCACCAGCCCAGCCAGCATGAAGCCAAAGATGGCAGTGATATGGGCCAAGGTTCCATTAATCTGGGCCTTGGAGGAGCACCACTCGTGGTTCAGCAGATTGGGGTCACCGGGACCGTTCTTAGCCTTAGGGCACATACACTGCTCAGTACCACAGGTGGAGTTGTGACCCAAGTTCTGCAGCAGCTCATCGCTATAGACGCATTGGAACTTGTGGCGGGGGAACTGCTTGTCGCGCTTGAAGCGGTTACGCAGGGCACGGGCCAACGGGTCGCCCTGCACCTTCCAGAACTCAGCCACCTTAATGCGCGTAGGGTCAAGCTTCAGGGCTGCGCCCATAGAGGAGAAGAAGCCCCCTCCCCGCTCCCCCTTTGGGGGAGTGTTTGTTGCTAATAGGATTAATAATGCTTTGTCTTTCAGGGAATCTATGGCATCAATGATGTAGTCGTATTCCTCCAGATGGAAGCTCTCGGCTGTCTCAGCAGTGAAGATTTGCTGCAGGGCTGTTATCTCTGCCGAGGGGTTGATGCTGAGCAGGCGTTCCTTCAGGGCATCCACCTTCACCTTACCCACCGTCTTGGTGGTGGCCATCAGCTGGCGGTTGATGTTGGTGATGCACACACGGTCAGAGTCCACAATGGTCAGGTGCTTGATACCCGAGCGTATCAGACTCTCGGCGCACCACGAGCCTACGCCGCCCACACCGAATATAATAACACGTTTCCGGGCTATGCGCTCCATAGCCTCATCGCCCAAAAGTAGTTCCGACCTGCGGAAAATTGCCTGTTCCAGTCCCATTTCCTTCTGATTTTGGGCGCAAAATTACTCATTTTTCCTGAATAATATAATAGAAAGCCTTATCTTTGTACCCGAAAAAACAAAAAAGATAATAAGCAGAAAATCTATTGGGATATGGAAGGAATAGCTTCTTTACTGGGTGTCTTGCTGATTTCAATAATCATGATTGGCATAAAGATCAAATTCAACTCATACATTTTCGGAGAAGGTGGAGTGTTTGGCCCTGAGGATCATTCGCTCAGCCATGAAATTAAAAACTTAGTCAAGCTCCATGACCAAGGACTCATAGATCCCGAGAAGTACGAGGACATGAAGGCAGAGCTGCTTCGCAAATACAATGGGGCTGACAACGAAATTACAAAGCTGGAAAAACTGCAAAGTAAAGGCATAATTACCCCTGAAGAGTTTGAAGAGATAAGGAATATGCTAAAACAGGGATAAATCAATGTAAGTAATTAATACAGGAACAGAGAGAGAGGTCACCCATCAGGATGACCTCTCTTTTCATTAGTAAGACTCTTAGGAACATACCTTTTACTATATATATCACCCCATTTTGGGCAATATACCATACATGTGGTATGCTAAATGACACATCAAAGGGATTGTGGGGACTCTAGAACCGCCGTACCTTTGCAGCGTCAAACAATTCATAATTCTCAATTCATAATTCAAAATTAAAGTGAAGAATTGAAAAGGCGGCCAATAAAAAAACGACGATAATAACAACAACAATATTAATAAGGTTATGAAGACAATGAAACGAATGCGAATGCAGGGCTGTTGTTGCACAATGATAATGACAGCAGGAAAGGAAAGAGTGTATTATATAATAGGTAAAGAACAAAACAAAAAGAAACATTATGAAAAGAATAGCATTAGCCATAGCAGTTTTATTGAACATCAATATCGGCAATATTTGGGCTGAAAGTAACGGTAATGACGCTCCTGACGCCAGCGTGAGCAATGTATCTAGCGTACACTATGTAAAAGCGCCCAGATTTGCACGTCCGCTGGTTGAGAAGTGGATTACAGAGTATGCCAAGACTCAGCCCAACGTAGAATTCCAAATAGCAAAGAACGGACAGAATCAGGATGACATTGACCTGAATGTTGTTTTCAACACTAACGATTCCGTTGCAGAAAACCAAGACCATATCATTTATTTTGGCGAATTCGCCGTATTACCCATCACAGCCAGCGGCAGTGAGGCAGCAAAAGTGCTGGAGGGTAAGCATCTGAACTCAAAGAAACTAAAGCAGCTTTACTTCCTGAACGAAGATTTTGACGAGGACGTAAAGAAAATCAAACAATTCGAGAAACTTGTTATTTATAGCGGCAGCAATGCCACTTCGGTAGCCAACTCGTTTGCACACAATTTCGGCGAGGAGAGCGCCAGCTTCCGAGGTAAGCGCATCTCAGGCGATGATCTTTTCCTGAACACAGCGCTGACGAAAGACCCTCTGGGTGTATCATTCAATGCACTGCCCAACATCTTCGACTTGAAGAGCCGTCACATCAAGGAAAACCTGTCCATCATAGGTCTGGACGTAAAGAAGAACCTTGAGGAAAGCTTCTCAGACAAGGGAACCTTGGACCAGATTATAGATGCCTTGGAGCATGGAAAAGTGCAGGAGGTGACCGTACAGAAGATAGGCGTACACTACAAGAACGCTAACGAAGACGTAAACCGCTTCCTTAGCTGGGTAGTAACAAACGGCACCAAGTACAATCACCAGTACGGACTATTGAACCTAAAGTAAAGAACCAAACCCACAATTTTGTTTTATGGTAAGAAGATTATTTATTGCAACATGCGTTGCGATCAGCCCCCTATTGGCCCTATCCCAGAACCTGATTAAAGGCCATATCATAGATGCCCGCACCGGCGAACCATTGATAGGTGCGTCAGTAGCCATCAAATCAGCCAAGCTGCAAGGCGTAGTAACAGACGAGGACGGATTCTTCCAGTTAGAGAGTAAGGTAGAGCCGCCACTGACACTGAAAGTGAAATTCATAGGCTACCGCGAACAGGACGTAGATGTCTATGATTTTGAGGAACCCGTAGAAATAGCCCTGTTGGACAATGCCAACAAACTGAGCGAGGTAGTTGTTGTAGGTTACGGTACGCAGAAGCGTAAGTCCCTGACAGGTGCGGTGACAACAGTCAAGAACGATGAGTTGCTGCAGGTCTCCACCTCGTTAGACAACATTCTGGGCGGAGCAGTAGCCGGACTTGACGCTACCTCTTCATCCGGTCAGCCAGGCTCTTCTGTCAATATCCGCATCCGTGGAGGCAACTCCATCAACGGCGGCAACGAGCCCCTCTACGTCATAGACGGCGTTTTGATTTACAATAGCAGCTCATCTACCAACACAGGCAACAGCTATGCCGGCACCAACTTCAACCCGCTGGCATCTATCAACCCGTCAGACATTGAGTCCATAGAAGTGCTGAAGGATGTATCTGCCTCTGCCATCTATGGTTCACGTGGTGCCAACGGTGTGATTATCGTTACCACCAAGAAAGGCAAGAAAGGTAAGCTGAAAGTGAACTATGGCTATTCTGTAGGCGTATCCAACGTCCGCAAGACACTGGATCTGTTGGATGCCCAGCAGTGGGGCGACCTGTATCTGGAACTGGCTACCGACGCACAGAAGAAGGCTACAGGAGTAACTCCCGAGGCAGTAGCTTCATGGGGCAAGGGTACCGACTGGCAGGACGAGTTGTTCCGCACAGCCACCACCCAGCAGCACCAGCTGTCTGTAAGCGGCGGAGGAGACAAGGAGCGCTTCCTGATCTCTGGTAACTACGTCAACCAGAACGGTATCGTTCGTGGTACGAACTTTACCCGCATCGGAGGACGTTTCAACTACGAGCGCGACCTCTTCAAGAACCTAACTGTAGGCGTAAAAGCCAATGTATCCAAGACAACACGCAATGGTCAGCAAGGCTTGCGCGGTATGGCGGGCAACTTCAGCGGCCTGTTGGACAAGGCCCTGCGCTCCTCACCAGCCGTAGCAGTATATAACCCTGACGGCTCATGGAACTACGAGAATCCCTTCGAGTCTGGCGACTTCGTACGCAACGAGCACACCATCAACCCCATCGCCGACCTGGTGGATGTCTCTGCCGAGACTAAGAGCGACAATGTGCTGGTATCAGGATTCGCCTCATGGGATATTATCCCCGGACTGCGTTTCCGCACTCAAGGTTCTGTCAATATCATCAATACCCGTCAGAACATCTTCGGTGGCGAATACTCACAGATAGGCTTTAACTCTAACGGCTACGGTGCCATCGGTACAAGACGTTCCGAGAGCGACCAGTTCGAGGCCACACTGACATGGAACAAGAAGTTCGGCAACCACGCGCTGGAAGTTCTGGGTGGTTACACCTACCAGCAGGAGAAAAGCGAACGCCTGCATGGCTCCACCGCCTACTTTGCCAATGAGAACTTGGGCTATCACAGCCTGCAATCCGGCTCACTGAACCTTGCCACAGAGTCTGCATTCGTCAACTCAGTCCTGTATTCCGGCATCGGCCGTATCAACTATTCATTGCTTGACCGCTACCACCTGACAGCCACCTTGCGTGCCGACGGTTCCAGTCGTTTTGCCAAGAACAACAAGTGGGGATGGTTCCCCTCTCTTGGTGCATCATGGAATGTGAATGATGAGAAGTGGCTGAAGGATATCAAGTGGATAGAGGACCTGAAGCTGCGTGCCAGCATCGGTACAGTAGGTAATCAGGAGATTGGCGACTACCGTTTCCTCTCTACTTATGCTGCCACCCACTATTTCTTCGGCGGGACAAAGAATACTGCCTACTACCGCTCCGGCCTTGGCAATGACAATCTGAAGTGGGAAAGCACCACCTCGTATGACCTGGGCTTCGACTTCAACATCCTGAAGGGACGTGTAGGCTTTGTCTTCGACTATTACAAGAAGAAGACCTCTGACCTCTTGCTGGAGATTCCCGTAGAGCAGACCACAGGCTTTAGCACCCAGCTCTCCAACATCGGTAATGTAACGAACGAAGGTGTGGAGTTTGCCGTGAACGCATCACTGATTCAGAAGAAAGACCTGTCATGGAACGCTTCTGCCAACATTGCCCGCAACACAAATAAGGTAACCAGCCTGGGCGGTGCACAGAGCGAGATTATCAACGGCAACACCATTATCCGTGTGGGCGAAGCATTGGGAACATACTACGGATGGGAATTTGACGGTGTAGTACAGAAATGCAATGACCTGAGCAAGGTACCCGTACCCTCTACCAAGGCTACAATAGAATATGGTGATGCCAAATGGGTTGACCAAAACGGCGACGGCGTAGTAGATCAAGAGAATGACCGCGTGGTACTGGGCTCAGCACAGCCTAAGTTCACCTACGGCTTTGCCTCTCAGCTGCGCTACAAGAAATGGGACCTCAGCCTGAACTTCCAGGGCTCCTACGGCAACAAGCTCTACAACCAACTGCAGCAGGCTTTGGAGACACCCAACATCAGCTATAACGGCTCTGCCGTCTTGCTTGACCGCTGGACTGAAAACAGCCCCAGCACCACCATTCCCCGTGCTTACGTAGGCAGTTCAACAGCCCTTTATCTGGATAGCCGCTATATTGAGGACGCCAGCTACCTGCGTCTGAAGAACATCCAGTTGGGCTACAACCTGCAACCCAAGTTGAAGAACGGACAGAAACTGGGTCTCTACCTCTATGCATCGGCTCAGAACCTGCTGACTATCACCAGCTACAGAGGCTATGACCCCGAGTACAGCGGTTATACCGACAACGGAACATACCCCTCAGCCCGTACTTTCACCTTCGGCGTAAAACTGTCATATTAACATCAAATCCATTAAGACTTAGCATTATGAAGAAGATTACCATATACAATACTGCCATAACCCTGGCACTGGGACTAAGCGTCTCTGCTTTCACCGCCTGCGAATCGCTGGATCAGGGCAACCTGAGCGAGCTGGCCGAAAGCAACCTCCCTCAGAGTGACGAAGATGCCAAAGCACTGGTCAATGCCGTTTACGCTTCTGACATAGAACTGGCCACCACCTTTATGTACCTGATAGACTTGCCAACAGAGACCACCGTTTCAGGCGAGAACCCCAATGGCGGTGGCGGTATGCTGGGACTGCTTTCATGGGACGGCAGTAACTCATACATCACCAAGTTGTGGCAGGCCATCTATACGTCAACGGCACGTGCCAATGATGTCATAGCCAAACTGGAAGCCCGTCCGGATGGCGTATCAGAGAAGATTGCCCGTCAAGTTGTAGGCGAGGCCAAATTCCTGCGTGCCTATTATCTGAACTATGCCGTGCAGCTATGGGGTCCCGTGCCCATCGTCACCACCGTTGGCGGAGGTGTCAATGCAGTCAGAAGTTCAGAAACAGAGGTGTATCAGCAGATTGTTAACGACCTGACAGATGCAGCCGACAAGTTGCCGGAGGTAAGCGAATACGGACAAGGCGATATAGGCCGAGCTACCCGTGGAGCCGCCAACGCAGCACTGGCTAAGGTCTATCTGACATGGGCACAGGTAGATGACAACCTGAATGATGAGCAGCGCCGAGAATATTTTGACAAGGCTGCGCAGTATGCTCAGAAGGTTATCGACTCCAACCAATATGCGCTGGAAGAGGAGTTCTATGACAACTGGAACAACCAGAACCGTAACGGTAAGGAGAGTATCTTCGCCATACAGTTCTATCTGGGCTCCAGCACCCGCAACAACGATGCTTCTGGTAACAACCACCTCTGCCACTGCTCTTTCTCTACCTCTTACAGTGTGGCATTGCCTCACATAGCACCGGGTCCAGACAATACCGTAGAGAATTCCTATCTGCCAGGCGACCAACGCAAGGACGTGTCGTTTGCCGACTCACTGTGGCGTCCCTCTACGCAGAGCTACTTCCACTTCTACTATGATGCCGACGGCGATGGCATCAAGGAATCAGGCTACTCGCGCTACAATAAATACATAGACCACGACACACCCGAGACCAGTGCCGCAGACCGCGCTATGAACCGTCAGGTAATACGTCTTGCAGAGGTATACCTGGTGCTGGCCGAGGCCATCAACGAACGCGACCGTCAGCCCAACAATCTGGCATACGAAGCCTTCAACAAGGTTCGTCGCCGTGCCTTCCGCGAGGATATCAATGGTGCTGCACAGCCACACGACCTGACAACAGGACTTGACTACGAAGGCTTCCGCAATGCCATCATCCAGGAACGTAGCTGGGAGTTCACCCTGGAACAGAAGCATCTGCTGGATCTGAAGCGCTGGAAGATTCTGGTAAAAACCATCAAGAACAGTAAGTTGGCAACAGACTATCCCGAATACAAGAAGCAGACCATCGACTTCAAGCATTACCGCTACCCCATCCCGCAAGCACAGCGTGAGGTGAATCCCAACCTCTGGCAGAACTACGGATACGACGGCAGCGAAATTGCCAGCAATCCTTACAAGGGAAGGGAATAAATACAAAAGGTTAACGTAAAAGGAAAGGATAACAATTATGATAAGAAGAATCTTTCTTGCAACCATATTAGCCAGTGCGGCAGTAAGCACCGCACTGGCACAACAAAACGACCAACGGCTGAACAGAGCCGTAACAGATGCAGCATGGTTCCGTAAGGCCACCAAGAGTTCACCCAGTTTCCGCGACCTGCTTGCCCGTAGGAAGAAAGCCGTGAAGTCGTTCCGCGCCATTCCTACCGATGCCTTGCAGCCTGTAACCGTCAAGGCCTTTGCTACGGCAGAACAGCGTGCCGGAACCCGACACGTCATCATTCGCGAGCACGAATACTTTAATGACAGCGGCTATAACAACGGAGGGTACGACTTCGGTATCGGTACTCCGGACCACGTCATCGCTGCCATTGCCGGTGACCTTATAGACAGCTATGTAACGCAGGCTGCCATCAAGGGAATTGCCATCGACTCGCTGGCCATCAATATCAAGCAGACGGGACACAGCCTGCAGGACTGGGGATTGGACTATACCATCTATATTGATTCACCTGCCCCGGACGAGAAGTTGGAAGCCCTCCGCCTCAGCGCAGAGCAGAACTCCCCGCTTTATCAGTTCTCCATACGGGCAAACAACGTGAGAACTGTGGTGGAGTATCACCAAAGTGCCGAGAATCTGGAAATCCCACCAACTTATCAGCCTGGATTACGCGAGTTCATAGAATGGGAAACCCGTAAAGGCGAAGCCAATAGGAAACTACGCGAGAGCGGACAGCGCCCTGACCGTTCCAAGTTCGGCGGCTATGCCTACGACTACCCTTATTCGCGAGCTAACCGTTTCACACCGGCACAGACCGATAGTTATCTGAGCCCTGACGGTCCATCGGCATTCATTAACCCCAGTACGGGAGTAACTGTATTGCAGGTGCGTCACCACAGAGTGCTGCAGGACCATCCAAAGCTGTTCGGAGGCAATGACCTTGGCCCCACAGCAGTAGAAAGTCACATCGGTTTGTTAGGATCATGCTTCACACACGTAGCAGAAGGAACAGCAGCACGTAACAGGATTCCAGTAGATACCATCAATGTGGCACTCACAGCACAATTTGACCCACGTGCAGGTCGAAAGGGCTACGAGGCAGTTCCACTTTACCCTACAGACATAGAAATGAGGGTAGTCATCAGCAGTCCGCGCGAAGAAACCGTCATCAGGCAGTTGGTTGAAGATACGGAACACGGATGCCCCATCTACAATCTGGTAACCAACGCCCAGAAAATATCCGGAAGAATAGAAAGAGTTAAAGCAAAGAACAAATAAACCATTAAAAAAGAACAAACCATTATGAAGAAAGCAAACATTATTATAGCAGCACTGGCCATCCAGTTTACAACAGTACAGGCACAAGGTGTCTTAGATATTTTCAAGAAGAGTTCCGACAAACAACAGTTGGAGAAGAACGCCCCATCACTCCGCAATCACCTCAGGGAACGCAGGGGAACCCTGCTGGCCTGGAACGCCATCCCTGCCGAAGATCTGCAACCCGTTACAGTAACCGCCAATGTGGTGGCTAAGAACCGCTCAGGCGTCAGAGAACTGCGCATCCGCGAGTTCCATTACATCGGCGATTGCGGCTATGCTCACGGCGGACAGGATTCGGGCGTTGATACCCCCACAACAGCTCAGGCCGTCTTTGCTTCTGACCTTGCCGACAGCTACCTGAACCAGGCTGCCCTGTTGGGCATTGACATCGACTCGCTGACCATAGAGATTCATGGCCGTCCGGACACAGAACCCACAGGTCGCGTAGCCTATCCCCGCAATTTCCTCTACACCCTTTATATTGACTCTCCTGCCTCTGATGCCGAACTGGAGAAACTGGCCGTGCTGGCAGAGCAGAACTCGGCAGTAGCCACACTAGTGAAAGCCGCTGTTACACCCCAGCTGATTATCGACCGCAAGGACTCCCCCCGCAAACGTAAGGTAGGAGGCGAGACACTGGCCAGCCTGCGCGAATACATCCACGGAAAGCGTCAAGCCCTGCAGGCAAGTCGTGCCAAATGGGAGAAACTGGCCAAGAACAACAAAGCTGCTGCCGATCGCAAGCCCAGAGAGGTGAAGCAAGGTCCCTGGGTGAAGGTCTTCCCCAACGGCGTACGCCAGTTGACGGTGAACGACAAGTACCTGATTCTGCACGACAATCCTGCCTATCTGGGCGGCACCAATCTGGGTATGACTTCCATAGAGGGTGTACTTGGCATCCTGGGAACCTGTATCACACACATCTCACTGGGTCAGGCTGCCGAGCGCGGACTGGATGTAGATTCTATCTCGCTGACCGTTCAGGCCGAATGGGACCCACGTGCCGGACGCAAGGGCTACGAGAACCTGTCTATCGCCCCTCAGAATGTGCGCTACACCCTACATGCCTTGACACCCGAAAACGACCAGGCTGTAAAGGAATGGATAGAGGCCGTTGAGAAGATCTGCCCCATGTACAATCTGTTCAAGGACACACAGACCTTTGAGCACCGCATTGTCCGCGGCAGCTTCAAGCCACAGAAAAAATAATTCTCAATAACTGGTCTATAACCAATAACCAATTTCTCATGGGATATCAGCAACTCACCATATTGGCAACACTGGCCTCTGTGCCCGTGGTCATGGCAGCGGAATCGGTCAGTGCCGACACACTGCGGCACGCCTTTCCGCCAGCCTTCCGGGCAACCACACCTCACGAAACGCTGGATTCACTTGTAGCCGAAGCACAACGACAGATAGCCCTCCGCCAAGGTAAACACTACGGATGCTCAGCCATCTCGCTCACAGCCATAGCATCAACGCTGGGTTCCGACTTTACCGAACAGCAGCTGCGCAGCATGTCAGACAGCTTCTCGGGCGGCATCGGCCACGAGTTCTCGCAGGGTACTTGCGGAGCCCTCACAGGTGCCATCATGGCCCTGGGGTTTTATGCCAGCGGCGACAAGGAGAAGCATTTGCGTCTGGCTCGCGAGGTATATGATGAGTTCAAATCGCAGGAAGGCACCGTTGCATGTGGCGATATATACGGCAAATACCGTTTCAGTCACTGCGACGGCTGCAACCTCTGCGCCGTCAAGAAGGTGGTAGAGGTGCTCTTCCGCGAAGGTGATATACAGACCAGCACCATCGCTCCTTGGCCTCAGACTAAACAGGATAACACAAAATAAAAACTCACAATAATGTCAGCGATTATGAATAAAACACATATACCTTATATTATCAGCCTCCTTGCAGCCGCACTGTTCTGGTCGTGCAACAATACCGATGACGGGCCTGTTCCCATCAACATCCCAGAGGTGGACGATGAATGCTGCAATGCCGAGGAAACATTCCTGGCCTATTCCTTCCTGAAAAACGGCTATGTCAGGGAGATAACATCCTTGCGCGACACTATAGACAGCAAGTATGCCGTCAGTGTCTTTGCTGCCAACGGAAAGCTGCATGTAGGATATAACGATCTGTTCTTTGCCGTGACCAAGATCTCCAACCAAGGATATGTACGTGATTTCTCCGTTACGGAGATCACACCGCTGATGACCATGACGGCCATGGGCATGCAGCATTCCACCCCTGCCATCACGGAGAGCACGCTTTACGACCAGACATTCCCTGCCGTTCAGCGGGCCTGGGTTTCCTTCGTCATGAGCAGCGGCGACAATGGGTTCTGGGAACTCTCTTATAAGGTCAGCACAAACGGCAAGTCTGTTACCCACGAATCTACACAAATAAACGTTGATGCACTATCGCAGGGACAGACATGGCTTAAGTCGTTCAAATACAACGAGCAGACTTACTACCTCTCTCTAGTCAATCCCAACAACTTCCAGACGGGCAACAACGTCATCCAGGCCTATATTTCCAAGCAAGGAGCCGACAAGAAGACTCCCTATCCCCTGGCTGAGGAGCAGTTCAGCATAGACATCTATCCTACCATGCCAGACATGGGCAATCATACTTCGCCTAACAACGAGGCACTTACCCGTCAGCCCGACGGCAGCTATCAGGGTAAGCTGAACCTCTCTATGACGGGCCTCTGGGATATCCACCTGCACATTAAGGATGCCGACGGCAATACAGTGGCAGGGGGCGAGGAACTGAGCGACCTGTTCTGGACAATCACTATTTAATAACGAAACCTGTTTGCCAATGATAACATGGGCCTTGTGCTTAGGGCTTTTATGCCCCAGCGATACTATTCTCCGTGAAACGACCATCAATGAGGTGGTCGTTTCCGCTACTATTGACAAAGGCAAGAAGGCTACTGCCAAAGGATGCGTAGCCAGCATAGACGAGCACCTTGCCCAACTCTCAGGGGTTGAGATGGTGCGCCGTGGCAGCTATGCCTGGGAGCCTGTCGTCAACAACATGCAGACCGAACGTGTCTCCACCACCATAGACGGTATGAAGATCTTCTATGCCTGCACCGACAAGATGGATCCCGTAACCTCTTACGTAGAGAGTGGCAACCTGCAACGTATCAGCCTGAATAGCGGCCTCGACGGAAATCCACAGGCAACGGGTAATATCGGCGGCAGCTTGGATCTGAAGCTAAGGCGTGTAGGCTTTGATGCCAAGCCATCGGAATACAACGTGTCTGCTGGCTACGAGTCGAACGGCAACGTACAGGTGTATGGTGCCGATGCCGCATTCTCGTCACATCGCTTCTATACCAACTTCGGCGTGTTCTATCGTCATGCCGACAACTACAAGGCAGGCGACAACCAGTCGGTTCCCTTCTCGCAGTTCCAAAAGACCAATGCCTTTACCAATCTGGGGTGGCAACTTGCAGACGATCATATCCTTGAGGGCACCTTTATCTATGATATTGCCAACGACATCGGCTATCCGGCACTCAATATGGATGTGAAGAAAGCAGAGGGCATCATTACATCACTCTCATACCGACGTGAGCAGTTGGAGGGATGGTTCCGCCGTGTCGAAGCTAAAGCTTACTATAACCATATCACCCACGATATGGACGACACCCAGCGCCCCGACGTCAACATACACATGGATATGCCGGGCCGTAGTCATACGGCAGGACTGTACAGTCTGCTGCAAGGCAGTAGGGGCGCACATTATTACCAGTTGAACTATGATGCCTACTACAACAACCTGTTTGCCGACATGACCATGTACCCTGGCGGCGCAGCGCCCATGTATATGCTCACCTGGCCTGATGTGGGGACTTTCAACACAGGTATAGCCCTGACCGACGATATCAGTCTTCCCTCCTTCAGGGGGACAGAAGGTAAGCTTCGCCTCTCTGCCAAAGGAGCATGGCAGCGCCAGCACATAGGCAGTGACGAAGGCTACCAGGCGCTCAGCATCTACTTCCCCGGTATGGACAGGAGCAATAACCGCTTCATCGGCCGCCTGGCCGCCACCTATCAACTATCAACTGTCAACTATCAACTGAGTTTAGGCACCGGCTTGGGCATGCGTGCCCCAACAGTCACCGAATCATACGGATACTTCCTGAACAACACCTTCGACCGTTACGACTACATCGGCAATCCCCATCTGAAGAACGAGTCTGCCATTGAGGTCAATGCCGCTGCCAAATTCTCAATTTTCGATTCTCAATTATCAATTGGAATCGAGGGCAACGCCTTCTTCTTCCAGAACTATATCATAGGCCGTCCTGACACACGTCTTTCCGCTATGACGATAGGAGCCGAGGGAGTAAAGATTTATCAGAATCTGCCCAGTGCACAGATTGTGAACGCCACCCTTACTGCCGACTATACCCCCCTGCGCTGGCTCACATGGAAGAACCGCCTTACCTACAGCTACGGTCGCGAGAGCAGCGGAGCCCACCTTCCGCTCATTGCCCCCCTGACCTATCAGGGCAGCCTGCAGTTCCTATGGCATAACCTGACTGCACAGTGCGGTGTTCGTTTGGCGACCCGCAACAGCCATTGCGGCACTCTGTATGGCGAGGTTCCCACCCCTGGCTATGCCGTCTGGAATCTGAACATCGGCAGTCATTTCCGCCTTGGCCGACTGTACACCGAAGTGAATCTTGGCGTGGAGAATCTTTTCGATTGCCATTACTCCACCTATTCCGACTGGAATCACATTCCCCAGAAAGGTCGCAACATCTATATCAACACCGCCTTCCAGCTATAAAAGAAAAGCCTCCTCACTTCCCAATTAAGAGAAGAGAGAGACGTTTTCCGTACCTTATTATTATATATAACACCTCATTTTGGCCAATATACCAAACATATGGTATGCTAAATGACACATCAAAGGGATTGCGGGAATGAGAAAATCGCCGTACCTTTGCAGCGTGATTCAATTCAAAATTCAAAAATTCAAAATTCAAAAGGCGACCAATAAAAATAACGTAATAACGACAACATTAACCATAGATTAATAAAGAAAGGATAAGATTATGTCTAAGATTGCAAAACAACTGACTGAGCTGGTGGGCAATACCCCACTCCTGGAACTCAACAAGTATTCACAGGCTAAGGGTCTGGAGACCCCAGTAATTGCAAAGGTAGAGTTTTTCAACCCCGGCGGTAGCGTGAAAGACCGCATAGCACTGGCTATGATTGAGGACGCTGAACAGAAGGGCATCCTGAAGCCCGGCGCCACTATCATAGAACCCACCAGTGGTAATACCGGTGTAGGTCTGGCTTTAGTGAGCGCCGTTAAGGGTTACCATCTTATCCTTACCATGCCCGAGACCATGAGCGTGGAGCGCCGTAACCTGGTAAAGGCATACGGTGCCGAGGTGCGCCTCACCTCTGGAAAGGACGGCATGCCCGGTGCCATCCGCGCTGCAGAAGCATTACGTGATGAGATTCCCGGCAGTGTGATCCTGCAGCAGTTTGAGAATGGTGCCAACCCTGCCAAGCACTATGCCACCACGGGTCCTGAGATCTGGCGCGACACAGACGGCAAGGTGGACATCTTCATTGGTGGTGTAGGAACAGGCGGTACCATCAGCGGTACAGGTAAGTACCTGAAGGAGCAGAATCCCAACGTGAAGATTATTGCCGTAGAACCCAAGTCCAGCCCTGTGCTGAATGGTGGCCAGAGCGGTCCCCATAAGATTCAGGGTATAGGAGCAGGCTTCGTCCCCAAGACCTACGATGCCAACGTCATTGACGAGGTATTCGATGTAGAGAACGACGATGCCATCCGCACGGGTCGTGAGATTGCCCAGGCAGAAGGCCTGCTGGTAGGTATCAGTGCCGGTGCAGCCCTCTATGCAGCCATTCAGGTGGCCAAGCGCCCCGAGAACAAGGGCAAGAAGATTGTGGTATTGCTGCCCGATACAGGAGAACGCTATCTCTCAACTGTTCTATACGCCTTCGAGGAATATCCTCTGTAAGAAATCAAAGAAAGGAGCCCACACGGCTCCTTTCTTCTTTCTGATCAGGAATCTTTTTTCCTGAACCTCTTATGGAGGATGCAAACGAGTTTTACAAACGGATAGGGCAACAGTATCTTGCCCGTGGCCCTGTAGATATCTATCTGCCTGCATAGCATAGAGCGGTACAGACGCCAGCCGTGACAGGAGAGCAGGCTGGTATTCATCAGTCGGGCTGCCCGCATCTGTCCCTCCAGCAGCTGCTGCAAGTCATGGGCATCGGCACTGACGGTCAGTCCCTGATTGTTCCAACGGTACAGATACATTCCACAGGACAATGTGGCCATTCTGGGCTCTCTGGACAGCAGCTCGGGGAAGAACCACATATCCTCGAACAGACGGCCTTTGGGGAATCTGGCATCAAGAAGAAAAGCCCTCTTGTAGATCTTGTTCACTGCGTATGTATGTTCCCATGCCTCGGTCTTGAGCCAATAATCACGGGCTGAGGGCCATATCCTTTGGGGAAAATCCTGCAGGTATTCCGACTCATGTCCGTAATGGACACGGATGGAGAACTCTGCCACATCAACCAGAGGATGCTCTATCATGTACCTGAGCACAGGAGAGAAGGTAGAGGGAGCCACCTCGTCATCGCTGTCCACAAACATCAGGTACTCTCCGCTGGCCTTGGCTATACCGTAGTTGCGGGCATCTGAAAGTCCGCCATTGGACTTGTGGAAGACACGCACCGCCACATTCTCGGCACTGATGCGCTCGGCTATGAGTCCGGTGGCATCGGTACTACCGTCATCCACAAGGATGACCTCGGCATCCTGAGGCAGCTGTATCAGGATGCTCTGCAAACACCGTTGAAGGGTATCAGCCACATTATAGCAGGGAATAATTATAGAAAGACGCATAGGCAGTTTATGGTTAAGGCAAAAATCCAGTATTTAAGCGTATAGCATCTGAGGGGTAAGGGATACAGACCGTCCGACCTGAGGGAACGGAGGCATGAGAATACGCGCTTCATGCTACGGGTCAGCATCCAGCAATCATAGATGCAGTCCATAGAGAGTTGGCTGACACGTCGCTGCAAGGCTTCATGTTCCTTTCCTTGGGCTACCCGCGCCATACTATTCAGTTCCCTGACAACAAACAATGTATCCTGCAACCTCTTCTGAATATGCGTTGCATCCTGCTGGTGCGTGATGGTACCGGCACCTATTCTATAATAGTACGCTGCGATATCTGCCACCAACAGGCTTCCTGCCATCAGCAGCAACTGGGGCGTGAACAACTCGTCCTCGTGCAATATACCCGGATAGAAACGGAGGTCGCCCAGGATGCTCCTACGGAACAGATAGCCCCAGGCCGTGGCTCGCATGTTGCGGGTCCTAAGGAAATCCGTTCCACTGCTGAACAACGCAACACCTTTCAGCCTATTCTCCTTGGGAATGCTATGCGTAAAGCTGAACATCAGCATATCCGGCTGACGGGCAGAAAGCAAGTCAAGTACCTGCCGGTATGCATCCGTCAGCAGGAAATCATCGGCATCCAGAAACTGGATATATTCGCCCTGCGCCAGTTCTATGCCTTTGTTGCGTGCAGCGGACAGTCCCTGATTCTCCTGGCGGACAACTGTAACCCCTTCGAACTGGGGAGCAGGAACCTTGCTGCCATCATCTATCAGCAGAATCTCCCTATCCTCGGGTCGCAAAGGCAACGAGAGAATGCTCTGAACGCATTCCTGCAGCATCTGGTGCGACTCGTTGTAATACGTGACGATAAAGGAGATTCTCTTCATAATATCTAAAACCTGGCTGTTACATCCTGAGCCTTCACAACGGCAGGGTTTCCACAGATCAGGAGCTTCTCTGCCCCTTCCTTGCTGAAATCCGAAGCACATACGGCTCCGCTTCCTACCACAGACCCTGCTGGGATAACAGTTCCCTTCAGCAAGATTGTCCTGAAGCCCAGATAGACATCGTTGCCAACAAACACATCACCGTACATGGGCTGTACTGTTCCTGCCTTATAAATATGATGGTGCGAGCTGTCTGTAACATACGTCCCGCCCATCAGCACATTACTGCCTAACGTTATATGCTTGTAACAGAGTATTCGGGAGTCCCTGGCAATATAGATGTCAGACCCGAACTGCAGAAGAGCCTCATCATTAACATAGATACAAGAGTCAGGACCTATACGCAGGAAGCCGTCTATCTGCCAAGTTCCCAGGATACACACCTCTGCCCTACCGGCAGGAGCCGTATAGTCCTCGAAGTCGGCATTTATGATTACCATATTCCTCTGGGCATTGGCAGGAAGGATAATCTTTCCCTGGAGTCTCAGCTTCAGAGAGCCATACACCCTGATGGGCATACGCATCACAGCCCTCCATCCTCCTGCATGATAATTCAGGCGGAAAGTGGCTGGCCAGTTGGTGTGTAAGATTGAATGCAATTTCATGTTTTGATGATACAATTCACAGGCAAAGATATCCATTATTTCACATACTACCAAATTTCGATGCCAGGAATCACAATTTACAGACCATTATTCACGTTAGTATTAAAAAGGAGTAAAATAGGAGTTAAGCTTCGCTGGAAGTAAAAGAGGAACAACAGAATATGAAGATACTTTTCCTGGGAGACGCCTCAATGGCACACTACAACCTGTCGCTCGGCCTGAGAGAACTGGGGCACAAGACATTGGTGATAAGCGAGAAACTGCGTTGGCGCGAATTCCCCCAAGATATACTATTAGACCGCAAGCCAGGCAAATGGGGAAGCATCCGGTACCTGATACAGGTGTTGCTGTTACTGCCCAGACTAAGGGGCTATGACATTGTACAGCTGGTAGGTCCCAACTTCATGACACTACGCAAGGAAAAGCTGCGCTGGATATACGATTACCTGAGACGGCACAACAAAAGGGTTGTGATGACCGCCCTGGGCGACGACTACTATTGGGTTCACGGATGCTGCGACCTGAAGCTATTCCGTTACAGCGACTTCAACATCAGCTCTGCCGACCGTCGGCTGACCTTCCCCTATGCCAAGAAGCAATACGAGGAATGGACCCTCCCCCTGAACAAAGAATTCAATGAATACATAGCCCGCACATGCGATGCCATAACACCCGTACTGTACGAATACTGGCTTTGCTACCAGCAATACTGGAAGGACAAGACCACCTACATGCCTCTGCCTATTATCCCTGAGGAAGGATACACAGACGGCTTCAAGGTAGGAGACAAGATACGGATCTTCCTGGGGATACAACGTAAACGCTCCAAGTACAAGGGAACGGATATCATGCGCAAGGCAGCAGAAGACATCGCTGCCAAATACCCCGACAAGGTGAAGCTCACCATAGTAGAGAACCTGCCCTACACAGAATACATCCGGAAGATGCAGGACCAGGATGTGCTCATAGACCAGCTGTACAGCTACACCCCAGCCATGAACGGGTTGCTGGCTCTGTCCAAGGGCATCATCTGCGTGGGTGGAGGTGAGCCTGAGATGTACGAGCTGCTGAATGAGACGGAACGGCATCCCATTGTCAACGTAAAGCCCTGCTATGAGTCGGTTTACGAGGAACTGGAGAACCTTGTCCTGCACCCTGAGCGTATTCCTGAGCTGAAAAGAAAAAGCTATGAATTCGCACAGCAACACCATCATTATATAAAAGTTGCACAGCGCTATCAGGAACTTTACAAATCACTTCTTAAAGAGGATTCTGAGGAGAAAACCCCTGTTTAATCAGAAAATTATTATACCTTTGTCGGGTAAAAAGAACTGACGAATGATTGTTTGTATAGCAGAGAAACCGTCCGTAGCCCGCGATATAGCCCACGTTCTGGGTGCCAACACCTCGCACGACGGATATATGGAAGGTAACGGATATCAGGTAACATGGACCTTTGGTCACCTTTGTGAGCTGAAGGAGCCCCATGAATATACACCCCTCTGGAAAAGCTGGAGCCTGAGCCAACTGCCCATGATTCCCCCCCGCTTCGGCATCAAGCTGAAAGCCGACAAGGGCGTGGAGAAGCAGTTCAATACCATAGCCTCCCTGATGAGCCAAGCCGACGAGATCATCAACTGTGGTGATGCCGGCCAGGAGGGAGAGCTGATACAAAGATGGGTCATGCAGAAGGCTATGGCCAAATGCCCCGTTAAGCGTCTGTGGATTAGCAGCCTTACGGAGGAAGCCATTCGCGAGGGTTTCCAGAAGCTGAAGGACCAGACAGAATACCAGAGCCTGTATGAGGCAGGACTGATGCGTGCCATCGGCGACTGGCTGCTGGGCATGAACGCCACCCGACTCTATACCCAGAAATATGCCTATGGCAAACATCAGGTGCTGAGTGTAGGTCGTGTGCAGACACCCACACTGGCGCTTATCGTTAACAGACAAAAGGAAATAGAGAACTTCGTTCCACGCCAATCGTGGATTCTTTCTACCTTATACAGGGATGTTAAGTTCAGCGCCATCATGCGCGATGAGGAGGCTGAAGCCGAAGAGGCTGCCGAGATTGCCGAAGCAGCCAAGCAGGGCAAGACAATGAAGAGCAAGGGTCCCATCTACCGACAGATGGAATATGCCACCGAACAGGAGGGTAAGGATGCGCTGGAAGCCATCAAGGACAAGCCCTTTACCGTTATCTCTGTTACCAAGAAGAAGGGCTTTGAGACCCCTCCCCGCCTCTATGACCTGACCAGCCTGCAGGTGGACTGCAACAAGAAGTTCGGCTTCAGTGCCGACCAGACGCTGAACGTTATACAAAGCCTCTACGAGAAGAAGTTTGCTACCTACCCACGTGTTGATACCACGTTCTTGCCGGATGATGTATATCCCAAGTGCCCTCAGATTATGAACGGTCTGTTCCTGACCAAGAACGCTGGCGCACAACCCTATGCCGAGATTGTGAAGGCGCTGGGCGGCAAGCCTCTGAAGAAAAGCAAGAAGATATTCGACAACAGCAAGGTAACAGACCACCATGCTATCATCCCCACTGGCGTCTCTCCACAGGGACTTACAGAGATGGAGTGGAAAGTGTTCGACCTGATTGCCCGTGCCTTCATAGCCGCCTTCTATCCAGACTGCCTCTTCGAGACTACCACCGTTATTGGTGAGGTTAAGAAGACAGAGGAAGAATCCGTCCTGTTCCGTGTGAACGGACGTGTTACCACAGATGAAGGCTGGAAGGTTGTCTTCAAGAAAGCAGAGAACGAGGAGAAGCCTGATGATGAGGCAGAAAACGACAAAGCTTCGCTCCCTATCTTCGAAAAGGGTGAGAGCGGTCCGCACATTCCATCGCTCACCGACAAATGGACAACACCTCCCAAACCCTATACCGAAGCTACCTTGCTCCGCGCTATGGAAACAGCAGGTAAGATGGTAGAAGACGAGGAACTGCGTGATGCGCTGAAGGAGAACGGTATTGGTCGACCCAGTACCCGTGCCGCCATCATAGAAACGCTCTTCCGTCGTCACTATATCCGCAAAGAAAAGAAGAGCCTTTGGGCCACCCCAACTGGTGTGGAACTGATTGAGATTATCCACGAGGAGCTACTGAAGAGCGCTGAGCTGACAGGTCTTTGGGAGAAGAAACTGAGAATGATAGAGCGCAAGGAATATCAGGCAAAGACCTTCCTGGAGGAACTCAAGCAAATGGTGACAGACATCGTTACATCAGTGCTGAACGACAGGAATCCCCGTCAGATCAGCATAACCGTTGAACCCGTAAAAACCAAGAAAGGCAATAAAAAGTAGGAGCTATACGTTATTATATAGAATACTTCACGTTTAATATGTTCGGAAGATATAGGAAGATAAAGGAAGACAGACGCTTATCAGCATCGGAAGATAGAGGACAACACATTTGTCTTTTATCTCCTTCTTTCTCCTTTTATCTTCTTTTGGCTGTTGTAGGAGGATGCCTGCTTTCGTCTTGCGGAGCCGACAACCACATGAAGAAAGGCGACCAGTTCTATGCCATTGGCGAATACTTTGACGCTGCTGCCGAATACAAGAAAGCCTACGCCCGCACCAAGACCACAGAAAGGGAGAAACGTGGCATCCGTGCCTGGAAGATGGCAGAGTGCTACAGGAAAATAAACTATAGTGCCAAGGCCATTGGCGCCTACCAGAATGCTATCCGATACAATTATCCGGACACATTAGCCTGGCTTTATCTGGCTCAGTTGCAGCAAAAGCAAGGCGACTATAAGACTGCCACAAAGAACTATAAAGCCTATCTGGAGATGGTGCCTGAGGCTCAACTTGCCATCAACGGCCTTCAGGGTTGTATGCAGGCTCCTATCTGGAAGAACAAACCCACACTTTACAGCATCAAGAAGGAACCTATCCTGAGCAGTAGGCGTGCCGATTACTCGCCCATGCTTTTGGGCAGCGATGCCGACCAGCTCTATTTCTCCACCACACGCCCTCAGGCTACAGGAGACGAGATGAGCGGTATCACAGGAACCAAGAGTTCGGATATCTTCTTCAGCAAGAAAGACGACAAGGGGAAATGGGGAGTTCCCGAGATGGCACAAGGCGACCTGAACAGCGAATACGATGAGGGAGCCTGTTGCTTCTCGCCTGACGGAAAGACCATGTACCTGACCCGCTGCACCTATGACCCGGACTATCCCCGCTATGCCGAGATATACACCAGTCAGCGTAGCGATGCCTCATGGAGCAAGCCTCAGTTGCTACAGATTACCAAGGATACTCTCTCCAGCTACGCCCACCCTACCGTCTCACCCGATGGCAGATGGCTGTACTTTACCAGCGATATGCCCGGTGGCTATGGCGGAAAGGATATCTGGCGCATTGCCCTGATGGAGGGTGGTGGCTTAGGAGGCGTTGAGAACGTAGGCGAGCCCATCAACACAGAAGGAGATGAGATGTTCCCATCCTTCCGTCCCAACGGAGAACTTTACTTCTCCAGCAACGGACATGTAGGTATGGGCGGTCTGGATATCTTCAAGGCCAAACGTGACACCATCACAGGCAACTGGCAGATAGAGAACCTGAAGGTTCCCATGAACAGCAGCGGAGACGACTTTGGTATGACCTTCGAGGGACTGCACAACAGAGGCTACTTCTGTACCAACAGAGGCGATGCCAGAGGATGGGACCATATCATGTCTTTTGAATGCCCAGAGGTCATTCATACCGTTAAGGGATGGGTGTACGAGAAGGACGGCTATGAGCTGCCCGAGGGACTTGTCTATATGGTAGGCAACGATGGTACCTACCAAAAGCTGAGCGTTCATGGCGACGGCTCCTTTGTTCAGGAGGTTACGCCCAACGTGGACTACGTCTTCCTAGGAACGTGCCCCGGTTATCTGAACCACAAGGAGGAGCTGCATGTTGATACCAGCAGCGTCAGTCAGGAGTTCGTCTTGCAATTCCCGCTGGCCAGCATCAACAACCCCGTGCTAATCCGCAACGTGTTCTACGAGTTCGACAGCGCTGCCCTTACAGAAAACAGCACACAGGCGCTGGACAGTCTGGTGGACCTGCTGAACGAGAATCCTAACGTTACCATAGAGCTATCCTCGCATTGCGACTTCCGTGGCAAGGACGAATATAACGAGAAACTGAGCCAGCGTCGTGCCGAGAGCGTTGTCAACTACCTGATAGCTCACGGCATAGAGGCAGAACGCCTCACCCCCGTCGGCTATGGCGAGAAACGCCCCAAGGTGGTAACACGTAAGATAGCCGAACAGAACGACTTCCTAAACGAGGGCGACACACTTACAGAGGCCTTCATCCTGCGCTTAGAGGATGTGGAAAAGCAAGAGATCTGTCACGCCTATAACCGTCGTACAGAATTCAGGGTACTGCGTACCACCTACAAGCTTTTCGACAAGGTAAAACCTGCTGAGGATGCACCAAAACCAGAAGAAGAAACAAAACCCGAACAAGAAAAGGAATAATTCTTGTTTCTCTTGGATGTTTCCATAGAAATAGCTACATTTGCGCAATGTATCATAAATTTTCTATGAAAACAACCCTATTATGGCACTAAACAGAAGATCTTTTCTTAAGAGGACAGCTGCTGCATCGGCACTGTTCAGTATCTTGCCCCGCGAGGTGTTGGGTAAGATGGGTGGAGCTAACAACTTTGTTGCGCCCAGCGATCAGCTTACACGTGGTATCATCGGTGTAGGCGGTATTGGACGCTCTGGTCACCACTTTGCAAGTGACCAGTCTTGTCGCTTGGTAGCATTATGTGACGTGGACCAGAAGCATCTGGATTCAGCAGTAGCAGCTGCCAAGAAGAACTTCAATGAGACAGTGAAGGCCTATCACGACTTCCGCGAGCTCATTCACGATCCCAACGTTGATATTGTTCACATTGCAACCCCACCCCATTGGCACGGACTGATGTCGGTAGAGGCTGCCAATGCCGGCAAGGATATCTTCTGCGAAAAGCCTATGACCCGTACTATTGGCGAGGGTAAGCGCGTAGAGGAAGCCGTTAAGCGCAATGCACGCGTGTTCCGTCTGAACACCTGGTTCCGCTTCAAGGATACCTTCTACGGACTGGGTACCGATGTCAAGCCCCTGAAGAAGCTGGTGGATAGCGGTCTGCTGGGATGGCCCCTGAAGGTTCGCATCTCTGGTGCCACAGGCTTTACCTGGAAATTCTACTGGGTAGGAAAAGAGAATCTGGAAGTGCAGCCTATTCCCAAGGAGTTGGATTACGACCTCTGGCTAGGCCCGGCTCCCTACAAGCCCTATAACATCCATCGTACACACCAGACCTTCCGTGGTTACTTCGACTACGATGGTGGTGGTTTGGCTGATATGGGTCAGCATTACATCGACCCCGTTCAGTACATCCTGGGCAAAGACGATACCTTCCCTGTTAAGGTAGAGGTTGACGCTCCTCAGCAGCACCCCGATGCCGTTGGTATCTGGCGTTCTATCACTTATACTTACGAAGACGGCTGCCAGATTATTCTGGAGGGAGAAGGCTTCGAGAGCGAAGGTAAGGTTCCCTACATCGAAGGTCCCAAGGGTAAGGTTTACAAGGGCTTCGAGTGTACCATCCCCAATGTACAGGAGCTCATCAACGAGATGCCCGATCCCGAACCACGCAATACCGACTTCCTGGAGTGCGTTCGCAACCGTCGTCAGTTTGCCCTGAACGAGACCAACGGTCACCACAGTGCTACCATCGTCAATATGGGTGTATGCGCCCTGCGTCTGAACCGTACCCTGCACTTCGACCCCAAGACACAACTCTTTATCAACGACGAGGCTGCCAACCTGCTTGTCAACCAGCCTATGCGTGGTGAATGGGGAAAGATGATCTAAGGGCCAATTCATAATTCACAATTCATAATTCATAATTGAGAATATTACAATGAAGAAGATTCTAAATATATTACTGCTGGCCGTTCTGATGCTGACGGTCACCACAACTCCCGTCTTTGCACAGGACGGAAGACAGAGAACCACACAGACCATTGTGCAGGATGCATTGGCACTGATGCCTTTGCAGAACCAGACCGACTTCAATCGTGAGATGGAGGACATTGCCAAGGCTGCTCCTCAGTCAATCGAGATTCTGGTTGGTATGATGCAGCCCACAGAGAAGGCTAAGAACAATCTGATGGAGTATGCCATCAATGGCGTAACCAACTTTGCTTCTGCCAACGCTAAGTATAAGAAAGCTGTTTTGGACGGACTCCGTGCTGCTGCCCCCAAGGCTCCAGATCAGTATGTAAAACAGTTCCTTGAGTCACAGATTCGTCTGTTGGCAGGCGATGAGAAGCCCATCGAATTCGTTCAGCATGCAGGTGCAACACCTTATGCTCAGGCTTATGACAACCTGAAGAATCTGGGCGCTAATGCCGGTCCTGCTATTGTCAAGACCCTCAAGACCAAAGACAACGCCCTGCGCATGCAGGCCCTGAAGTTTGCCACAGCCAACAATCTGGTTACAGATGATCTGGCTAAGCAGGTAGTTGCCAAGTACAAGTCTCAGACAGAGCAGGGCAAGGCCGACATTATCAACTGGTTGGGTGACAACAAGGTGGAAAGCCAGAAGGCTTTCCTCACCAAGGTCCTCACACAGGGTGGCAAGCCCGCCATTGCCGCCATCGAGGCATTGGGTAAGATTGGTGGCGATGATGCCGCTACAGCTCTGATTGCTCAGTTAGGTGGCGACAACTGGGAAGAGGCCTTTAATGCTTTGCTTAGCTTCAAGGGCGACATCTCTGGCAAGGTGACAGAGGCCCTGAAGGCTACCACAGGCGACCAGCAGAACCGTCTGCTTGAGTTTGCTGCTGCCAAGTGCATCAAGAGTGCAGCTCCCATTGTATTTGATTTGGCAAAAGATAACGCTACCGCTTTGACAGCTCTGCGTGGTGTTGTTGGCAAGGGTGATATCAGCAAGGTTGCAGGTTTGCTGGATGCTGCCGGCGCTGCTCAGGTAGGAGATTACCAGAAGGCCCTCTCAGCCAGCCTTAAGAGCCTTGGTGCCAAGGAGCAGTACGAGGCTGTAAGTGCCGAGATGAAGAAAGCTACCAACAAGGAGCGTTTCTACCCCATTCTGGCTGCTACCAATACCAACGAGTCTGTCGACGAGCTGAAGAAGATTGGTACAACCGCCGCTATCAACGCTCTGATGAAGAGCACCAACACACGTGCTGCTGCTCCCCTGCTGGATGCTGCCAAGAAGGGCGACAACAACGCACTGAACGGCTATATCAACCTGATTGGCAACTATCAGAAGAATGCCGATTCACGTTACGATGGCCTGAATGCTGCCATGCAGCTTGCCAAGTCTGATGACCAGAAGAAGACCATCCTTAAATTTCTGGGTAAGACACCTAACCGTAATGCCTTCCTGTTGGCTGGCAAGTACCTCGACGACAAGAATCTGGGCTACATCGCTGCTACGGCCGAGAAGGATATTATCAACAAGACCAACGAGGATATTGAATACGAAGTTGTAAAGGAGAACCTCACCAAGGCTATGGCCCTCTACAAGGCTCACGGCACAGCTGATGACGGCTATGCAGTGGATGAGCTCAAGAAGATTATCTCTGAGCTGCAGCCCTCACCCGTCTATGTTCTTTCTGACGAGGAAAAGAAGCAAGGCTTCGAGCTGCTGTTCGATGGTACCAACCTGGATAACTTTGTTGGTAACAAGGTTGGTTATGTGCCCATTAACGGTTGCATCAACGTAACAGCTAACTATGGCAACGAGAGCAACCTCTACACAAAGAAGGAGTATCGCGACTTCATCTTCCGCTTCGAGTTCTGCTTCCTGCGCCCAGGTGTCAACAATGGTGTGGGTATCCGTACTCCTATGGGCGTAGATGCAGCCTACGAAGGTATGTGCGAGTGCCAAATTCTGGATCACGATGCTCCTATGTATGCCGGCTTGCGCGAGTATCAGGTTCACGGCTCCGTTTATGGTGTCATCCCTGCCAAGCGTATCAAGCACAAGCCTCTGGGCGAGTGGAGCGAGGAGGAAATCCGCGTTCAGGGTAACCACATCACCGTTACTGTTAACGGCGAGGTTATCGTAGACGGCGACATCAAGGAAGCTTGCCAGGGACATAACGTAGCCCCCGATGGCAGCAACAACAACCCCTATACCGTTGACCACCGCAACCATCCCGGTATGTTCAACAAGACCGGTCACATTGGATTCTTAGGTCATGGTGCCGGCCTGAAGTTCCGCAACGTACGTGTTCTTGACCTCTCAAAAGCCCCCAAGGGCAAAAAGAAGTAATATCTGTGCTACTGAATGGCATTTGATTCCGTAGCATACGCCTTATTCCTGCCTGTTGTGTTTTGCATCTACTGGATGCTGCACAACAGGCTTTGTTGGCAGAATACCTTTCTTATTCTGGCCAGCTATATCTTCTATGGATGGTGGGACTGGCGTTTCCTCTTTCTCATCATCTTTACCACGTTGTGCAGTTATTATACGGCTATTATCATAGAGGAGCAACAGGCATTGGGCAACAGGCACAAGGCCTGGATTGCCAGTGCCTTCAATATTGTTGCCAATCTGATTATTCTGGGTACGTTCAAGTATCTGGATTTCTTTATCGATGGGTTTTCCCGTCTGCTTGCCACCTTCGGATGGGAGGTGAGCTGGCCCCTGCTGCACATCATCTTGCCTGTTGGCATCAGTTTCTACACCTTCCAGGCTTTCAGCTATACCATAGATGTCTATAGGGGTAAGATTCAGGCCGAACGCAATCTGCTGCCCTTTGCAGCCTACATCTGCTTCTTCCCCCAACTGGTGGCTGGTCCCATAGAACGCGCCTCCGACCTGCTGCCTCAGATGAAGCAGGCACGCACCTTCTCTTATCCACAAGCCGTTGAGGGCGGACGCCTCATCTTGTGGGGACTCTTCAAGAAGATGATTGTTGCCGATAACTGCGCCGTCATAGCGGGCTTTATCTTCCATGATTACCAGCAACTGGGGACACTGTCCCTACTCTATGGTGCCTTTATCTTCTCGTTCCAGATTTATGCCGATTTCTCAGGCTATAGCGACATAGCCATCGGAACAGCCCGCCTGTTTGGCATCCGCCTATCCAGGAACTTCAACAATCCCTACCTGGCAGCCAGCATTCCCGACTTTTGGCGTCGCTGGCATATCACGCTAACCACATGGTTCAGGGATTATGTCTATTTCCCCTTGGGCGGAAGCCGATGCAGCAACATCCTTAACCTCCGCAACACCATTGTAGTATTCCTGCTTTGCGGCCTTTGGCACGGAGCCGGTTGGCCTTGGCTGACATGGGGACTGTACCACGGACTGCTCTTTATACCCTACTGCATGCATTGGATTCGTCGTCCCAAGAATGGCGAGGTTATCATCGCCAATACCCTGCGTTCCCGTATGGTTCAGGGCATGAAGATTGCGTTTACCTTCCTGCTGGTTAGTTTGGGACGTGTACTCTACCATACAGGCAATCTTGGGGATTCGCTCTGCTACATCAAGCGTATCTTCTGCACGATGGACTTCTCCATCCCCGACTATAGCAAGAGTATACTGCTCTTTGTTGCCTTTATGCTATGGGCTGAATGGCACGACTGCCGACTGCCCAGACAACGTTGGGCACGATGGCTTATCTATTACATCCTGCTCTTTACCATATTTATTAAGGGAACGGCAGGCAGCCAGTTCATGTACTTCCAATTCTAAAAGCCGCAGCCTATGAGACGTTTCATAAAAACACTGGTACTTTTCAGCCTGCCCCTTGTATTGCTGCTGGCTATATACATCGCTACAGACCCCTTCAAGGTCGTCTGGAGCTACAATAACTACTACCCTACGGGTAAGTCGGACGGCATATCGCTGAACCCCTCACACGTCGGCACTCAGAACTACCTGCACCGTCAGCCCCAAGAGCATTACAATGCCTTCATCTTCGGCAACTCACGCAGCGTATATTATCCTGTCTCTGAATGGCAGAAACATCTGCCGGCAGACAGCAAATGCTACCACTTCGATGCTGCAGCGGAATCATTGCAGGGCATCTGGGACAAGGTACGAATGATAGACAGCAAGGGCGATACACTGCAACAGGTGCTCTTTGTCTGCGATGCCGACCTGCTGAGCCGTATCCAGAGTCCGCACTGGCATCTGTGCGAGTCGGATCCTGCCCTTACCGGCTACCGCAACTGGGCATCCTTCCATTGGTACAACCTCAGGGCTTTCCTGAATGTCAAGTACATGTGTGCCCTGTTGGATTATCGTCTTTTCCATACCCTGCGACCTTATATGCTGGAGAATAGCATGCTCAGCGAGGACCTTTTCGATTACGACCCTATCAGCAACGAATGCGATTTCCAACCCATGGAGCAGCAGATAGCCTCAGGAACCTATTACACGTCTCAGCGTATCAGTCTGTTCCAGGGCGCTCAGTTCCCTGATTCCGTCTCTGCCCCTGTGCTCAAAGCCCAGCATCTGGAACTATTGGATTCCATAGCCAGTACCTTCCGCAGACATCATACACAGTGCCATATCATCATCAGCCCCCTTTACAACCAGGTAAAGCTCAATCCTGCTGATGTACATGCCCTGCAGCAACGCTTCGGAGCAGATAATGTGCATGACTTCTCAGGTCCCAATAGGTGGAATGCTGATTTCCACAACTACTTCGAGACCTCACACTATCGCACCCACGTAGCCGTTCAGGTGCTTCAGGAGCTTTACAACAAGTAATTTCGGTTATTTATATCGGAAGTGCCTCCGTTTCTTCAGGTATTGCAGATCCTTCTGGTGATTATATGCTTCTTTCTCGAAACGGATATTGAAGTACGCCTTCCGTCTGTCCCTGTATTTTACCAATAGCACCAGCCACTCCACCACATACCAAAGGAAGAAGGGCAGGTAAAGCAATTCCTTTTGCTGAGCCGCATGAATCCGCTCGTGGTTGTACTCAACCTCGCTCAGCGGCCTGACGGCAAAGACAAGCCCAAACAGGCAAATAGCCAGATAGGACTTCCCCCCAGGATGCCTCTTAATCAGAATTACCTTTTGCTTCATGATGGCACTTTACAGATATCCCATGCAAGGGCGTTTAACATTTCACAAGTGGCCCTGGAGATGGTGATGTGATTATTCCTGTGTGGGAAGGGCGAAAGAAGCAGAAGACGGCCCTCGGCACAGGCACGGAAACGTTCACCGCTAGGTTTTGATATTGGGTCAAGTCCATTATCAAGGAGGGTGACAAGAGGCAATCCCTCATCAAAGGCAGCACGCATAATAGCTTTCTCACCAGGACTGATAGCCGGAGAAACAAGTACAGCACCTTCGCGTGCAGCAGCCAGCAGGCTTTCCTTTTCCCGTTCCAGCAAGGCTGGGTCTATGCTACGCGATATACGGACACGCAATTTGCGAGGGGCTGATAACAGGGACATATTGCCGACTGCGGAACAGCTGCAACCACAAATATTAACATCCAACCTCACACGCAGAAACTCAGGCCTGGCCCGTTTCATGGCTAAGCGGAAAGGATTATCAGCAAGGTAGCGCCTCATGTTTTCTAACTGTCCTTCACGCAGCAATATGCTATCATTGTACCCACGCTCAAATAAAAGACCATGATAACGGTCAAGAGGCTGCTGGGATGGTTGTTGCTGGGATGCTCCTGTTTGTTGCTGGCTTCGTCCTGTTTGTTGCTGTGCCACAGCAACATTCATAAACAACCTCCGGTACTCCTTATTACACGCCTGCTTAAAGCCAAGAACCACCTTCCCCAGTCCCTCCGGCAGGTAGCGGGTAACAAACAGAATACCGTGTATATGGTCAGGCATAAGCTGGAAAGCTATCAGTTTCACCTCTGGGTGGTAAGAAGGGATAGAGTTCCAAACATCCATAACAGCTGCACCAAGCGGTGTAGGCTCCACGTGAGGATAGGCCTCCGTCCCACGTTCAGCATTGACATCCCCAACAAGATGCCCCAACAAGGGACGGCGTCCTTCCACCACAAGGGTTATCATATATATACGGCGTGAATGGTAATCATGATCCAAGGAACGGCGCTTCATTGAAGGCTTCAATTCACCTGCAAATGCCCGTTGCCGCTCATAGGTTTCTCTTTTCATTGGGTGGTTTTTAGCTATTTTGTACACAAAGGTACAAATAAATAGGGAATTCAGCCTCCAAACCCATCGGATTTACGCTGAATTCGAGGAGTATTTAACGTGCAAACTACTTGGATTTCAACTCAAACAAAAAACTATGAATATATTTTGTACGTCTCAAGCTTAATTGTATCTTTGCATATAAGAACAAAAGATTCTGGCACGTTGCGTGTATTAAGTACAAAAAGAATGTTTACTATTCCTATTCATCAAACATCTAATATCATATGGCATATTCACCAACAGAAGTTAATGAGGCCTATTGGAGAAAACTAACAGAAGCAGCCTCTAAAAGTTTGCAAGCTAAGATGCGAATTTTGGATAATTGTACAGATTTCCATCGTGATGACAGTTTTCTTGGAAACAAAGCCCCTAATCACATGATGTACAAATTAGAGACATTGTATAGCAAAGATGGACATCGAGCTTATGAGTTTCTTATCGAATATGACATATGGCAACCTACAGTCGGCATATACTATGGATGTAAAGGGCTTATTCTAAAAGGCAACGTAGATGAGGAAATCGCCATATTTGATGATGAATGGAATCACATCATTAATGAAGTGCTTTATGTCTTAAACAACATCTTTCCAGATAAAGACTTCACCCATCGTTTTAAACCGACAGACAATGCCAATGATAACACCTATTGGCCTTTTTGGATTTCCCTTTATGAAGATGAAAATATCATAGAAGTGGGTGCCAGAGCAACAATGGTTATTAGAAATATCTATCAGAAATTCCTTAATGGTGAAACTTTCAAACAACATATAATAGAAGAGAAAAAGATAAAGACAAATACAGCTTTTACCAACGACGCATATAATGAGTTTGTAGAATCACTAAAGAGTAATGACAACTATAAATCTTTTCGGGACTTTCAGGAATATTTACTTAACAACGATCTTCTTGAGGAAAACGACATCTACGAGAAAGGTTGGACAGTAAAAATGTCAAATCTAAAGTTCGCGTTTTTATGGGCAGAATTTTGTGACTACATTGGATTGATAAAACTTGATAAAAGAGATAAAGACAAAGTGCACGTTCCCTGGCAACACATAACAAAAATTTTTGTGAATAAGGAAGGAGAGCCTTTCAATGATAACCTCAAGAAACAATATTCTAATCCTACCGGTACTGAATATGATAAAGAAAAAGCAAAAAAGCATTATAGAAAAAAAGCCAAGGAAACGCTGATAAAATTATTTGAGCCAAAGTGATTTTTTTATAGACGTCTATTTCACGCCCCTCTTTTCAGATTTACCTTTGCACCAGATTCAAATGAATGAGTCTGGTGTCTGTTTTGACATCAATTATTAACTAAAAGGGTCTAAAGGAAGATCCAGAGAGGGATACTCTCAAAAATAACAAAATGAATAAAGACGTTAATAGCTTATGCAGAATCTGTGCTCACAATGTTGATTGCAAATATTGCGAAGTGGGAAATGATTTGTATGACGAATACACACTTCGCCACATGAACGACTGCGAAGACTTTGTGCTGAGAGAGCAAAACGAAAAAGAAGAAAGTATTGAAAACAACAATTCACTTAATGAAAACAAAATTATGGACAAAGATCTATTATTCATGCGAAATGCAGAAAACGCTGACCTGAAGGTACTTGTTGATTATCTGACCCAGGCAACCTTAACCGAGGAATTGTCAATTAAAGAATGCTACAAAAAGTATTACCCAAACCAATTGCAGTTAATGTGTGAAGATATTGCAGATGAGCTGCAGCGCTTTGGAGGAAACACTTTCATGAACATTCTGAGAGGAGGTGGAGTTGATTACAAAGAATTGCTTATAGATGTATGCAAGAAGATGAAAGTCAATTTCAATCCAGAATCCTCTGTTGAAGTAATAGAGTATAATCTGTTACAGAAAACATTTATAGACTCACTTGACAACATGAATGATGAGGAACTCAAAAAAATGATAAACGAAATGAACATTCCACATCAAGGTTTCGGCAAGCAGGCTATGATTGCGGCAATACAGATAGCTATAAAGAAAGGAGGCTTCGCTGCATACAAGTTAGCTGTTATCGTAGCAAATGCTGTATGCAGAACACTTCTTGGACGCAGTTTGTCATTTGCCGCAAATGCAACATTAACACGTTGGCTGAGCGTGTTTGCAGGTCCAATAGGCTGGGCTATTACAACTATCTGGACAGCTATAGATATTGCCGGTCCTGCATATCGTGTTACAATTCCTGCTGTCATCCAAATTGCTTATATGCGCACAAAAATAAATTATATAGAGGATAATAATGAATCAGTATAGTATTATTAGCTATACATAATATTAACATTTAAACTTTATAAATATGACTACAGAATGTCCTAACTGCCACATGGATAACGCATATTGCGATGGCGTTCAATACGTTTGTCCTGATTGTGATTTTGAATGGCCTTGTGATGAAATTGATTGGGCAGAAAATGAACAAGAAGAGATTGATGAAGATGACGATTACTAAAAAAACGATTGCAACCATCAACATTTTCATTACCATTCAGAGAATAGTTAATTCTATTATATTTAACGAATCAGCGAGAGATCTTTATTATCTCCCGCTGATTTATTAAAGGACTCTTATGCAAGATATGGAAGCCATAAAAATTTTCCCAAGCACCATAGAGCTAAGACAATCAGCAAACTGTATATATCCCACCACCTCATTTCAACCTTAGTACGAGCCAGCCCTATCAGAAGGACAAAAAATATAGCTATCAAAATTAAATTTGTCTCAAAGAAATTTACATACCACGTAAAAAATCTTGTTATAAGTGCTACCATATTATAAAATTTAAAGTGAACAATATTTTCATGGAATTCAATCAATGCTTTATTGATGAGCACACTAAATCACCGCAAAAATACGAAGAGAATCTGAAAATGAGAAGAGTTTCATAGATAATTTGATTTTAAGGTGGCTTTTCACTCCAATTTAACAATCAGTCAGGCCAAACTAAACGGGCTGTCAACTCCGAGCTGATTTGTCCTCCCCTGCCACTAACTCGGCCCTTGCTATAAAGGAGGAATAAAGGAGTACTCCCAGAGCCTACATTTGTACACTCCTCGAGGGTACACGTGTGGACCCCTGGGTAGAACACGTGCAGACTCCTGAGGCTGCAAAGAAGCGCTCACAGATTCCCCTTGATAGCAATACGGCGTTTCGCTGGTAGAGATACGGCGTTTTACTGACAGTAACACGGCGTTTCGCTAATAGCGCCATAGGGTGTGACAATTGTGACAATTGGACAGTGTCTTACCCTGAAAAACGTTGAATCAAAAAGACGTTTTTCAGGGTAAGACAAAAACACTATAAAGAAACTGAATAACTGAATACTGAATTTCTGAATACGCACAGAAAATGCACTGTCCTTTGTCACAATTGTCACAAGCAAGAAAGCAGTGTAAGGATTTTTCCACATTGCCGTTGATATACGTTTTGCCGCCATACTGGGGAAAAATTATTCCCACACTAGGGAATTTTTGCGCTCTCGTATAGTAGCAAGTGTTTCTATTAATACGGAAAAACGAGGGGTCAGAAAGCCCCTCGTTCTATGTAATGTTTTTTCTTTAATTATATATTATTACACTAGAAAAATTCCGTACTCATGGAATCAGAATCTTGGTGCCATTAAGGATATACAGACCCGAAGATTGCGAGGTAAGGTCTTGCACGGTAGTATTCTGGCAGATAGGTTGGCCAGACAGATTGTAGAGTACCCCTGAACTGACTGTAGCGTGCGGTTGGGCAATAGCAGTTTCGTGCTCAGAGAAGAACCATTGCTGGTTGGTGCCTCCATTCTTATCCCATAGAATAATGCGGTGTTCACTTACGTGCATATCCATAGCCTTACCCGTGCTGCGGTTGGTTATGAGAGTGGTACCGTCCAGGTCCGTTTCTATCTGCCACTGCTGCAACAGGCTTCCCGTGTAGGCTTGCAATTCTATAGATGCCCCATTTCCCGTTCCAGTAGCTGTAAAACAAAGCTTCTTGTTACCATCAAGTATTTTATACGCTCCAGTGCTCAGGTGTTCAAGCCAAAAGCTTGTATTCTCGCCTTTGTTGCTCTGCGTGTCGGTAATGGCCTTATTGCCATCGGTGGTCAGGTAGAGATTGGTCATGCCGTTACGCAGGGTTACAGGGTATGATTCGGGAATCAAGGCACTGGAATCGAAGGTGGTGAGCTGAGGGGTGAACGGCGCTGTCTGCATGCGCTTGCCACTCAGCACTGTAGGCTCTTCTGTAGCAAGGTTGACGGGCTGTAGGCTGAGTGTGTAGGTTACCTGACGCAGCATTACCCTGTAGGGTTCCAGCACATCAGCACGCCCTGGCGACTGACCCACACCTTGGTTCTCGTAATCGAGATTGAGGGTAATATGGTCCTCAGGCTCAAGGTAGCTGAGATGGGGCGCATCGTAAATCTGCTGGTCGCTGAACTTGCGGACAGAAAAGTCAAAAGGAGCATCGAAAGTTGCCAAAATGCCCGATTCTCCTGCTGTGAGGGCCACCCATCGGGTATCATAGCGATTTCCATTCTCCTGAGGCACCTCGTAGGACACACTGAGGTCGTCAACCGTTTTCTTATTAAGAGTGACAAGACCGTAGAGATGGCGGTCGCGATAGGTCTCGTATTCATTGCCCAACCAACTCACCTGCTGCATGACAGGATTCATACTGAACAGCCATCCTATCTTGCCAATGTAGATATTCTCAAAAGGATTGACAACGGTGGTTATTTGAAGTTCTCCGTTATTGAAGATACTGTAACGCACTACAACCTCGCCCCTCTGGCCGATAGCCAGACGACTGACAATATTGACGGGCTCGGCTTCGACATCCTCCACCTGCATATCTACCAGTTGGATATCAGGATTCCAGTAACCTTTCTTCTTCCAGACCTCGAAGTGCTCACGTTCGTTGGCTGTAGCAGGCCTGCAGAAGTTGGGTCGTGAAGGGCCTGTCATATAATCCACACCCGCCACTTGCATAGAACAGAGGGTTCCGGTTTGCTTACTGAATCCATAGATGCATTTGCCTGTAGAGACACGAACAATGTCATCTGTCTGTGCTACTTGGGCATTACTCTTTGCAGAAGGTTCTATCGTTTCAGCAATAGGTTGGGTATTGATAATTGCCTGATGGCGGGCAACTTCATGGCCAGCCTTGGCCCATGGATGATCCTGTCGAGTATAAAGTCTGATGTTCCAAGCATACTGACCACGGTTATAGTCCATCTTATATTTGGATGGAATACTAATGGTCTTACATGCTAATGGAGCAATATCCAAGTCAAGCATACCGCTTTCCACAACCTTGCCATCCAACTGTAACTGCCATTCACAAACATACTCGCTCAGGTTGGTAAAGCTTTGCATGTTGCGGATAACGAAGCTTCCCTTAGACGGATCCCTACACTCAAAATAAGCCGGTTGGTGGGCTGCCTTTACCTCCCAGAATTCTCCGTGCGGCTGTCTGTCGGGTGATACAAGGCCGTTGAAGCAGAAGTCGCCATCGGTATGCTCACCCTTGCTGAAATCCCATCCGTTGGCATAGATGGTCTTGCCGTCTCGATTCGCAAGCAAGCCCTGATCTACGAAATCCCAAATGAAACCGCCCTGCATACGCTCGTTGGCCAGGAAGATGTCCCAATACTCCTTCATGCCGCCTCCTGAATTGCCCATAGCATGCTCGTATTCGCATAGGATAACAGGTTTCTGGGGCCATGAGGCATAGGAGTTGCGAAGGTCCTGCTGGGTGATGTACATATAGGCAATGATGTCGAAATCTGTTCCCTGATTCTCGTAATGAATGGGACGTGTGGAATCAAAGGCTTTTATCTCCTTATAGATATAGTCGAAATTGCTGTAGCCATCCTTGCCCCGTCCACCGCATTCGTTACCCATCGACCATACGATAACGCAGGGTTGGTTCTTGTCGCGCTCCACCATAGCCATACAACGCTCTGTCATAGGCTGGCGCCAATCGGGATAGGCTGTCATGCGGTTACCATTCTCAGCACCTGCTCCGTGACTCTCGTTATTGGCCTCATCCCAGATGTAAAAACCTAGTCGGTTGCAGAGCTCATAGAAGCGGGGTGTCTTAGGATAGTGCGAAGTGCGCACGGCATTGATGTTGAACTGCTTCATCAGCAACAAGTCCTGCTCTATCATATCCAACGGCATGTAACGACCCGCAAGAGGATTGTTGTCGTGATGGTTGGTACCGCGGATGTATATCTTGCGTCCGTTCACCTTCAGGATGCCGTTCTCTATCTTCACTTCGCGGAAGCCCACATCCTGACGCAGGCATTCTATCTCTCTGCCGTCAGCATCGAGGAGAGAAACGGTGAGGTTATAAAGATTAGGATGCTCGGCAGACCAAAGAAGGGGAGCAGAAACGGAGTGGGTATATGCTGTACTCTCCGTACTACCGGCCTTGATGGCATCTACCTGTTTGGTCTCGGAGAACTTTATGCTGCCATTCTGATCATAAAGGGTGAATCGGAGGGCTGCATCGGCATCAGATGCGGTTCCGTTGGTAAGTTGTACCTTTACATTCAGGCTACCATTGGTATAATTGGCAGACAAAGGGGTTGTGATGTGGAAATCAGAAATGCGCAACTGGGGTTCCGACTGCAGATATACATCGCGGAAGATACCGCTCATGCGCCACATATCCTGATCTTCGAGGTAAGAACCGTCTGACCAACGCATAACCTGTGCCGCAATCAGATTCTCGCCTGTCTGCACATACTTGCTAATATCAAATCCCGCATCAGACATAGAATCCTCGTGGAAACCAACGTAACGACCATTGATCCACAGATACAGGCAAGACTGAACACCCTGAAAATGAATGCTGACGCGTCTGTTTTCCCAACCCTCGGGCAAGATAAACTTACGACGGTAGGAAGAGACAGGGTTGTTACGTTGAATGGTGGGCGGCGTAAAGGGGTGCGGATATGCCACATTGGTGTAGATGGGTTCGCCATAGCCCTTCACCTCCACGTTACATGGGACCTCTATCTCGTTCCATGTAGCATCGTTGAAGCTGGTGCGGAAGAATGTCTTGGGGCGAAGGTCGTCATCGTTTACCCATTTTATCTTCCAGGTGCCGTTCAACGACATGTAGAGCGAAGACTCCTGTGCATCTGTCGTAAGGGCTTCCTTCTCGCTACCGAAGGGGATAAACCAAGCATGCGGTGCCTCGCAGTTTACCCTGTTGATGGTCTGGTCCTGATATTCACGGAATGTCTGTGCGTGCAACGTTGTTATTACAATGCAGAAACTAAACACGAATAATAAACGATACTGCTTCATTCCTTGTTTTATTTAACCTGCTTCTTACCCCCCTGTATGTAGATTCCATTCTGCTGCTGGTTGTTTACCTTATAACCTTGTAGGCTATAAATAGAATCAGTATCGGCTGAAACTTGCTGCTCAGCGCCAATGCCCGTTGCATTATCTACACTAAAGCGGTATGAGCCGGAACCTAAGCGGCAGACAGCTCTGCCATCCTCAACGCCCAGATATTCTATACCAGCACACTCCGTAATGCGTTGGCCGCTCTCCTTCAGCTCATATCCCTCTGCCACAGGCATATACAGGGTGGCTGTGGTGTTGGCAGGAATAGTAACGTCGTAGGTCATTGCTGCTCCGCCATCGCATTGCCATGCAGCCTTGATGGGACCGTAATTGCTCCAGAAGTCGGCATCGACAGAGGTGATGCGTTTCTGCTGATAACGCAGAACCTTGCGCGTATCGGGGTTAGGACGGAGAATAAAGTGCTTGAAGCCTGCATTCGCCTCATCAGGACAGATACCAGCCATGTGGCGGAACATCCATTCGACAATGATACCATAGGCATAGTGGTTGAAGGAATTCATGCTGACTGGACCATAGCCGCTGGCCTTGGTGTAAGAGTTCCAACGCTCCCAGATGGTGGTAGCGCCCTGATCTATACTGTATAGCCATGAGGGGTCGTTGCGTTGCAAAAGAAGGGTGTAAGCCTCATCATTGAGACCATTCTCCGTAAGAGTCTGATTCAGAATGGCAGTACCCAGGAAGCCTGTATTCAGTTTGTACGAATTGCCGGAGATAGCGTTGTGCAGGGCTGTTACGGTGCGCTTGACGGCATTCTCGTCGCGAAGCAGATTGTAATGCAGGGCCATCAGGTAGGCACACTGGGTCTGGATAGTGGGAACGCCTGTAGAAGAGTTAGCGTAACGTGTCTGCCACTCGGCCTTGATATTCTGGAAGAGTTCATCATATTGCTTAGCCTTCTGAGCATAGGAATCCGTCTCGCTGGCAGAGAGCACGCGTGCCATCTTTGCCATCAGCTGAGCATCCAGAGCATAGTAGCAGACGCTGCAGTAACGGCTGTCGGTATTGACGTAAGCCACCCAGTCGCCATACGTAGTCTCACCACCATTGTACTTGTAGCTGCCCTCTGTCTTGGTAGAAAGGAAGTTCATGTAATCCTCCATCGCTGTCCAGTTTTCACGGATTATCTGCTTGTCGCCCGTCATCAGATACACGTTCCAAGGCAGGATGACACCTGCATCGGCCCATGCGGCAGCACCATGACCCACGCCCCACGCATAAGGTGCGATGTGGGGGAAGGCACCATCGGAGCGCTGAGAGTCGCGCATATCGCGCATGAACTTCTCGTAGAACATACGGGTATCGGTATTATAGAGACCTGCCATAGAGTAAACCTGGGTATCAGCCGTCCACCCCTGACGTTCATCGCGCTGTGGGCAATCAGTAGGCACACTCAGGAAGTTACTGCGCTGTCCCCACATACAGTTGCTGTAAAGCTGATTGACATCAGGGTGAGAGGTCTTGAAGCTGGAACGCTCCTGCATAGCAGAGGTTACTGTCTCGCCCACAAGACTGGAGAATTCAACATCGGCACTGCTGACAACCTCGATATAACGGAAGCCCATGAAGGTATTGGTGGGATGATAGCTCTCACCCTCAGGAGCGCCCTTCATTGTATAATAGATGGAGGCCTCGGCACTACGCAGGTTCTCGGTATAGACGGAACCGGCAGGTCCGTCGTCGCCACGACTGCGATCACCTGTGGTGTTGGGCATCTCGCCAAAGCGGAAGCGCAGGCGGGTACCACGTTCGCCCTTAGCGGTAAAGTTGACCCATCCGGCAGCATTCTGTCCCAAATCAATGACAGCTGTCTGTCCGGCTTTCAACTGGAAGCTGCTTGCTCCGCTAATCTCGGAAACGGTATTTATCTGGCCATACGTCTTGCCATTGGACTTCGTTCCCTCATAAATGGTAACAGTCTTGGGCATACGGACCAAGGAAGGAACAGCCTTTATGGCAGGACCCTCAAAAGCACGGATCTGTCCCTTGAAATCATCGCTGATGGCCGTAGCGTACCAATCGGCATCGTCAAAGTCGGCACACGTCCAGTTGCTCTCCAAACGTGCATCGTAGGTCTCGCCATTATAGATATCGCCTTTGCGAAGCGCTCCGTTGGTGTTGCAAGACCATGAATCGTCTGTGGCAATGGTCTCCTCAGAACCGTCGTCATAGGTAATGACCAGCATGCCACGGAAAGCAACAGGCTTACTACCATACATACCATGAGATATGCCCCCACTCCACCAGCCGCTGGTAACCTCGGCTCCAATGGCGTTGTCACCTTCACGGACAAGGGCTGTCACATCATGCGTGGTATAGAAAACGGTCTTGGTAAACTCTGTAAAGCCAGGCTTCAGCTCGTCCTGCTCCACAGTACCGTCATCGTGAGTAATGCCAACGCGCGTACCATTTATATATACGTTGTACACGCCAAGGCCGGTAGCATAGAGGCGGACACGTTTGATGCCTTGCTTGGCAGCAAAGGTCTTACGCATCATGGGGGCTCCTGGCAGTATGCTGCCGTCGCTCTGCATCATACGCTTGGCACTGCCCTCTGCAGCCTCCATATAAACCTGTCGGCTATCATTGTACTGGCGTACATCAGCATTATCAAAGATGCTTGTCGTCTTCTCGAAGTCCTCAGAGAGCACCACCGTGCCATTACCCTCAGCATCGTACGAGGTAATCTTGAGATTATCGAAATAAGCCTTCTCGCGCTCATTGCCTGTAGCGCTTACACGGAAACCCACATCGCCCATGCTCAGTACCGCCTGGGCATCCACAAAGGTATCCACCAGCTTATCATCTATATAGGTACGCACATAAGGCGTCTCGCACGCTATGCGGATGTGATGTGTCTTGCCAATGAAATCAGCCTTGGTGAAACCTTGGATAGGGGTGTCGTTATAGGTAAGATTACCGGCATTGTAAACATGACGGCGAACTACCGGCTGAGAGACATCTAAGGTATTGATGGCCCACATCATGTAGGTGTCTGCCGATGTGGCAGAGAAACAGATACTGGCATTATCCTGAATGAGGGTCATATCAGCCTCTACATCATAATGCACGTACTTGCCCATCTTCAGCTGCCAGCAGTAAGTGGCAGGACCGGACACATAGAATCGTCCGTCCACCACACTGCCGCCTGAAAACATCTTTCCTTCCTCTGTATCAAAATGTTCCTGTAAAAGAATCTTACCACCTGAGGTCACCACAAAATCATCGAAGTAAGCCTGCTCAGGGATATTACCATTGTCATAGTCCTCACGGAAACCGAAATCGCCGTAGGAAAAATCACCGGTACGGCTATCAACCTGTTTTCCATCAACGTATGTTGTGGCCGTATTGGCATTCCTGACCTCTATACGCAGGGTATGCACCTCGCCGTTCTTTACGTCAACGCCCAGCGCATTCTCAGACAGACAGGCGGCACCACCGTTCTGCCAACGGTGCGGACGGAAGCGAGGCGAACCCGTAAGGGTATTCACCTGCCACATATAGTAATTATTATGGTCCTTGGCAGCAAAGATAAGGCCTGCAGCCAACTGCTGAACTTGGAACTTCACCTCCACCTCATAATCCTTAATCTCAGCCTGCGACTCACTAGCGGAACTGCCTTTGGGATTGGTGCTGGCCTTTATCCACCTTGACCTATCCCAAGCTGTGGCGTCCTTGAGCCCGATTTCAAAATAAGCCGACTCTGTGCTGGTAGCCGCATTCCCCTTGTTGTCGGTGACGGTTACCTGCCAGTAGTAGCGTGTACGGGCCTGGGGCGTAAAGCCTGATGTCTGCACATCAGCAGACTGACTGCTCTCTACGGTTCCTGACTCCCACACAACATCGCTGAAATCACGCTCCTTACTAATCTTAATGCTGTAAGAAGTCTGCATTACGCTCCGTTCCTGCGAACTGAGTTGCCAACTGAAAGACGGAACGGTAATGTCAATACCTATGGGATTGGTGTATGCCTGCGTTCTAAGGTTATTCACCTCGAGCGCATGCATACTTAAAACCATAACCCATACCACAAAAAAAGACCAAAATTTTCTCATATTGTTGTTAATCATTAGGGTTTCTTATTACTTCTGGGGACAAAATTATCGTTTAGAAAACAACTGAACCTTTAATTTATGTCATTAGCACATCAAAATATGACATATAGCAGAGAAAACTGCCATATTTAACGTAAAAAGCTGTAATTAAAGATAATGATTTCAGTATTTTGGCTATATTTGCGATGAATAATATGTAATATTCTATAAAATATGACATCTCCAAACGAGCATCTCAACTTTAAATACCTGCCTATTGTTGAACACGATTTAGACTGGGGGCTGACGGTTAGCTGTGTTGGCAGCCAGGACATCATGCCAGGAGAGAGCTATCCGCCTGCAGAACATCCATTGTCACACAGATTCAAGCCCACAAAGGGACGTATGCTGGACGAATTCCAGTTGATTTACTGCGCCAAAGGGGCAGGAACATTCCACACGGAAACAGCAGGTGAGATGCAGGTTAAGGCAGGGGATATGATGATGCTTTTTCCACAAGAACGCCACACATACCACCCCGACGAGAAAACAGGGTGGAAGGAATACTGGATAGGATTCAAAGGACCCAACATAGAAATGAGAGTAAGGAAAGGCTTCTTCTCTACCCAGCACCCTCTGTTCCACTTGCCTGTAACCTTGAACAATGATATCGTGAACATGTACAATATGGGCATCAAGGCTGCCCAGCACATGGAGAAAGGCTACCAGCAACTGCTGAGCGGATACGTTAATATGCTGTTGGGGTACATCCTTTCCTACGACAATACACTAAGTCAGACGGAGAAGGAGGTTACGGAAGCTATACACCAGGCCATCCTGTTCATCCACAACAACTACCAGCACGACATCCAGTCGGAGGACATAGCCAAGTCCATCAACTGGGGCTATAGTCGTTTCAGAAAGATATTCCTGCAACAAACGGGCAAGACGCCATACCAATATATCCAAGAAATGCGCATCGAGCAAAGTAAGTTCCTGTTGCTGAACACCACTAAGGCACTAAAGGAAATAGCCTACGAGGTAGGTTTCAGCAACCCCGACTACTTCTCGACTGCCTTCAGGCGGATAACAGGCGTATCACCAATGGCTTACAAAAAGCGGCAACTGGAATAACAAAAGAGTTATTGGATACCCAAAAGACTAAAAGGTGTAGTGTAAGTGGTGCGGATGCGCCACTGCTCGGGATATAGATTGTTGATTCGATTGCCCACACACTTGCCTGGGCCTAAAACATAACCCTTGTAACAAAGCAATACCATTCCTCGGGGTGCCGGCACACGAACGGCTTCGCGACGCAGATACTGCAGAGCCTCGTTGTAATTAAGCTCAACACGTGGCATATCAGGTTCTACAACGAAAGCGGGAGGTAGGACATTGAGCATTGAACATTGAACATTGAACATTGGCAATTGAGAGTTATTCTCATACCCCGAATTTTGAATTTCTAATTTTGAATTTTGAATTGGAAAGTTCTTCTGGATGGCAGCACAATAGAAGCCTTCTCCCCTATCGCGGCCAGGAAGGAAATGACGTTCTTCAAGAAGTTCTGCACCAAGGGTTTCACAGATCCAACGGGCATTATCCTCGTCTTCGAAACGATTAAAGGTACAAGTGCTGTAAATGAGCAATCCGCCAGGCTTGAGCACATGCCAGATGTCCTGCAGAATCTCGCGCTGACGATGCCAGCAGACGTCAACATTCTGAAGACTCCAATCCTGAACGGCAACCTCATCCTTACGGAACATCCCCTCACCTGAGCAGGGAACATCGGTCACCAGCAAATCAAAGCAGTCCGTGAAAGCCGTAAAATCAGCAGGATAGTTCTGTGTTACTATGCTACGGACAGGATACTCACCCTCTGACATACGGGTCCACTTCTGCATATTCTCGGCCAGTACCTGAGCACGCTTGGGCATAGGCTCGTTGCTGACAAGCACAGAGCCCTCAGGCAACAAACCAGCCAACAATGTACTCTTGCCACCAGGGGCAGCACAGAGGTCCAAAGCAGCGACAGGAGCCCCCTCCCCGCTCCCCCTTTGGGGGAGTGCAGAATTATGAATTATGAATTGTGAATTATGAATTAACTCAGCAATGTACATAGAGGACGCTTCCTGAACATAGTAGGCGCCGGCATGCAGCAAGGGATCAAAAGTAAAGGCAGGTCTCTCTGCCAGATAATAGGCATCAGGGCACCAAGGCACTGGGTCAGCCTGCACCTTATCCAAGCTAAGAGGCAGCCCCTTACGGGGATTCAAACGGATAGAAACTTCCGGCTCCGTCTCACAAAGGGCTTGGCACAACGCATCGGCAGTACTGGTATCATACTGCTCGTGCATCAAACGTACAAAGTCCTCTGGCAACTGCATAATGATTACACGCTTACAACACCCTTGATGGCGGGCCAGGGATCATAATCAACAAGTTGGAAATCCTCGTACTTGAAGTCGAAGATATTCTTGACCTCCGGATTGATAATCATCTTGGGCAACTTACGAGGCTCGCGGCTAAGCTGCAACTTAACCTGATCCATGTGATTGAGATAGATATGGGTATCACCCGTCGTATGAATGAACTCGCCAGGCTTAAGGCCACAGACCTGAGCCATCATCATACACAACAGAGCATAAGAGGCTATGTTGAAGGGAACGCCCAAGAAACAATCGGCACTGCGCTGATATAGCTGCAGGCTGAGCTTACCGTCTGCCACATAGAACTGGAAGAAGGCATGGCAAGGAGGCAGGTTCATATTCTTGATGTCTGCCACATTCCAGGCACTGACAATGATACGACGGCAGTTAGGGTCGTTCTTGATAGTATCTACAGCCTGCTGGATCTGGTCTATGAATCCTCCGTCATAATCAGGCCATGAACGCCACTGGTAGCCATAAATATGGCCTAAGTCGCCCGTCACGGGGTCTGCCCACTCATTCCAGATACGCACACCACGTTCCTGTAGCCAATGGGCATTGGTATTGCCCTGCAGGAACCACAGCAACTCGTAGATAATACTCTTAAGGTGTACCTTCTTGGTGGTAAGAAGGGGGAAACCCTCCTCCAGATTGAAACGCATCTGATGACCAAAGATGCTGATAGTACCGGTTCCGGTACGGTCGCTCTTCTTATTACCCTCATCAAGGATGCGCTGCAGTAAGTCTAAATATTGTTTCATTTGCGTACGTAATCTGTGAATGAATAACGGTACTGGTGTTTCTCGTCTGTATCATGCTCTTCCTTCTCTGCTACTACCCATTCTTCCCCTGAGAACTGTGGAAAGAAGGCATCAGCCTGAGCAGGGGTATCCTCTATCTCTGTCAGACAGAGACGGTCAGCCAAAGGAAGAGCCTCGTTGTAAACGCTGGCTCCACCTATTATATATATATCCTCGTCTGGAGTACAGGAAGCCAAAGCGGCTTGCAGCGAAGGGAATGTCTCTGCCCCTGGGAAGGTTACCTGAGAACGTGTAAGTACCACATTACGACGGTTAGGCAAAGCACCTTTGGGTAACGACTCGAAGGTGCGACGACCCATAATGATAGTATGCCCCGTGGTAAGTGCCTTGAACCGCTTCAGGTCGTTAGGCAGCCAGTAGAGCAGTTTATTCTGATAACCTATGGCCATATCCCGGGCCACGGCAGCAATGATACTAACCATAAAATCCGAATTTTATTATGGACGCAAAAGTACAAAAAAAAGGTGACTTGCGGAAACAAGTCACCTCTTTTTTATTAGGAAATCTGTCTTTTACTAGTTACGACGTGAAGCCGAATAATTAATCTTCAAAGCCCAAGACTTACGCAACACTTCCTTGATATCGGTGATATAACCCATATGAGTGTGCTGGTCGGCCTTGATGGAGATAACCTGATCTCCCTCGTTAACCATTCCCTTACGCTCTGCAGCTACGAAGTCCATTACTTCACGGGGTTCTGCATAACGGTCGTTCAACTGAATACGTGTACCGCTACCCATCTGTGCACGAAGCTGATCTGTTGGAGGACCAACATAGATGAATGAAACGGCTGACTTCTTCTCCAGCTTAGTCAACTCAGTACCCTGAGGAACAACAAACTTAACCTTCAGCGTAACTTCACGCATGGTTGTTACCATCATGAAGAAGAACAAGATGGTAAAAATCAAGTCGGGCAGAGATGAAGTATTCATCTCGACCATCTCACGACCTTCTTTTCTCTTAAATCCTGCCATTATTGTGCTACTCCATACTTTTTAGGTTCGGCCTCGGAAATATTCTGAGGATAGTACTGACGGACTGCAGCCTTGAGATCTTCATCCAAAGACTCGTATAGACGTCCGAACTTCTCCTTGGAAATCTCGTCACGTAACTCGCTGTAGGCAGCTACCAATTCGTTCTGAACCTGGAAATACGCGAAATATGGCGTATCACGGGCAGTCTGAACGGAGATAACGTGCTTGTCGGTTACGAAGCAACGACCCATATGATCAATTACCTTAACATGCTTCTCAGGCCACTTGCTGAAATTCTGCTCGTTCTTGATAAAGTCTTTAGCGCGCTGACGTAATATGCTGATATCAACATAATCGCTAAAAGTCTCATCCTTTATCCAGAGCTGACCTTGTGGGTTCAGACGAACATACATAATGTTCCTGGACTTGATGTCGACCTGGGCATCCTCCTGGTCTGGATCTGGGGGATTGGGAAGTCGGCGAGACAAACCCATATCCGTATCCATTGATGTTGTCACCAGGAAGAAGATAAGCAGCATGAAAGAGATGTCAGCCGTTGAACTAGTGTTCAGGCCCGGCATTTTCTTTTTCTTCTTTGCCATATCTACTTAACTGTTTTTTAAAGGATGTTACTTCTTAATAGCGCTTTTTGTAAGAACACCAGTCATGCTAACAATTACAGCAGCTGTAGCAGCAAGGGTAAGGATACCAATTGAAACGCAGAATGCGTCAACAACAGTAACCCAACCAGCAGAGGTAACGGTACCGTCAGCAGCAGTGAAAGCTTCCTCACCAATGCCTAGTACGAAACCAACTACAACTGAAGCAACGAACAGACCCCATGTAATAAGGGAAACCTTACCACCAGGAACGCCGGTAGAAGCAGCAGGATCTGTACCCTTGCTACTTGCAATACCCTTGATACCTGACCATATTGTAAGTCCTGCTGTTGCAATTACCAACAGGTACATCAACCACATGATGATGTCCGTCAGTATAGGCTCATTATTGTCACCTACAGGATTATCATAGCCGATCGTCAAGAACGCTGCGAAGGATACCAAGATAATTCCAATGCAGATGTACAAAGCCATCTTGGAAATTTTCTCAATCTTCATAATACTTTCTCTGAATCGGGGTTATTACTTCTTACACTTGTCTGACTGTACACACATGGTCAACAGCTCCTGAGCTGCCTCTTCCATATTACTGGTCAGAGATTCTACCTTAGCCAGAATGTAGTTGTAGAATACCTGAAGAATCAAAGCTACGATAATACCGAAGATAGTGGTAATCAAAGCCACCTTCATACCACCGGCAACAACGGTAGGACTGATATCACCAGCACGCTGGATGTCATCGAATGCCATAACCATACCGATCACAGTACCCAAGAATCCAAGAGAGGGAGCCATAGCGATGAAGAGGGTAATCCAAGAGCAGTTCTGCTCGAGGTAAGAGCCCTGAACCTCAGCCTCCATGTTGATAGTACTCTCGATAGTACCGATATCGTTGCGGTCTGTACTTGCCAAGCACTCCATAGCCTTGCGGCTAACCTGAGCTACAGGACCACGTGTACCCTTACAGAAGTCAATAGCACCATTAACGTCACCAGCGGCAACCTTAGCAGCCAAATCAGTTGTGAACTTACGTGTATTGATCTGAGCGAGAGACAGATAGATAACGCGCTCGATACAGAATGCGAGACCCAGTACCAAAGCGATGGCAACCAATGACATGAAGCCTGCGCCACCCTCAATGTACTTTGTCTTCAGAGTCTTAAAGATACTTTCACTCTCTTCCTCCACAACGGGAGCAGCGTCTGTTTCTGCCTCAGCAGCAGTAGTGTCTACAACAGCAGAGTCTGCAGGAGCTACGCTGTCAACCTGCTCAGTAGTAGCTTCCACATCTTCCTGAGCCATTACAGCTGATGTCATTCCAAAAGTAAATGCTGCTACCAACGCAACAATTGCAAATAACTTTTTCATTTTGTGTTCTTTTAAATTGATTAATGTTATTACTTTTATTATTTATACTCAAATTATACACAAGCGGAGAGACGGGGATTCCGCAAAGGCTTTCTGCCTTGCCGGCTTTGAACCCCTTCTCATGCCTTGCGGAGAGACGGGGATTCGAACCCCGGATACGCTTTTGACGTATACACGCTTTCCAGGCGTGCCTCTTCAGCCACTCGAGCATCTCTCCTTAGGCAGAAACGCACATATTATGCGTCACTATATACGTTTTCGGTTACAAAAATATCTTTTTTTTTGAACATTACCACATGATATTGCAAAAAGTTTTGAGTAAAGTGGATTTTTTCGACTATTTGCACACAACGGCACTACTTCATACGGGGAAAAACACGCTTTACATTAGCATTGGTTACATTTTCAACCTCCTCGGGCGTTACATTATATATATCAGCCATTTTTTGCATGACTTCAACAACATATGCCGACTCATTCCGCTTCCCCCGATAAGGAACAGGAGCAAGATACGGGGAGTCTGTCTCCAATACTATACGCTGTAGCGGAACATGCTGTAGAACTTCCGGCAAGGGGGATTTCTTGAAAGTTGAGACACCGCCAATACCTATAACGAAACCATCAAAAGTAAGCAATTCCTGCGCTTCCTCGAGCGTACCGCCAAAGCAATGGAATACGCCAGACAAGCCTTCTGACTTATACGGACGAAGAGCCTGCACCAACTCAGAATGTGCAGAACGGGAATGAATCATCAGTGGAAGTCCGTAACGGACAGCCCACTCTATCTGTCGCGAGAAAGCATCTATCTGCTGTTGCTTACGGCTGGCATCCCAATAGATATCCAGCCCGACCTCACCTACTGCGATATAAGGATGAGAAGGGTCTTTCAAACGTTGCTCCATCCTGTCAAGAACCTGAAGATAGTCGTCAGTCACATCCTCGGGATGCAAGCCCATCATAGGATAGCAATAACCGGGATGGGAATGACAGAGAGACAACATGGGCTCTATAGATTCCTCGTTGATATTAGGCAACAAGATACGCTCTACCCCCGCCTGTCGTGCACGTTGCACAACAAGCTCTCTATCTTCCTCAAATTCAGGGCCGTAGATATGGCTATGCGTATCTATCATGACTTGCGGTTAAGCATAGACTGAGCGTACTCCCACAGAATGGCTGTGCGCTCCTGAGGAAGCGACAAACGTGAGATAGCCTTGGCAGCCTCCTGGTAATACTGATTGATTTTTTCACGAACCAGTTGGGGCACACCAATCTCATCGTAAAGACGGGTTACAGCAGCCACCTTCTCCTCTCGGGAAGGATTCTCTTTTTCAATCCACATGTTCAGTTCCTGAGCCTGTTCTTTATTGGCCAGCAACTGGGCATTGATAAGCATATAGGTCTTCTTATTGCACATGATATCGCCACCAATCTGCTTCCCGAATGTCTTGAAATCTCCGTACACATCCAGATAATCATCCTGTAACTGGAAGGCAAGTCCCAGCTTCTCTCCGAACTCATACAACGCATCAGCATCCTGTTCTGAGGCGCCTCCCAAAACAGCACCAATCTTCAATGCACAAGCCAAGAGGACAGAAGTCTTCAGGCGTATCATCTCAATATATTCCGCCTCAGTAACATCCGAACGATTCTCGAAATCAATATCGTACTGCTGTCCCTCATCTATCTCCAAAGCTGTTTCTGTAAACAGGCGCAGGACTGCAGGCATACACTTCTCATCACACTGAATCATACGATGGTAAGCCAGCACCAGCATGTTATCACCACTCAGAATAGCAGCATTATCATTCCATTTCTTATGTACACAGGCTTTTCCACGACGAACTTCGGCCCGATCCATGAGGTCGTCATGCAAGAGAGTGAAGTTGTGGTAGGTTTCAATGGCTATAGCTGGCATCATGATACTCCCCACATCCTCCTTATACATATTATACGCCATCAACATCAACACTGGGCGCAACCTTTTTCCACCCAAAGACAGCACATACCTAATGGGGTCATACAAAGCGGCAGGCTTTCTGTCGTATGGCAGAGAATCGATGGTATCATTAACCATCTTCAAGAGTTCGCTACTACTATACATAATTTATTTCTTTACAATGAAACGAGGAAAAACAAGGCTGCCCACCTACACGGAGAGCAGCCTTGCATTTATTCGAAGGAGGAATTAGTTCAAACGGAAAACGATAGGAAGACGGAAGTTACAACGAACCGGCTTGTGATTCTGTCTAGCGGGCTTCCACTTAGGCATCTTCTTGATTACACGCTCAGCCTCCTTAGACAGGCTGGCATCAGGAGATTTCAGAATCTTAATACTCTCGATAGAACCGTCCTTGTTTACAACGAACGTACAGGTTACACGTCCCTGAATCTCTTGCTCTCTGGCGATGGCAGGATACTGAAGATTCTCGCCAATCCACTTATACATGGCTTCATCGCCACCGGGGAACTCAGCATTATCCTCAACAAAATCGTAGACACGATCATCGTCATCATTCTCAACAACAGGACCAGTAGGGCCAGAGATAACAGCTGTAGGAGCACCAGTACCAACTGTAGTTGTAATAACCTGATTAACCTCCTCAGTAGTCTGAATCTCTTCTTCTGGCAGCTCGGTATCATCCTCTACCTCATTGATAACCTCCATAACAGTTGGTGCAGCGGCTGGTGGAGGAGCCATAGTTTCCTCCTGATGAGTGACAGGAATCATATCCTCATCCATGTTGAAATCATAGATTTTACTATCATCAACAACCTTCACCTCACGCTGGGTATACTCGAAGGCAACGAACATAAGAGCCAAAGACAAGACATATCCAATCAAGATATTGGTGGATTTCTGTCCCTGCAGTTCTTCATTTACAGTTTTGTTAGCTTCCATATTATTTTTTTTCTTATTTTTGCTCGTAAACACATCTATTTGGGGCAAATTTAGCACATTTTTTTTATTCGCCGTCGCTCTCCAGTGTTTTTTTTTGAGTTCAATTTAAATTTTGTCCCAAGAAAAGACATTATTGACAGAAAATGCACTAACTTTGAACGCAAAATGCTAAGGACAATGACAAAGAAGCATATACTTCCACTTATTGGGGCATTATTATTTGTGCAGACAGAATCATTCTGCCAAGAAAGCACCAGTATCTTCAATTTCCTGAACCTGCCCAATTCCTCGCATGTAATGGGATTGGGAGGCAAAAACATTTCCCTGGTTCAGGACGAAATACAGACTGCTGCAATAAACCCGGCATTACTCTCAAACATAAGCGACAAGAGCATTGGAGTCAATTTCATGTCGTATATGCAGGGATGTAAAGCAGGCGGAGCAGGATATGCTCAAACCGTTGGCAGCAGAGGCACTTGGGGCGTTTACACTCAGTTTGTGGGATATGGTTCGATGAAGGAGACAAACATCTCTGGCGAAATAATAGGTGACATGAAAGCACTGGATTTCTGCATAGGCGGACAATACAGCTACATGCTTACAGACCGTTTGTCAGGAGGTGCCACAGGAAAGATTGTTTATTCTCATTATGGAGAGTTCACATCATGTGCCTTGGCTGTTGACCTGGGATTGAATTATTATCTGGAAGAAAAAAATCTATCTATATCTGCCGTGGCCAAAAACATTGGCGGACAAATAAAGAGATTCGGCGATGTAGGAGAACGTATCCCCTTTGACATGCGAATAGGTTTCACCAAAGGATTAGGTCATGCACCTATCGACTTCTCCGTAACAATGGTAGACCTGACCAGATGGAGTCAGAGCGACTATTTCTCTTCTGACGGAAAAGTCAGCGGAGGCAGGATCTTTACCAACCACTTTGAATTAGGAGTTGACGCCTACCCCATTCCTGTCATCTATGTCTGCGCCGGCTTTAACTTCCGCCGTGCATTTGAAATGAAAGCAGCAGGAAGCTCACATGCAGCAGGTCTTTCGTTTGGTGCCGGAGCCAACCTCAAGAAACTGAAGGTAGGCATTGCCTATGCCAAATACCACGTAGGTGCTCCCACCATCTCACTGAACTTTGCCTATAGTTTCCAAAAATCAGATAAGGATTAAGACAACATACCATTATACTGGTTCTAAACCCTAGCATATAATTACATCATGAATAAGATAACAATAGCCATTGACGGTCATTCTTCATGCGGAAAAAGTACAATGGCAAAAGATTTGGCAAGAGAAATCGGATATGTCTACATAGATACAGGTGCTATGTATAGGGCTGTAACACTATACTGCCTGCAAAACGGACTCATTAAAGACGAAACTGTTGACACCAATGAGTTAAGGAAACACATGGACGAGATCTCCATAACATTCCTACTGAACCCAACCACAGGGAAACCCGACACTTACCTGAACGGTGTCTGTGTGGAAGACAAGATCCGAACCCTGGAAGTCTCCAGCAAAGTCAGCTATGTTGCCGCACTGGATTTTGTAAGAGAAGCCATGGTTGATTTACAAAGACTGATGGGCGAAGCGAAAGGCGTAATCATGGACGGAAGAGACATAGGCACAGTTGTTTTCCCCAATGCAGAACTGAAGATTTTTGTTACGGCCAGCGATGAGATTCGTGCCCAGAGAAGGTACGATGAGCTAACAGCCAAAGGCGAGAAATGCAACATGGAAGACATCATTGCCAATATCCGCGAACGCGACAGAATAGATAGTACACGTGCTGTGAGTCCGCTCAGGAAAGCTGACGATGCCATTATCCTAGACAACAGCAACATGACTATCGCCGAGCAGAAAGCATGGCTCATAGCCCAATTCCAACGCGTAACAGCAGAATGAAGATAGAGATTGATCAAGGTTCAGGCTTTTGTTTCGGCGTAACACGCGCTATAGGAAAAGCCGAAGAGGAACTAAACAAAGACGGACACTTGTATTGCCTTGGCGATATTGTGCACAACGGAAAGGAATGTGACCGCCTGCAACGTTTAGGTCTGACAGCCATCAATCACGAGGAATTAAAGAACATACACAAGTCCAAGGTCTTGCTAAGAGCACACGGAGAACCGCCATCTACATACCTGCTTGCCGAGAAGAATCAGATTGAGATTATAGATGCCACCTGCCCCGTTGTTCTACACCTGCAGGAACGTATCAAAAAAGAATACGACAACGACAAAGAGCACAAGAAGCAGATTGTTATCTTTGGGAAGAACGGCCATGCCGAGGTACTGGGACTGGTAGGACAGACCGAAGGAACAGCTATTGTCATTGAATCTGTAGCGGATCTGCACAAACTGGATTTCAACAAAGATATCTGCCTGTATTCACAAACTACAAAACCCCTTGATGAGTTCAGGCGCATCGTAGAATACATACAAAAGAACATCAGCAGCAATGCCACGTTTACATTCTACGATACTATCTGCCGACAGGTAGCCAACCGCATGCCCAACATCAGGGAGTTTGCCAACAGACATGACGTCATACTATTTGTCTGTGGAAAGAAGAGCAGTAACGGAAGAGTGCTGTTCAAGGAATGCAAAGATGCCAACCAAAAATCCTATATGATAGATACAGCCAACGAGATTGATCTACGTTGGCTGCAAAACTGTAATTCCGTGGGAATCTGTGGAGCAACAAGTACCCCCAAGTGGCTAATGGAGGAGTGCAAAATAAGAATCGAGGAGTTGCTTGGCAGCAACAAAGGATGACCGTTGACCATCCAACACACTCTTCTCGGCAGCTTTCAAAAGGTCTGCAATTGTGGGGTTCTGATAGAAATTGTTACGCAGCTGCTCGTTTATACTCTCATACATCCAATATTTAGACTGTTCTGCCCGACGGAACTCAAAGTATCCGTTCTTCTTGACAAAGTCTATATATTCGTATATCATATCCCATATCTCCTTGATTCCTAAAGCATAGAATCCGCTATAGGTTAGAACCTTGGGCTCCCAGCCGCTCTCTGGCTTAGGGAACAGTTGCAATGCATTTCTGAACTGTGTAGCTGCCAGCTGGCATTTATCCACATTGTTGCCGTCGCACTTATTGATGACAATCCCGTCGGCCATCTCCATAATTCCACGCTTGATACCCTGCAGTTCATCGCCAGTACCAGCCAATTGGATAAGCAGGAAGAAATCAACCATTGAGTGACAGGCCGTCTCACTTTGACCAACACCAACGGTCTCAACGAAAATCTTATCAAAACCCGCAGCCTCACAAAGGATTATCGTCTCACGCGTCTTTCGGGCCACACCACCAAGACTACCGGCCGAGGGACTAGGACGAATGAAAGAATCGGGATGAACGGAGAGTTTCTCCATTCGGGTCTTATCACCCAGAATGCTACCCTTTGTACGTTCACTGCTGGGGTCTATGGCCAACACTGCCAATCTTCCTCCATATTCTTTCAGGACATGTATGCCGAATTCATCAATACTGGTACTCTTTCCTGCACCAGGAACACCACTGATACCTACCCTTATACTCTTACCTGAATAGGGCAAGCACTTCTCTATCACCTCCTGAGCAATAGTCTGATGAGCAGGATTCGTACTTTCAACCAATGTCACAGCCTGCCCCAGGATAGAGACATCACCACGCAATATACCCTCCACATAGTCTCCTGCTGTAAGTTGGCGACGCGCAAACCTACCACGTTTGAGATAAGGATTAACTATGGAAACAGGGCCTACTCCACTATTTACAGTCAGGCCTCCAAATTCTTCACTGTTCTCAGGATGTTCCATATCTGGTTATTTAAGGTTTTATATCAATATTTATGACAGCCTTTGGCTGCATGGGATCGTTCGTTATCAGAAGAACCCTTGGACGGCCCTTGGCACGCTTCAGGTATTTTGGTGTCACAGTAACCTTCAGTTTCGTACTTGCGCCAGGCTTAAGCACCCTGTTTCCCAAACTTACGGAAACAGCCTCGTTAAAGACCTGTACCTGTTCGAAATGCAAATCACTCTTACCGTTATTAGAAACAAGTATCGTATGAGAAGCCTTCGACTTTCCAGACAAAGCCGCAAACTCGACATGTGATTCCGAAACAGACAACATAGGGGCATTTTCCTTTTCCTCCTCAGACATCCTGGAGAAATCAGGAAGCAAGACAGCAGATATCTGAATCTCGTTGGCATCACTAATCTTATCTCCCATATAGCGGGAAAGATATACGGAAGTCTTATTCAAACCCATCTGCAATAACTTGTCACTATCCAACGTCAATCTGATGATTCCTCTTTTGCCTGCTGGCACATTCTCCGGAATATATTGAGCAGACAGATATGAAGGCAGATGCATAAGTTCAGGGCGGAAAGCTGTATGTTCTTTGTTGATAAGCGACATCTCCACCACAGGATGCTCACCCATATGAACATCATCAAACTCAAGGTAGTTCGTTTCTATCTGTACATTTCCCAGGTCTATCGGGTATTCTACTCCCACGTCCTTGACATCTGTTACTACCGTGCCCTGTATTGTCAGATAGACTGGAGCCTCTGAAACATTTGTAACAATCTCCACTTCCTTGTAGAAAGTGCCCAAGATATTGGCATCATAGACCATAGAGATCTCACCGCCCTTACCTGCAGGAATGGCTGTTTTAGGGAAAGACACATCAATACAGCCACACGATGCTTTTGCCGAAGTAATTTTCAACGGCTGATTGCCTTTGTTGGTAAAGCCAAAGACTACCTTCTTGGGTTGCTGGAATTCCACCTCACCCAGCTTCTTAATCTCCACGTCAGGAACAAAGCGGGGTTGTGCATGCAGAATAGCAGCACTCATCAAATATAGTAAAAAGAAATATCTATATCTCAGTCTCATTTCTGTTTGTCTGTTTTATATAATGTCCTTAAAGAAGCCTCTACTGTACGTAGGAGGTCTCGTTTATCTGTTGATGGAGAATACACAAATCCTTCAGCAACGATTAACTTATTGTTCGTGGAGTCTACTCTTGTCAATGAAATGAAAGGACCGCCCAAAGCTCCGTTTCGCATCTCCCATAATCCACGTACCTCATAAACCTTCTGTCCATCCAGTTCCCTCATACATGAGAAAAGAACAGGAGAACCATCTATTTTTGTTGTCTGCATCCATTGGTCTGGGTTACTGCCGGGGATATTCATACGCATTACAGAATCTCTGCAAGCCACAAACTTATCCTCATCAGCAATATCCTTGCCATCCCATGGAATCACATATAGCACAACATTAAGATCCTTCTCGTTGAGATTTGAGCCTGCCCACATAAAATTCTTACCAATCTTGCTGGCCCGAATCTGCTCAGGAACCTTCAAGCCATAACCAACGGCAGAAGCAAACTTTTTCTCAATGTCCCTGTTGTAATGCTTGCGAAGATCATCCGCACGCATCTCTATCTGCGCATTGTCAAGTATTCCACGTATATACAACGCCTTCTCCGACAGGAACTTACGAAGCACATCTATGGTAGGAGCCGCTACCATCACTTCAATCTGAGGACGGGCAACAACATCTCGGGCCACCCCTACAACAGCCTCTTTCAAACTGGAATCCAAACGGACAAAGAGCTTGCTATGGAATGTGGTATATGTCTGAACATAATGTTGAGATGATATCCTGACTGTTTTAAAATAAGGCTCTTCCTGCATAAGTCCGGGAACAGCCCCCTGGGTTATAGCCTTAAGGGTATCTGCCACATCGCTATGCCAAACCTTATCATCAACCACCAAAAGGAGCTCGCTGGGTAATCCCTTGGAGGCAACAATCCTTGCTTTCTTGTCCTTAGGCGTACAAGAAACCAGGCAGAATAATAATATCAACAAGGGATAGAGTCTCATATTTGTTCCTTTGTTTTCCTTCAGGCTTACCTTGTCAGCCTATACTTTCTAACCTACAAAGGTATCTTTTTTTTCTGGGAATGACAAAGGGAAGGGTGGAACTTCCCTGCTTATTGTTTTTTTTTAACAGAAGTAACTGATGAATCAGAATAGAATCTCTTTCAGGTTAACTAACCCCTTTATCTTATCATCCTATTCCAAATGTACTCTTTCTGCCTTGAGCGATGCACCCATAAAAGCTGCAGCCTTGCTCTGAAATGCCTCGGCCTGCTCTGTTGTTAGAAAACGTGTTGAACCTCCCTGAGTAATCCTTTCTTTCATCTCAGGATGGCGGATCAGATAATCCTGCAAGCTATTTGCCACATAATAGCCCTGTTCAATGACATGAATGTCAGACGGCATATACTTTCTAATCTTCTCTATCAGAAGAGGATAGTGTGTACAACCCAAGATAACACTATCAATCTGAGGATCTCGACTGAGCAGACTATCAATATTCTTCTTGACGAAATAGTCAGCACCAGGGCCGTCATACTCGTCATTCTCAACCAAGGGAACCCACATAGGACAAGCTTCGCCCGTGACATGTATGTCTGGATGCAACTTGGCAATCTCCAAATCATATGTAGCGCTGCGTATAGTGCCTGAAGTTGCCATAATACCAACATGACGGCTTTGTGATATACCTCCAACTATCTCTACGGTTGGACGTATAACACCCAAAACGCGCCGGTTCGGATCCATTTGGGGAAGGTCATTCTGCTGTATGCTACGCAAAGCTTTTGCCGAAGCAGTATTACAACCTAAAATAACCAGATGACATCCCTGCGCAAAAAGATACTTTACAGCTTGTAATGTAAACTCGTAAACGATGTCAAACGAACGTGTTCCATATGGAGCACGGGCGTTGTCACCCAAATACAAATAATCATACTGCGGCATTAACGAACGTATCTGCCGCAGTATTGTTAAACCGCCATAGCCCGAGTCAAAAATACCTATCGGGCCTGGCGTTTGAGGAAACTTGTTAGTTTTGTTCATCTTGAGATGACGCTGCTGCCCCCAGTTTCTGACGTACAAGTTCTGTAACATCTACACCAACCACTGGATTAATATAGGGGCATGCATTATCGTCAGTATTCAGGATAAAACCATATCCATATTCCACGCCAATTTCAAGAAGTATCCTATTAAGTTTCTTCTGCACCTCAGCAACCAAATCCTTCTCGGCCTGAGCCAACAGGGTCTGCACTTGTACACGAAAAGCAACGCCATTATCCATCAGTGTCTGCAATTCTGCCTGACGTTTCTGCATAATGGTCTGAGGAAAGTCCTTCTGTCCCTGCAGGAAATCAACAAATTTCTTTTGGAACTCGGCTTCTCCTCTTGCAGCCTCCGCATCGTACTTAGCCTTTAATGTTTGTAATTCCTGCATAGCCTGAGTATACTCCGGCATCTCCTTTATTACCTGCTGGTAACTTAAGTAGCCGAACTGTATCTGAGCAGAAGCAACTACAGGAACAATAACTAATAGAAATACTAATAGACGTTTCATATTCTTTTTTGATTATTGGATACCAACCTCTTTCTTAATCTGAGCTGAGACATCAGTGCTCAACTGAGAATTAACAAAGGGAATAGCACCAGTATTGATATCTACGATATATACGTATCCGCCTTCTTCTCCTACCTTCTTCACAGCAGCCAAGACCTTCTCGTTAATAGCGCTCATCTTCTCCATACGAGCCTTCTCCAATGCCTGCTGATTGTCCTGGTAAGACTGCTGCAGACGCTGGTACAGATCCTGCAATTCCTGCTCACGGCGCTGCTTAACATTATCCAACAGCTTAGCCTGCTCTTTCTGGTACTCTTCGCTCTTCTTCTGCAGTTCATCCTGCATCAACTTGATATCATCCTCATACTGCTTTGCCATTGCCTGAATTTCCTCAGTAGCAGTAACATACTCCTTCATATTGGAGATAATGTCAGCACTGTTGAAATGAGCAAACTTCTGTGCATTCATACTCACGGGAGCTATCATCAGGATAGCGATCAATAATTTTTTCATAATCTTTCCTTATATTTTGTTATTATTTTTGTTATCGTTGACGTTATCGTTATCGTTTAATTGTATCCTAACTTGGAAAGAACCTCATTGGAAATGTCAATTTTGGGGTTGGCATATATAATGCCTGCATCACTGGCACGATCCAGAATCAAGCTGTATCCCTTCAGGTCAGATATATCCTTCACGGCATTGTAAATCTCATCTTGTATAGGTGTCATCAGGCTCTCACGTTTCTTGTAAAGCTCGCCCTCAGGACCAAAATATTTTCTCTTCAACTCTGCTGCTTCCTTTTCCTTGGCTACGATAGCCTCCTCACGCTGAGTCTTCTGTTCGTTGCTCAGGAAGACAGCCTCGGACTGGTAATTCTTATATAATGTCTGTGCCTCCTGCGTCAAGGCATCAACTTCTGCCTGCCACTTCTTGCTTACCTGGTTCAACTGTTCATTGGCACGTTCGTAAGCAGGAACATTCTTTAATATATATTCCATATCTATCAGGGCAAACTTCTGTGCCATAGCATTGACACTTGTCATTACCATTAAAATCAAAAATAGCTTTTTCATATGCGTAAATTATGATATGTGTTATTAAAATTCCTGTCCGAGGACAAAATGGAAGTGGCTTCCGCTATACGTTCTTGTACCGAACACGGAATCAAAACCATATGCCCAGTCTATACCCATCATACCTACCATAGGCAGGAAGATACGAACACCCACACCAGCAGATTTCTTCATGTCGAAGGGATTGAATTTCTTGATATCATCCCATGCGTTTCCACCTTCCACAAAGGCCAGACCATAGATATTTGTACTAGCTCCAAGCATAAAAGGATAGCGAAGTTCCAAAGAGAAACGATCGTATGCATAACCGTTAAAACCGTTGGGCGTAAGAGATCCGTTGTCATAACCACGCAAGCCAATGGTCTCTGTTGCATAAGTAGAACTATATCCGCTCATACCATCACCACCCATATAGTAGGTTTCAAAAGGTGAACGCTTATTCTTGTTATAATGTCCGAGCAAACCAAGTTCAACACGGGTAGACAACACAAAGCATTTATTGGCGTTGGACAGAGCCGTATAGGTACGGTTCTTTAGCTTCCATTTGTGATACTCTATCCATCTGTGTTTCTCCTGCATTTCGTTTTGGTAATTTGGATCATTATACCCACCTGCGCCTAATTTTGCATAGTCCTTTCCGTCAAACAAGCTATAGGGAGGAGTCAATGAAACACTTAGCTGGAATTCAGAACCACTACGGGGGAATATCGGATTCAGCGTACTGTTTCTACTCAGTGTCAAACCAAGCGCAATATTATTGCAGTTTCCGTTATTGATAAGGAAGTATTGCCAATCCTTCAGCATGTATCGGGTATAACTGATGTCGGCATAAAAATTGAACCAGTCATCAGGCCAACGCAAACGCTTTCCCCAACCCAGGCTGAAGCTGAAAGTCATAAAACGTTTGTCTGGGTCGTAATAATTCTCGTAATAGTTACCATATCCGCTACCATACCCATATCCATACATATAACTGTAGTAGTTATTATAGTATGCAGAGTTGTAATAGTTGTCACTGATATCCGTGTACTTGCTGAATGAGGCGCCAACACTGAATGTATTAGGACGCTTACCGCCAAACCATGGATTAACATAGCTGACGCTATACTGCTGGTAATACCTACCATTGGTCTGACCACTGATGCTGAAAGTCTCGCCATTTCCCTGGGGCAGGACACCACGTCTTATGCCATTCTTCTTGAACAAATTGGCCATACAGAAATTACCAAACTGGAAACCAATCCTACCAACCACACCCGTCTGGCCATAACCCAAGGAGAATTCTACCTTATCGTTACTCTTGTACTCAAGGTTCCAGCCAAGATCCACAGTGCCATTAGAAGGATTAGGCTGTATGTCATATTTGATGTTTTCCGCATCAAAATGTCCCATTGCAGCAATCTCACGATAATCACGCTTCAGGGCATCCATAGAGAAAAGGTCACCTGGCTTATTTCTCAATTCCCTTCGTATCACATTCTCGTAAACTCGGTCGTTTCCTGAGATTCTCACATGACTGACATGTGCCTGAGTGCCTTCAAATATACGCACTTCCAAATCTACCGAATCCTCCACAACATTTACCACTACCGGGTCAATTTGCGAGAAGATATAACCATTGTTATAATAGAGACTACCTACCGCATCATCGTCCACTTTCAACCTGTCATTCAAATGTTTCTGATCATACACATGTCCCTTTTTCATTCGAAGATATTCATTCAGGATATCAGTAGGATAAAGCGTATTACCTACCCACTCTATATTACGTACATAATATTTTTGGCCTTCCTCTACGGTTAGGTAAATGTCCACATTATTATCATAAGGAACTACGCTGTCTGACACCATAATGGCATCCATGAAACCTAACTCTGCATACTTGGACATCAGGTTCTCCTTAGCCTCCTTGTATCTGGCATCCGTGAATTTCTTACTACGGAACCAACCTGCAAGGGATCCTTTCTCATGGATTTTCTTTAGAACGCCGGATTTAATCAGGTTACCTTTTATTTTGCCGGTTTTCAGACTCTGGTTTCCGGAAATATAGATTCTGTGAACCTTCACTTTGTCTTTCTTGTCCACATTGATATCCAGAATCACCTTGTCGGGCTGACTGGCATCATCGCGCTGAAGAATACTTATTTCGGCATTCTTGAATCCCTTGTCCGTGAAATATCTCTCACATAGAATCTTAGCACGATCCAACATATTAGGAGTCAGCTGATTGTCCTTTATCAAACCCAGTTTCTCCTGCAGGTCGTCACGTTCGCTTTTTCTTACACCATTATAGTTTATCTGAGATATTCTGGGTCTTTGCGCTAACTGAATATGCAAATACACCGAGTCATTAATCAGGCTATCCACACTGACTGCAACATTGCTGAAAAGTCCATTACGCCAGTAACGTTTCACTACATTGGAAATCTCATCACCAGGTATTGTGATAGCCTGACCTTTTGTCAAGCCACTAAGCCCCAACAGCAGATATTCATCATAGTTCTTAATACCATCTATAGCTATGTTAGCAATATAATAGGTACGTGGAGTACGACTATAGTCTATCGTAGGTTTTATTTCACGCTGTACCACCTGACCAAATACATTTGGCAGTAGTGCAGTCAACAATAATATAACAAGGTATATTCTTTTCACAATTCTAACCTTAAATCCGTCGCGTTTTGTTTATTTCTTTTCCTCTTCCACCTGATCGCCAGTCTTGCCAAATCTGCGCTGACGTCTCTGATATTCTGCTATTGCCTTATGCAAGTCCTCTTCCTTGAAATCGGGCCAATATGTGTCACAGAAATAGAACTCACTGTAGGCACACTGCCATAGCAGATAATTACTGATCCTAAGTTCGCCACCCGTACGGATAAGCAAATCAGGATCTGTCATAAAGTGGGTCTCCAGATGGTCTGATATGTATTTCTCGTCAATTTCCTCAGCCTTCACCTTACCCTCAGCAGCATCTCTTGCCACCTGCTGCATGGTTTTTGTCAACTCCCAACGGCTGCTGTAGTTTAGGGCTGTAACAGCAGTCATACGAGTATTGTTGGCAGTATTAGCCATACACTCCTCCAAGCGTTTCCTGGCATGCTGAGGCAGACGAGTAATGTCGCCAATCAATCGGAATCTGACATTATTCTTCATGAATATCTCATCCTCCAATTTGGTGGCAATAAGGTTCATCAGTGCCTCCACCTCAGGCTCGGGGCGATTCCAGTTTTCTGTGGAGAATGTATACATGGTCAGGTACTTCACTCCCAATCGTGCACATTCCGAGGTGATGCGTGTTACCGTCTCCACGCCCTCAACATGTCCTGCCGAGCGAGGCAAACCTTTCTCCTTGGCCCAACGTCCGTTTCCATCCATGATAATGGCTATAGACTCAGGGATATTGTTCATGTCGAGTTCTATCTTCTTCTCCATCTATAATCAGTTATTACATTTTCTTAGTTTAGGACATATCTCATAGGTTAGATACACCATTGTAAAGTTGTAGCAGTCCTTATTCTTCAGTCCTTTACTTTTTATTCCATAAGGATGCGCCAACTGAGTTGTTCCCTCGGGCGTAGCATCCAGCCTATCGCTTGTGGTAAAACGCATTGTCCATTCAAATCCAATATTCAGACGTGGCTTCAGCTTATATTTTACGCCTACTCCCACAGGCAGACACAAAGCACCACATGCACTGGCTCCACCTCCCATAGCAACCGTCAGTCCCACTCCTGCCAAGGCATAAGGGGTGATGCGCTTTAGTTCTTTATAACCGGCTCCCATGCCAAAGCCCCAGAAATTCATCTCAAACTGAGCGCCCAAATCCAGAACGTTACGAGAGAAGTCCACCTTTACCGGCACACCGCCTTCTAACGAACCGCTCCAAGGGTCTTTGGGAAGAAAACCATCTACGCTACCACTCAGATGTCCTATTGCCAGATTCGTCTTCAGCGCCATTCTTGGGTTAAAGATACGTCGTACCGTAAAACCGCCCATCAGGCCCATATTAGCATATGGTTTGCTATTAGCATCTCCCATATAGAAACATGTTCCCAAGGCAGCTCCCAAATCCATCTTGTATTCCAGATCCTCCGCTTTCAGACTGGCAGGAATGAAACACAACAGGAGTAGCAGCGCTATTGTCGTTCGAAGTCCAGTCTGTTCAGTTTTCCTCGCCATACTTCACCATTGGCAATTATCCATATTACATTGTCACTGTCTACCACACTGCTGATGGGGCCGTTTACGCCTTTCAACTGTACCGGCAGATGCAATTCCGAATCCTTATGCCAAGAAATGCCATAATCCTCGCTCACATACAGAGCATCCATAGCATTATCTGTACCTTTGCCAGCAACAGAAGCGCCGCCAAAGGCCATACATTTACCATCATACTGAATCAGGTTCAGATATTCCAACTGAGGCAATGTACACTTATTGTCATCCGTCTGGTTCATAAACATCCAAACAGCCTCTCCTTCGGAGATGTCTTCATTCCACATCTTGTTCCAGACAACAGAGGTTTTATCGTTATCATCAGCACGATTACCAACCATCACCATGCGTTGGCTACCGTTAGCCTGCTTCATCAACAACGTCTTCACATCCTTTGACGGCAGATACACAGAACTCTCATCCAAACATTCAGGCAGGAAAGTCCACTCGCCCTGCTCGCCCTCAGAACATCTGTATAGTTCTCCATCCATCAAAGCATACAGATAATCGGGAGTCGCACCAGCCAGCATAAGTCCTGGATGCTGAGGAAGACTCAGTTTTTGCCAGTCCTTCCCATCCGTCGTGGTGTAGACATCACCCTCTGCCGAACTAACAAAGAATGCATTTCCTTTTTGTGTAAAAGTCTGAATATCAACACTAGAAGGCAGATTAGTAGGCATATCATTCCAAACGCCCTCCGATGAACGCTCAACAAATGTTATAGCATCACCATTCTTACCAAGCACAGCCAGATTTCCTTGCACAACAAGGGCACGCTGCTGACTCAGATTCTGCAACTGCGGAACAGCTTCATCAGCCTTCTTCCAGTAAAGCGAATCACCTTCCACACCATGCACATTTACCTTCAGCGTATAGAGTCTTGCACTTAAGCTATTGTTTGCCACAAGCATCAGCTCTATCGGCTTACGCAAATCCAAACTGTCAGTTGAATTATAGGTCATCCACGTACTGTCAACATCATCCTTTGTACGATACACTAACCTGGAACCGTCATAGGAAATATTAACCAATACAGCCCGTAACACAGTACCATACAACAGAGAATCCGTATTCTCTATCGTCATTGTACGTTGGTTTATGGTCATAGGGAATTGAGTTCCCGAATAAGTTGTTGTTATTGTTGTATCGTTTCCGGAAGAATTGAGCACGGTCGTTTCACGCTTCAAAGTACCCAGAGACACCTCCCAGATATAACAATAATCATCACTCGCAACCTCATCACCGGACATACAAGAGCCCAACGACAAGAAAGGTACCGTTGCCAACAGCAACATCCCGTATTTTTTTATAGTCTTATGTGCGCACATTTAAATGGTATACTTTAACCAAAGTGCAAAGGTATATTTATTATTTGACATTACATCACATTCCACCCTCGAATTAAGTAAAATTAGGGTTTCTATGTCCCAAAACCGCACTTTTAGCCAGATTTTTTACATTTAACGCTTATAGTTTAGTATTTTCCTTCCATCAAGAACGACCTCTTTCACAAGTTCGGCATTCATCATTTTGGGTACGGAAACACCATTTCTCAGGGTTATTGGAGCAACCTCAACCCGAGCCTCATCCCACAGATCCGAATCAATAAAACGTTGTATGAGTTGTGCTCCGCCTTCCACCAACAATGACTGAACGCCTCTCTTGTATAAATCATCCAACATCTGCTTCAAATCACCATCTTCATAGATTACCGTCGGCACTTTACCATCTTTCAGATGGACAGAATCAGGCAAAACCCCATTCCGGTCTATGGTTACCCTCAACGGGTTAGGCCCTTCCCACATACGGGTTGTCAGCGTCGGATTATCCAACAAGACTGTATTTGTGCCCACCATAATAGCCTGAGACATAGCTCGCATACGGTGTACCAAAGTCTGGGTAAAGGCCGAAGAGAACTTCACAGGCTTCTCACCCGCCTGCCTTTGGGCATCCATAAACCCATCCTCACTCTGTGCCCATTTCAGCATCACCCAGGGTCTATGATGGCGTTGGAAGGTTATGAACTTTCTGTTTAAATCCAAACATTCTTTTTCTAAAACTCCCACAACAACCTCTACGCCTGCATCTCGCAACTTCTTGATACCCTGCCCGTTTACTTTGGCAAAAGGATCCATACACCCCACCACAACACGTGGTATCTGCTTTTCAATTATCAAATCAGCACAGGGAGGTGTCTTCCCATAATGAGAGCACGGCTCCAAACTTACATATATAGTGCTTTCCTTCAGCAAAGACTCATTCCGAACGCTCCTGATGGCATTCACTTCGGCATGCGGACCACCGCATCTGCGATGATATCCCTCACCAATTATTGTGTCGTTATACACAATCACAGCACCTACCATAGGGTTGGGGGCAGCACCCATCTCGCCACACTTAGCCAACTGGATGCAGCGCTGCATGTATTTTAATTCATAATTCATAATTCACAATTCATAATAATAAAAGCGGCAGCAAATTCTTCATTCTTCACTCTTCACTCTTCACTTTTTTTTTGTAATTTTGCAGCATGAATCATTTACAAGAACTCCTGTCGGTATATCATCCCCACGAGGCACGCGCTCTGTACATGCTGGTCATGGAGGTCGCTTTTGAGCTGACTCCCACGCAAGTTTTGTTAGGCAAAGATAAGGAATTATCTGAAGATAAACAGGTGTTGCTGCAAAATATTATCGGCAGACTCGTCAGAAAAGAACCCGTACAGTATATTTTGGGACAAGCAGATTTCTGCGGACACACTTTTCACGTTGAACCAGGAGTCCTGATTCCAAGACCCGAAACGCAAGAACTTGTCAATCTCATCAACCAACAGCACCCCACCCCTTGTTCTGTTCTTGACATAGGAACAGGTAGCGGATGCATTGCCATCTCATTGGCATTAATGGGTCATCAAGTGACAGCTTTTGATATTTCGGAAGATGCGCTACGCATTGCAAGTGAGAATGCCAGAATGCTTCAGGCTAACATTATTTTTAAGCAAGAAGATATTTTACATCCTTCACCTTCCACACAACTTTGGGATGTCATTGTCAGCAACCCTCCGTACATCTGTCAAAAAGAGGCCAGACAAATGGATGCCAATGTGTTGGACTATGAGCCGCACCTGGCACTTTTTGTACCTGACAATGACCCTCTTCTCTTCTATCGTGCCATAGCAGCGTATGCCACAAAACACCTCACCCCCTCAGGATGCCTGTACTTCGAGATTAACGAGGCATACCCCAACGAAACAGCATCCCTGCTAGAAGAAACAGGATTCTGCCAAGTGAGCATTCACCCAGACAACTTTGGAAAACAAAGATTTATCTCTGCCAAGAAAAAATGAAGCCACTCACCTACGAACAAGCCCTCTTACGTGCTGCATCCCTTTGTAGCGGCAGCGAACATTGTAGTTCTGAGATACGCAAGAAACTGCTCCTTTGGGGAGTTACTTCCTCACAGTCAGAAAAAATAATCTTGTATCTGATTAACGAGAAATATATTGACAATAAACGTTTCTGCAGAGCCTATTGTCTCGACAAATTCCGCTACAACCATTGGGGACGTATCAAAATCGGACAAATGCTACGCATGCTGGAGATGGAGAGCGAAGACATCAACGAAGGCTTAGAGTCCATCAACGAGGAAGATTACAAAGAAGTCTTATTACACATACTTACACAGAAAAATCGTCAACTTAAGGATTCTGACGCCTACATCCGCAAGGGGAAACTTATCCGTCATGCTATGTCCAGAGGTTTTGAATCCTACGTTATTAATGAAGTTCTGCAACAACTTCAATAGAAAAGGTACACTACAATAAAAGCGTCTTACGGAATGGCTTTTATTCCCAACGTGGGAATGTTTTGTTCCCAACGCGGGAATATTTCATTCCCAACGTGGGAATATTTTCTTTCTAACGTGAAAATATCAGAACGGCTTGCTCGTTCTGCAAAAAAAGTATTATCTTTGCACAGGAATAAGACAAAACTCAAAAAAAACCTTTTGAAAATGAAACAACAATTACTAACACTATTTTTCCTCTTGGCAACTATACTGCCAACATGTGCCGAGGGCGAAGTCAGCCAAGTGCCACTGGCCGACCCCTACATCCTCTTGGAAAACGGGAAATACTATGCCTATGGCACTCATGATGCCAGCGGCATACGTTGCTACTCATCAGATGACCTGCGAACCTGGAAAGACGAGGGACAAGCACTTAACAAAGCCAACACCACAGAACAGCAATGGTTCTGGGCACCTGAAGTGTATCATGTAAACGGGCACTACATTATGTATTTTTCTGCCAACGAACATCTTTTTGCCGCTACTGCGGACTCACCCAAAGGTCCCTTCAAACAAGTAGGCTCTTACCAGATGGAGAAACTGATTGGCGATGAGAAGTGTATAGACTCACACGTATTCTTTGACGACAATGGCAAGGCCTATGTATTCTTTGTCCGCTTCACTGACGGCAACTGCATCTGGCAGGCCGAGTTGGAAGACGACTACATAACGCCCAAGGTCGGTACGCTCAAGAAATGTATTGCCGTATCACAGACCTGGGAGAATAAACTTGGACGCGTAAACGAGGGTCCCAACGTACTGAAGGTGGGCAAACGATATTACCTCACATACTCAGGCAACGACTATCGTTCACAAGACTATGGAGTTGGCTATGCCACTTGCACCAATATAGCTACTGCACAATGGACAAAAAATACAGCAAATCCCATCCTGTGCAGGTTTGATGACTTGGTAGGAACAGGGCACCACTCACTCTTCTATGACAAAGAAGGTTTGCTACGCATTGTCTTCCACGCACACGAATCAAAAGAGAAGGTTGGCAACCGACTGATGTACATTGGAACAGTCACAGCAACCAGTTCGCGCCTTACAATGAGCAACGAACCTGTTATAAGGCCAACCCTCTCTACCACAGCACCCTATAACCCTGAGTTGATAAACAGCGAACGGGGTTTTAAGAACGGCGGAGCGGTCACCGTAGATCTGAATAACGACGGCAATCAAGACATCGTGGCCGGTGGGTATGCCGAACAAGTTCAGAACTCCGCCGAAGATGAGCTTACAAGCAAACGTACCACATACGCCATGCTTGCCCTCCCTTCCACACATAAGTGGAGCAAAGTATCAACCGCTCCTCTTTTTCAAGTAGCCAATGCTCCATCCATCATTCCCTGCGATATCAACAACGATGGGAAAATGGACATAATCGCCTTCGAGAACAACACAGACACGGACTCCGATTATAGTCAGGAAGGCATCTTCTTAGGCGCAGGAAACGGAACATTCTCAGTTCCCAGCCTGTCTTTTACCAATCAAAACGGTGAACCTTGCGCCTTTAACCTGCGAGGTCCCAGCAGTGCCGATGTAATAGACATTGATAACGATGGCAGATTGGATATCGTCTGTGCCGGACACATCGGCGAAGAGAACTATAATGTCATCTTGCACAACAGAAGCACATCCTCAGCACAACTGACATTCTGCATTGAACCTTACGAAGAGGAACTGCAGTTTTCCAAATCTATCCTTCAGGCTGCAGACTTGAACAATGACGGCTATCAGGATTTCGCCATTTCCGCCGTATTGGATAATGTAGAAGGACAGGTCCGTTTTACTGATGTTTATCTGAACGACACTATTCAACACGGTCGATTCCTGCGTCAGGGACTGGGAGATACAGGAGGCAGCATCAAGCGTAAATCAAACGGTTCCCTACAGTTGGCCGACTTTAACAATGACGGATGGATAGACATCTATCTGGTTGGAGAGGGAGAATCCTCATCAGGCGAAACAACAATACGCCAACGTATTTACACCAACAAATTACAGACACGCCCCACCTTTACCGCGTCATCCAACTCAGAACTTCTCTCTGACATCTACAATACCCAATCCTGCGTAAACAATTCCACAGGTATCATAGACTGGAACGGAGACGGCACATACGACATCTTTATCGGTGGTCTGAAAGGTACGGCAAAGACCAGTACGGGACAACTCTACCTGAACAATGGGAAGGGTCGTATGACAAGAAGCGTGGTAGTCCCAGGAGCAACGGAAGCATCCATCATCTTTCCCGACTGGAACGAGGATGGGCGCAAAGACTTTGTAACATATGGAAACTGTACAGATGCAAACTATCTGAACCTCTGCCCCAAAGGTATCAATGCCGTATTGTGCTACAATCTGGGCGCTATTCCTTCAAGACCCGATGCGCCCCAAAACTGTCAGGTACAGGTAAACACCGATGGCTCCGCTACCTTTACCTGGGAAGCGCCAGAGACAGCCAAAGCATGCTTCACCTATGAGGTATTTGTACAAGACAGCGAAGGAAACTTACTGAATAGCATACCGTCCTTCGTTGGTGGAGACAAAGACGGCATACGCAAAATAAACCGTATGGGACGTGTTGGATGTCAGCAGACATGGCAATTCTGTCCTTTAGCCCCAGGCACCTATAAGTGGGGCGTCCAAACCATAGACGCAGCCTATTCAGGTTCAGTTTTCACAGAAGGTCCTGATTTTACCATTCCATCCCAGGAAGACGGAATCCAACCAATCGGCAAAGAACAACTGACAGATGACAGCTCTTATGATTTGTCAGGAAGAAGAACCACAAGCTCTTCCCACCTTATATATATAAAAGAAGGAAAGAAAGTGATTAAATAAAAGAAAGCGAGGAAATGAATCCTCGCTTTCCTTTTATGTCATTCTCTCCCCTAAAAGGGGAGTTGGAGGGGTCCTTACCAAATATCTTCTGGTTCTGAAGGATTATCATAAACCTCCTTGGCCACATACTCCAGATAATCCATATAGAAGTATCGGGTATCGTCATCCATTACCGTCTTGAACTTAATATAATAGGTCTCATTGGGATCCATAGTCTGTCGAAGCATGATACGACGCAGGCAAGTCTCATTATTACGCATGGTAGTTGCTCCGCCAGGGGAACCTGCAATATATTGCTCACAACCTTTCATAAAGTCGTTATTACGCATACGCTTGTCAACCTCAGCATTATAGTCATCATCATCCTTGTCAGCCTCGTAACCAATATCGCTGGCAATTTGTCCCCTTGACGTATTCAGGTAATGAGCTCCCTGTCTGAGATCCATAGGAATACCCATAGCAGCCAACTTGTCTATATCTTTTCCCCAATAGAACTGAGCCATACCTCGCATAGAACCACCACACTGCTGTCCAAAGCGCAATTCGTATACACCACGGACGGGAACAGGCGGAAGTTTCATGGTAACCTCATAAAGACCACGAATAGACATCTCATCACCCTGCATATTAGACCAGCCATGACCACGACCCGTCCAATAGAAGAACTTCGTTTCCTTCTCAATGATTACATCATTCAGATACTGATATCCAAGCTCTGCATCAGTGGGGATATAAACGTTCCTATACTTGTCATCAGTTGATGGATTTATACGGATGTTATTATTCATAAACTCGGGCCACATGGCTGTAACATTCCAACGAATACGGCTACGCATCATCTGGGCACGTGTATTGTCGCTATAATAAAGCAATTCATCAATGGGATATATAATACCATTGCGCACATTGAATTCACCCTCCAGGTTTGGTTCGCCAATATGGATTCCGGCATTCTTGGGCTCGCAATATTTCTCGTGATAGTCATCACGACGTCCGTTGTTAAGAACAGGGAAACGGTTCAAATATACGCCATTACTTTCCTTGCTCTCGAAGGTCTTAAGCAGACGACGCTTACCCATGGTTGTATAGAACTCATAGATAGCAACAGTAGGCTTTTTCACACTGGTCTGATAGCCCTTTTCATTATAATGATTCACCAGACGGTCTGCAGACAGACGCATAGGCAACATATGGTAGGTAACAAACTGATTCAGCAAGTTATCTTCACTCTTATAGTTCTTGTCACGCTTAGCATCCGGATAGATTCCCAGATTGTCTATGTAATTATAAATATCATCTACTGTGATTTCCGTTATGGGCTTACCGATTTTCCGAGACCAGAATTCATCTGTTTCAGCAAAGAGGGTAAAACCAAAGTAGCGGTGCTCTGGTGAATAGAAATCAATCGCTGACTCTTCTGTACGATGAACAGAATGCGGGAAAGCCTCTGTCTGATACTTATATTCATAAACATCATCCTTTATTCTGTCAAGGGTATCCAGCAATCCGCAGGATGATATCAGTTTTGACATTACCGAATAGCCTCCCTTACCGGAATCAATCATATTCTTCAGCAATGTAGCCATTGAATCACCACTGGGAGACACCACATTGTGCATACTATGAATGACACCGTTGACTGCCAGAATATCATGATTCTTTCTGTCTATCATACAATCATTAACGAGGATACTGTCAGGGTCATCGGTATATTTCACAACCAACTTTCTGTCATTCATATTGGCTACAGTAAACTCAGCCGTAGTAGCACCGGCAGTTCCTTCCGGGAAGGAATTAATCTCAAAATAACCGTTATTGTCGCCGCCGTCAATGATACTGTTGTACACAATAACCTTGCGAATAGAATCCAGTTTTACACTATCAGTGAATGCATCCCACGAAGCCTCTGGTATAACGTCTTTCTTAACCAAAGAATCCAGATAGAGCTGTATAGCTTCATTGGTAGGAGCAAAAACGGTATAGTTACCACGTGCCGACAACAACTGATAGACAGATGTCTTGGAAACCATGCTTACAGGAACCTGCTTCAGCAACCTGCAATATTCGCTATACTGCTCATGTTTCTGCAGGTAGCCCGAAATTATTTCCTCTTTGAAAACATAGCGGGCAGACGTATCAACCTGTTCTGTGCAGCTGGACATAACCAAAGACACCACTACCCCGATAATATATGCAATTTTTCTCATTGTATTAATAGGTAAAGTTCTCGATTTAATTAACAAAACAACTACAAATGTAGCGTTTTTTCACATTCCTTCCAAAAAAAGAGGACTTTAAAATGAGAAAAATATGATATTATCTAACAATTACTCTGTCGGACTCTGTAAATGACCTGTATTCGGGAGCGTAATTGCAACGAATGACGGTTGAACCCGTCTGATAGTTACCATCCCGAGAAATGAGCCAGTCTTCTTCTATAACATAGGTGCCTTTTGGCATGCTGTCAAAGTAATACTCTGTACGGTCATCGCGTATCATCCGATAGTATCCCAAACCACTCTGATAACGGTAACCCGACAAGCTGGCATCAGGCTCAGCAGCTGCTGAGCGGGGAGCCGTAAGTTGTACAAAATCGTAGTCCCTATCAGCTGTAATAGTATAACGTACATGAACTCTGTCTCCTACCTTAGGCTGCCTAGACGACATCTCTCTGCGGATATGGAACCCCTGCCAACTGGCCTTGACGCTATCCAAAGGCATCTGATATGTTGCATATACAGCACCCCACGAAAGCCCCTTCTCGTGTTTCTCAACCCTCAGTTCCTTGGGAGAAGAAACAGCAAGACTATCGCGCAGATAACCCACAGACGTATGGGGCGTTACAAATGTATGCGTCTTATAGCCGTCGCGCAGCTTCAGTACATCACTATTACCCTTAACAAGCGGCTGTGAATTATCCATCAGCAATGCATACACTGCATTCACAGTCTTTACCGGATCATCCCATTGTTGGGTGCGCTTCTGTTGCAACAGCCACTCTGTCAACCCATTCATTACAACTTCCTCTTCAGGTTTTACATTGCGAAAAGCTTCCATCACCTGAACGTGCGTCTGCACCTTGCGGTCAATACTGGTAAAGCTGCCACTAGGATATGAAATGTAATAGCCATCGGGATGAGTAAGCTTTTTGTCTAAGCCTTCCATATACTTATGGGCCATCTTATCCTTTGCGTTAAGCTTCAGGACAACAGCAGCAAGAGCAGCCTCTTCAATACTAACCTTCTTATCTTCCGAAGGCTGAAGCAGAAGGTCTATAAGATATTTTTCATCCTTCTGATATTCCTCGGCAATCTTATTATCAGAAAGGCTAAGGATATACAGATAACGGAGCGTTGAGAGCCCTACCTGTGGGTTCTTGTCCTTCTGCATCCACTGCACCTGCTTATGTGTCTCTTTGGCCAGATAATTCACAGCATTATTTAGCATACGCTCAGCAACAACGGTTGCAGCATCTGAGGCAACGCCAACATGGTAAAGACGCACCAACTGGTAGGCTACCTCGCGCGTAAGGTAAGCATTCCCCTTCATACCCGGGAACCAAACAAAGGAGCCGTCCTGCTGCTGAAGAGCAGAAAGCGATGAGAGTAATGACATACGGTAATCCAACGATAGCATGTCACCATACTGCAAGGAATCTGCCAACGCATCAGCATCAGGTACCTGACGCAGAATATGCTGCGCCATGGTAGTTGCATAGTATGCTGAAGATGTACAGAGTACACATTTACAATGAGGTGTGAACAAAGAAGGTAGGGCCTTCAACGCCATCCACATAGGACGGGCTGTGTACTCAACAACCATATTCCTGTTGGTAGCGCTGGGATGATTATGGGCAAAGAGACTTTCCAGATTAAACTTGGAAGTGCCCTTTTCGCTGATAGAAAAGGCGCGCGTCTCTGTTACCGTCTCCAAATCAGAGAGAACAGGAATCTGGCGCTGTTCACCATCAGAATAATCCGTACCCTCTGCCACCCATTTTATCAAGAGGGCACTATGGTTGTCTAAAGAGCCAACGGGGAAGGTATATACGGTATCTTTTGCTGCCTCCAAACGGAACTGTACAGGAATGCGGGCCAACACTTTCTCTGTTTCAGCATCCATAACTACGCATGTTGCCTTACCCTGTTGCTGGCGTTCAGACATATTACGGATGCTGGCTGTAAAGGTAGCCTCATCACCACTGCGCAAGAAGCGAGGCAAGTACAGCTCTGCCATCAGTTCCTTCTGCGCCACAATAGTCTCGTCTATCTGGGCGGTAAACAAATCCTTGTCGTGGGCAAATCCCATAAGATGCCAACTGGTAAGACTTTCTGGCAGGGTGAAACTAATCTTCACCTCACCGTTGGCATCTGTTCGGAGTGTAGGACGGAAGAAGGCCAGTTCAGAGAAAGCATCTTTCTTGGTTCCACGCATCTCTCCCTCAGGCAAATCACCCAATCCTGCTATTTGTCCCTGCAATGCCTGATCAACGGATTCGAACGTCATTCCTTCTGTCGCTTCAAGCATTGCAGGTGCAGCAACTTTAGCCAAGTTCTTAGCCCTGGACATCGGCTGAGCAAAATCATACACTCTATCCTCTTCTATTCCCCTTAAACGCATTGTTGTTCCATTCTTAATGCCTTTAAGTCCGGAGGTAGACTCAAGCGATATATTCTGCAAAGAAAATACATCATAGATATATTCTGGATTGTATTCACTGAACTGCCAATCCTTAGTCTTTTGGAAACGCACAGGGAAATTGAAGAAACAACTGGATTTTAAACCTCCCAACTGTCCATAGCGGAACCAAGGAATATGATATGAGTAATTTAGTCCAAAGCTAATATCGTGTTTTCTGATAGCATCCAGAGACGCATCGTACATACTCAGCAAAACATTAGCATTAGCAGGAGTGCCGTCAGTATGGCGTAAAGAGAGTTGCCACTCTTCCTGCTGACCAGGACGCAGACGGTTACGGAAAGTCCGCCAATATGTTTTCAGCTCCTTCTGGGGCAAAGCCTGGTGCAGCGCAATGGTGGCCGTCCTTAGATATTGATGATAAAGAGCAGCACTGATTCTTATACCATCACCATATTCTTCCTTATAAGGTATCTCCCATACAAAAGCAGTATCGGACACACAAATTAAAGTATCCAAGAACACCTTCTCATGATGTGCCATGGTAAGGTATATCCATGCCTCCTTCAAAGAAGTTCCTATCTGCACCTTCGCAGGTTGATTTACGGAAAAAGTATCACATGGAGTATAAATGCTCAGGTCTTTCTCCTCCACCAAATGCGTATCTGTCAAAGAGAAGAGTTCTATCTGCTGCTCATAACGAGCTGTATCCTTGCCGTTCACGTACTGAGCCACTACTTTATATAACCCACTGGGCACAGTCATTAATTCAGATGGTATCACCGGCTTTCCTGCAGGCAGCACGAAACTTGCCTTTTCTGTATCTTTGCCTTTTATAATACGGCAAAGAATATCGCCGTCAACCGTGGCACCAGTGCTGGCACAAAGTTCGAACGACCATGGTTGCAACCTTTCTTTATCTTGGCGGTTGGGTATTTCGCCTCGTAAAACATAGGGGCGTGAACACAGAGAGAATCTTGTATTTCCCTGTTCTGTCTCACCTTGTTTGTTTAGCACATCAACGTTTACAACAAGATTAGCCCCCATATGGAAATCATTTTTTACACTTGCTAAGGAAATATTCACAGAGAAACATCCCTCCACATCAGTGTAGATAGTATCCAGAATCTGGGTATCTGCGTAACTGCGCCGGTACCACCAAAAGCCTGAATAAATTTCCGCCTTACCTGTAACACGGGCATTAGCTACAGGAGCGCCACTATAAGAAATGGCCTTACCCGTTATCCGAATACTATCAGCGGGTAATGATACAGCCGGAACAGGATCCATTTCAACATAGAACACAGGACGACGGTATTCCTCAATACGGAAAGTGTAGCTAGACGTTCCTATTCTTATGGTATAAAATCCAGGAGCAGCATCCTTGGGTAAGCTAACAGAATCATTAAGAACACCAAACTCATCGGTTTTCAGAACACGTTCTGTCAGTTTGTTACCCTTGGCATCCTGCAGGATGAACTTATAATCCCCTGCTTCCTCAACCCGTGTCTCCCATCCTTTTTGGGTATAGACAATAGCACCCACATAAACTGTCTGACCAGGGCGATAGATGATTCTGTCCGTGAATATACGTAAATTCTTATTGGTTATCCCTTTATCTGCTGCAAAAGTGTTGTAATAAGACAATCCATTAAGATCTTGCGATGGTAAGATACAGTCCTCGCCTTTGCTCAGTTTCACCTTCATCTGATTTCTCACAGACTGCGCAGATAATTCTACTCTTCCCCATTTGTCTGTTGTGTATTCCGTATAGGACTTTTTGGTCAGAGAGTTTCGGATAGGCATCAGTTTTACACTGACACCAGGGACAGGCTTTCCCCTCTGTCCATCTACAACTACAATCTGCGTCTTCTTGTTGGGCAAAGCAACTGAGAAAGCACGCAGTTTGGATACATAGAAGAGGTGGACCTGTGGTTCCGGACTCTTCTCCAAACGGGCTTGTGTGTTTGCCTGCATCACCATAGCATACACTCCTAATGATGGTGCTTGCATATTCATGGTATCCTTCCATGATTCATAAGCTGGATGAGGAGCAAAAACATGAACATCCTTGCTGACCAACTTGCCCTTGCGGAGAACCTGAGTGAGTAATTCCACCTCCTCATCCTGTTGGAAATCGTCAGGCAGGCGGTAAATACTATACTTCACTCCCTGGACATTTTGTACCGACATCACCACTTCTTCCTTTGAATCAGGATACAAAAAGGTTGACATTTCGAACTGCAGACTTGGTGCTTCTTGGCTTAATATCCAATTCTTGAGTTCTGCCGACTTAGGATACAAACGTAAGCCCTCTTCTATAATCTGGCGCTTATCCTCAGCTTTCTCCTTTAATTGGGCAAGCTGAACATAGACTTTGTCACACGAGGGTAAATCCTGATACTCCTTCTTGAGTTGTAGCAGATAATCCTCGCGGTTCTTATTCATTTCAAAGACTGAATCCAAACTCAGTCGTAAAGCAGCCTCCCTTAGTGAATGCTGCTTATAAAAATCAATCAGCGTTCCGTAAAGGGGTAACCCCTCTGTTTTTCGCGTCTCATAAGGTATGTCGGATGACATAGCCTGACAGATAACAGCTAACATACCACCGCCATACACCTTTTCGTCTTTTCCTCTGTTAACAAGGGGAATCCACTCTTTGGCTTGCGTCCGATGTAACAGTTCCAAATCTCGCATTGCATAGGAATACAAGAGCGAGGCTTGTTGGCGGTACTCCAATCTGCTCCATTCCCTTACACTGTCAGGATGACTGGCAGTATCCTTTTTCCATTGCTGAGTCAGCCACTGGTTCTGCATCAGCAGATGGGCCAGCGTAGCACTATAGATAGCCTTTGCTGTGGAATCCTTCTGCTCGCGAATTTCCTGCTTCAGGAGCAGCACATCAGAGAAGAAAGAATCAGGAACCAGTTCCTCCCGTGCCTTACATTCGGTAAGAAGAGAAACCAACTTCTTGGCAGGTGTTTCTTTACCCGCCCATGCCATTACAGGCAAAAAGAAAAGGAAAAACAGGAAACGACGCATTTATGTAGTGGTTATTGGTTATTGTGTATTGGTTATTGAGCTTATTTAAAGATTATAGGTTATTGTGTATTGGTTATTGAGCGTTGAGTTTACTATCTCATTCTCTTTCTCAATAACCTATAACCAATAACCTATAACCAATTTACAAATTATTCTATCACAGCAGCAAAGCCACCGTTACGAGCCATCTTGATGTGAAGCTTGGTATTCTTATTAACAGAAGTCTTCTCCTGACGGTAATCCATAGCCATACGATCGGCATTCACACCATCAACAAAAGATGTCATCTGCATGTTCTTTCCTTCAGGAAGCACGCTGAGTGTTACATCCAGTTCACGCTGCTTATCGTTAGTGATACCGCCAATGAACCACTTCTGGCCCTTACGCTTAGCCATAACAATATACTGTCCGGCTTCAGCAGCAAGAACACGTGTCTCGTCCCAGTTTACGGGAACGCTGGTAAGGAAGTCGCGGCAATCTGGCCACTTGTCATAACGACAAGGATTATCCATCAGCATCTGCAGATGGCTCTCGAAGAGTACAAAGACAGCCATATTGTAAGCCTTGGTTCCCACACCGGCACAGATAGGACGGTTACCGTGATGAGACTCAGGCTGATAACAGAGCATAGAACCCGGTGTATAGTCCATAGGACCTACAGCATTACGCAAGAAGGGGAACCAGACACTGTTCTTAGGTGTACAACTTCCGTTATACTCCATACCGCGAACACCCTCATAAGTCAGGATATTAGGATAACGGTATTCCAAACCACTGGGATGGAAAGCTCCGTGGAAGTCCACCATGATATGATGCTTGGCAGCCTCCTTGGCTACACGGTCGTAGAAGTCAACCATCCACTGGTCCTGACGATCCATAAAGTCAATCTTGGTACCAACAATACCCCACTCCTCAAACTTCTGGAAGAGGTCCATGTGGTGCTCAACTGTCAGCCAGGGAAGCCAAACCCAAATGCCTACGCCCTTGCTCTTTCCATAACGGATCAATTCGGGCAGGTTCACCTCTGGATTGGTACGGAAGGGATCACGGGTATCCAATGCCCAACCCTCATCCATAATGATATAAGGTACGCCATTGCGTGACGCAAAGTCCACAAAGTACTTGTAGGTATCCAGGTTGATGCCGCTCTTGAAGGTTACATCAGGTCCGTAGGGAATACCGTTCAACCAGTCCCAGCAAGTCTGTCCGGGCTTAATCCAACTGGTATCCTCAATCTGGCACTTCTGAGCCAGACGCATAGGCATTGTATTCTCTGCCAGACGACCGTCCTCCTGAGTGATCAGCATATAACGCCAGGGGAAGGTACGTGTTCCCTTTGTCTTGGCTATATAATCAGCCTCTTTAAGGATACGCTGGCTGCGGTCGCCCTGATCTTCATACTCTACAGGATTCTTAGCCTGGATAGCAGAAAGGCTATTATCTGCATTACCCTTCAAGAAAAGAGCAGGATAGCTAACGAGGTCGAACTCGCTCAGCAGTATCTTCTGATTCTTACCCATAATGAGGACGGGCAGTTCAGACATTCTGTCATCCTTCTTCCACTCGTTGCTCTTGACGAAAGAGTAGTTCTCCTCGCAGCTTGTCTTGAAGCCACCAGGCTGCTGCAGCACCAGGTCGCAGTTATCTGCCAACTGGAACACGGTATTCTCCTGCATAATCTCAATCTCGCCAGGCAGCGATGTTCTCATGCGGAAGGCAACGCCATCGTTATAAAGGCGGAAATCAACTGCATAGCCGCCTTTCATGTCCAGCGTCAGCAACGTGTAATTGTTCTCTACCTGGCTGTACTTCAGCGGGAAGATGGGGGTTACAGTCTCCTTGACATTACGAACACTCTTCTTCTTCAGTACGGGATTGGCACCTAACGTCTTGTTTGACAGCTGCATGCCAATGACGCTCTGCTTCAGCAGTGTCTCATTATGACTTACCACATCATAATAAATGCGGTCAGAGAGTGTTACGCTCACACTTGTCTGCCCGTCGGGACTCTGGGCACTTACTACTTTCTGGGCAAAACCTGAGACACAGGTTGCTGCCAACAGAAGAAGGGAAAGAATTCTATTAGTTCTCATTATGAATAGTTGTTACGTTTGAGTTAAATTACTTAGCAGCCAGAACCTCTATCTCAACCAAAGCACCCTTGGGCAGATCCTTTACTGCCACAGCGCTACGGGCGGGATATGGCTCGGTAAAGAACTCGGCATACACCTCGTTCATAGGAGCGAAGTTGGCAATATCACTCAGATAGACTGTTGTCTTTACCACATGAGAGAGGTCAGTACCAGCCTCTTTGAGGATGTTCTGTGCATTTGTCAGCGACTGACGGGTCTGTTCCTTGATACCCCCCTCTACAAACTGACCTGTTGCGGGGTCAATGGGAATCTGACCGCTTGCATATACAAAACCGTTTACTTCTATGGCCTGACTGTAGGGGCCGATGGCTGCTGGAGCCTTTGTTGTACTGATAACTTTCATTTTCTTATACTAATTTATAATGATTTTTCTTCAATGCTTTTCTTATCTCTTCTATCTGCTTCTCATCGCGGGTTTCCACCTTCAGACGCAACTGGCAGGCTGTTACTCTCTCTGCATCATCGTTACGTTCGTGACGCACACTGATAACGTTACCGCCTAGGCTGGCAACTATCTGGCTTACACCCACCAACTGACCGGGCTTATCATCCAGTTCTACCACAAACGTATAGGTTCTGCCGCTCTTGAACAGACCACGATTGATTACACGGTTCAGAATGGTAACGTCTATGTTACCACCACTGACAATACAGATGGTCTTCTTGCCTGCCACAGGTACCTTATTGAACATAGCTGCTGCCACGCTCACAGCACCCGCACCTTCAGCTACCATCTTCTGCTGTTCTATCAGCGCCAGAATAGCTGCACAGATCTCATCCTCTGTAACAGTAACCACACCATCCAGATACTTCTGGCAGATGTCGTAGGTCAATGCTCCCGGCTCTTTCACAGCAATACCGTCGGCAATGGTGCTGACAGAGTTCAGACGCAGTATCTGATGATCCACCAGACTTTGGTACATACTGGGAGCACCGGCAGCCTGCACGCCCCATACCTGAACCTTGGGATTCAGGCTCTTGATGGCATAAGCTACACCAGAGGCCAAGCCTCCGCCACCGATAGGAACCAGCACAACCTCTACATCGGGCAGTTGCTCCAACAACTCCAAACCTATGGTTCCCTGTCCGGCAATCACATTCTCGTCATCAAAGGGATGTACAAAGGTATAACCATGCTCATCCCTCAACTGGATAGCCTTCTGATAGGCATCATCATAAACGCCTGGCACCAGACAGATATCGGCACCATATCGACGTGTTGCCTCCACCTTACTGATGGGAGCACCATCAGGCAAGCAGATCAGACTCTTTATCTTGTTGAAACTGGCACCAAGGGCCACGCCCTGTGCATGGTTACCGGCAGAGCAGGCAATAACACCACGTGCCTTCTCCTCGTCCGTCAGCTGTGAAATCTTATAGCAGGCACCACGTACCTTAAAGGAACCCGTTACCTGTAGGTTCTCAGGCTTCAAGTAGATGTCTGCCTCTGGATTCAACCGAGGAGCCTGAACCAGGTCCGTTCTGCGGATAACCTGACTCAACACATACCTGGCCTTATAGAAATTATCTAAATTCACTTTTGATTATTAACTCTTAATCCTTAACTCTTCAACGATTCCCCCTAAAGGGGGTTAGGGGGTCCGATTCTTCACTTTAAATTGCCTTCAGCAATGCCTTCAGGAACTCCCAGAACTTAGCTACACTGGGGATGTTGCAACGCTCATCTGGTGTATGAGGGCTACGCAGTGTAGGACCGAAGCTTACCAGATCCATCTTGGGATAAACACCGCCAATGATGCTGCACTCCAGACCTGCATGACAAACCTCTACACGAGCATCCTCGTTGAAGATGTCCTTGTAAACCTTCACCATAGTTGCTACGATGGGGCTGTCAAAGTTGGGCTGCCAAGCACCATACTGACCACCGTATTCCACCTTCATGCCAGCCATAGAGAAGCAGCACTCCTGCATCTCCTGGAGGTACTCCATCATCGTCTCGTTGCTGGAACGTGCCAGAATCAGGATGCTGGCCTCACCGTTGCCAATGTTGATAATACCCAGGTTGCTACTGGTCTCCACAACAGATGGGATGCTGGGGATATTGCGCAGCACACCGTTGTGGCAAGCCATGATGGCATCTACCAGATTGTCCTGAATCTCCACAGGTACTTGACCAGCAGGTAGCTCTGCAGCCTCAACGGTCAGGGAGATACCCTCTTCCACACCACGGTATTCATCCTGGAAGGTCTTCTCACAATACTGAGCCAAATCCTTCAGGTCCTCCAGATTCTCCTTGGGAAGACTCAACACAACGGTAGCGGTACGAGGGATAGCATTGCGCATGTTACCACCGTTCCAAGTGCAGAGGCGAGCCTCATCATCAGCAATAGCCTGACGAACGAAGCGTGCCATCAGCTTATTGGCATTAGCTCTACCCTCGTTGATTTCCAGGCCGCTGTGTCCGCCACGCAGGTTCTTCAACACCACCTTAACGGCAATGTCACCCTCCTCAGGAGCCACCTCCTTGTACTGCATGGTAGCAGAGATGTTCACACCACCGGCAGAACCGATGACAAACTCACCCATAGTCTCGTTATCAATATTCAGCAGGATGTCACCCTTCAAGGTATCTGCCTTCAGGTTGTTCACACCATACATAGTGCTCTCCTCATCGGCAGTAATAAGGGCCTCCAGAGGTCCGTGCACCAAGTCAGTGCTTTCCATAACAGCCATAATGGCGGCTACGCCCATACCATCGTCAGAACCCAATGTGGTACCTTTGGCCTTTACCCATTCACCGTCTATATAGGTCTCAATGGGATCAGTCTCGAAGTTATGAGTGCTCTCATCTGTCTTCTGGGGAACCATATCCATGTGTGCCTGCAAGACAGCCGTCTTGTGTCCTTCCATACCTGCGGTAGCAGGTTTACGCATCACGATGTTGCCGGCATTGTCCTTGAATGCCTCTATGCCATGCTCCTTTGCCCAATCGAGCAGGAACTGCTGAATCTTCTCTAAATGTCCGCTTGGACGTGGTACCTGTGTTAGCAGATAAAAGTTCTTCCAGATAATCTGGGGATCCAATTCTTTAATTGAAGTAGCCATAGTTGTATGTTTTTATTGTAATCTTATTCTTATTGTGCACAAAGTTAGGCATTTTATTCGTAATGCCAGTCATTTTTACATTTTTTACATCCTTTTCCTTTGGAAAAAATCCTTCATCAGCGCAGCACATTCCTCTTCCATTACCCCTGATACCAATTGCGTCTTGGAATGCAGAGCCTGAGGAGCAAAGCGTTGAAAGCCTCGCTTCTCATCAGTAGCGCCATAAACCACCTTGCCTATCTGCGACCAGCCGAGGGCTCCGGCACACATGATGCAAGGCTCTACTGTTACATACAAAGTGCAATCGTTCAGGTACTTACCGCCCAAGTATTCCGATGCTGCCGTAATGGCCTGCATCTCGGCATGAGCTGTCACATCCGAGAGACGTTCCGTTAGGTTGTGGGCACGGGCAATGATGCGGTCACCGCACACAATAACGGCTCCCACGGGTATCTCATCTTCCTCGAAGGCACATTTGGCTTCCTGAAGCGCCTGCTTCATATAGAAATTATCGTCTGCCATAAAGTTTTTCCTTTGCTTTTGCATGCAAAATTACAATTTTTCTTTAATTTTGCACCTAACAAAGAGAGTTAAAATGGCTGCACATAACGAATTTGGCTTAGAAGGCGAGGACAAGGCCGTCAACTACCTTATCAGGGAAGGCTACCTCATTCTGGACCGTAACTGGAAGAGCGGCCATAAGGAACTGGATATTGTGGCAGAGAAAGACGGAACGCTGGTAGTGGTTGAGGTCAAGACCCGCAAGAGCGACAAATACGGCAACCCAGAGGATGCTGTCTCACCCCGTAAGATACGGAATACCGTCCTGGCAGCCGATGCCTACATCCGCTACAACCGCATTGACCTGCCCGTCCGCTTTGACATTATCTCCATCGTTAGCAATAGCGATGTCATCAATCACATAGAGGATGCTTTTCGCTCCCCCGTTTGGTACAGATAGCAATGAAGAGAATAGCTTTAGAAGAAACAACCTCCACCAACGCCTATGCCAAGACGTTGCCTGAGGACGGCAACCACGAGCTTACCCTGGTAACTACTGAGTTCCAGACGGCAGGTCGTGGAGCTGGCACCAACACGTGGGAGTCTGAGCGTGGCAAGAACCTGCTCTTCAGCCTTGTTGTCTATCCCCAGCGGTTGCAGGCCAACCAGATGTTTGCCCTCTCAGAAGTCACCGCCCTTGCTATCCGTGATGCCCTCGTTGCTCAATGTTCAATGTTCAATGTTCAATGTTCAATTAAGTGGCCGAATGATGTCTATTACAACGACAAGAAGATTGTGGGCATGCTCATAGAGAATGACTTGCGAGGGAAGTGGGTTCGCCGCTCCATCATAGGCGTGGGGGTAGACGTCAACCAGACACGCTTCCTCGGCGATGCACCCAATCCTGTCTCTCTGGCGCAGATATTAGGTAAGGAGGTAGACCGTGACCAGGTTCTGGAAAGCATTCTGCATCAGTTCAACTATTACTACGGCATGATGGAGCGTGAGCAGTTCGCAGAGCTGCACAACCGCTATATGCAGTATCTGTATCGCAAAAACGGCATGCACAGTTATGCTGATACCACAGGCACCTTCCAGGCACGTATTATAGATGTGGAACCCACAGGCCATCTGGTTCTGGAATGCCAGAATGGAGAGCAAAGACGTTATGATTTTAAGGAAGTGAAATTTATATAGACGACCCCTCTCCCCGCTCCCCCGAGGGGGAAAGCTCAATAGCCAATCTCTCCCCTCGGGGAGCCGGAGGGGGTCATAAATAGTAAATAAAAGATGAGATTTAAAAGAATTCTATTGAAGTTGTCAGGTGAGAGCCTGATGGGTGAACAAGGCTACGGCATCGACGTAAAGCGCCTCAACGAGTATGCACAGCAGATTAAGGAAGTTGCAGAAATGGGCGTTCAGATAGGTATTGTAATTGGTGGCGGAAACATCTTCCGCGGACTGACAGGAGCCGGTAAGGGCTTCGACCGTGTGAAGGGCGACCAGATGGGTATGTGTGCCACCGTCATCAACTCACTGGCGCTGAGCAGCGCCCTTGGTGCCATCGGTCAGAAGAACCGTGTGCTCACAGCTATCCGTATGGAACCCATTGGCGAGTTCTATAACAAGTGGAAAGCCATCGAGGCAATGGAGCAGGGCGAGGTAGTCATCATGAGTGCCGGCACTGGCAACCCCTACTTCACCACCGACACAGGTTCTTCTCTGCGTGGTATAGAGATTGAGGCTGATGTAATGCTGAAGGGTACCCGCGTGGACGGCGTCTATACTGCCGACCCCGAGAAGGATCCTACCGCCACCAAGTTCCATGACATCACCTACTCAGATGTTATTGCACGCAACCTGAAGGTGATGGACATCACCGCCACAGCCATGTGCATGCAGAACAACCTGCCCATCTATGTCTTCAACATGGACATCTTTGGCAACCTGAAGAAGGTAATGGCTGGTGAGGAAATCGGAACCCTCGTTCACAACTGATTAGACAAACAACTCCAGATATTTACACAATATCAATTTTGTCTTATCACAAACACGTATAATGCTCGCATATTTTGCGGGCATTAACAATTTTTCTCTATTTTTATTTGTCGGTTCCCCGTTTTTCCATATTTTTGCATAAAAGAATTAGGGTTATGACCTATCTGAATCAGTATCATAGAGAAAGCATAGAACGATGCTTAAAGAAAGTTGCCCAATCGAAGTCTTTGCAACTGAATTGCGAAGAAGAATCCAAGAAGGCTCAGGAGATGCACAAAAGAATCTCCAGACTTTACCCTGTCTAACACCCAAAGAAGAGGCTTTAATAGCAGAGAAACTTGCTCACGGCAATGTTATATATAAGGTTAACAACCTTATGACTAGCAAGACCTTGCTATCACTTTTTGAAAGACTTAATCTTCACAACTCTATTTTCCCCCAGACAAGTTACCAATTAACAGGTTTTACCGGATTTGGCAATGGAAGCATATACCCAATCCTTCAGCAGGATTTTATTATCTACGAACGTGAAGCTACTCCCATAGAAATAGATATGTACATGTCTGCTATCGGCTTTCAAAAGCTCTCTGCAGCTAAGTTCTCCAATGGGGTTATTGAGGTATCCGATTTGCATCCTCGCAATGTATTAAAGGACTACGAGGGTGATTTATATGTTATTGATGCAGAATTTAGGTTAGTCTGACCTAAACCCCTATCTTATTCAGCGTGCAAACTATCCGGATTTGACATTCAACTTGATTACGCATAAAAAACAAGTTGATTGTGATCCGTATTCAACTTAAATATAATTGCAATTAATATTGATTCATATAGTCTCAAGCCCTTGGACTATAAACTCCAGCTTTTCTTTGTTCCTCAGTCCTTCCACATATTCTTTTGGTATTGCATTAAATCCGAACTTTGCCCCAAGAATAGCACATGCAACAGCAGCATTTGTATCAGCATCTCCGCCCGCATTAACCACAGCCAGTAATCCTTCTTCAAATGACTTAGCATGCCAGTACGCCCATAATCCAGCTGCCATTGTTTTTAATGTGTAACCCATTGATTTTTCATCTTGCAGTCCCAAATCATCTATGTCACTATTGTAGGCTAGTTCAATATATTCTTTGATTCTATCATCATACTTACCTCCCCATTCTACGATTTGTTCATACGTAGGAGAAACGCCTTTATAAACCAATGCATGTATAATTTCAGAAACAATGACACAAGAGCCCACACATCTTGGATCGTAATGGGTTAACCTACATATGTTAGCGGCACTTTCCTCTACTTCTTTGGGCAGAAGTCCTACAATAGACGTTCGCATCAGCCCGCCATTGGCAGCCGACCTGCGTCCGCTCATTTCCTATATGAGTTTAGACACCTCAAGGGGCTTCATCACATAATCACCAGCCATAAGAACCTTGTATGTGTTCTCACCTATTCCCATAGGGATGCCGCAGAACCAGTCCTTGAAGTTCTGGGCTATGCTGGTAAGGTTTACGTCTTTATCATCAACAATAGCTCTGGCTATGCATAGCATCATATCCGTATCATCAGTCCATGCACCTTTCTCCCATCTACTGCGATGCATATCCTGGAATATCTCATCATAATGATGCAGTCCGTTTGGATAAGCTAACCTCATGAACCCGTCATTCATGAATTCCGTTCCAAGTCCAAGGGCATCACCTATGGCTTGCCCATAAATAGTCCCTTTTTGTTTATCTAAGACTGATTGCATATGAATCATATATTTTAATCACTTCCTTTTACCAGATAGAATTGTTGATTTTTATCTGTGAGATATGAATTTGTGCCGTTGTTGTCGTAGAACAAAACACCATCAAATGATTTACCCCAACCACCAACGGAAGAAAGCTTAATGGCTTTACCCTCAACAGTAAAGGTACCCTTACGGAACAAACTAACGATACTGTCCTTCTCATCAACTATATAATACCGGAACTCATAGGTATTGTTCTTATGCAGAAAGATATTCACCGCATTAGCCTCATGTGGTTTGAACCAATATCCACAGATTACACCGTCATCATATATCTCATCAGAATCCAGTTCTTCAGCCAACTGATCCTGCACAGGATGCTCCATTTCCACCAATGTATCTTCTTTAATATAATCACAACTCTCTGCAGAATCCCCTTCCCCATTCTTCTTGATCGAAGGACAACAAATCAAACATCCAATACAAATTAATGCCAGTATGATTAATGCAAATTTCTTCATGATTTTTGAGGATTAAGCTCAATAAAATGACCTGTAGCATCTTGTAATACTCCCTGGCTATGGCAAGGTTTCATGGTTGCCTTGTCAATTTGCAAAAAGCATACTTCAAAGTCGTCCTCTTTTGATTGCTGAACAAACGCATCATAATCCAACTTATTCCACATACATACAGGAGCATCATGATCGTCAGCATAGACCTCAACAAAAATGCCATACTTTATGCCATTATAAAAAAACAACAGATGAGGGATCTTTATACCAACATAACCTTTCTGAATTGGTTTGTCAAGAATCCATTGAAATAGGTTCACGTCCAAATGCTCTTTTGCATACTTATCCATGATTAACTTAGCTGCATTTATACCTTCAACTAAGGTCTTGTCATGCTCTTTGCTAAATGAAAGACAAGACGGCTTAATACATAGTCCTACAATCAATTTGTTATCAATGTTCAATGTAATTTCATATTCGTTAATTTCATCAACTACGGTATAGATAATTCTTCCGTCTCTATCAATAAGAATTTCTGCTGTAACTAAAACATCCTTTCCAAAGACTGCATATCTTTTATAAAACGAACTTACCCATAACAAAAATTGTTTCTTTGGCACAGTTTCTTCTCCTTTTTCATTCTTACACAAAACCGAATCAGCAACAAACCTAGCCAGTCTTTTCGTGTCGTGATATAGCCATGCTTCACAAAAAATTGAATACAAATCAGGTGATGTATTCACTTCTTCTCCATCCTCTGTTTCTTTAGTTTTCTTTCCTGTAAGGAAACGATAAAGTGCCCTATGAACGGCAAAAATAATGGAACATTCTATAAAGTACACGAACGTACCACCAGTATTGGCAGAAGCAATGAGAAAACTGCCGAAACCTAACAAGATTACATCAACTAAAAGGGTAATCAGCAAAGCAACATATCGATTGAGTTCCATACGAATATTTTTAAATGATTTTACAATAACAGACAAAGATATGGATTTCACACAGAATCTACATGCATAAAATCATCACAAGCCTTGTGGAAATAAGATTTTATTCCCAAACGACTAATTTGCGAGGTAAATCAATTTTCTTGGGCTCGCCTCTTGTGCCGTATATATAATAATACTTAGCCAGATTTTCGTCAAATTGCGATATGAAGGAGCCACGAATACGCGCACATTTTTCATTAATGGAGTTCAAACATGGATTGGTAACATCCTCAATACTTTGCAACGCTCTTTCGTTTAACCCCAAAGGTTTTATTAATTGGTAAATATCTGCCAATTCCTTTCTGTAGTTTGGAAGATGTTTAAAGATAATACCTTCCGGATGCCTGAGAAACAAGAGAAACACAGCTTTATTAATTGGTTCCATTTTTATTTCCATGTTATTATAGTCTGGAAGCATAATGCGCATATCCCTTGTAATAACAAGCCGACTAAGTTCTGGTTTTTCTGTAAACAATTTCATCAACAACTTTCTAGAGAAACCACGTTGTTCTAACTTCTGTACTCGCTCACGTATCTCATCTACCAACTCATTTATTTCCCAATCAAATTGTACATCCGCAAAGTCTTCTTGGTTTAAATCATCTTTAGAGGGTCTTTTCACAGAGCTGTACAATCCTCCAATGTTATCGCTAATGGCCTCTTCTGCAATTATCTCTAACTGTCGAAATATCTCATCATCGCTTCCTTCATTCAAAGGATAATAAGTACCGCGATATGTTTTTGCTTTATGATTTTCAGTCCATCCAAAACAAGATATTAAGCCATGAGTTAGCTTTACAGAATCTTCAGGGTAACATAATTCATCCAACAACGATGATGTATCAACTCCAATACTCTTAGTAACCCCGTCTTTTATACCAGGATTCCAATACAAAAGTACATCCTCATTTGTTAGTGACTGAACACTTTGGGGAAGATATACAATTCTGACATCATGGTTTAATTTAATGAAGGGATGACGTTTAAAGAATGTGTTTAAGACCTCATTATATTCATTCTCGATATAAACCAGTTCTTGCCATTCATCGCCATCAAGTAGTTTCCCATACAATTCGAAGTGGTGAAGGCCGTCAAAAATCCTAGGAAGTTCATCTCTACGAAGATTTCCTTTCTCATACGCATCAACAATACGATTATATTCTTCTTCCTCACGTTCGCTCTCTTTTTTACGTTCTTTTATCTTCCTGCGATGTCGTATAAAACCACCGTCCTCCCATACATCCTCTAAATATAATCGTATTTGAATACCCAAATAAAAGAGCAACATGGGTATAAACAGGAATGCAGGCACAAGTTCTTTCCACTTTGGTCTCCCATTTTCTCTCCAGTCGGAAATAAAGGTATATATCCCAGCGAGAAATCCCACAAGAAAAATAACACCAATTAGAACCAGTATGATTCGCCAGATAGTCATTGTGTTAAATCATTTTGCACTCACTCTGCCTTCCTCATCCTTATACAGTATCAGTTTGTCCTCTTCGCCCGATTCATAAATATCACGCAACTTCTGCTGGAGCAGAGCCTTATCCGGTAGGCGTAGCTTGTACTCTGCTACCATTGTTGGCGATAGACTACGACTCAATGCATATTCCACTACCTCGTCATCTTTATCCTTGCAGAGTAGCACGCCAATGCTTGGCTTTTCATGTGGTTTCTTCACATCTCTGTCAAGTGCTTCCAGATAGAAGTTCAACTGCCCCAGATGTTCTGGCTTGAACTTCCCCATTTTAAGTTCAAAAGCCACAAGACATTGTAATTCCCTATGATAGAACAGCAAATCAATGCGGAAGTCACTATTCCCAACCTGTAAGCGATATTCCTCTTCCATGAAAAGAAAGTCCTTGCCAAGTTCCAGCACAAATTGTTTCATCTGGTCTATCAAAGCCTTCTTCATACTGTTCTCATGTTCATACTCCTTGCCCCCAAGAAATTCCAGCACATACTGGTCTCTAAACACTTGTTCTGCTTTAGGGGCAATTTCTCTCACCACTGGCGAGAGTTTTGGCCCATCCAATTTTGAACGTTCATAGATTGCTGCATCTATCTGCCTATTCAGCTCTCGCTTTGAAAGGCGTTCAGTCTTGCAGAGCATCAAGTAGAATACTCGTTCCTCAGCAGATTTCGTACGGCTCATGATAATCAGATTGTTTGTCCAGCTAATTTGTCTCACCAGTGGTGAGAGTTTTTCTTCAGCATTGCAATACGTCTCATAAAACTGCTTCATGCGCCACAGGTTCTTGTCGGAGAAACCCTTTACGTCAGGACTCGTCTTCTCGATATATTCAGCCAGTTGCTTTACCACTCCGTCGCCCCATTCAGAAACAGTGAGCTTGTCTGAAATATATTTGCCCACCTTCCAGTAGAGGTCTATCAAGGCTGTGTTCGCAATGCTGATCACGCTGGCTTTTGTCTGCTGAATCATCGATACCACCTCAGCAAACTGTTCTACCTTTATCTTCTCTATATCATTTGCCATATTAATATAACGTTTTTTTTCCTTGCATTATTATTGTTTTTATTCGCTTCATCCAGCCTTTAGCCTGCTTCCTGTCTCCTTCTATCCTGCTTCTTCCCATACTTTTGGCATCGATATTGATTCCGATGAAGAATCTCAATACATTTTTCGTGCCACTGTTCTTGTGATAATAATTCATTATATTTCATCATCCGTTTGGTTTCGATTTCTTTATTCGCTTTTAGTCATACCATTTATATATTTTATGATTAACACAAAAGTGAAGTATTTCTTTTGCAGTTTCACGTGCATTGTCGTAATATGAACCTACTCGAAAGTGCGTCTCATATTCAAAAAAAGAATATCCTCGAATGGCAGAATGTTTGCCATCAGTTAAGTCTGAGATTGTAAAATCGAATAAATCGATTGGTTCGTGTCGCCCTACTTCCATTTCTTCTTTGAAATATGTTTGGGCTTCATAAATATCCGATATGTCTGGATAGATTTTCCGCAGGTCATATATTTGCAAATAACGGGGATTCAAACAAGCGCCTGCCTGAAATTTGTTCTCAGATTCCTTTATAAAAAGGACAAACATATAAGGCTCTTTTTCACTAAAAAAGAACGGGGTTATAACTTTTGATACAAGTGCCATATAATTACAAATATTTAGTTACTATATTATATTTATACATCAGCTTTTTTCTACCATACATCAATAATCTTGTATATTTTCTTACTTTCACGCGGAATATGTACCTTTATTTCCCCTAGGATTAATCCATAGTTGATCTATTACCTCTGTTTCCTTTGGATGTATATATCCATCAGCCTCAGCCATTGAGACAAAAAGGGATTGCACATATTTTTTCTTTTCATCTTGTATCGCATTAATAATAGACCTAGCTTGAATATCATCCATATTAGCCATATCTTCCATATCACTAATTGTTATACCAAGTTCTGCATACACCTTATCCATATATTCCTCTTCCTTGGGATGGATAATTCCATCAGCCTTCATTATCTGCGAGAGGACAGTTACTATTGCGAATTTTTCTATTATTGTAAGTTGTATCATATTGCTTGTTCTTTAAAAAATTGATCATAAGTTTCGTTGCCAATATTAATGATGTACAGGCTTTCGCGAGCACGTGTAATTGCCGTATACATCATCTCGGGGTCCATCGGCTTACGACATGCTGCTTTGGCATTATACTCGTCATCCAAGATAATTATCACAGAAGGAGACTCCCATCCTTTGAAACTTTTGATTGTTGAAAGTTTGAGACATCGTTTGTCTGTCGTGAATAGTTGTTTTCTTGTGCGTCCTAATGCTTCATAATCCCTATTAAACTTCCAACTAGCAGGGTGCTCATCGCTAACGTTATGCAATTTCTTCAATCGTTCATATTGCTCAATAGAAACAAAAGTGATTTCTGTTTCCTCTTCTGTCATTTCCCGATATTTAGAATCTATTGCTTGTAATAACTTTGAATATGAAGCCAACACAACAAAATCTTTCGGCTCACTGTTACTGTTTTTTATAATTTCAATAAGCTTTAATAGAAGATTGTCCATTGTGAATGAATTTCTCATATTGTAATAAGTGACAATTTGGAAATTAAGTGTAGCTTCAAAAACTGTTGTTGTGTTGATAGTACTAACGGGCTGATTGGACAAGTACTTTGCCTGAAATGTTGTTGCTAAAGTTGCTAGACGTGGATTTGTAAAGCGCCGTCCAGTACTTAGTTTTTTATTCCATTCACCACCTATAACACCTAGACGGATGTCACCATTAATGTCTATAGGTCTGTGATACACATTCTGCTTTGGATCACCAAACACGACAAACTCACCATCTGGTAATAGGAAGTTTTGCATCACAATCCTCAACCACTCAGTTGTATAGTCTTGCACCTCATCTACAAAGATGGCAGAATAATGTTTGTGAATTGTTGCATTCTCAAAAAAAGACAGTCGATCATACGCATCAAAATCTACATGTAATTGACACTCTGAGGCTCGTATCCTGAAAAACTGATGATAGGGATAGATGTCTATTTTCTCCCATGAGAAATCTTCACGCAGTTCAGAAAGCCTATATTTCAAATAATTGGCCAAAGTTATATTGAATGTCAACACAAGAACATCACCACCAGTACGTTTCATCGCATTTACTGCGCGAGCAGCAAGAACATGAGTTTTGCCTGATCCTGCGACGCCACTTATTTTTTGTTGCGTATTTCTGCTTATTACAAGTTCTTTTTGCGCACCCTTGGGTTCAATCCCAGCTTTACCTTCTTGATACGAATGCCATGATGGAGACAGAATTTTAGCAATCTTGCGTTTCACAGCATCATCAAAATATAAAGAGGTATTAATAAGTCCTATTTGGGTATATAGTCCCTGCGAGACGTCTTTCTTTGATATAAACTCGTTTCCGAACAAATAAGTGTAGCTAATTTGTTCACTCGAAATGCTAAAGAAATCCCTAACCTTATTGTTGTCATTAGCTGTAAATACAACAATTTTTTTGATTAGCCCGAAGTTCCTGCTATTCTCAATAGTACTCATCAGTAATTCTTCTATACCATCCTTAATGCTGATTTGGCACAAATTGATGAGTTCAATAGGAGACTGATATGTTTTAACAACTACTCCGTTCTCGCCTAATACAGAAATATCTTTTCCGCCTTTACTTAATTGGCAATCATCAAGATTCTCCTCAAACACATTTAATAGAAGTAACCCTCTATTGGGGCGAACTATTATGAAATCTACAGCCACCTCGTTAATGACGGGGTCAATATACATAATGTCATCCACAGACAATATATTCTGAAGACGATAGGCAACTCTTGCTTTTTCGCGAGACATCATCTTGTTTTGCCATTGTAACTGTATATCGTAATCATTGAACACCTGTTCACCACTGTCATGATATAATGACAATTTGCTTAAGTCTAATGGCGCTCCATTATACTTAAAGCATCGCGTTTTACACGTATATGGGTGACCTGTTCTTTGGGTTCTTCCGTATCTAACGCTGTCAATACGACTAAAATATTCCTGATTACCAAAAACGGAGCAAAACTGTTCTATTCTATATGCAGCACTGTTTTGTGGCCCCATACAAAGGATATAGTGATTGCCGTGAGAAGATGCTACCATATGTGCGACTGCAGCCAAATCTATAGCCTTAACATCAAGAATATTAGAGAATATGTGAATGACATTATAATATCTATAGCCTATTGATGCAAGTATTTCACCTGGCACAGCCTCTTTAGTTGGCATAAACTTGTTAATCGCATCTATTTCTATATTGTTGTTCACAATCTTGGAAATATTGCATACAGCTCTATGAAGAGCATTTGGCGAGGGTTCGACAAGAGTAATCTTTTTTACCCAGTTTAATAATTCACGTTGCTGTAATGCTTCTATTAATGTTGCTGAACCAATACCTTGTCCGCATCCCCAATCCACGATTTCAATAGAACCTGTTAAAATATCGAACGGGAAATTTATAAATGCTGCACGGCACTTGCCAACATGCATTTCCCCATAAGCTGACATGTAGCAATTAAGCGCTTCTTCACTTGCTAACAAGCCTATTCCATGAATTAGCTCTGGATGTCTCCAAGGACAAAATTTCCATTGCTCAGGAAGCATTTCGTGGCATAAATCTATTATTTCATTAATAGACCTACATGAAGAGCGATTTATATATTCTGCGTATTTTGACATCTTTATTTCCCAGTTATTGTTTCGCCCCACTTATTATGTTCATGGCAATTGTAATTAAGCACAGCTGCCTGCTTGCTTGTATTGGCATAGCAATATTCACAAAGATGTGGACAGGTGTTGTATTCACCAATATCCTTTGAGGCCATGCACTCACAGAATGGACGCTGCCCTTGGTCTTTCTTGTGCTTACTGATGAAGTAATGGTTATGAGGAAGAAGTATTGCTCCATCTGGTAACTCTGGTTCGCCAAATAGTGTTGGTGCTGGAACATCTTCAATCTTCACTTTCATAAAATTCATAAGTTCCTTGTCATCCCAAGCTAAACGGGTGATAAGGTCGCCATCAATACAGCGATTGTGCTGAATCCCATATTTCGATATGTCAATCTTCTCACCGCATGTTGCTAGCTGGAAATTCCAACCACGTTCACGATTCATGGAAGACAGTTTGTCTGCAAACTCTTCCATCTGCTCGATTTCCCATTCATGGTACGGTATGCCACTGACCTCGAGGTTGTGTTTAACTTTTCTATACATGGCTATATCAGCATAGCTGAACACCAGCTTCTCCGTATAATCTTTCAGTTGGTCACCGATATTCTGTACTTTCCGAAGCAAATCATCAACGGATATATCGTCAGTTAGTATCATGGGGTCAAACCGCCAGATGACTGCACCCTTACCAAGCTGCTCGACAAGCAACTTGAATGTTTCAATGCGTATGGCAAGAGAAGGCACTTTTTCCAACTTTTCCTGCTCATAATCATTCAGAGTGTACTGAACGTAGCACTTGATGTTACGCTCTTTGAGGATATGCAGATATGGCAACAACGGGCGCGGATTCTTCGACCAGAATACGATGAACCGTGTGTTTTCATATGAGACATACAATTTCACACCATTGAACGGATTAGTCCATGCAGAATATCCCTTCTCTAAACGATGGAAAAACCAATCTGTATAGAAAGCCGGAATGTCGGTACTTCTGCTTGCAGAAACAATCAAAGGTGCTTGCATTGGTACAATTGTACCATCATCTGTATGTTTCTCAATTTTAGTCCAAATTGCCATATGCTGAATTATTCAAATCTATGTTTGTACATGTTCATTTATGCAAAATTAATGATTTTCTGATTATCTAGCAGTTTTAGCATACATTATTTTAAAAAGATGCCACACAATGTAATGCCTATCTAAAGAAATCTCCTATCTGAGCTATATCTGAATGCCTATGCTACGTCTACGCTACGCCTATGCTACATAGGAGGAATAAGAAAGTACTCCCAGAGCGTACACCAACGTCTCATCTACGAGCCATCTTAACTTCGTTGACCTTCCTCTCGCTCGGCAAAACTCAAATAGGTTTGATTTTGCTCTCGCTTACTCGGAACGTTCGAATCATCTTCGAGCCTTGAACACTGTGATTTGCAACATAAGACTATCAAATAGCCTGGTTTTATGACAATAATCCAGAAAATATTTGGAACATTACTGGTTTATCCCTACTTTTGCGGAGTCAGAATGCCGTCAGAGGGCGCGAATCTATTTGCTTTCATAGCAATATTCAAGCTGGACCTTTCTGACTATTATGCTGAGGACATTGCCCATCGGGGTTATGTCCTCAGTTTTTCTATCACATCGTTTATTATTTGCTTGATTGTATCTTTATCTGAAGCATTAAACGCATCAGACTTGACCACGACAGCCTTTCTGTTATGAACTACATAACATTCTTCCAGATTCCCCTGCGAGAAATCCTCATGACGACCAAAGAGACCTGAAACAATTTTTCTGGTCTTTAGAATGCTCTCAGACATATGCATGTCAAAATCAAGAACAACCACCTTGCAGCCTTGTTGTTTCGCTTTGCGAAAGGCTGACTTGATGCCGTTTTCACTTTCAACACCCTTCCTGTCTCCTAACTTGCCGTTTATTGTATACTCAGGATTCTTATGTCCAATGGTCAGTAAATGTTCATTAATGCGAATATACATATCATCAAAGCTTTGCAACAGAACTCTTGCTACCCTGAGGTTATCTATTAATTCCGTTTGATCTGCTCGTATGCTTATAAGTAATCGCTCACCATATATCTCGTCAATCAGAAAATCTTCATTCTCAATCATACTGCAAAGATACAAAAAAATGAAGAGTGAAGAATTTTTGCAATTAGCTTTTTTCTTCAACCAATGGATATCCGCATGATATACCCACGATATCTGAATGCCTATGCTACGTCTACGCTACGCCTATGCTACAAAGGAGGAGTAAAGGACCACTCCCAGAGCGTACACCAACGTCTCATCTACGAGCCATCTTAACTTCGTTGACCTTCCTCTCGCTCGGCAAAACTCAAACAAGTTTGATTTTGCTCTCGCTTACTCGGAACGTTCGAATAATCTTCGAGCCTTGAACACTGTGATTTGCAACATAAGACTATCAAATAGCCTGGTTTTATGACAATAATCCAGAAAATATTTGGAACATTACTGGTTTATCCCTACTTTTGCAACACGAATGAGAGTTGCATATAGGCGCGATGACATCAAGCTCCGCAACCGTTCTTTATAACAAAAGCCGTTGGTCGAGTACCTACGGCTTTTGTTTTTCCATAATCAATATGATGGTGAGCCTGGATTTAGTTGCTCTATGATTGACATTATTTCTTGGCGTGTTTGCTGGCTGGCATTAACAACTACCGCTTCACCACCAAACACTACATAACAAGCAGAAATCATTCCACTAACAAAATCAGCTTTTCTACGTGATATGTATTTTGAAAGCTCAAAGGAACGTACCTGAAATATATGTTCGTCCAAATCAATCACAACGACTTTACAACCCTGCTTCTTGGCTGCCTTAAAGCCTGCGGTTACACCTTTCTCCCCCATAATTCCCTTTCGGTCACCTAACTGGTTATCAATAGTGTATTCTGGATTCTTGTGTCCAAAAGATAGTGTGTGGGTATTTATTATAATCGAAACTTCTGGAAATGAATGAAGAATGGCGCGTGCTGCACGAATATTACTCTTAAGTTCTCTTTGGTCAGCGTTTACACTTATAAGCAAGCGCTGACCATAGACTTCATCCTCTATGTATTCTTTTGATGCCTTCATTTTACGAACTGCAAAGATACAAAGAAAAGTAAAAAGAGGAAAAAGATTCCCCCAAAAAGTCAATGCTGTAGCCACCTTATCAGATACCAATGGGTATCCGCATGCTATACCCACGATATCTGAATGCCTATGCTACGTCTACGCTACGCCTAAGCTACAAAGAAATTAAAGGAGGACCAAAGGAGAAGCAAAGGAACACTCCCAGTACCTAAATTTGTACCCTCCTCGAGCCTGCACGTGTAGACTCCTGGGGTTAACACGTGCAGACTCCCGAGGCTGCAAAAGAACCACACGGACTCCCCCAATAGCAACACGGGCTTTCTCTGGGAGAGATACGGCATGTTGCCGTCAGAGAAACGGCCTTTTGCTTATAGGGATACGGCTTGTTGCAAAAAATCCGACAGGTTCGGACTGATAGTCCGTAACGTTCGGACTCAGAGAAACAACGAGGCACAAAAAAAACCTTTCCCGAATAAATCAGGAAAGGTTATTATATCTGAACTGAGTTTCTTTATTCTTCCGGTTCTACTTCCTTTATCTGCATCCTGAAAAGCTCACCCTCCAGGTTACTGAGGAACTGCCATTCATCGGCTGTCTGCACGTTGGCGATGATGATGCTTTTACCCTCGTCAGTAACAAGGAAGTTGCAAGTAAAGATTACTTTCTCTTCCTGTGACTTTACAGTAAGGGTATTGCCGCTAACGGTCCACTTGCCAGGATCTTTCCAACTGGGAGAGGTTGACCAAGTATCAAAATAGGCATCGCCATTGGCATCAAAACGGCAACCAATAATCGTACTCCCTGACAACCACTTGGACCATCCGCCCACAATGCTATAGACAACAATGGTCTTGCCGGTGTGTACAACATCGTCCTTGCCGCATGAAACCAAGCTCACACTTGATACCGCAACCATTACAGCTGATAAAAGAAACAACAAATACTTCTTCATTAATCCATTGATGGCATAGTAGTGACCTGATGGTTCTTTACATCATAAACACTAGCATTCACAGTTGCATCTGCTCCCTTGTAATACTGCCCATCAACTTTCACACCACGAGAGCCGGACCCTTTATTGGTAACTTTTAACGAACCTGCTGTAATGGCCATATTCTTATCAACCTTGATACCCATGCAACGAGTTTCTTTCTCGGTTTCTTCGTCTTCATAGACGCCTCCTGTTGCTGTTACACGTATTTCAGTTGGAGCGTTGTCCTGATTGACAAGCAAATGCTTGCCGACAGAGATTCCTTTACTGCCATCTCCTGTAGCATCGATAGTAAGCGTACCGCCAGAGATGGTCATCTTGTCGTCTGACTTGATACCTTTCCGGGTCTCGCCTGCAACAGTAACATTAATGGTACCACCTTTGACGAAGACCTGTCCGTTGAACTCCTTGTCTGGATTAGGTGTAACATCGTCATCAAGAGTCAGAATCTCTGTCTGGATACCATCGCCCTGCTGACCGCTTACCGTAACTGTTCCGCCATTCATCATGAAGTACTGACCTGCATGAATGCCATCGCTAACGGCATGAGTAACCGAAACGTTGCCCGTACTCTTCTTCAACTGCAGATATTCCTTGGTGCAGATTCCATGTTTGGAATTACCTATTACGGTAAGACTGCCGGCACCTTCAATCTCAAGGTGACCTTTGCAATAAAGAGCAGCTTTCTGAAGACCGTCAGGAGCATCCTCAAGGCTATTGTTGGTTCCCTCTTTTAGAATCATGGCTATGCGCTTACCGCATTGGATATCCAATGCAGCACCTTTGGTGGAGATAAGATGCAAATCATTCAGATAGAACTTACACTTGAGGCTTCCCGTATATGTCAGAGAACCATTGGTGCTGGTTCCTTGCAGGACAAGCTCCAGCTCGTTATGCGTATTGGTACTGTTAATTACCACATCGCCGCCCTCTACTGAGTAGTCAACACCCAGGACATTGCCTTTCTCTACGGTAGCCTGTGCACCATTCCATGTTACGGTAATGATATGCACAAAGGTAATACTATCTACCTGACTGGTCTGGTACGTAACACCATCTGCCGTGAAAGATGTGCCATTGGCAGCATAGGTAACTTCTGACAGAGGTACCTTGGTATTATTACCACCCTGCCAAATGCGCATATACTCCTGAGCTGACGCCACAGAACATGCAGCCAGAAGAAATAGAAGTGAGAACAGTTTCTTCACCTTAATAAGAATCTAAATATGTTTTCTTTACTTTGTCAACTTAATGGTCTTGTCACCCATATTAACAATGTACATGCCTGGCTTCAGGTTGCTGAGGCTGATATTGGCACCCTTCTTGACATTGGCCATCTGAACCAACGCTCCGTTAGCGCCATAGATACGCAGCATACCATCGCCCTCAACCTTCAGCTTACCATCCTTGTACTGCAGGTTCTTGGCCTCCTGAGGCAAAGCCTCGATAGCTGTAGGATCCTCTACAGAGAAGTACATCTTCTTGATCTCTGACAGAGGATAGGTGTACTCGCCAGCAGTAGTGGCAACAACACAGTTACCATTGGCAAAGGTAATCTTCTGGATGGTGGGTAATGAGATGAATTCATCACCAGAAGCAGATACTGTAAGGTAGTTATACTTGTCGGCCCACATTGTGGTGCATGCCATCATCATGACGGCTAACAGAAAAATCTTCTTCATAATCTTGTTGTTAATTTGTTTCAGAATTTAAAATTATAGCCCACGCTAACTGCATGGATACGGTTATTATATGTGTCTGTCTTCTCATCATCGTCATTAAAGACATACGTCAGCACATAGCCCAAGGTGAACTCATGCTGTTTGTTCAGCTTATAGCTGGTTCCAATAGCAGTCCTGACCTTGTCTATGCACATATGGTCACCCACAGAGACGCTGTTGATAGCCTCGGCAGAAACAAAGGGAGAGAACTTCCAATGCTTCTTATCAACCTCCAGCTTCAGACGGCTACGAAGCACCTGATCAGTCTTGGACAACTTTGACTTCTGCGTAACGTCAGCAACCCACTCATCTCCCAAGTAATTCCAGTCATCATCAAATATGGGGTTTTTGCTATACTCTATCTTACTGTAATCCTTCTCGGGACGGTAGGTGAGCTGATAGCGCTCACGCAGGGAGACACGCAGCCACTTCCAGAATCGTTTGTCGGCCGTTGCCTCTACCGTGAATCTATGGCGGGGATAGAAATAAGAGGGAGTCTGGGTGTACACATCGTCCTCCAATGGATCACCCTTTAGCTTCTCCGGTCTTCTGCTATATAAGAAAGAATAGCCTGCACCAAACTTGATAAGTTTGTTCAGCTTATAACCAGCATCCAAACCGAAAGCCCATCTGGAACTCTCCTGTGCACGGTACTCTGTCTCAAAGCCAAGGCTCCACTTGGTGCCCAGGTTCTTCTTGGCGCCCACACTCATCCAGGTGCCATACTCATCGGTCCACTGCGCCTTCAACATAGCGGGAACCAATAAAACCAATATCAGGAGAATCTTCTTTTTCATACTTTTATCGGGGCATTTTCATTACTTGCTCTATGCTGTTGCCACGATCCTTTGGCTCATCATAATAGATACGGATCAGGCAGCTGTCCTTCAGGAAGTCAATCATACCAACCTCAATGCGCAGAATATGCAAACCGGTCCTCTTCTCCAGATCGGCCTTCAACTCATCACGCTTCTCAGGAGCTATCAGTGCAACATTGTCGTACTTGATGTACTTGCTGCACATGGTGCTTACCAACTTGCTGCTCTCGAAGAGCCAAACCATGCACAGGAATGCCAAGTTGACAAAGACTATAGTTACAATGCCAAAACCATCCCAATAATCAGCCTTGGGGTGATACTCGGCCTTTCCGAGTGCATTAACCACGCTGACGGCAATAAGCATAAAGAGGTATGTCATCTCGCGGATGGGCACAGCCTCGGTGCGGAAACGCATAATACCGAAGATGGCAAACAGACCCATTGCAGCACCCAGATTCATGCCGTCGCCTTCCATCAGGCTAACCAGCAAGAAGATGCTCATGGACATCAGAATGAAGATGAACATATAGTCGCGACGCTGGCTGCGGGGGAAGTAGAAACAACGTGCGATAATGCTGACCACCACCAGATTGATGATGAGACGCACTATCAATGAAATGAAATGCTGAGGGTCAAAGAGTGTCAACCCAATAAGATTACCCAGTTGATAGTTAATGTCGTTAAAGAAATCCATATTTAAAGTTTTTGTTAGTTCTCTTTTTTATCAGTTAATTCTTGTATTGGCTAGTTTGCTTAGTTTTACCATCTTCAGCTTAAAAAGATTCTGCTTCAGATTCTTGTTGGTCATCACACTGCCTATGCAGTACTTGCTGAACCCTGATGGCTTGATACGTAGGGTACGCAGAATATCCAGTACAGGACTGTACACATTACCGTCGCGCTTCAGCTCAATGATTACCAAGGGACCGGTATTGGCATCGTTGTTGGTCTCCATGTTATGGAAATGCACATCATAGTCGATGGTCAAGCGCTCCGTCTTGCCGTAATTCACCAACGTTATACGGTGGAACTGATTACGGACAGTGGGATGCATCTCAGAAAGGCCCTGATGAACAAGTCCCTGTACAAACTCGCCATTGGAGCCCTGTACCTCAATCTCCTGACAGGGAACCTCTACACGTTTTTTCTTGGTACGACCGTGATTGTTCTTGGTCTTAACCTCAAGGAAGGTTATACCGCTATCCATATAGGTGCGCACACGAACCTTCTGTCGGGGTGCCCTTCCGTTATGATGCTCCAGGAAGAAACGGTGATTATCTGTATCCCAATAGGTAGTCATGTAATTGGCAATCTTTGCCCCCTCGTTGAACTGCGCATAATACTTCCCCTGAGCCAGCTCCAAAAGCTTTGCCAGATTCTCCTTGCTGGTAACAAACTTAGTATCCGTCCGATTCATCAGACGGATGCTAGACATCTGCTCCAACGTTATGGGTTCTAAATGCTGCAACAACTCGTTAATACGGGCATCAATTTCCATCATTTTGCATAATAAACGGCACAAATATAGGAAAAAATATACATTTCTGTTGTCTGCAACTTGTTTTTTTCAAATAAAAAATCTACTTTTGTTTCATAATTGTGGAAAGTAATTAAGAACCGAAGTAAATAAAGACCTATTATGATTGATGTAAAGGAAACTTTGGCATTCGCCGAGGAGAAAATGGAAGAAGCCGTAATGTATCTGGATGATTCTCTGGCACGCATCCGCGCTGGAAAAGCCAACGTTAAGATATTGGATGGTATCCGTGTTGACAGCTACGGAAGCCTTGTTCCCTTGAACAATGTAGCAGCTATCAACACACCTGATGCTCGCACCATTGCCATCAAGCCTTGGGACAAAACCATGTTCAAGGTTATTGAGAAGGCCATCATTGACAGCGAGGTTGGTATCATGCCCGACAACAACGGCGAGATTATCCGCCTCTCTATTCCACCTTTGACAGAGGAACGCCGTAAGCAGTTGGTTAAGCAGTGCGGTAAGGAAGAGGAGCAGGCTAAGATTAGCGTCCGCAACGCACGCCGTGATATCCTGGAAAAACTGAAGAAGGGTATCAAGGACGGTTTGGCAGAAGATGCCGAGAAGGATGCCGAGGACAAGCTGCAGAAGATGCACGACAAGTACATCAAGCAGATTGAGACCCTGATGGCAGCCAAGGAAAAAGAAATCATGACAGTTTAAAATCAATTCATAATTAAGAATTCATAATTCACAATTATCTGTTGCATTCGGCTCACCGGACGTTTCCGTCATTATGAATTGAGAATTATGAATTATGAATTAAATGAAAGGACTTGTCATTAAGAATACAGGAAGCTGGTACGTTGTCAGAACTGACGACGGCCAGCTTTTTGATTGCAAGGTAAAAGGCAACTTCCGCCTGCGCGGTATCCGTAGCACCAATCCCGTTGCAGTTGGCGACAGGGTTGAGATAAAGGGGCAAGGAGCAGAAAACAAGGGGCAGGAGGAGGTCTTTTATATTACTGAGATAGAAGACCGCCGCAACTACATCATCCGCAAGGCCAGCAACCTGAGCAAACAAAGCCACATCATTGCAGCCAACGTAGATCAGGCAGCCCTTGTGGTTACCATCTCACATCCCGAGACCAGCACCACCTTCATAGACCGCTTCCTGGCCAGCGCCGAAGCATACAGAGTACCCGTTGTACTGATATTCAATAAAACGGACATCTATGATGAAGCCGACATGCGATACCTACAGGCCATTACCTCGCTATACGAGAGTTTAGGCTACACGTGTATGCACTGCAGCGCTTCCACGGGAGAGGGCATTGACGCAATACGTCAGGAACTACAAGGAAAGACCACCCTACTCAGTGGCAACAGCGGTGTAGGAAAGAGCACCCTGCTGAATCAACTCATCCCGGAAGCCAAAGTCAGAACGGCAGAAATCAGCACGTCGCATGATACGGGCATGCACACCACCACATTCTCTGAGATGTTCACTTTATCCGGAGAATCCGGAATATCCTCTTATATCATTGACACCCCGGGTATCAAGGGCTTCGGAACCTTTGACATGGAACGTACCGAGGTGGCTCATTATTTCCGTGAGATATTCCAGATTGGGCAGGATTGCCGCTTTGGCGACTGCACCCATACAAACGAACCAGGCTGTGCTGTCCTGCAAGCCGTTGAAGAACACCGCATAGCCCAAAGTCGTTATGCCAGCTACCTGTCTATGTTAGAGGATCAGGATGCTGAGAAATACAGGAAATAGTCTCTGCTACAACGTTCTCTGAAGCAGAACCGTTCCATTCTCATCAATCACCTTCAACGTTATCTTCCCATCAGCTACATCTATACGTAAAGCCGAATTGTAGCCTTGTACCAAGGTGGGGAAAGTTACACTCTCTGTTGCCTCCGTGAACGTGTACGTCTCTGGGTGCAGATGACCACATACCAACAAATCTACGTTAGCGTTGTTCAGAATGGGTGTCATTAAATCCGCAAAGAACTTGGCACCTGCCTGTGCCTCATCTTCCGTAGCATTCGGTATAGGAAGATGACTTACCACTATGCGGTACTTTGCCGTCTGATACTCTGTGGTTTGGACAAGTTGTTCCAGCCAACGGGCTTCTTCCCTTCTGTAAGCATTGTAAGCTGCCAAGATGGTATTACGCGCCGTTGGATCATCATCGGGCAAGGCCTCTCCCCCATCCAACAAGACAATCTCCAAGTCCCCCCATCTGTAAGCATTGTACAACTTTCCGCTCAGATGAGGGAAATACCTTTCGAAGTAATCGGCAGCATCGCCCTTTGTCTCATGGTCACCTCGCAGCATACAGAAATCCTTTTGTGTGGCAAAGGAACCGGAACTGACATTGATGAAAGATGAATAGGGATCTTCAGCCTGCAGCGCAGTACCCGAAGGAGCTGCCACCTGCATATTATCCATCATATCACCGGCATAGATGATATGGTCGGCAGAGAGCGGATTCAGCGCAGTCAGGAATTTCTCCAGCGTTGCAGGTCGATTATGCATATCACTCAGCACCAGCAGGCTATGCGATGTAGCCTTATTATCCAGCGTACGGAAGCTATACCAGTCTGATGCATACTGGGTAGAGAACGTGGCACTGTAGGGTTTCATCTCGTCGATTCTCTGCGAACAGATACGATACTCGTATTCCGTTGCCACAGACAGCCCGTTGATACGAATAACAAAATTCTGCACGGGCAAGGCTGCAGAAGGAGCCTGCAGATAGTCATACACCTGATGCTGCCCCTCCACATCCTGATAATATTTGGTCACAATGGCCTGACCTTTCTTACGCAGTTCCACCCAAGCAAAAGTGGGTTCTGTATTCTCGAACACTACGGAAACACCATCACATGAGAGTTCCTGCAGATAAGGCGAACCGCGAAAGCATGTTGTGGCAGCACTAAGGTTCACTGGCAGCAATGCCATCACAAGAACCGACAGCAGAGAATATATCTTTTTCATCTTTTCAGCATCTTTTTATTGTTAACAATGATAATGCCCTTATGGGGTTCCGTAGCCCTACGGCCTGAGAGGTCGTGGGACGATTGAACATTGAGCATTGAACATTGAACATTATTAATGTTTTTGACTCCTGTTTCAGCATCTTGCAGAACGCGAAATTCTTCTTGACCTTCAGAATAGGGAATATAGGCCGATCCTGCAGCTATCTGCTTCGATGTGGATTTCTGGAATCCCACTTGTCCGCTCTTCACCTTCAACAGCGCCATAGTGCCAGCCTCCACATCTTTGCGGTCCTCACAATTAGCCACCAAAACATTATTCTCTATGGCAGGCACCTCCTGTGTTGTGCTCCAGAAAGTATAGGTACCCTTGGCAGCATGGAGAACGACAGCCGTACGGGCAGGAATAACATCACCATCATAAGGAACCATAGAAAGAATCCCCTCTTTTTCTGCCACGCTATAGACCTCAACATCCTCAGGAACTTCTGCAGGGAAGGAAACGCTCAGCACTGACCATCCCGATGTGGGAACCGTAATCTGATGATAGGCACGCTGCAGGTACCAAGAAGAGCAATAACCGGGATAAAGATAACCTCCAGGATGAGCTGTAACAGGGCCATCAGAAGGCTTTCCATACAGTCCTTTCTCGCCTACCCACGAATCATCTGCCGTAAGGATGTTATCCGGAGCATCGGCATCAGCAATGGTAAACATACCCTCGGTATCATAGTTAAAGAGCTGACGGCCCGTCCATCTTCCCAAGTAATCCTGCATAGTAACACAATCTTTGCCTGGAGACAAATGGAATACTGTGGAACCGTCATTGATGCTGGCATTGTTCCATCGGAGCATCAACTGTCCGTCTGTCTCCTGCATACGTATCACCTTCTGCTTGTTCTGTCGTAGCACAAAGGCACGGTAAGCGCTGGTCAGCCAGTAATATCCCTCCACCAAAGGATTTATGACAGTAGGAGCAGCCTCCTCATATGCCTGTGAGGCCTGTTGGAGTCGAAGAATGATATCATCCGCTTGTTCCGATGTCGTATTCTTATTATCAGCCAGTTTCTGAGCCTCATCTATACAATCCTGCAACGAACTGCTTAACAATGGCGTAACCTGACCGGGATTGTCTCCGTTGGGATAGAGAGCCAAGGTGCCCCTTGCATGACCCAAAGCTCTACGGATAGTGATAGAAGGAGTTATCATATCTGCATTCAACGGGGTAAGAACCTGCAAAGCATCCAGTCCATGTGCTTTGGCAGCCAAAGAATCAAACAGCGCAGCCTTCTGGAATTGCTGCATGATGTAATGATCTACGGGCCATGGTGACGTATCCTCTTCCTGTCGCAGGAAGAAGTGCTGACCGGGTCTGGCACTATGTGTTACCAGATGACGGTCATAGCGTGCAACACTCAGGTAGGAATATGCCTCACCCGAGCAACTCTGTATGGTATAGCTGCCGTCGGTATTGGCTGCAAAGTAATAAGTTCTGTTAGCCAGATTGGCAGATGTAGAGCTTATGCTGTACAAATACGCATGTTCTCCGTTCTTGCCTAACGGATTAAGATAATCCGCAGCATTGCCATAGACACTTCGCAAAGCATCCGTATCATAGGAATAAAGATACCCGTCCTTCTCCTGTGCCAGGGCTCCTATAGTATAATACCCGTCAGGAATCGGTTCCTGGGCTCGTACCCCTGTTGTCATTAATAACAATCCAAGGAGAACCGGGTAACATTGAGAATTGAGAATTGAACGTTGAGAATTGAACATTGAATATTGAATATTGAACATTGAGAATTTCACTAACCACTAACCCCTAACCGCTAACCGCATAACTATGAACTATGAATTGTGAATTATGAATTATGAATTGTGAATTGTGAATTATGAATTGTGAATTGTGAATTATGAATTGTGAATTATAAACTAAAGCCTACTCCCCCAACTTAGTGGTTATATATATAAGTTTTCTGCCCGCCTTGGCATCCTTCACTTTCTTATCCAACAGCACTTTTCCCTCAGAGGAGACAATCTTCAGGTTGAAGTTCCCGTCGGCAATATCAATTCGCATGGCACTGTGGTTACCTATATTATACTCCTCGAACTGATTACCCTTGTTGTTATAGTTCTTTTCCATGTAGGTGTAGGTAGCAGGGTGATAATGACCGCTGATAAGCATATCTATATCACACTGCTTAAGCAAGGGAGTGAGCAGACTTATCAGTTGTGGCTCACCACCGAACTTGTCGGTGGGTTTATCATTATTCAGCAACATGGTAAAATGACAGATAAGAATACGGTACTTGGCCGTACGGAACTCGTCAGTCTGGATAAGATTCTGAAACCAGCGAACCATCTCCTCGCGATAACTGTAGAATGAAGCCATACCGTAATACTCTTCAGCTGTATCAATTTTATCCTCTCCACTATCCAACAGGATAATCTCCAAATCGCCCCACCGGTATGCATTATAGATGTGTCCGCTTTTATGAGGGTAGTATTCCATGAAATGACGCGACAGATTACCGCGTGTCTCGTGATTACCTCGCACCAACTCGAATGGCTTATTCTGTGCAAACAGATTCACACTGGTATTGATAAAACCTGTGTAAGGCTCTTGTGAGTTATTCTGCATGTAGTTAATCATATCTCCGTTGTAGATAATACGGTCACAGGTCTGGTAGTCGAGATACTTCAGCAATGCCTGCAGCGTATCCGGACGATTATGCATATCACTGGTAATAAAGATATGATGCTCGGTCTGATGAGGATCCTGTGTGGTGAACTGAGTCCACGAACCGGTATAGGTGGTAGAGAAGGCCGTACCGGCGGAAACTCCATTGGAATTCTCTGACAAGACCTTATGTGCCTTTATACGGTACTCATATGTTGTAGCAGGCTTTAAGCCCTCTGCCCTAATAGCAAAGTTCTGTACGGGAACGGCAGAATTCTTCTTGCTCAGAATCTGACTATATGCCTTAATCCTGCCGTTCACTGTCTGGTAATACGGTGTCACCTCAGTACTACCCTTCTCCCTGACTTCTATCCATGATACAGAGGGAATCCCATGTTCAAAAACAACGGTCACCCCGTCTGTTGTCAGTTCCTGCAGGTACGGGCCATATGTCATCCACGACTGCGCCCTCACCTGCAACAGGCAGAGTGTCAGCATAATAATAAAGAAAAGCCTTTTGTTTCTCATATATAGAAAAGGTTATGCGGTTTTGTCATGTCTTTCAGCGGGCAAAGTTAAACAATATTCTAATATACAAAGACTACCTTATCTTTTTTTTATGATGAAACACTAAAAAACAGAAAAACCATGCCCTCTTATATATAAATAAGGTAATGAAGTGAGTCTGAAAAAGAGTGCATTTTAAGCCAATTCGGTGCTTTTTCAGTTGAGTTAATAGGGCTATTCTGCACAAAAACACAAGAATACCCATTAATTACACGTTAAATTTACCGCTCATGCTCCTTTCTGTTAATATTCGTGTAGCTTTTGATATCTTTTTGCACATTTTTGCACGTTTTTATTTGTACATAATAAGATATTTGCTATTTTTGCAAACAAATACAAAAGAAATGGCAAATTTAAGTTTGAATTTACATAGATTTTTACACAACTCTGTGCTTTTGCTGTCGTTACTTTACGTTACCATAGCAAAAGCCGACATCACGTTTACCGAAACAGGGGCAAATGGATTCCCCATAGTCGGTAACAGCAAGAATGCAGTTTTGGTTGTGGATGCCCATGATGCCGAAGTGGTTACCACCGTAGCTAACTGTGTTATTCAAGACATCAAGGCTGTTACAGGAAAAACACTACTTTTACAGAACAACCTGAAAAGCGGTGACTACCCCATTATTGCCGGAACATTGGGTAATTCCACATTCATTGACAATCTACTGAAAGCAGGCAAGATAGACACCACTGGCGTAACAGACCAATGGGAAGCCTATACCCTGCAACTAATAAAGAATCCTACCGACGGCATAGAGGAGGCCTTGGTAATCATTGGCGGTACACCAAGAGGAACAGCTTACGGTCTGTTCGAGATCAGTCGGCGTATTGGCGTTTCGCCCTATATATGGTGGGCCGATGTTGAGCCAGCTCCCATGAATGCCATCTATGCAAATGGTGACCGCACAGAAGTGGAAGCGCCATCAGTAAAATACAGAGGACTTTTCATCAACGATGAAGACTGGGCCCTTTTACCTTGGGCTAAGAAAACTATTGATGCCAGCTGCAACAACATTGGTCCCAACACATATGAAAAGGTAATGGAACTGCTGCTGCGTCTGCGTGCCAACTGTCTATGGCCTGCCAAGCATGGTAGCTCCAAGGCATTCTGGTCTATGGCGGAAAACAAACGTCTGGCCAAGGCATGGGCTATAGTAATGAGTAGCGGCGACAGCATGCTACGCGACAACCTTTGGGAGTGGCCACGCTTCAAGAGTGGCAACAACAGTAGCAACTTCACCTTCGCCAACAATCCCGAGGGCTGCTTTGACTATTGGGCCAAACGTGCCGGAGAGGCACGTGACTATGAGGGTATCTATGACATAGGTATGCGTGGACTGCAAGATGTGGCGTTATTAGGTTACGAAGGTCAGGAAGCGCAGTTGGCTGGTCTGAAGGATATCATAGAATGTCAGCGTAAGATTATCACAGACTCCCTGGGTGGCGACCCAACAAAGGTTCCGCAGATATACATTCCTTACAAGGAGGCACTGACACTCTACAATGCAGGACTGAAGATTCCTGATGATGTCACTCTCTGCTGGGTGGATGACAACTACGCTTATATCCGTCAGCTTCCTACAGCAACCGAACAGAAACGCAGTGGTGGCAATGGTATTTACTATCATCTTTCTTATTTGGGCAATCCCTGTTCCTACATCTGGCTGAGCACCATCTCACCTTCGCTGATAAGCTACGAACTATGCAAAGCCTACGAGAATGGCATGCAACGCTTCTGGATGATTAACGTAGGCGACATAAAGCCAGCCGAGGTAGAGTTTGAGTTCTGTATGGAGCTGGCATGGAACGTCAAGAGCTGGACACCCGAGAATGCCTGGAAGTTCAGTCGTTGGTGGGCAGCCAAGACCTTTGGCGAGGATTTGGCTGATGAGTTGGCCGATATACGCCTGGAGCATTACCGACTGGCTGCACAGAGCAAACCCGAGACAGTACGCGAAGTAGTCTTCACACACGAGGAGATGAAACAGCGTATTCTCGACTATCAGAATCTGGCCCGTAGGGTGCAGAATCTGGAAGCCAGTATCCCCACCCGTTTGAAGGACGCTTATTTCGAACTTTTCACCTACCCCATTGTGGCAACAGCTGATATGAATATCAAGCTCTTGGGCGCCAACCTGAGCTTCTGGTATGCCGGCATGGGCGACCGTTTGAACAGCACGCAATATGCGGCTCTCTCTCGTACCAGTTACGATAACATCGTCTATCTGACAGACTACTTCAACAACACACTGGCAGGCGGAAAATGGAACGGCATCATGAGTATGCGTCCCAATGCCAGCATGACCAGTCAGTTCGGTCCCGTATATGCCGCAACATCCAGTGAGGTTAACGAGGTGAAAGGCGAGATGTTCACTGATGATATGACACTCATTGCCGCATCTGATTTTACCAACAGCCGAGGCAACTGGCAATTGCTGCAGAATTTAGGCGTCAGCGACAGCAGCATGACTGTCTGGCCCATAGACTACACAAAATACACAACCACAACAGCTCGCAGCAAGGGACCGTACCTGGAGTATAGCGTACCCATGAAAAAAGGTTCCTACCAGATTGTCGTGCGCTGCCTTCCTACATTCCCCATCACCACCAGTAATGATCTGGTAGTTGGAATGGCCATGGGCACAGGTTCCGTAACAACAGCCAGCATCAAGTGCAGTGCTGAGACAAACAGATGGAGTGACAATGTGATGTACGGCTACTCTGAGGCACGCTTCACATATAAGGCTACAACCGAGAAAAACTACCAGTTACGCATCTATGCCATGAATCCCGCTATTGTGGTCAGTCAGATTATGTATCGCCAGATGGATGCAGAGGAAGATGACAACCTTGCCCCCCAACTGATGGTGAACCCCGACTTCGAACAATACAAGAGCGGTAGCAGCGTACTTACCAACACCGATGGTTCTATCCGTCGTGGAGTCCCCTACGGATGGACTTTGAAGGGAACTCTCAACGGTAACTCCTACGGCATCAACAAAGACGAGTCTATCAAGGGTGACGACAGTAACCTCTGCTGGATTAAGTCGAAACCCATGCCAGAGGACTGCGAACTCTACCAGACCGTTCCTGCAGAAAAACTCACGCCGGGCATCTACGAGGTAGGCTGCTGGCTATGGGTACAGTCGGGCAAACGAGGATCTTGTCGTCTCTTTGCCAATGACCACGTGCAATACTATGCCTATAAGCATGATTACGACCAGATTCTGAAAGAAGACGAGGTGAATACCTTTGCAGGATACAAAGCCGGATACGAGACTCATACTATTATGCACCCTATGCGCGTAGTGCTGAAGATACAAGAAGGCGAGGATCTGCGTCTGGGCATCAAGACCAGTTGTATCAGCAATGCCGGAGCACAGACCGACGAGACTGGATGGTTCAAAGTTGACCATTTCACAATCCGCCGATTGGCAGACCTTCCCACAACAGACCCCGATTCATTAACTCAGGAGTTACTGGTGAATCCCGACTTCGAATATAAGGATGCCAACACCCTGGCGGAGGGTAAGAATGTATTGAACGCTGTTCCCTACGGATGGGAGATGTCCTACACAGGTAACTACACTATGACCACCTCAGGCATCTATGGCAAGGGAGATGGCATGCACGGACAGAACTACTGCGCCTTCACGCCCAGCGGTCTCCGACCCATCCCCGAGGATTTCTGCCTCTATCAGACCATACCTGCCAACAAGCTGAAGGCCAACACAACATACCGTGTGAGCTGCTTGTTCTGGAGCGAGAAAGGATTGGAAGGTCAAGGGCGTCTGTTTGCCAACAATCAAGTGCAATACTTCAGCACTCCCCGCACTTACCAGAACAACCTGACTGAAGGCGAGACATCTACCTTTGCATCATATACCGACGGCGTGGGCATCAATGCCTCTGCTATGCAGGAGCTGAGCGTATTGGTAACAGTAGCGGAGGGTGAAGACCTGACCCTTGGCATCCGCTCTGGTTGCAGGAAAAGCGATGGCAAGTTAGCTACCGGAACAGACCGTACAGGTAAGTTCCGCGTGGACTACTTCCGCATCGAAGAAGTGGAAACTAACAATGATGCCACAGACGCCATAGATAGGGTTCAAAATTCAAAAATCAAAATTCAAAATGATGCCGTTTACGATCTGTATGGCAGAAGAATGTTCAATGGTCAATCCTCAATGTTCAATGGTCAATCCTCAATGTTCAATGGCTTAAAGAAGGGTATCTACATCCTGAAGGGGAAAAAGTACATCATCCATTAACTATGAACAATTCAAAATACTTATTAACATACTAACCCAACAAATTAACAATGAAGACAAAACTACACCTATTGTTCCAATTAGCCTTTATGTGGCTAATAGGGACTAACGTCTTTGCACAGAATCTGCAAACAGACGAGAGCGGTGCGTATCTGATTGGCAGCAAGGCCGACCTTCAGGCATGGACCAAGGTCGCCGGCTACGAGAAGACGAATGTCAAGCTGACAGCAGACATTCCCGACTTGGACTTCAGAATGGCTACCGCAAGTGATTTTACCGGAACCCTTGACGGAGACGGACACACCATTACCGTCAATTACGACTTCCCCGGTGAGCAGGCAGCTATGTTTGTAAAGTTCAAGGGAAGTGTCAAAAACCTTATCGTAGATGGTAACATTAACGCTACGTACAAGAACTCTGCCGTCTTTGGTGGAACGGGATTTGGTACGTTCGAAAATGTAGTCGTTCTGGCCACCATCAAATCTAACTGTGGCGTCAACGCCTCTAATGGTGCCTTCATCGGCTACGTAAACGGCAGCACCAGCATCACCAACTGCGTATCAGCCATTAAGTTCACAGGCTCAGATGCCTACAATATGGCTTTCTGCGGTTGGGTAAATAGTGCAGGTTCTGTTGAGGCCCGTAACTGTATCTCTATCATGCAGACCGAGTTACCCAACGCATTCAGCTTCTGTAATCCTCAGTCCAAAGCTTCTACCATCAACTGCTTTGCATACGAACAGGATGGCGACGGTGGCAATGCCCCTACAGGTACCACCTACATCAATTCATCCGTCGTTGGCACTGGTGAACTTTGTTACATGCTGAACACTGGTGCCAACGGCACCGCTTTCTACCAAACCTTAGGCGAGGATGACTTCCCAGTTCCCTTCAGCACACACAAGGAGGTATATGGAAATGGCAACAAACGCTGTGACGGTACGGTTATTGAAGGTGAGCTTACCTACTCTAACGAGAACACTTCAAATACTCCCAAGCACAATGATGTGGACGGATGGTGTACCGTCTGTGGCAATCTGCTGCAAGACCACATCACCCCTGATGCCGACGGATTCCTACCTCTGGCTACAGCTGCTGATGTAAAGTGGTTTACAGCTATGGTCAACGAAGCTTATCTTACCACCATCAATGGTAAGCTAACTGCTGATATCGACTTTGGCGGTGTAGAAAATGCTCACACCCCCATTGGTCCCAATACCACCTACAAGTACAATGGTATCTTCGATGGCCAGGGACACCGCATCAAGAACATGATTCTCAATCTGCCTCAGAATGGCGTAGGTTTCTTCGGCTACGTACGCGGTGGAACCATCATCCGCAACCTTATCATCGATAAAAGCTGTGAAATCTGCGGAAACGCTCAGGTAGGCGGTATTATTGGTGGAATACAGACCAATGCCACAACACCTCTTACCGTTGAGAACTGTATAAATGAGGCAACCGTTATCGGCACAACCTCCGCCGGAGGTATTATTGGTGCAGGGCAGAGTGCATATCCCTCCATCAAACTTGTCAACTGTCTGAACACCGGTGAAATTACCGGTGCCCCCGCTACAGCATTCTGTTCATGGGTTAACATGGGCGGCAGTACCGTTATCAACTGTGTGAATACCGGAATCATCAACGGTATGGATAATGCTGGTGGTAAATTCGAATACTTCTGTAACCTTATCCGCTACGAGCCCGGTACACTTACCCTCACCAACTGTTTCGATGTCAGTGGTATGGAAGAATTCGGCCAGGGCGTCTATGAAGACTGGACAACAGAAAAGCCCGTTGAAGAAGGCGAGCTCTGCTATCTGCTGAACGGTGACCAGTCAGCTATCTCCTGGTATCAGAAACTGGGAACCGATGCTGTACCCGTACCTTATTATATTGAGGGTGGCAAGGTATTTGCCAATGGTGAGCTCAGTTGCGATGGAACTCCTTTGGGTTCTGTTGTATATAGCAACACCGATGGCGGAAGTCTGCCTCCTCACGAGTTTGAAGATGGTTTCTGTATTAACTGTGACGCACCTCAGATGGACTATGCCGAAGTCGTTGATGGCTTCCACTGCATAGATACCGACTCTAAGCTATATTGGCTATCACGTATGGTAAATGAGAAGAACTGCGGAAACTGGGATGTGCGTCTTACAGCCGATATTGATATGGAACTGTACTCAGATCTGTTCAGCCCTATCGGAAGTTCTGGTGCCAGATATTCTGGTCACTTTGACGGACAGGGACACAAAATCAGCAACCTGCACGTCAATGGTACAAGCTACACAGGATTCTTCGGACAGCCTGGTAACGGAGCTGTTATAGAGAACCTGCTACTCGACGAGACCTGCTCCATCAACGCTGCCGGTGAGTGCGCAGCCTTGGTGGGCGGTACCAACCAGATGAGCGGTAGCGTAACATTACGCAATCTGGGTAACATGGGTAACGTATATGCCACCGGAAAACAGGCAGCCGGTATCTTTGGCGGTAACTCCGGTAGTAAAACATCCCTTGTCATAGAGAACTGTTTCTCTAGTGGTATCATTGAAGGCTCTACCGAATGTGCCGCCATTGCAGGATGGGCAGGAAGCAATAGCCCACGCGTATCCAACTGCTGGTCTTGTGCTGAAGTCTCAGGTAATGACCGTGCAGACATGTGGCTTGTACGTCATGGCAACGGTATCTTCTCTAATATCTATGCTACACAGGGCGAGCAGGGTTTCATCATAGAAGACTCTGAAATCATTGAGTCAGGCGAACTCTGCTACAAGCTCAACGGCGACCAGTCCTCTATCACATGGTTCCAGAATCTGGATAACGAGAATGAGGCCGACAGCAAGCCCCTTCCATTTGCCAACGGACACGGTGTGGTATATCCCAAGGGAAAGATGTTGTGCGACGGCACTGTAGATCCTTCCTCAGTCACATACTCCAACAACAAGGAGGTCATTATACCCGACCATGAGTTCAGTCACGGCTTCTGTACCGTCTGCGGTCAGGAAGACATGAATTATGATGGATTTGTCAAGGGCATCAAGAACCCCGACTTCAACACAGATAACTATGGTTGGGAAGGTACTGCCTTTAACGTAACAGAAGGTCTGGCAGAGCATACCAACAAGACTTTCGATACATGGCAGCGTATAGCCGGACTTCAGCCTGGTGTTTACCGTTTGCGTGTTCAGGGTTATAGTCGTTCCGCTGCGCTCAACAACGAGGAAGTTTACGGTACCCCTGATAACTTCCTGGATTTGAATCGCAACACCTATGTCTATGCCGAGACGGGCGGTCTGCGTACCGGAATCCGACTGAAAGACATCACTGCAGAAGCTTTGGAATATAAGTTGAACGACGGTCAGGGCGAGACACTTCTCTCCAACGACACCTACGTTCCATCAAATGCTGTGGGTACTGCCAAGTATTTCAGCAAAGGCAAGTACTGGAACTACCTCTACTTTGCTGTCGAATCAGATACTATTACCATTGGTTTCAGTAACCAGATCCATAATGCAAACTGCCATTCTGCTATTGACCGTATGCGCTTAGAATACATAGGTAATGATGCTGAGTCATATGCCCTCATAGCACAGCAGATTGCAGAAGATGCTCAGGAGGTACAAGGCCTGGAGAGCCAGACAACCCTCATGGAGGAATATGAGGAGGCAATTGAAGGTGCAGAGGACCTTACAGACAAGGATCAGATTCTGGCTGCTGCCGACAAGGCTGTCCGCCTGCCCGATATGATTAAGCTCTGCGCTCCTGTCTATCAGGCATATTATGCTGCCATAGCTGATATCAATACATACTGGGAGGAGAACAACGACAAGCTACAAGGCGAAGAGGCCGACCAACTGGAGACATATCTGACAGAAGAGGCCGATCCGTCTGACCAGTTCCCCAACGGTACCTATCTCTACATCAAGGAGAATCGTCTTTTGGGCATTCAGGAATTGCAGGACGAAATGCAGTTTGCCCGCACCCTATTGGCAAAGGCTCTATCAGCCAGCCATACAGAAGGCATGGATGTTACATCATTCATCGAGAACCCCAAGTTCAACGAAGGAAACTGGAAGGGTTGGACCGTACAACTGGATAATGAGCAGAACGGCAACATCGTTGATAATGCCGGATTCACAGACGTCTTCCCCGTGGCAGCTGGCTACAACTCTACCTTCGTGGTTGAGCAACAGATTACAGGTATCCCCAATGGTATCTATGAGCTAAGAGCCAATGCCTACCATCGTCCCGGTGCTGCCAGAGAAGGTATATATGATGGCACCGATGCTATCCCCGCCAAACTTTTCCTGAACAACTATAATACGCCTATCATGAGTGTATATGCCGATCCATTGGAAAAAGAAAATGCCGTCAACGGAGAGAACTGCCGCTATGACAGCACCAGCGACCCCGACGCACCACACAATGGAGAGGAAACAGGTAGCACGGATGTCTTTATAGACGGATTCGGATACTTCCCCGACAACACTTACACTGCCAGCTTTGCCTTCAACGGCAATCGTTACAAACAGAGCGTATTTGCTATTGTTACTGACGGTACGCTGAGACTGGGTGTCAGAAACGATGCAACTCCCTGGCGCAACAAGAACCATACCGTATGGGGCGGATTCCAGCTTATCTATCAGGGAGAAAGCCAACAGGCTATCAACGATATGATGGAACAGTACGAGGCCAGACTCGAGTTACTGGAGATTCAGCGAGATGACCAGGATCGATTCATGAGTACGTCTCACATCGACAACATCCGTAAATATATTGGTCAGGTTCGTACTAATAACGATGCAAGTAAGCAGTTTGAACTCATCAGCCTTATCAATGATGAATTCAATGCTATAGAGCCTAGCATAGAGTTGTACAAGCAGCTTGACGATCTGTGTCAGTTCGCCGGCGATATGGCCGAAGGATTAAAGGAAGGAGAGTTGGAAGAGTACTTAACAGATGTCTACAACGAGCTCTCTAGTATTATTGTTCTTGGCAGTCTCACTGACCAGCAGGTAACAGAGAAGATTGAAACTCTCATGAAGGATCCTAATATTGGAGGTGTCATCTACGTACAGGGCGACCTTTACGATGAAAATTCCGAGAATAACGAATGGGATTACAACACCATGTGTGGCCTGTATCCCCTCCGCCAGAATGCTGATGGCAAATGGGTAGGATCTGTTACCCTACAGGATCGCAGTCGACGCATCCAGGGATACCAGCGTGCAGGCTTCTACTTCCGTCGTATCAATACCGTTTACAAGTGTAACGATGCCAACCGCAACTTCGTAACACCTGCCATCCATACCTTCGGCATACAGGAGGGCGGTACTGACCTACAGGCACTGAACGGTACATATGATATAGTATTGGATCTGGAAAACGGTACTGTGGACTGCAAGCTGCAGGATCGTTACAACTGGGATAATCAGGTATATGTAACAGGTACCCTGACTGACCGCAGCGGTGCAACAGCACGCTGGAAGAACACTGAGCAGTGGCCATTGCAACATGTAGGAAACGGTAAGTATGTAGGCACCGTGGACATGGTTCTGGATAATGCCAACTCATTCTGCTCATTCGGCATCATGGCATGTCGTAGCACAGAGGATATGGTTAACTACAGCACCACAACTCGTACCAGCTGGACCGAGGCCCGATACGGAAGCAGCGAGCAGTATTTGCAGATTGAGAGCGGACAGAAGGTTGACAGTCTTGTTCGTGGACTGGACCGCACATGGCGCATCTCACCTGCCGGCAAGTACCTCATAGAGTTTGACATGAACAATGCCACCATGAAGGCTACCCTGCTTCAGACCAAGGGTCGTGGTACAGAGACAGATCCCTATCAGATTGCTACTACAGAAGATTTGCAGAGCATGCAGAACAGACTGGTAGACGGACAGACCACTTACTTCAAGCTCATGGATGACATCAGCATGACAGGCAAGGGATGGTGGCCACTTAATGCCAACTTCTTTGGTAACAGCTTCTCTGAGGGTTATGGCAAGCGTGTCAGCCTGGATGGTAACAAGCACATCATCAAGAACGTTACCGTTGCTGCAAACGCAGATAACACAGACGAGACAGGCTTCTTCGGTACACTGGTTGGTAGCGTTCAGAACCTGGGTCTCTGGAACATCACTGTAGAGGGTGGCAGTACCGCTTCCGTAGGTGGTCTGGCCGGTCGTACGGGTGATGCAGAGGCTGAAGATGCACCTACCACAACTATCAATGGTGTATATGTCAGCGGTACGATTAATGCAGGAGAGGAAACTGCCGGAGCACTTATCGGTACCGTAATGTCAACAACCACTATTCAGGACAGCTACACATGTGCAGAAGTCTTAGGCAATGGTACAATAGGCGACATGATTGGCACTGTCGAAGGAGAATACAACTTCCAGACAAGCTACTCAGCTGGTAAGGCCAATGGCAGTCAGGCTAACAGCTTGATTGGCGGCGGTGCTATCCTGAAGATTAGCTATCCCTTCTATGACGGTACCAACCAGCAGGAGATCTGCAGCACCGTTAGCAAATGGGAAGGCTGGAACAGCAATGGAACCATCGGCAACGGATGGCCTATCCTGAACTGGCAGGTTGAGCGTGGCGACTACGTCCTGTTCTGTGGCTACGTGAACGACGAGTTAGTCGGAATCGGTGAAATTGACAATTCACAACCCACAGTTCAAAATGATGGAATCTACGATCTCAGCGGCCGCAAGGTCAACAGAGTTCAGAAGGGTCTCTACATTGTGAATGGAACAAAGGTTGCGATTAAGTGAGCGAAGTGAAAGCTCGCTATCACTTCCGAACGTGAGCAAGCTCGAACAGAGTTCAAGGTTGCGTTTAAGTGAGCGAAGTGAAGGTTTATATAAAAAAAGGGGTCGGTTATTTTCCGACTCCTTTTTTTACTTACCTAACGGATAATCTTTTTACCTCTATGGATATAGACGCCTTTTTTTAGTTGAGGCACCTTACGACCTGCGAGGTCGTATATCTCATCATTTTGAATTTCGAATTTTGAATTTTGAATTTCTATAACTTCATCCTCAGTATCCGTGATGCCAAAACAAGCATCTATCAGTCGAAAACGGTTTTGGTACCACTCATTTATAAAGGATACCTCATGGGACAAATCCAACACATACACGGGACGTAAGTCCTGTTTCTCGTAATAGTCCACCATACGCTGCCATGCTCCACTACTAAGGAAAAGGTCGCGATAGCGCTCCAACTTTTCGCGTATAGAGGACGGAGAGAATGCTCCCCTTCTGGCTTCTATCCATCGTTGTTTAAGAATAGCCAGATACTCTTCATCTGCGCAAATGGGGCCATAAGGGTAAGGCGCGTTATTAAATATCGGGTCCAAAGGCCAATCTACATAATTACCGTCGTAACATTCGCCTTCATAATGGCCACCAAAACTTGTATCCAGATCCCATGGGGTTATAACAAACTTACGTCGGTCAGATTCCGTAGGGTCAGAGGCATTGATATCTTTATTGATATTGCGAATGCTGAAGTATCTGTTCTTGTTTCCCCAGTTGTCACTGATGCTAAGCGCCATAACAAGAATCTGATAGTCCGCCAAGTTCTGAAGATAGAAATAACGCTTGACATAGTCGCTTTTATAGCCATTCAGTATAGCATCCCGTAAAGGTTGCCAGACCTTAGCACTTCCATACTCCTCGGGATAAGACAACTCCCAGGCATTATGCCATTCTACAACACAGGTTGCGGAGTCTTCACTGTAACAGGGTTCATTCTGGTTCAGGATATTCTGCGTACCACTTTTGTACAGTACGCCTCTTACCAGAGCACCTCCATCAGGTTGTTCCTGGAATTTCTTCAGATTAAGGAGTTTACGGTTAATGCGGTCCGTAAGACAGTAAATACCACGGTATTGGTCATTGATATATAATTCTATGAACCTGCCCTCTGTTCCGTTGCGCCCATCAAACTCGGTGTCATACGGCAGACGCGAGAATTCGTTCCATATATCAAAGGCTATACGGTTACGCATGCAGATGCGGTCTACGGCCATAGCATCCAGAATCCACGATGAACAGGAACGCATGCCCAGCAGTGCCGAATCCGCCTCCTCTGTATAATCCTCCGAACGGAGCTTCATATTGAGCGAGGGCTTCATCAGATATTTCCTGACCGTAGCTCCTCTGGTACGGAATTTGGCTGGCAACCGGACAACAGAGTCATCCGTATCTGTAAGTTGCATGGTACCATTACAATAGTCCATATCAGGAAGAATCTCTCCCTCAAAATAGACTCTCAGAACAGGTAATTTAGTTGGTTGTGGTTTACAGCATAAAGGGTAATAGCAAGCAAGCAAAAGAAAAAGGAATATACGCATAAATCATAGTAATAAGAAATAAATTGTAACTGAGGGAATAGCCAGAAGGCTACTGTCGAACCGGTCCAGAAGTCCTCCATGCCCGGGAAGGATGTGACTGCTGTCTTTAATGTCGAGCTGGCGTTTCAGATGACTCTCAACCAGGTCCCCAAAGGTTCCGGAGACAACCACTACAGCAGCAAAGCCTAACCACTGCAACAAGCTTAGAGTGCCAGGCTGAAAATGCCAAATAGCTACACTGGCCAGCAGAGTAAAGAGACAGCCGCCCGTACTGCCCACCCATGTCTTCTTAGGCGACACACTGGGGAACAGCTTCCAAGGGAAGAATTTGTGTAATGTAAGACCGGAAAGGTATGCAAAGGTATCGTTCACCCAAAGGAAAACAAACAGGGCAAGCGGATAAATCCATGTATAGACCATTTTACCTGCCATCTCATCCCTGCTGATACTAAGCAGAGGAAGCAAAGCAAAGGGTAAGGCAACATAAAGCTGAGAGGCCAGGGCAAGACTCCAGTTACGGATGGAATCCTGACTATGCCTGTACAATTCGCTAACCATTATATATAATAGGAGCAATGCCCAAAGGGCTATTATACGGGGAGCCGAGATGCTGCCAATGCAGAACAGCCAGACAGCAGCTACCAGGATAAAGCCTGCCAATGCATTGATAGCACGGGGCATGCTGGCTCCTGCATGATTGTTCATAACAGTGCCGAACTCCAAGAGAGTGGCAGCTGCAACAAGACCAAAGAAGAAAAATGCAGTTACAGGACTATATATAGTACTTCCAGCCAATAATACCACATATACTAGACCGGTAAGGGTACGAGTTACAAGGTTTTTCATTTATTATTGAACATTTTCAGCCCCACCCCATCCCTCCCCGAAGGAGAGGGAGAATAGGTTAGAGGTTAGCGGTTAGAGATTTTTGAATTTTGAATCTTTGAATTTTGAATAAAACTTTTTCTCTTCCCCTTCCCTTTGGGAGGGGTTAGGGGTAGGCTCCTCTTCTTCGTTCAGCAGCTCATCTGTACGGCTGCTCCAGGGACGGGGACCGAAGATACGCTCTACATCCTCTGCAAAGATAACTTCGCGCTCTACCAAGAGCTGAGCCAACTGAGCATGACCCTCGGTATGCTGACTCAGGATATCCTTGGCACGCTGGTACTGTTGGGCTATCATCTTCTGCGTCTCCTGATCTATCAACTGAGCCGTAGCCTCGCTATAGGGACGCTGGAAGCTATACTCCTGATTATTGTAATAGCAGATATTGGGCAATTCATCAGCCATACCCATATAGGCTATCATACTGTATGCCTGCTTGGTAACGCGTTCCAAGTCGTTCATAGCACCACTGCTGATGTGGCCAGTAAAGAGCTCCTCGGCAGCACGACCGCCAAGGGTGGCACACATCTCATCAAGCATCTGCTCGCGTGTTGTTATCTGACGCTCCTCGGGCAGATACCAGGCAGCACCAAGGGCACGGCCACGGGGAACAATGGTAACCTTCACAAGGGGATTAGCATACTGCAGCAACCAGCTGATGGTGGCATGACCAGCCTCGTGGAGAGCTATAGTGCGCTTCTCCTCTGCTGTCATCACCTTGGTCTTCTTCTCCAAACCACCTATGATACGGTCAACGGCAGCCAGGAAGTCGTCCTTACCCACAGCAGTCTTGCTGTTACGGGCAGCAATCAGGGCAGCCTCGTTGCAGACATTGGCTATGTCAGCTCCGCTGAAACCGGGGGTCTGACGGGCCAGGAAGTCTATATCAACAGTATCATCGGTCTTCACAGGACGAAGATGAACCTGAAAGATTTCCTTTCTTTCGTTCACATCAGGCAGGTCAACGTGGATCTGACGGTCGAAACGACCAGCACGCAACAGAGCCTTGTCCAGAATGTCGGCACGGTTAGTAGCAGCCAGAATGATAACACCGCTGTTGGTACCAAAGCCGTCCATCTCGGTAAGCAACTGGTTCAGCGTGCTCTCACGCTCATCATTGGCGCCCATCTGCATGCCCCTGCTACGGGCACGGCCAACGGCATCTATCTCGTCGATGAAGATGATACAGGGAGCCTTCTCCTTTGCCTGACGGAAAAGGTCACGAACACGACTGGCACCAACGCCCACGAACATCTCTACAAAGTCACTACCCGACATAGAGAAGAATGGAACATCTGCCTCACCGGCTACCGCCTTTGCCAACAGGGTCTTACCTGTTCCCGGAGGACCTACCAACAGAGCGCCCTTGGGTATCTTACCACCCAGTTCCGTATATTTGTCAGGGTTCTTCAGGAACTCAACAATCTCCTGTACCTCCTGCTTGGCACCTGCCTGTCCGGCAACATCCTTAAAGGTTACCTTGCTAGCCTCATCCTTGTCAACCAGCTGGGCACGACTGCGACCCACATTGAAGATACCCATGGGACCACCACCGCTGCTGCTTCCACCACCGCCACCCATGCGGCGCATGATGAATATCCAAAAGAGGGCGATTAGAATCAGAGGACCAAAGCTCCAGAAGAAGTTAGAGATGGCATCGCTGCCATTCTCATATTTCACATCTCCACTGAAATGTCCTGCCTCATGTTCCTGCTCCACAAAGTCCTCCAACTTGTCATTCGAAGGGTATTGTGCCTGCACAACACTTGTAGCACCTGGCTTTATCTTGGTAGTGGGGAACACATCACGTAAATGCTGAGGCTGAACATACATCACCAAGGTGCCCTCTTTCTTATTGACAACTATCTTACTGGCATAGCCGTTCCTGACGTACTCTTTGAACTGACTATAGGTGACCTCCTTAGAGCCACCGTCCATTAATGAGCCGGTACCGCCATTTACAATAAGGAATCCCAGCACCACGGCTATAAGAACGTAAAGCCATGTAAGGCTAAACTGGGGACGTTTGGGTTTCTGTTTGCTCATAGCTCTTACATTATATTAATCCAGATTAGGCACCTGAGTCAACTCTGCGTCGGCCCATAAATGCTCTATATCATAGAAGGCACGCTCCTCGGGCAGCAGAATGTGAACAATAACCTCTGCAAAGTCCATAGCCACCCATTGGGCATGCTGCAAACCGTCTATAGCAAGTGGCTTCTGCCCTGCCATTTCCAATGCCTTATCTCCCACGCTGCGTACCAATGCCTGTATCTGCGAGGGTGAACCACCCGTTGCAATAACAAAATACCTACAAATGGTGTCAGGTATCTCCGAGAGATCCACCACAACAATATTTCTACCTTTCTTATCCTGCATTCCCTGTACTATTGCTTCTACAAGGAGATTCTTTTCTTTCTTCAATTTATTTATCATTTTAATTGGTTGCAAAGGTACAGAGAGTTGGGCGATAATGCAAATTTTTTGTATTTTTTTGGCATAAAGTTTTGTCAGTTCAGAAAAAGTCCATACCTTTGCAGCGCAAAAGGGAAGCATCCCTCATTCATTGGGCTATGGTGTAATGGTAACACTGCAGATTCTGGTCCTGCCTTTCCTGGTTCGAGTCCGGGTAGCCCAACACAAAAGAGAGCATCACAATTGTGACGCTCTTTTTTTAGTTCATAATTCATAGTGCATAGTGCATAGTTCATAGTGCGTAGTTTTTCACCAACCGCTAACCGCTAACCACTAACCCCTAACCACTAAGGCTGCGATTGAGCGAGAGAAGAACGATGCTTGCATCAGTTCTTCCGAGCGTGAGCAGGCTCGAACGAAGTTCAACCGCTAACTAAACGCTTCCACTTCAGCCGAATAATGGCCGTAAATATACTCCACAACCATACGGCCGTACTTGCCTTGGGCAGGAAGAAGGGTGGAGATATAACCCATTGTCATACGCCAGTTTATCTCTATACAAGGACATATACCGCCTTGGCATAGCATCATATCAACCCCCACAGGTCCACGGTATTGGAACTTTTGCAGGTATTTCTCCCACCATTGGCGAATATCCACCAGCATCTGCGGATCAGCATACTGCATCAACCACTGCAGTTTCTGGCCCTCTGGGGCCACCCAGTTACCCAGATAGGCACCCCCTTCGTTGGTATAGAACAGACTCAGGCCTCGGTATTCCACCCCACCCTTGCCGTCGCACCAGAATTCCAGGGCAAAGTCAGACACTTTCTGCAACAGTCTCTCCACTACCACAGAGCCTTGTGCCTTTAGCGTATTCTTTATCCATCCCTTGGCATTAGGACTGCCACATAGCATCAAGCCCCTGCCACTACTGCTCCAAGGGGCCTTAAGCATAAACTCCTCCCCTTCTTTGGCAGTAGAGAGAAGAGCCTTTATCTCTTCTTCTGTCTTACAAAGATGAGATTCTCCCATCAGGGCATCACCTATCAGGCCATCCTTTCTACAAGCGGCCAAAGCCTCTACTGCTGTCTGTCGGTGCGATAGCCAGCGCAGTCGCTCCATCTCCTCGTCCGTTGGCAGGAACTCATCAGTCACACCAGCCTGACGCAACTGATGGATAAGGGCAGGACTCCAGCCCCAAGGGCATATCTCATCACCCGGCTTCAACGCCAGTTTATCCGTGCCGTTCCATACAAGATCGCCCTCCTCGGCCCACCAGTTGGGAAGCCAATAGAGTTCGTCACGCATCTGCCTGATGATAGCCGGGGGCGTATAGCCAGGGTTACCATCGGCAAGAGCCATATCATTCTCGGGATTGAAAATATAAACTTTCATGACGCGAAGATACATCTTTTATTTTGTAGAACGAAAAAAAAACCCTACTTTTGTGCCTATGATGACAATAGATTGCTTTATACCCTGGCAGAGCGACGAGCAAGTGGCCGCCACGCTGCAACAATTACAGAAAGAAGAACAGGTGGGAACCATCCATTTCCTACGCGAAGATGGCCCCGGAAACATAGAGACCCTACGTTGGATTGCTGGCAAAGCTACAGCACCCTACTTATTGCTGTACACCAAGTATGATACGCTGCAGTTAGGCTACTATGCCCTGACGCGTATGCTGACTATAGCCCAGGACAGCAACGCCCTGATGCTGTATGCTGATCACCACATAGCACTCCCCTCGGGGAGCGGGGAGGGGGTTTTAATTGACTGCCAGTTAGGCTCTGTACGCGATGATTTCCAAATGGGCTCACTCTTACTGATTCGCACATCAGCCCTCAAGGATTATATTGCCCAGGCAAAAGAGGTGAATTACCGCTTTGCCGCCTTGTATGACTTCCGTCTGTTTGTCAGCCGTACCATGCTGCCCGTTCATATCGATGAGTTCCTGTATACCGAGGTAGAGCAGGATACCCGCCTGAGCGGACAGAAGCAGTTCGACTACGTTGACCCTCGCAATCGCGACCGTCAGATAGAGATGGAACAGGCTTGTACCGCTCATCTGAAAGCCATTGGTGCTTATCTGGCACCTGAAACCTTCCAGGATATAGATTTCTCAGAGGGCGAGTTTGCCGTAGAGGCTTCTGTCATCATCCCCGTCCGTAACCGCGAGCGCACCATAGAAGATGCCATACGTTCAGCCCTCACACAGGAGACTTCGTTTCCCTTTAATGTCATCGTCATCGACAACCACTCCACCGATGGCACAACTGAAAAGATAAAGCAGATTGGCAAATCACTCCCCCAAGGGGGAGACGGAGGGGGCCACCTTATTCATATCATTCCCGAACGCAACGATTTGGGCATCGGTGGCTGTTGGAACACAGCCGTGCATCACCCACAGGTGGGACGCTTTGTAGTACAGTTGGATAGCGACGACCTATACAGTTCACCCAACACCCTACAAGAGATAGTAGATGCTTTCCGTGAGCAACAAGCTGCCATGGTCATTGGCTCCTATCGTATGTGCGACTTCCAGCTGAACACCTTGCCACCAGGCCTCATCGACCATAAGGAATGGACACCCGACAACGGGCGCAACAATGCCCTGCGTATCAACGGACTGGGTGCACCACGTGCTTTCTATACCCCAGTGCTGAGGGAACTGCAGATTCCCAACACCAGTTATGGCGAGGACTATGCCCTGGGACTTATGATAAGCCGTCGCTACCACATAGGTCGCATCTACCACGAGGTCTATCTCTGTCGCAGATGGGAAGGCAATAGCGATGCTGCCCTGAGTCAGGAAAAGATCAACAAGAACAATACCTACAAGGATCATCTGCGTACCTTGGAGATTCTGGCCCGCCAGCAACTGAACAAAAGCAGGGAACAGGTTCCCCAACCTGCAGAGGTAGAAGCATTCTTCCAAAGCGAAAAAAAAAAATGGTCTGATGCCGCCACTCGCTACGAGGCCCTAAAAGAAGTGCAAACGAAAACACTCCCCCAAAGGGGGAGCTGGGAGGGGGCCGCTCAATGGAACCCAGCCCGCATGGTCAGCACAGGCGCTAATATCAGCAAGCAGGCAATAGAGAAACGTCCCTGCTTCCTGTGCGACAGCAACCGACCTGCCGAGCAGCATGCCCTACCCGTATTGGGACAGTACCAACTCTTGGTGAATCCCTTCCCCATCCTGCCCAAGCATTTCACCATCCCTGCCCGCAAGCATACCCCACAACTTATAAAGGGTCGCTTCCAGGACCTGTTCAAGATAGCCCAGCAGATGCCTGACTATATGATATTCTACAACGGTCCTCTGTGCGGAGCCTCCTGTCCCGACCACATGCACCTGCAAGCTGGGAGTCGTGGCATTGCCCCGTTGGAGCGCGACTGGAAAAGCATATACGAACCTGCCCTGAAGCCCTTAGCCGAAGGTATCTCCCTACTGACAAATTATCCCTGTCCTGTTTTGGTGATACGCACAGCAGAGGCATCAGAAGCCGAAGAACGATTCCTACGTATCTATAATGCCCTGCCCATGCATGAGGGCGAGGCTGAGCCCCGTATGAATATTGTCTGCTGGCAGCAAGACGAAGAGGTTGTAACCCTTGTCTTCCCACGTGCCAAGCACCGTCCTGCCTGTTATACCGCCCAGGGCGAAGACCAACTACTCATAAGCCCCGGAGCACTGGACATGTGCGGTCTGTTGATTACTCCCAGAGAGCAGGACTTCAGGAAGCTTACCCCCGAGCTAGCCGCAGCCATCCTACAGGAAGTTTCGCTTAAGACCCCTCTCCGCCTCCCCCGAGGGGGAGAGTCCCGCTAACCCCTAACCGCTAACCGCTCAACTATGTCAACAGAGCCCACCATAACCGTAGGAATACTTTCAGCCCCAGAGGTCCGCTTCCGTCTGGATACACCTTATTATATAGATGGTATGTCTGTAGAAGGCGAACAGACAGCCGTTGCCCAACCCAATGGCATCTTATGGCAAGGAAAGTTGTATAAGAAAATAAGCCTCTCCCCAACAGAAAAAACAGTACTCCCCTCGGGGAGCAGAGAGGGGGTTTTTCATCTTTATGGTGTAACCATAGGCAAGCAATTCCATTGGGAGCGCCAGCAGGTACAGGTTTTTACCGGCACACTACATCTCATACAACAGGGAGGACAGATTGTAGTCATCAACGAACTGCCGCTAGAGGATTATCTGGTCAGCGTTATCAGCAGCGAGATGAAGAGCACCTGCTCACTGCAATTCCTGAAAGTATCAGCCGTAATCAGTCGCAGCTGGCTCTTAGCCCAGCTCAGGCAGAAGAAAGACAAAACACCCTCATTCATCCAGACCGATGATGAGATCATCCGCTGGTGGGACTGCGAGGACCACGACCTCTTTGATGTCTGTGCCGATGATCATTGTCAACGCTATCAGGGAATCACCCAGGCCAGCAACCCTAATGTCCGTCAGGCTGTTAGCGAGACACGCGGACAGGTACTGATGGGCGATGGGGAGATCTGCGATGCCCGCTTTGGCAAATGCTGTGGTGGTCAGACCAACGAGTTCCAGTACTGCTGGCAGAACATCCGCAAGTCGTACCTCACCAGCGTTACGGATCCGTTCTGCAACACTTCCGACAGAGAGGTGCTTTCACAAGTACTGAACGACTATGATCTGGAGACCATGAACTTCTACCGTTGGGAGGTCCGTTTCACCCAGCAGCAACTCAGGCAGTTGATAGAACGTAACCTGGGCATGAAGTTCGGCGACATCCTACGCCTGGAGCCTTTAGAGGCTGGTCCAGCCGGACATATCAGTCGTCTGCGCATAGTAGGTTCCCAGCGTACCTATATAATAGGTAAGGAACTGATGATACGCAAGACGCTCAGCACCTCTCATTTGCTCAGTAGCGCCTTCACCGTCAGCTTGGAAGACCTGCAGAATGGTGTTCCCCAAACCATTGTGTTAAACGGTAAGGGCTGGGGACATGGTGTAGGCATGTGTCAGATAGGCGCTGCCGTTATGGGACACCAAGGCTATTCCTATCAAGACATCCTCACTCACTACTACCCAGGCGCAACCATCCATCAGCTTTATTAACAAGACCCTCTCGCCTACAAAATCGATTAGAGGATTTATATAAATCTCACGCAGAAAGCGCAGATATTCGCAGAAATATTGCTTGCATTTGATGCTATGTCTCTCTGGCGAAAGCCTTTGACGCCTTATTTCCTGTATGAGCTTATAAGAACAAGCTCTTAACGCTCATACCGCAAATAACCCATCACCCCATCCATAATGGGGTAAGCATCATACACAACCAATTGGAATTATATCTATCCTGCCATTTGTGTAGCTAAAGTCTAAGGCCTAGAGCCCAAAGTCTAAGAAGAGGGAGGTTTTTTAGGGTTGGCAGATTCATGACAATGACTGGTGATGGGATTTAGGATTGGACGATAAAAGCTGGCTTTTATAAGTACAAGCATAAAGCACAGCACATAAGGGATTACATAGTAATACCTGCCCAACCCTTAAAAACAAATGCGGATGGAAGTATTTCTGCGCTTTCTGCGATATCTGCGTGAGATTATATTTATTCTCTAGTATGCCATTTGGCCATGGCTAATCAACACCATTAGCTATGCGGTAGATGTTCTTAAGAATGTTATCTGTATTGAAATTAACAAGGATTCCAACCTTCTTGTCTAATAGTCTAAGGTAAGTGAGAAGTTGTTTAGCAAACACCTTCTTCATCTCATCAACAGATTTCAGTTCAACGATGATCCCGTTTTCAACAAGAAGGTCTAATCGTAATTCCGTCTTTAGTACATTACCCTTGTAAAGGATAGGGACCTGTTTTTGTCTTTCTACCCTGAGACCTCTCTGTTCCAGTTCAAGAACAAGGGCTTCTTCGTAAACTGATTCTAATAGTCCTGGACCAAGGGTCTTGTAGACATCATATATAGCGCCTCTTATCTGATATGTTATTTCATTATCGGTCATTTGTATCTAATTATTCTTGTGGATATCTTATACTCCAAAAGAACGGAATGATGACAAACTTTATTGTTTATCTCACGCAGAAAGCGCAGATATTCGCAGAAATTATTCTCTGATGAGAGATTAGCACTTTGTGCTTCTGTCATTAAATTGGATTGTTCCTGATTGTAAACAAGCTTACATCTGCCACATTCCAATCCACTGACCGTCTTTCAGACTCCATCTCTCATCAGAGAAACTAACATCTTCCCTTTGGACTTTAGTTATTATGTGGAGATAAGCCTAATTGGTTGTGTTTGATGCCATCCCCAGCATGGATGGGGTGATGGTTTTTTTGCAGTATGAGCGTTAAGAGCTTGATCTTATAAGCTCATATAGTAAATAAAGCATCAAGGACTCTCGACAGAGAGGAATGGCATCAAACACAAGCAATTCCATTCTGCGAATATCTGCGTTTTCTGCGTGACATTAAAACCACAAAAAAGGCGGAACGTTTTTACGCTCCGCCCATAGTCAAGTATTCTTTGTTTTACCTAACAACAAGCTTCTTACCGTTTACAATATTGATACCCTTCTGCAACTTGCTGATACGCTGACCAGCCATATTATAAATGGAAGTCTGGTTGTCGTTGACGTTAACGTTGACGCTTTCAATAGCAGTCTCATCATCAAAGTCACCAACAAACTCCTTAGTGTTATTTGAGGCAACAGAGAACTCCCAGCGATAGTCGGGCACACCCATTACATAACCGGCAACGGGATTGCTGCCTGTGCTCTTCACTGACCAATAGGTATTGGCAGCATAGAGGTTCCAGTTACCACCCGTAGCAGGAGCATTAGTAGCGCGGATAGCATACTTGCCGTTGGTATTCTGCAACAGAATCTGGCTATCCCAGATACGGTTCCAGTCATAACCGCAGATGGGAACCAGGTTGTTGTTAGAGGCAAAGGTTCCGTTGCCGCCTGTGTTCTGGTTGGGGTTGGTAAAGTGGTAGTTGGTATTTCCAACAGTAAACTCAAAGAAGAAAGAATCTCCATACTCGCCGCCATTGCTGTTACCCACCTTAGCAGTGAATCTTCCAGCATCGCTCTTGGTGCTGGTCAGTGTACCGCTGGTGGTCACATAGTACTTGGTACCATTGATGGTAGTATAGATATTATAGGCTGTACCAATGTTCAGGGTAGGCAGAGCACGGAAGTAAGGCTTGTTGGGACCTTCCTTGTAGTTCTGGTTGATAAGGGCATTTGTCAGAGCCTGCCCCTTGGTATTGTAGCTGGCAGAATTGTCCACGCCTCCGTAGTCCATTACCACGATACCAGCAGAACCTGTGTGATTGCTCAGATAGTTGATGACAACAGGGTTCTGTGTCTGTGCATTCTCGCGGTAACCGTCGCTGGTTACAATGCCGAGCCATGTCTTAGAGTAACCAGAGGTATGGTTGATGACCCATATCTTGGCATCCTTATTCTCTGTGCAAGAGAACTGCAGCATGCGCTGGATGCTGGCAGTCTTGACAGCAGGAGCACCACTGGCAGATACGTTGTAGAAGTCCTGAATATAAACTGGGCACTCATTACCGATACCCTTTAATTTTCCGCCCTTCTGCTGACTGAAGTCGGAACTGCTGCCCCATCCCGTCAGGAAAGCACCAATGGGATTGGTATCGTATGTATCACGGCAGAGTACAATCAGCTTATGACGTACATCACCCATCTTCAACTTGGGGTTGAAGTTGATGGTATGACTGTTGGCAGGGCTGCTGCTCAGTTTACTCTTAACCAAATTGTTCCAGTTTCCGCTTCCGCTGTCGCCCTCTGATTCATGACGGATAATAACAATAGCCGTCTCTGAAGGATGCTGATCCAGCAAACCGCAAAGTGTGCTGATAGCAGAAGAGAACATCAGGGTGGTGTTCACATAACCGTGACAGATACGCAGGTCACCGTCATCAACGGCAGGACGGAGGTCAAAGCAGCGGATACCGCTGTTCCACATCTCTGTCAGAGTCTTGCTCTGCGTGCGTGCAAACTCCTCGCCAATTACGCTGTGCCAGGTAGTAAAGCCATGACCCGTACCGGCATCATGAACACCAGGGATAGACATCTGGCTTACAAACGTATTGTCGGGCACGTTGCTCATCCAGGAACTGTTCTGTGCAAACAAGTTACTACTTGCCATAGTGCATAAGAATGCCGTGGCAAACAATTTTCTCAGATTTCTCATCTTACTGCTCATAGCAGGACGATGAATAGAAGTAAAAATCGCTTCCATTGTTTAGATTAGTTTAAGTTAATAAAAAAGTTCTAATGGCGAAATGTGTGTTTTCGCGTTGCAAATATAAATAATAATGGGAAACGACAACAAAAAATAAATGAAAAAAATCAGCCTTTCCATAAAATTATGCTAAAATTACAAAAATAATATCATACAAAATTAAATTCTTGATAATTATATACAATAAAAGATTCCATTACCGCTATCCGTTGAAAGTTGAAATCTTTTTTCATTGAACATTGAACATTGAACATTGACGCTGCGCGTCGAGACTGCTACCGTTCGGCAATAACCAAGCGAGCTTGTTATTGCTCTCACTTAATCGCAGCCTTGAACATTGACGCTGCGCGTCGAGACTGCTACCGTTCGGCAATAACCAAGCGAGCTTGTTATTGCTCTCACTTAATCGCAGCCTTGAATATTAAAACTCCGTACGGAATGAGAGTCATGTGAAATGAGTTCGGAATTCTGGGCGCCCTCTTCCTTCTTCCCTCATACATCAGTCCTCTTCATTGACACTGCAAAGGTACGACATTGGGGAAGGGGTTATTACGAACATTCACGAACAATCTGTATCATTTACGAATAAACATGTTCAAAAGGATACCGTTTCTAAGGTTCGCCCAGATATTTTATGATAATCGCCACCTGCTTTGAAGTAAAAGTCTTAGAGCGAACCGGCATACCGCACTCCTTCAGCGCAACGGAAAGTTCTCTGTTGCAACGTATCCAGTAGGTAAGATTGCTTAATGCGCCGCGTGAAGTACTGGCACCGGGGAAATACATGAGGGCAAGTTCCGACTTGCCGTATTGTTGAATCTTGAACATAATCAAATTGATTTTGACTGAAAAGTAAGTTAAATAATTTTTTTTCTAAGTTGATTTCTGTTTAGGAGCAAGGGGCAAGTGGTTAGGGGCAAGAGGATAGTTATACCCGTGAACTTCTTGAACTTCTTGAACTCTTGAACTTCTTGAACTGCCTCTCAACTCTACACTCTCAGAGAGAGCAAGTGAAACTTGCGAAAGTTGAGTAAGTCATCCAGAACACCTATCTTGCGTTGTTTCTGCACTGCGGCATTTTAAATAGCCATACTGTTCCCTTTTACACCCCTCTTACTATAGCCCCACCCCCTCTTTATAAAGAGAGGGGGGGTGGGGCATATATAGAGAGGGGGTTAAGAAGGAACAGGTAGACATCATTAAAAACATGCCTGCCACTCCTCTCACGAGGGGATGGCAGGCATAACAACATTCAAATTACCTTAAAACTTTATCTTGATTTATTCCCTGAAGTTACTCAGGAGGGAAGAGAGAGGCTCTGGAATGTCATAACGAATCCATGTTTCCTTTATCCTTCCCGTCTTTGCCTCCTTGTATTCCAATGTCATCTTGGTAGGACTTATAAAGTCAACTTTGTGCTCTATGCCAGCCTCCACAAACTCATTGTCCGACTTCCACTGTAGGGGTCTAAGATAAGAGCGTCCTCCCTGCTCTATGTTGTACAGACTTCCCATAAACGAGAGACAATCCTTCTCGCCATAGATTTTATAAGTGTCTTTACCTGGGAGAGACGGTTCACCAGGGAGGTCAAGCGCCTGCATGGCAGCCAGCTTCCATGTTCCCAACAGTTTCTCTTTCTTCTTATGATTAGTGGCAACAGCAGAATATCGACTCAGGAATTCATCGCCATTGGCCTTCTTCCAAGTCTCGTTAATCCATATTCCCGCAGGAAAGTCGTAGAACCCTCTTGAGGCATTGAACCATGTTACCATGAAGCTCTCCGAGTCAATTTCTTTCAATTTAACGCAGAAAGGATCGTCAGGATTGGGGGCAGCCTCATAACGCCATGTAAATTGTGTGAAAGCACTTTCCTGGTTAGCACCTACCCATAGGATTAGGACTTTGTCACCGGAACAGCTTCTGTAAGTATGCGTAGGTAAATCAGACAGCGTACGCCCCTGCGCCTCTATAGACATAAGTCTGTATAAACCACGCTCAGGATACAAAGACTGTGCAAATGCTGCAACGCTCATAAGCGCTGACATAGTGAATAGAATAACTTTTTTCATTTTTAGGTTACTTAATTGTTTTTGGTTTTTAGTCCCACAAATATACTACTTTCTTATTTTACCATCCTAATAGAAAGGTGAAAAAAAACAACAAACCCGTAAAAATTTAACAATCGTTCACAGAAAGCAATGCCGTCGCACACAACGAAGCAGTTAGTGGGTAAAGGAAGAAAAAAGTCTTTGATGAGAGCAAAAGCTAAAAGATATACCTGAACTGAGCAGAAGCACGATGATTACTAACACTCGTAATAGATATATGATGGCTAAACATATACCTACCCTCTTCATTGGCAAAAATCGGGGTTCAACGCATAAAGAGGAACATCTCAAATCATTTGACATTATTTGAATGTTATCGACAAATCAAGAGCAGTCTTTATAAACCGCTCTTTTTGTTTAACCAAGAAAAACATATTCCGTAGTTAGGGAATTTTTCTCCCTCGTTAGGCAGAAAAATGGATTAGAGATTAGAGAACAGATAGCCTTCTTACGGAAAAATATTTACGTAAAAAGATGGAATTCTACGGCAGAGAAATTGAAATTCGCTAATTATAGTGTCTTGACCATCGTGACACTGTTGCTGAGATTAAACGCAACCCCAAGAAATATGATTCCAAACTACTTGCCGAAAAATTCGAACATATCAAGAAGCATCTGAAAGGCTATAAGGTCAGTCTTATCGGACTATCTATGAACGACATGTAGAACAAGTTCAAGAAAACTTAAACTCTGCACGTGATTTTCAATTGCTATTTGCATGTTATTTTAATAAAAAAATGCACTGCTATAGTGCAATATTTCGAAAATCGTGCACTACTTTAGTGCAATTTGTCTATATTTGCAGCGAAAATTAAACAATATAGCATATGAATACATCACTAACTGAGTTTATGGAAGGCCAGTTGAGACAGTCAACATCAACCTTTCATCGTTATATGTTCAATAAAATAAGTTGGAATTCTCGCATGTTTGGTCTTGTTGGGCCTCGTGGTGTCGGAAAATCAACTATTGTACTTCAGTACATAAAAGAGAACAGGGAATCCAAGAAGATGTTTTACATAAGTGCCGATCATCTGTACTTCTCTTCGCATACTTTGGTTGATACCATAGACGAGTTTGTAAAGGAGGGGGGCGAACAGATATTCATAGACGAAATCCACAAGTATGAAAACTGGTCAAGGGAACTGAAACAAATATACGATTCACACCCAGACTTAAAGGTAGGTTTTACAGGTTCTTCTGTACTTGACATTTATAAAGGCCAAGCTGATTTAAGCCGTCGTGCACCTGTTTTTGTGATGCAAGGATTGTCGTTCAGAGAATATCTGCAGCTTTTCCATCAAGCGGAAGTCCCTGTTTACACATTAAACGAAATAATTAGCCAAAAGGCTCGTATTGAAGCCATCAGTCATCCGCTTCCACTATTTCATGAATATCTAAAAAAAGGATACTATCCATTTTCTGGCGAGATTGATTTTGAAATAATGCTTCGCCAGGTGATAAACCAGACAATGGAAGTTGATATCCCACAATTTGCCAATATGAATGCCTCAACAGGTAGAAAACTAAAGAAACTATTGTCCGTCATAGCCAAAAGTGTACCTTTTAAACCCGTTATGGAATCATTAGCCACGGTTATAGGCGTAAGCCGGAACGTCTTGCCAGACTATTTCCTTTATATGGAACAAGCGGGGATGATAGGTCAACTCCGTGATGACACAGGTGGTATTAGAGGAGTCGGAAAAGTTGAGAAGGTATATCTGGATAATACAACCTTAGCCTATCTATTAGGAAACGATTCTACGGATACAGGCAACATCCGAGAAACGTTCTTCTATAACCAGATGAGAGTTACCAAGGATGTCATCAGTTCCAGGATCAGTGATTTCGAGATAGAAGGTAAAACATTCGAGGTTGGAGGGAAAAAGAAGGGGAAAAAGCAAATCTCAGAAGCAAAAGAAGGTTATGTGGTTAAAGACGATATAGAATATGGTTCAGGCAACATTATTCCCCTATGGGCTTTTGGACTTACATATTAGCAAAACCAAGCCTGCCACTCCTCTCACAAGGGGATGGCAGGCATAACAACTATTTACCTTAAAACTTTATCTTAGTGAATTCATAATCCTAATTTTATCTATCAGACGCTTGTATGCTACTATATGTCCAGCAATCCCAATCATATGACAGTTTGCTAGCAGCAAAGCCTCTTCACCCAATCTATTCAACATGCAACAAGCAAAAGAAAAGATAACAACACATCACAACACTCTATTTAGGAGATAAAGGACATCCCTTTTCAAAATCGTAGAGCGTCATGCGTCTGATTTCATAGTAATTTACCCAATAATCCCGCATGGCATTGTAATAGTCTGCCAACGCTATTTTTTGTTGGATGAGAGCTTCACACACCTTGGAGAAAGGATTACGTCCTAACTTATATGACTCAAGTGCTTCTTTATAGAACATCTGTGACAATTCATATGTCTCAGCGCAGCTTCTCACCTTACGTTGGTTGATTGTCATATATGACACTCTGCTCAGTATCTCATCTGTAACGTTATCCGCAGCTTTTTTCTCATTTATAATGTCAAGTTCTATATTTTCTCTAATTTGGGAAAGTTGCGCCTTTCTGCGGCCAAAATCCGCTAAAGGAATGGACACATTAATCAAAGCTGACTGCTCGTTCAAAAGGCCTTTATATACGCCCCTGAAATTATCAGCAACCTGATGCCATCCCACATTTACACTAAGGCTTGCCTCCAAGAAACGTTGAGTTTTTGCTTGTGCCTCTGCCTGCTCATTTTGTATCTTTGATCTTTTGCAATTAAGGATTAGGGAAGAATTTTCCAATGCCAAATTTTGCGCTTTGTCTAATGGGACATCGATATCACGTACATTCGTGGGAACCTCAAAATGGAACAAGGTAGTGTCTGTCAATTGTAAAAATTTGGCAAAAGACAACTTCTCCGACTCAATCTTTGAATCTAGTTCAATTATCTCTGACTCTGATCTATTACGTTCTATCTTCAATTCATACAGATCGCTATTACTAATTCCACCTAACATACTTCTATATACACCCGTTTGATACAAAGAATCACAGGTTAGGAACTTCATTCGGGCTTGTTTCCTTTGTTCCGACAAAATTACAATAGAAAAATACCTATTTATTGTCTCTATGGCAATCTCCTCTAGTCCCGAAACCGTCTCTTTCTGGCTTAGACTTAGATTTAGTTTCTCAAGTTTCCTATTCCATTTATACGGATTAAATCCTACTATATTCTGATTGTAACCAACCCTCAAAGGTACTGAAGTAAACTGACTGGTTTCATTTTGTAATGTTCTGTAATATCGCAAATCTGATTCCATATAAACATATCCGCCCAAGAAACCAACATCCTGTTTAAGCATAACATTGGTCGCTGAATACAGGGACTGTTGGGCTCTATACACTGTACGGTCATCATCGTATGAATAACGCTCAACTACATCGCTACTATACCGCATAGGTATTGAGGTCAGCTTTATCTCTGGTAGAAGATTCGCCCTATAATACTTATAAGCGAGTTCCGCATTCACTCTCTTATGTTTAATATACGACGCATCTAACGACTGATTCTTTGCAATGGTTATCATCTCCTGCAAGTTTTGCGAATAACACAAACTACTTGCAGAAAAAAAGACAGCCGTAATTAGAGCCTTATATGTATTCATTATTCTGCGGTGTTAAGTGTTTCTTGCGATTTCATCAATCGTCTTACCGGCTGTATGAACAAATCTGCCAAACGTCTGTTTTCCACAACAATTTGCGAAGTACCGGATAATTGTAATGTCTCTGGTAGTCGTCTATGGAAGATAGTAACAAGTCCCTCAGGGAAATCAACATCCACCATGTAAACACCTTCTGAGGTCGGAATCTTAGATATGAATGCTACCTTTCCAACCAAATTCCCAAAATCCTCATCTGGGAAATTGTTTACTTTCACGATAACCTTTTGGCCAACTTTTATTCTACCCATACCTGTTGGAGGGACAAGAGCCTTACCAATCGGCCTCATCATCTTGTCAGGAACAATAATAAATATAGCCTCTCCAACATTGACTGTCTGGTTTTTATTCCAAAAACTTGTATAATTCAGAATGCCGTCAATAGGACTTCTCAGAATATAGATTTGCTCCCATTTAACAATACTTCCTCGCAACTGACGTAATGCACTATTACAATTTTGCTCATGATTATTAATTGCTTCATCATGCTGATGCTCCAGATCCAAAAGGTTTTCCTTTTCATTAATCCGCTGCATTCTAAACTGTTCATCAGCAACATCTCGGCTAATAGGACCTTGCTTGCTCTGATAATACGTTAAAGAAGCTCGTTCATACTCCTCGTCAGATATCATATTATTCGCATGGAGCAAGGAGTCACGCTTGAATATCTCATAGGCAATAGCTTCCTGCTCTATATTTATTACATGCAGATTCTTTTCTTTGCTTTCAAGTTTTGCTCTGGAGTCTATGCGCTCCTTCGCCACTTCTATCTTTTGTGGAAGATATTTTTTTTCTTTTACACGGATTTTATCTATCAGGCTAGTCTTAAATGACAGATATTCATTTTGCATGCCCCCTAATATCAATTCCCGTCCAGACATCCATTGGACCATTTGTTTATCAGTTATTTTTTCTGCCAGAAACTGATTCACCATATCCTCCAACGCCAGTACATCTTTGTAATCTGCATCGCTTTCAATTACGCCCAATAATTCTCCAACGTGAACGGAATCTTCATTCTGCTTCAAGATTTCTACAATCTTCCCGCTGGTTTTTGACATAATATTAACAGGAGGCGTAGAGTTCGTTATTACTATTGGCGCATCTATAGCATCTGGGCAACGGAAAAAGAAACTACCGACTAACAACAATAGTATAATGAAAGCTATTACAGTAATTCCATATCGCTCTATTGCAGGTGGTACGCGACCCATTATTTCCTGCACCTCTTCCGATCGCAGATTGATTTCCTCTTCCTCCACTTTTTCTATTTTTTCCTTACTCATCTGTATGGCATTTATCGTCTGTCAACTTACTTTCCTAACTCCAGTTGGTTCTTGACAAGTGTATAATATACGCCTTTCTTCTCTGTCAATTCCTCATGTGTACCTTCTTCCACTATGTGTCCCTTGTCTAAGACTATGATATTGTCAGCATGCCTGACAGTAGAAAGACGATGAGCAACTATCAGCACTGTCCTTCCTTTATAAAATTCCTCAAGATTAGCCATGATGACACCCTCGTTGTTGGCATCCAAGGAGTTGGTGGCCTCATCCAAGAAAATGAACTCAGGATTTTTATACACCGCCCTTGCAATAAGGATACGCTGGCGCTGTCCCTGTGAAATTCCACTACCCTCCATTCCAATTTTTGTATCATAGCCCATTGGCAAAGAGTTAATAAAGTCTCCGATGTTAGCCACCTTTACTGCATGTCTCAGTCTCTCCGTGTCAACCCGATCCGTACTGACTGCTATGTTATGTGCAATGGTGTCAGAGAAGATGTAGCTTTCCTGCATTACAGAACCTGTCTTGCTTCTCCACAAATGCGGATTAATCATCCCCAATGGCGTTTCGCCAATCTTTATACATCCCTTATTGGGCGCATAAAATCCTTGCAACAGTTTAACAATAGTTGTTTTTCCACTTCCACTTGCACCAACTATGGCCGTTACCTTATGCTCAGGAATGGTTAGCGACACATCTTCCAGTGCATAGTCGCGATTTGCTCCGCTATAGCTAAACGTTACATTCTCCAATCTGATATCCTTTTTCTCCGGCAAACAAGTCAGTTTTGCATGTATTCCCATTTCTTCATCCCTCCGTCTGTGCACCTCATTCAATCGCTCCAAGCTTATCTTGGCATCTTGCCAGGCCTGCGCAAAACCTATGAATTCACCTATAGGAGCTGACACCTGTCCGATGATGTATGTCAGGGACATCATCATACCCAGGGTCATATCACCTTCCACAACGCTCTTGGCTGCAATAAAGGATATAACAATACTCGTTGACTGTGTAAAGAAGACGGATCCTATCTGCTGCATCTGTCCTATTGCCAGTCCACGGATACCGATTTTAAAAAGCTTCACCTGTATGCGTTCCCATTCCCAACGTTTCTGTTTCTCACAGTTGTTCAGCTTAATCTCTTGCATACCCTGTATTAGCTGAATAATCTTGCTTTGTTCATTGGCCGACTGGCTGAAACGTCTGATATCCAACTCACGCCTGTATTTCATAAAGGATAGGATCCAGATGACATACCCCGTATTACCGACTAAGAAGATTATCAGTATAAGTACGTTATAGTAGGCAAGAATAGCTCCAAAAACAATGAAGTTAAAAAGAGAAAATACAATATTGATGGAGCTACCCATCAGGAATCCCTTTATTCGTCCATGGTCACCTATACGTTGCATGATATCACCTGTATTCTTGGTGTCAAAATATCGTAGCGGCAACTTCATCAGTTTCATCAGGAAATCCGAGATAAGAGAAATATCTATCCGTGAGTTCACATGCAGCATTATCCATGAACGGATAAAACCTACAGAAAGCTGTGAAAGGAATAGCACCAACTGGGCAATAAGAATAAGAGTGATGAAGCCTAAGTTAGCTGAGCGAATACCCACATCCACCAATGCCTGTGTCAAGAATGGGAATACCAATTGCAGTCCCATACCAAGAAACATAGATACGATCAATTGTAGGAACTGCTTCTTATAAGGGGTCAGATAGCGCACGAAGAAAAAGAGGTCACGTCTGGCAGAGCGTTTTTCATCTTCATAATCCATAAATTCAGGACCTGGCTCTAACAGTAATGCCATCCCGACATCTTTGTCTCCTTCCTTCTTTGCCAGCCAGCAATGCTCCAGTTCTTCTTGCTTGAATGCCACCTTCTGTGTAGCCGGGTCTGCAATATGAAACACATATTTACCTCCCCTATGCTTGCTTACTTTATAAAGCACAACAAAGTGGTTCTGATTCCAATGCAGAATGCAAGGTAGCAAAGCATCTTTGGCTAACTGCTCCACACTAATCTTAACCCCCATGGTATGCATACCTATACTTTCTGCCGCATCGCTAATGCCCAACATAGACACTCCCTCGCGGGTAATAAAGCAACGCTCACGCAGTGTTTCTAAAGTATAGCTACGTCCATAATGGCGGGCTATCATTCGCAAACATGTGGGACCACAGTCGGAAGAATCTAATTGGTGATAATGAGGAAAACTTCTCACAATTATGCTTTTTCTTGATGTTAATTTCTATGAATACAATAAATTATCTTTTATATTGGAAATGTTTTAATGTATTCAGCCAACTCGTCTTTATTCATGCTGCAGATTTTTACAAACTCTTTTCTCATCTCAATGGCTGCATCTTCATCAAAGAAACGAGAGTTTTCATTCCTAGGATGATAAAGATGATATGCTTTCCCTTCTTTCGTCCATTTAACCTGATGGCCCATTATTTGCACCCGTCGAAGGCGCTCAGCATCTTCTGGCCCCCATCCTGTAAAATGTTCATTATCTCCTCCTACAGACAGGTATTTTTGTCTATTTACAAAAAAAGCACCACCACAAAAAGGTCGATTGAAGGTGGATTGCAATTTTAGATCTTCCAAATACATTAAGTCTCCACTTTTCACAAACTCATCTGTGATATCAGATGTCAGCATCACACAGTCTCCATTATATGCAATAGCAAGTGTACACCCATTTTTGATGTTTTGGATACTCTCCTCTATCTGTTGATATGATGTAACAACATCCGTATCCCATACAGAAACTATTTCTGTTCTTGCATGTTTTAAAAGCATATTGATATAATGGGTACGGTGAAAGACCGGACTTGAATCCTCCACAAAAATGTAATCCACATTTTCACGAAAGCATTTCTTGTCTACCCTTGACTCCACATCTGCTTCAAGAAGTATAATCTTTGACTTCAATGGAGCTAACCAATCAATTATAAAGGTGATATTTCTTTGTCGTTCTGGGCAGTCTATTCGGAAAGGTATTACAAACGTACATATATCGCTCATGTTCATCATCTTTGCAAATTTAAATTAAAAATTTTCAGGGCAGTTCTGGATATCTCCGACACATCAAAATCTTCCCTGTTCTCTATTTTTATGTCTATTCCAAATGAAAGAATCAAACGCATAACACTATCCACTTTTGTCTTGTAGAAGCCCGCATCTATTAGACTGCTCAATAACCAGTTTAAAGGAACTGGCTCAAAACATGAAGAAAATGCATCTTTTCCGGCATTCTCCAATACATCAGACATCCAGTCAATATAATATATCAGATACTCCTGAAGCATAACAAGAGTTGATTCACATGCCTTACCATCTTGACTCCTAAGGGTTTCTATTCTCCACCACAGATAGCACCCTATACCTGTCAGCCCAACATAGTCAAGATCAAGAACGGGTCTTTCATTAATTAACCGAATCATTTCGTCATCAATATATGGCAGAAAATCTTTTGAAATGCTGTTATCTTTCAATTCACAAGATGACAGCATATCTCTCATAGCATTCCCCATACAACAAAGATTGTATCTCTCATGGAAAAGCTGTCGTAGTTTCCTGGAAGAATTCCCTCTTAATTGCCTATCCGAAAGAAGAAGTTTCATCTTCTCTGCCAACTGACCAACAAACTCTTCTGGCTGAAAATTTTCCTCATCAATATGTACCATACACTCAGGAGTATAATCCATCATCTCTCCCAATCCTGTTGAATCTGTTGCAATCAGAGGAATACCATGAGCCATCATCTCAATGGCAGAATAGCTGCACTGCTCATGAAAGGAAGGTTGTACTCCTATCGTAGCTCGTTTATAGAATTGTTCCAATTTCTCTTTCTCAACCTTTCCCGTAAATGTAACTTTTTCCCAAATCCCTTCGCATAAAGTTAGATATTGGCTAAAATTACCATCACCAACAAATAACAAGCGAACATTTTCATCATGTAAAGCTATCTGTTTAAATGCTTTTATAATATATTCAATTCCTTTGATTTCATCCAGCCTGCCAACATACAATATCTCCTTAACATCTTTATCTTCATTACAATACTCTACGATATTCGAATCCTCTTTCATTCCATTATATATTAGATGGATTTTAGATTCGTCAATTCCATAGTCTTTTCGAAGTAAATCGTATGTAAATTTTGATAGAACAATAACGCCATCACATAACGAATACAAACGTTTACCTTTGTTAAATTCATTTTGAATGTTTACTTTTATAGGCTCATCAGAATTATCATTAATTAATTTTCTAAATCGCGTAAGATTACCATTCAATGTAAAACACCAGTTAAAATAGTGTATAGTAAAAAGAATGCGACTAAATCTGTATTTTTCCTTAATTAATCGTATAAAGTCATAATGTTGTCCAAAATTAAAATGAAAAATAACGTTTTCTTCATCTTTTATGTATGAACTTAGTAAGAAAAGAATACATCTATAGTATGAAAAATTCGTTCCATATCCATTATATGATGGGACTTTATAATGAGAAACCCCATTTTCGTCCTCATCAACAGTAAATTCCTTTACATCAGAATAGATATCTAAAATACAAAAATCATATTGAGGCTGATTATTGTATATATAGTCTGTCATATGCCTTATAAACGTACCTATTCCATATACAGCAGCTCTACTGGCGTTATTAACGAGAAAATACCTTGTCATATGAATCTTTTAACAAAAAATAAGCACAACCATTATCAATACCACAATCTTTTTCAAGATAGTCTTCCGTCTTCCATGTCGGCTGTTTCAAACTACCCATAAGAGATTCCATTTTATTTTCACCATAAAAATGTGCTTGTATATTAGCTTCAAGCTCTTCAATATAATCTTTATGGATAGAAATGCATTCCTGACCAACATTCTGTCTTGTCTTAATATAATAGTATATCCCTGGGGCACCTTTCCGAAAAGAATAATCATCTATTCTTCGTGGATCAACACTCATTATTCTCTTGTCAATGTCGGAAAGCAGGTCATTCAAATCATCCTGATACATACCTGCTTTATACAACAATGTAAAACCAAGTCCTAAGCCTGCAAGACCGTTTTCTATGCTCGTGTCACCATCAAAATAGTCGTTGTTAGCATCTTGAAGAATGTTACTCACATAATCACATAATATACGATTGTCATGCACTACGCCATAACAATAAAGTGCCAATATTACGCCCATTCTTCCATGAAAGAGACCACTATTAGGAAGCATTGCAACTTTAAAAGCCAGATAATTCACAAGTTTTGTTTCTATTAGCATATCATCATCTTTTATTGGGAAACGTGACATAGATTCTGCTTATTAATTACTCTCTCATAATTAGATAAAGGAGGACATAGATACTGATAAAGGCAATTATTGCAAGGTTCTAAAGAACGTACTTTTCTCCAAGCTGTATTTTGCATCATTTCTTCATTAATGATATCAATTATTTTATCTTTTTCAATATTCCCCAATACTTTTTCATTCATATTTGCTTTTATATCCCCGTTTGGCAAAATATATAAGCTACCAAATGAGTTCGCATTCATTTTTTGGTTACGGAATATCTCACGCATTGAAATAGTGTTGGCAATAATATCTTCTTTTGATAGGTAAACATTCTCTTCAAAGAATTGCAGATTCTCTCCATTATAATACGGGTGAACCTCATACTCTTCAACACCCAATTCTGACATGACAGATTCCAATTCCTCAAATTGTTCATCATTCTCTACAACAAGATGGAATTTCGTATCTTTATTTTTTGTGTAAAAATACGCCTCATTTAGCTTATTTATGTTTACAGGTGTATTAATAATGATATGAATCTTTTGGCTGTCAATGATTGAATTCTTCTGGTAGTTCAAGTAATGAATATAGAAATTGAAAACTTTTTTATTATCTCCGGTTGGGTTATTAAAGACATCCAAATCCTTATATTGATATATATCACCACCTGTAATATTTATCGTACGCAAAGGGAAAAACTTTATTTGACCAAAAAGGTTGACAAGGGAATCACGTGTAAAACACATAGATTTATCTTCTTTGCTACAACAGAAGAACTGCTTGCAATAATTCTGACAATGTGGACATCGCTGTTGACATGAAGTATTCAATACAATGTTAACATCTAACAAATACTTGCTGATATCTCTGCCAAGGAGTATATTTAAATTCTTTGTTTCCTTAAGTCTGTCTATATCTAGACATAATGATAGTATAGGCAAAAGAATAACCGGTTTTGTTATATGTTCATTCTGATCCAATAATTTTCCCATACCATTTGAAATTACTTCTTCCACAAAACAACGCATCTCTGGATTATTCAGATCAATTCGCTCTAATTCGACACATCCAAGGTTCTTGTCTTCATATATTTTGTTGACAAGTTGGATAGCAACAGCAAATTCAGAGTATAGGCTCTTACCTGTAAATGTATCATAAAGCAATATTGCATTTGACTTAATGTTTACATAAATATGTGATTCAAGGAAGAACCAAAATTTATTATTATTCTCCATATTTGTGATATTTATAGTTATAACAATTTATATCTTACTGATACAATGGCATTACGAGGCCTTAATTGCGAAGTCTGGGCATAGATATCCAAACCGTTATAGTTGACACGAGTATATCGACGCTGGTCAAATATATTGTTCAACTGCAACTCAAGGTCATAACGCTTTAATTTAAGTTTGGCTGAAATATCGCCGAACCAGGCATGGCGATTCTCTGCAGACAAATTGTTGTAGTTGTCCTCGGCCGAAAAAGTCAGTGTCAAGATCTTTGTTGGATAAAAACTCATAGAAAGACGTTGTGTGTTACTACGAACACTAGCAGACTTTTTGCGATGTTCTTCAATATAGCTTCGACTTAAACTGAAGCCACTGCCATAAATAATGCCCACCCATTCACAAGGACTGAACGATAGACTACCACCCAAATTGAGACTTCGCGATTGATATAGGTAAAGGCTGCTGGCTATAAGCCTCTCGCCTTTTGAGAGGCTATAATTGCCAAAGAAACGGATTGTAGAACGAAGGAAATCAAAACCCTTGCTACACTCACCACTAAAACTAAAGGTCTGAGCAGCAGTAGGACGGTTAACAGCCTGCACCACACTAGTGGCTCCATCATAGGAATAATCGTAGATTTGGTTATCCTTTGTGTGATTATAGTAAAAACTGACATTTGCAAAAAGAGCTCGGATGGCATTTCGATAACGCAATGTGGCATTGGCCCTATAGTTTTCTGTTTCAGATAATTGGTCGACGTAGCTTCGTTGAAAAGCACGGTAGTTAGACATAATGAACCCACTATAGATACCTCCCGGGTTGCCCATTGTCTTGGAATAATTAGCTCCCACATTAGCCCATATGTCACGGGTGACAATCCAATCGAGAGAAACAGACGGGAAAAAGAGCAGGTGTGTGTAACTGTGTTTATCCTGACGAATACGGTCATCAAGGGTTTGAGCATAAAGTTCAAGCGGAACCCCTAAGGTTACATCAAAATCACGAGATTTGTATTTATAATTCTGAAAAAAAGTAACACAATAGGTATTGTACCATAGGTCATTATTTATCTGAGTAAAACTTGACGGTGGCACAAAGCCATCAAGGTCAGTAACAATGCCATAAAGGTTGGCAGAAGCATTGACACCATACTCAAAACGGAAGTGACTAGACACATGTATACCATAGCTTGTGTTAAAGCGTCCAGAAATATGGCGGGAGTTTATATCCTGTGTATAGACTGTTGAAACACCCTGAAGAAGAGAATCTATATAAATGGAAAGTTTATTCGGACGATGAGCATAGCCAGCAGAAAAATGAAGGTTCAATGTATTCTTGCCAATGTTACGAATGGTGTTGAATGTATTGGATATTGAAAACTGCGGGCGGTCGAAATACTGTCTTACTCGATTATTCCCGTAGTTTACAGGTGTGCTTCCTATACATTCCGAAGAGAGAATACCATCTACATTGTCCCTATTCCAGTTGACTTCAAACTTAAGCACATCTGCCATAAAGCCATTCTCCGCATTCCAAGTATAATGGAGCTGTGTATTCAAGTTGTTGACTTTCGTATCACTATACATCGTTTCATGGGTAAGCAGCTGGCTATTTTCACTCAGAAAAATATCACTTTTGCTGCTTCCCTCTCGACGAATACAATCATTGTGGTAGGCAATATTAAGGCCAACCTCCGTATCCTTGAATTTCTTTTCCAAATGATTAAAGGTCAAAATATGGCTATGGTTATCAAATGTACGTTTCTGAGGTAGACCCGATCCGCTGGGGAAGATAACATCTATGGGACAGAAAGGATGAACGTTGACACCATTTGCGCTGGAATAATGTTCTGTCAACTCTTTCGAAATATCGTCTCCTGTGTTATTACTTTTATACAAGGTTATATTTTGACGCGTTTTTGCGAAATACATAGGCACTACCTCTGCAGCCCAAAGAGGATTACTGCCAATGGTATGTGCCTGCTGCACACCGCTGCCTAGCATAGTGTTAATAGCAAAAGTACCTTTTGCTGAATTCTTAAGTTTAAGGTTGATGGCTACGGCATCTGAGAATTCCTTTCCTTGTAGCATCTTCACTGGCTGGTGATTTTCTAACACTTGAACAGCTGCTACGTCTTGAGCGTTGATATTGTTCGTTGCTAACCCATAGCGCCCCCGCAACAAATCCATTTCTTCAACATAAAATTTTTTGATAGCCTTCCCGTTATATTTGATGCTACCATTTTCAGAAACTTCAATGCCAGGCATGCGTTTCAGAACATCCCCGATGACACGGTCTTCCTGCTGGCGATAAGCCCCGACAAGATAACTCAATGTATCACCAGTCTGAAGTATCTTCTTCGCGCGAACAGATACTTCTTCCAATTGCATGGTTTGTTCTACAACATGGAAATCCAACCGCTGCGACCTATTTTTCACAACCTTTGCATAGTTGCCTATACCCATGCCTGCCGCGGTAACAGTCACAGAATCTATGTTAGATTTAAACTCCAATCTGTAGTACCCTTTCGTATCAGCATCGGTATAGCCCAAGATATTGCCTGAGCCTTTAGGTGTAACAGTCACAAAAGCATCCACTGCCCCACCTTTTGCATTTAGCACAAAGCCCTCAATGATTGTCTGGGCATCCGCGTCATATACTAAAAAAAATATACAAAAAACAAGAAATAGACGAGCCATTGCAAATAACAAGTTACAATAGAAATTGGGAACGCATTCTGAATGCGTTCCCAACAATATCAAGATGCCTTTGGACGACAAACGACCTCCATTGACTCTGGAGTATATTCTACGAAATTACATGTATTGGAAGTGTATCCGTAGTTATAATTGGCATTCATGTTGTCGCTAAATGAAGAACCACCATATCCCTCATAAGCACATGAACATCCACATGTTTCATAACCACCAATAATAGAATTCATTTCTTTCTGCTGGAGAGTTTCTGCAGAAAGCGCATTCAACTTAAATCTTTTAAATTTCATGACTTTTTTTTGATTAAAATTGTTAATAATTAATTAAATATCTAATGCGCATTAGTTCGTATTATTCTAATTCTAACTGATCATAAGGATAGCGTTTTGTTTTGGGATGAAAATTGAGATCAAGCACTCCTGCGAGCTCATTATGGCGTCTATTCCACTCGTTTTGCATCTTCCAAACTTTTTCACGAGTACTTTTCTTGTAGAAATGTTCATTCGGCTGATAGATTAGGAAAGAACCATTCTCTACTGAAACAGCCTCCCAAGTATAAACGTGCCCAGAATCATATACCTTCATAATAAGACCTGGAAGCCCTCCGAATTTCCAAGGTCCAGATTTCAGAGGAATTTGTGAAGTGAACCACGCCACGAAATCACGACCACGCCAATGACACGATGCTTTCTGACACTGATAGCCACAGACTTTCTGCTGTTCATCTTCCAATTGCCACTTCATCGAGGGCCATGACTCGCTATAGCGATAGTGTGTTGTTTCGGGGAATGGCATAATAGCCCACTCCGTCAGTTCATTCTCACAAACATAGAAGTAGCCATACTGATACTCTGTCCAAAAACTATAATCTCGCCCATGAAGACACAAACGATTGGGATAATAACTTTTATTGGGATTGGCCTTTAACCACGCTCGCAATGCTGAATCATTTTGTGCCACAAAATAACTCGTATAGAGGGTTAATCCGTTGCCCGCAAGCAACTGTCCACAATCAATCCATGTCTCGGGATCATGTATATCTTTCGGCTGAAAAGCATATTTAATTCTAATCCTACTTTTACCTATTATTGTTGGTTCTTTCATCCCGTAATCAGCAGGTAACGGTCTATGTACCCTTCCTTGTTTCTGCTGTGCACTCATTCCGCAAAACACAGCAGTAAAGAAAATTATAAAGATTAGTTTCTTAATCATAATTTTATTTTAGTCTAAAAGGAATTGATAGCATCATCTTTGAGCGAACGGCCTTGCCATTCAATTTGGCAGGGCTCCATTTCGGCATAGCCTTGACAATACGGAGGCCTTCAGCATCAAGGGCAGGGTGAACACTTTCGGGAACCTTAATATCGGTTAAGCTACCGTCTTTTTCAACGATGAAGTATACACGAACCGTGCCACTTACACCCTCTTTTGCAGCATCATCAGGATATTTCATGTTATGCATCAGAAACTCAATTTGCTTTTTCATGCCACCTGTAAATTCAGTTTTTTGCTCCACTTTGTCTTGCTCATAAACAGGTTCTTGTATTATATCGATTTGTTGTTCTTCTATAATAATTCCATGTAGCGTTTGCGCATCACAAACGATGGCGTCAATTATCATCATTGCTACTGAAATGACAATGATAAAGTTCTTCATAATTTTATTAATATATCAAATAATAAACATCAATAAATCTATAGGATAGATAGCCTATATTGTTATTGCCTTGTCCATAATTGTCCTATAAGATTCAGGATGCAAACTTAAGAAATTCAATTGTTGTTGTCTAAATTTATTATGTAACTCATCATTCATAAACCCATAGCATATGGGCTTGCTTTCTATATCTGTCAAATTAAATAGACATTGTATGCATGAAAGTCTATTTTTACAATGCGAACATTGATTCTCCATCTTGTTATAATACACATTATATTTATGAGCTATTTTAACAATGTCCAATTCTACACCATTTTCCAGAATCTGTCCGAGACCGAATTGATGTCCAATCCTTTCACAAGGAAGGATTTTTCCATTAACAGTAACAAACATTTTCTTTGAGAAAGGTAAACAAGTACCTGTTGGTATATATTTAATATCTTTCTTATCATTGAGTAGATCTAAGTAATCTTGAAAATAATGCCCACTATATTTATGAAGGAATAATGCTAGACTTTTATACGAAGCTGCCCCCATAAACATTTCCTTCTCTATCTCTTCGTAATGTTCTGATTGACGAAGACTCTGTTCTGAGTTCCTATAAGTACGATTAAACTCTTCAATTTTATCAGGACGTATACCAGAATTGTTTAGCTCGCTAATCATTGGTATTTTATTATACCTATTTTTGAAAAAACCATAAACCTCATCTATTGTACTTCTGTTATGAAACACTGAATTGAAGTTAACATTTTTCTCAAAGAAATCAGGATACTTTTCACGTAATAAATCTACGTTTCGAACAACACGATCAAAACTACCATTCCCCTTATGATCTACTCTATAGCTATCATTTTTCTCGTTGCCGTCAAGACTAACAAGTACTCGGAAATCGTGCTTCACCAGAAAATCCATATATTTATGTAGAAGAATAGCGTTAGTTGTCATGGAAAAAAGAAATTTTCTTCGCGGGCAATCTAAACGCGTTTCCACATACTCCACAATTTCTTTGATAAAACAGAAATTCATCAAAGGCTCACCTCCGTAAAACGAGACGTACATAAAACTTTTTGCCGATGTATTCTGATCTGAATTCCAATATTGGTTGAGGTAATCAATCAACTGTATAGCCTTAGATACTGGCAGCATTTTATCCTCTCGTTTATCAAAGTCGCTATAAAACTCTCCGTACGCACAATACTTGCATTTGAGGTTACATGCATCCGTCACTTCAAATACTAATTGTGGGAGATTTGCCAGGGCACTAGTAATTTGTTCTGCCTTAATATATTCTGTCATAAGCTAGCAATATACATTATAGTTAAAAAATTATAATACTACCACGTTTCTGATAAATAATGTATTGCGTATTTAACAATCATATGCAATCACATTTCTCCAGACCAATAGTTTCTAAGATAAGAATTTCATACTTTATTAATTGTTTTCTGTATATTAGTTTATTTTTGCTCCGCTAAGGTAGAGGAATTTTAAATTTGCTGCAAATAAATTTTGTAGTACTTTAGTACAAATATGTTGCAAAACATACTAAAAAGTGCTTTGGTATTACAGCATTTGTAGTACTTTAGTACAATTTTCAAAGGATTTTAAGATATTTTTTATGTTTTAGACTTGTTTTATAAAACAATTTAATATATTTGTGCAGTGAAAACATACGCTTAAACTATTAACAACAAAATGGCACACGATATTAATGCATTGCTCACCAACAACTCTGCCTACAAAGCGGAGGCTATCAGTGAATCAGCTATAAACGCTGCAATAGAGTCTATTAAGACCTTTGCAGAACTGACAAATTCCAGCTGCGTACTGATAGACCTGGAGGAACATAAGATTATATATAAGTCCAATACCTTATTATATATAGACGAGGCTACCGCTACAGATAAGCAGAGAGAGTGCGAGAATCCGTACTGGGCCCTCCTGCCGGATGAATACATAGAACCTCTTGCCGCAGTCAGGAAAAACTACCTACACTTCTGTAAACTCTTCAAGACAAACAGGCCACATGCCCATTACAGCACAACGGACTTCCCTATTATAATTAATGGGCGCGAGCTCTATGTGAATCAGAAATTCTCTTCTATGATGGCTTATTCTGATGGGACAATAAAACTTGGGCTCTGTCTGATGAATCCCTCTACCCGAAACAAGTTGGAGAGCCACATCATAACGGAGTCAGGAAAGAATCTGCGCTATGACTTCAGTACAGGCAGATACATAGAGGAAACAACAAGGATAGACCTGAGCAAAATGGAGAAGGTTGTGCTGACGCGTATCATGAAGGGTATGACAAGCAAAAGTATTGCTGCAGAATTAAAAACAAGCATCAGCACCATCAAAACTTACAGATCACGCATCTTCAAGAAGCTGGGTGTAAAATCCATGCACGAAGCGCTTGTCACAATAGAGAAATATCATTTGTTGTAGTACTTTCCCCTCTTTGGGGGAAAACGGTTAGCGGTTAGCGAACCTATGGCTTAAGGGTTATGTAATCTCACGCAGATCCCACGGATCCCACAGATTTTTAACAAAAACCCAGAAAACCATTGCCAGTGCTGCATGCTCTGTGAGCATTATCTATAGGTATTAGCCAAAGCCCTGTTTAAGCCAGCTTAACCATTTCCTTGACTAACACCCATAGATAGCCTTCGGCTTGGCAGCCCAGACAAGAAAAACCCCGCCCTTCGGGCTAAAAAACATTTTCCTTAGGGGGAAAGGATTAGGGATTAGAGTCATTGCGCTTGCGGTTTTCGAGCGGAGCGGAGGTTTTTCTTTTTGAAAGCTTTGATATCTGAAAGATATGTTATGATATTGGCAGGAAGATAGGGGAAGCTTGCTTACGACCAGATTCATGACAATAGCAGAACAAAGGCACAAAGTGCCAAAGATTTCAAAAAGGGTTTTATCGGTTTTTTTTTTAATATTCGAAGCAATATGTCTGCGAATGAGATTTAGGATTTCTTTTTGGTCAGGGAAAGGGCGGAGACACCATAAAGGCCTAGGGCGGCGACTAAGAGGGTTTGGATGGTGTGGACTACCAAAACAAACATGGCGCCATCCATCTGATTTACTCCATACAAGACCAAGACGGTCTTGACAGCAAAGTGCCAGGGACCTGCTCCGTTGGGCGTAGGAACCAACACAGCAAAGCAACCTACCACAAAGGCTACCAGAGCTGCCATAGCCCCCAAGGATGCAGTGTACTGGAAACAATAGAAGGTAAGATAGAAATGCAGGTAATAACATACCCAGATGCCAACTGAGTTAAACAGGAACAGAAAAGGACTCTGAACATAACGGACAGAGAAGAGACCGTCCTTGAGGTCAGCCAGCACAGCCCGGGTACGGGAGAAGAAATTCAGTCGCCATACCAGAAAAACCACCGTACACAGAATAAGGATAACAGACAGTATCGTTACCAGATAGCCCGTTGTGGTGAAAGTACCCAAGAAACCTTTTAGAGAAACGCCTGTCTTGGCAAAGAAATTCATAAAAACAGGAATCTGACAAGCTGCTGTGATTAGTGCCAACATGATTACCAAGGTACTGTCTATAACACGCTCAGCAACCACAGTGCCTATACCTTTACTGAAATTGGTCCTTTCCCAACGTCTGAGAATGCCACAACGCAGCATCTCACCCACACGGGGTACCACAAGACTGCTGGCATAGGAGATGAAAACGGCATTGATGCAGGTATGCAGTCGGGGTTTCTCGCCCAAGGGTGCTAAGGCTTGCCTCCAACGCAAGGCACGGAACACCTGTGCCATAATACCAAAGGGAAAACTGAGTAGCATCCATGACCAGGACATATCGCTCTGCAATGCCCTTTTGACATCGTCCCAATGAAACTCACGGTACATCCACCACAGAATAGCGGCTGCCAATATCAATGGAAGAACAATCTTACCCGTTGAGGAAATTACCTTTTTCACCTCTCTAATAGCGAATTATGAATTGTGAATTGTGAATTATGAATTAAAGTAGTAATTTTGCAGCACAAAAATACAAAAATATCAGAACGTATGAGACTTGTTAAGCCAAAAAAGTTTCTTGGACAGCATTTTTTGACTGATTTAGGCATTGCCAAGGATATTGCCGATACTGTTGACGCATGCCCCGACATCCCCGTTCTGGAAGTAGGACCTGGCATGGGTGTGATGACTCAGTTCCTGGTGGAGAAAACCCGACTGGTAAAGGTGGTGGAGATAGACTTTGAGTCGGTGGCCTACCTGCGCCAGCATTTCCCCCAACTGGAGGAGAACATCATTGAGGACGACTTCCTGAAGATGCACTTGGAACGCACCTTCGACGGTAAACCCTTTGTACTGACAGGCAACTACCCCTACAACATATCCAGCCAGATATTCTTTAAGATGCTGGAGAACAAGGATCTGATTCCCTGCTGTACAGGTATGATCCAGAAGGAGGTAGCAGAGCGCATCACAGCAGCACCGGGAAGCAAGACATACGGCATACTGAGTGTGCTGATACAGGCTTGGTACAATGTAGAATACCTGTTTACCGTACATGAGCACGTATTCAATCCGCCTCCAAAGGTCAAGAGTGCCGTCATACGTATGACCAGAAACGATACTCAGGACTTGGGGTGTGATGAGCGACTCTTCAAGCGTGTGGTAAAAACCACCTTCAACCAGCGACGCAAGACGCTGCGCAATAATATCCGTCCCCTCTTAGGAGAGTTGAATGCAGAACGTGCCAAAGCCGGATTAGCAGCACTGGACCACACCGCCTTCCTGCAAGACGAGATATTCAACAAACGACCAGAGCAGTTGAGCGTAGCGGAGTTCATTGAACTTACGAATAGAGTTTCTGCTTTGTTTATTGAACATTGAGCATTGAACATTGAGCATTGACCATTGAACATTGAGCATTGACCATTGAACATTGAGCATTGACCATTGAACATTGAGGATTATATAACGGGAACTATTTTCATTGAGCATTTGGGAACGGAAATAATGCCACAAATCATCTTTTACATTTATTTTCAAAAAAATGTTCAATGTTCAATGCTCAATGTTCAATGATTTTTCTTACCTTTGCAGCCACAAACAGCAAAAAGCATTTAACAAACAAACAAAATGGACGATTATCACGCGGAGAATATGAATTTGTAGCCGCCCAGGAGCATCAAGAGGAACTCCTTGGCAGGCACACTGTTATGGACCCTTTTAAGCCAGAGTACTGAAAGATGCAAACATACTGGAACACTACGAATGGTCTGCGTACCATCGACAAATGGGAACCCAACTGCTGGGTTCAGGTTACATGCCCAACACAGGAAGATATTGACTTCCTGGAGAAGAAGCTGGGAATCCCTGATTACTATATTTCCGACATCGCCGATACCGACGAGCGTGCCCGTTATGACATTGATGAAGGATGGGTACTTATAATTCTGCGTATCCCCTACGTTAAGGAGATGAAGAGCCGCACCCCCTACACTACCATCCCCTTGGGTATCATCATGAAGGGCGATGTACTGATTACGGTGTGCAACTTCGAGACCAACATGATGATAGACTTCGTTAGCTATCAGCAGAAACGCGGTCTGGGATTCACCGACTCGGTGGATATGATATTCCGCCTCTTCCTCTGCAGCGCTGTTTGGTACCTGAAGCGCCTGAAGCAAATCAGTTTGCTGATAGACAAGGCCAAGAGGAACCTTGACCACAACGTTAACAATGCCGATATTATTGCACTGAGCCGCCTGCAGGACAGTCTGACCTACTTCGTCACTTCCATCAGAGGTAATGAGAACCTGCTATCGAAACTGAAATTCAAACTGCCCGTGGACGAGTTGGATGCCGACATGATTGAGGACGTCAACATTGAGATGAGCCAGGCCCGCGAGACCTGTAACATCTATACCAACATTCTGGACTCCACGATGGACACCTACGCCAGCATTATTAATAATAATGTAAGCAGCGTCATGAAAGTGCTCACCAGTATCAGCATTATCCTGATGTTCCCCACACTGATTGCCAGCTTGTTCGGTATGAACCTGATAAACGGCATGGAACAGGCCTGGTGGGGATTCCCCTTCGCTGTAGCACTCTCTATAGGCGTTACAGTACTCTTCTGGTGGTATTTCAAACGGAAAACGTGGATTTAATTCACTTTTTCTCAAAAAAAAGCATTTTTTATTAGGTTATAAGGGATATTTTGCCTTATTTTGTATTTCGCAACCCCAAAGAATTGGGGAGATAATACTAAAAACTTTAAATGATGGACTCTTTAGAGACTAATGTAACTACTGCCACAGAGCAGTCTTCTGAGATTAATGCAGCACCCGCAGTGCCTGTATATACTACCAAAGAGGAGGTTGTAAACCGCGTAAAGGAAATCGCACAGAGCGAAGAACTGGCTGAAAAGCAAGAACTTGACTTGCTAAAACAACTCTTCTACAAGTTTCATAACAACGACATCCAAGAGGCACGCAATGCCTTTATAGAAGGCGGTGGCGAACCCGAGAAGTTTGAGCCACAGATAGACCCCCTGGAACCTGAGTTCCGTGCATCCATGCAGTTGATTCGCGACCGCAGAGCTGCAGCACAAGAGGAACTGGAACGCCAGAAGCAAGAGAATCTGAAGAGAAAACTGGAAATCCTGGATCGCATTCAGCAGTTAGCCTCTACCCCAGAGGAAGCAAACAATGCCTTTGATGAGTTCAAGGCCCTGCAAACCGAATGGAAGGAGATAAAGCAGGTTCCCGCTGAACGTGCCACAGAGCTATGGAAGAACTACCAGCTCTACGTTGAACAGTTCTATGACCTGCTGAAATTAGGACATGAGCTGCGTGACTACGATTTCCGCAAGAACTTGGAGGCTAAGACACGCCTGTGCGAAGAAGCAGAGGCACTGATAGAGGCTCCCGAAGTGGTAGCAGCCTACAACCAGATGCTCATCCTGAACCAGGAGTGGAAAGAGACCGGTCCCGTTGCCCGCGAACTCCGCGAGGAAATCTGGAACCGCTTCAAGGCTGCCACTACAGCTATTTACAAGCGCCATCAGGACTTCTTCGAGGCTCGCAAGGCCAAAGAGGAAGAGAACCTGAACCAGAAGACCGCTTTGTGCGAACAGATAGAGGCTATCTCAACAGATGATCTAAAGACCTCTTCTGACTGGGACGAGATGACCAAGAAGATCATTGAAATGCAGGCCACTTGGAAGACCATAGGCTTTGCACCCCAGAAGATGAACACAGCTATCTTTGAGCGTTTCCGCAAGGGATGCGATGTGTTCTTTGAGAAGAAGGCTCAGTTCTTCCAGGCCCTGAAAGAAAGCCTGAATGAGAATCTGGCCAAGAAGAAGGAACTGGTTGAGAAGGCAGAATCCCTGAAAGACAGCACAGACTGGCGCAGCACAGGAGACATCCTGGTGAAACTGCAGAAGCAGTGGAAGGAAATTGGCAATGTACCCCACAAGTACTCTGAGGACTTATGGAAGCGCTTTGTTGGAGCTTGCGACCACTTCTTCGAGGCACGTCAGCAGGCAACTGCAGGTATCCGCGACGAACAGAATGCCAACAAGGAAGAGAAACTGAACATCATAGAGCGCCTGAAAGAACTGGCATCCAAGGAGGGTGAGGAAATCATTCAGGAGGTGAAGGAACTTCAGAAGAAATGGAACGAGGTTGGACACGTACCTTTCCGCGACAAGGACAAGCTCTATAAGGACTATCGCGAGGTATGCGACAAGATCTATGGCGCACTGAGTGCTTCACAGGCTAAGCGTCATCTGAACAACTTCCGCAACAACCTGGCTCAGAAGATTGAGAAGGAAGGCGGTAGCCTAAGTAACGAGCGCCAGCGTATGATGCGTGCCTATGAGCGTATGCGTGACGAGTTGAATACTTACGAGAACAACCTGGGCTTCCTCTCCAGCAATAGCAAGAAGGGCAACTCATTGGTTGACAGTATGAAGAAGAAAGTTGAGAAGTTGCGCGACGAGCTCTCTCTGTTGGCTCAGAAAATCAAAGCCGTTGACGAGCAGATAGCAAACGAAGGAAAAGAATTTATTATCACAATAAAAAGTAAGGCAGATCTGGAATTCCAGGTCTGCCTTACTTTTTGGGTGGTTAGCGGTTAGGGATTAGCGAAATTTAAAAGCCCTCCCCCTTACGGGGGAGCGAGGAGAGGGTCTGTCACTTACAAGCAGGGCACCAGGGCTTGAGCTGCTGGAAGAAGTCGTTACCCTTGTCATCTACCAGGATGAAGGCAGGGAAGTCTTCTACGTCAATCTTCCAAATAGCCTCCATACCCAACTCGGGATACTCAACGCATTCAATGCTCTTGATGCTACTCTGGCTCAGTACGGCAGCTACACCACCGATAGTACCCAGATAGAAGCCACCATGCTTCTTGCAGGCATCTGTAACCTGCTGGGTACGATTACCCTTGGCAATCATCACCAGAGAAGCACCGTTAGCCTGGAACTCATCTACATAGGGATCCATACGGTTGGCTGTGGTGGGACCCATAGAACCACAGGGATAGCCTTCAGGTGTCTTGGCAGGACCGGCATACAGCACAGGATAATCCTTGAAGTACTGAGGCATACCCTCACCGGCATCCAGGCGGGCCTTCAACTTGGCATGAGCAATGTCACGAGCCACAATGATGGTGCCCTTCAGGTTGACACGAGTGCTAACGGGATACTTGGTCAGTTCGGCACGTACAGCATCGATACCTTTGTTCAGGTCAATCTCGATACCCTTGGGACCCTCGCCCGGATTGCGCAGCTCCTCAGGAATCAACTCTGTGGGGTTGCTATCCATCTTCTCAATCCAGATACCATCCTCGTTGATCTTTGCCTTAATGTTACGGTCAGCAGAGCAGCTGACACCCATACCTACGGGCAGAGAAGCACCATGGCGAGGCAGACGAATTACACGGATATCATGAGCCAGGTACTTACCACCGAACTGAGCACCCAAACCAATCTTCTGAGCTTCCTTCAGCAGTTTCTCCTCCAAGTCGATATCACGGAAGGCACGACCAGTCTCATCGCCTGTAGTAGGCAGACTGTCATAGTACTTGATAGAACCCAGCTTCACGGTCAGCAGGTTCTTCTCGGCACTGGTACCACCAATAACAAAGCAGATATGATAAGGAGGACAAGCAGCTGTTCCCAGGTGCTTCATCTCCTCAACCAGCCAAGGCAGCAGAGTCTTCTCGTTCTGAATCAGAGCCTTTGTCATGGGGTAGAAATAGGTTTTGTTGGCAGAGCCACCACCCTTGGCTACGCAGATGAAGCGATACTCGGCACCCTCGACAGCCTCAATATCAATCTGAGCAGGCAGGTTGCACTTGGTGTTCACCTCGTCATACATATTAAGGGGTGCATTCTGAGAATAACGCAGGTTGTCCTGTGTGAAGGTATTGAAGACACCACGTGAGAGTGCTTCCTCATCCTCGAAACCTGTCCATACCTGCTGTCCCTTCTCGCCATGTATGATGGCAGTACCGGTATCCTGGCAGAAGGGCAACACGCCCTTAGCAGCTACATCGGCATTGCGCAGGAACTGCAGAGCTACATACTTGTCATTCTCACTTGCCTCGGGGTCTGAAAGCACTTTGGCAACCTGCAGGTTGTGTTCACGGCGCAGCATGAATTCCACATCATGGAAACACTGCTGTGCCAGCAAGGTCAGCGCTTCCTTGCTAACCTTCAGAATCTTGTGACCCTCAAACTCGCTTACGCTTACTCCCTCCTTTGTCAGGAGGCGGTATTCGGTTTTGTCCTCGCCCATCTGGAACATTGGGGCATACTTGAATTCAGCCATTACTATATTTACTATTTGACGATTTACAATTTACAATTTATTTACTATTGGGATATTTATTCCCCCTAAAGGGGGTTAGGGGGTCTTTGTTGCAAATTTATATTGCAATCGCTCCCCATTGGGGCTAACAACTTCTATCACATAAATGCCGGGCAGATATCCAGTTGTGGTATAGGATTGAGCCTGCTGTATCAGATCTACCATTGCTCCGGCACTGTTATAGACCACAAGAGTTGCAGGCCAAGGCAGACGCAACGTCTTGCCTTCCCAGAAAGGTAAAGGCTTCTGTAGTTCACTGACAGCCAGTTCCTTGTCAACTATCTCCATGGGAATATCCATGATATAGCCTTTGTACTGTTCGCCACAAGGCATTGGTTCATCCCTCCAGGCATCAACGAAGCAGATACGCAGACGTGAAGGACCTGGAGTGGCATTAGAGGGTACACGGATATAGAACGTGTGGTTCAAGATAGAGGTATTAGCCGTCTTGGCATTACCCAAAGATGCAACCTTCTCGGATGTTGTAGAGTCAAAGATGCTGTCGCAGTTCCAATCGGCAAAGATAGCTTCACGACAGTAACGCAAATCGTCATCATTCTGTGCAGCAACAGTCTTCAGCCTGAATGATTTACCCTGCTCTACTATGATAGGGGTTGGTACACGGACATAGCCGTCAACGCTATGGGTGGTAGTACTGTACTCCATGTCCTGTAGGCAATTGGTTGTCTTGACTTCCGAGAGCCAACGATTCTCTATAGCCTCAGCACGCTTTTCATAGTCCAGCATTGCCTCGCAATAGGCAAAGACTTCTTCCTCGGGAGGCTCTGGTGCATTGTTGAGCACACTCTCCAGGTAGTTGACACGCTTAGAAGCTGATTCATAATAGGTGATTTTACTGGAGTTAAAACCCTCCACAGCCTTATTGAGCTTGGTCAGCGCCTTGCTGTCACCGTTGGCCTGATACTGCTGACGCAAGATACGTATCTTCTCGGACTGCTGAACACCCTCCATGAAACGCTCCCAACGAACACTGCTACGCGGACCAGGATAGATACAATAGGTGTCACCCGGCGCAAAAAGCCTGTAACGACTATCAGTAAGCGGCTTTTCCGGCCAGTTCATCCATGACCAATGCAGGTATCCGTCAAAGTCATTAGCCACAGAGAAGATGGGAAGGAAAGCAGCCTCGGCAGGCAGACTGTTGGTAAAGATATTAGGCTTACGGGTGGAACAGCAGGTATAGGTTGTTGAGTACCAACCTTTAGCACGGCGACTCTTCAGTTCATCGGCTGAGAACTTTTGCCAGAAGGATATACAATAATCCGCCAACTTATCTACCAACTCCTTGTGGTAGTGACCAGCCAAAGCAAGGCGAAAGCCAGGAACAGCCTCCTGCGCAATATCGTAAGCCTCGAGCATGTTGGTCACATCACGCTCGTCCATCGCAATCATGGTCTTCTCAAACCACCCTTTCTCTCTTAGATGATCTGCAAAGGAAGTTAGGAAGGCTGTCCACAACTCCTTGTATTCAGCTGCAGAAGTACTGGTCTTCAGATCAACCTGTTTCTTTTGTGCCTCATCATAGTAGCGGAAAGTCATATTCCAAGGAATCATAGTGAAGCAGTCTATCTGCTTGTCTATGCCACAGGATGCCATAAATTCCACCCAACGGTCAAAAATGCTATAGTCATAGCTCCAAGTGCCATCCTTCTTCTTTGTCGTCTTGATCATCGGATCAAACTTGTCATAGGTTTGACTGCCCCAAGGCTCATAGAAGAGTATGGCTGAGACCACACTCTGTCCGCCACGCGCCAACAACTCCATATAGGGACGCAACAACTCAAAGTGCTTATCGCTCCAACGGGTCACACCCTCGTAGCGTGATACAGAATAAGGCTGCTGCCAGAAGTCAAGATGAAAAGCCTGTTCGCTAGGCAAAGGCAACACATTCTCCTGAACATTGACACGCAAAGTGAGCTGTTCAACCACTGTCTGCGTAGCTGTATCCAGGATATCCAAGGTAAGCGTGTAGATACCAGGTTCTGCATCACGGGGAACCTCCAAGGTAAGCCAGACGGGACGTGTGCTACAGGCCGGGATAGTCATTGAATTCTCCAAATCAATAACATCCGGTACCAGATAGGGTGTAAGGTCACTGGGATGCGTACCACAGGTTTTGAACTCGTCTGTCAACACATAACGCAAGAAACGGGCTGTACACTGCTCGGCTGGAATAACCTTTCCATCATTGACCATTGACCATTGATCATTGACCATTTGGGTCTTAACCCAGTCCGAGGTACGCAAAGAAAGTTTCTTGACAGCAACAGGAGAGAACAGCACTGCCTCTACACCCACACGCTCACCACGCCAAGCATAGACAATAGTGTCCGTCCTTACACGCAGCTGGGGGATAGACGTCTTCACATAATGCACATCGCGCGAAGCCCAACTGGCATAGAGCCTACTCTCCAACTGTTTCCATAATTCCTTATTGGCGCGCACGCCATCGTCAGCCTCGGTATAAGTCCTCTCTGCTACGGTAGCATGAGTTCCCAAAACTATACCAGCCAACATCAGGATTGTCAGAACCAGTTTGCTTTTCATAGCTGTCAACGAAAGAGTTTATTTTATTCCTCGTAATGCTGGAACAGGAAGTCATTGTAGGGGTACTTCTGCACATGCAGTTCCCTGACCTTATTATATAGAACCTGTTTCATAGTTTCCAGATTGGTCTTTTCCTGTGCCGAAATAAAGAGGCAGTCACCATTCAGACGCGACATCCATGTGCGTGTCAGTTCGTCCAATGACACATTCTTCTCCGTTGCAGGTGTCAGATCATCAGCATCCTTCTCCTCCCAGGTATAGGCATCAATCTTGTTGAAGATTACCATAGACGGTTTGTCGGCACACCCCAAATCGGATAGTGTCTTCTCTACCACCTTTATCTGGTCCTCGAAATCGGGATGACTGATATCCACTACGTGCAGCAACAGGTCAGCTTCACGAACCTCATCCAAGGTACTCTTGAAGGAATCTACCAAGTCTGTAGGAAGCTTACGAATGAATCCAACGGTATCTGAAAGCAGGAAAGGGAGGTTATCCACAATCACCTTACGCACCGTTGTGTCCAATGTGGCAAAAAGCTTGTTCTCTGCAAAGACCTCACTCTTGGAGAGCAGGTTCATCAGAGTACTCTTTCCTACATTGGTATAACCCACCAATGCCACACGAATCATTCTGCCGCGATTACCACGCTGAGTAGTCTTCTGACGATCAATATCAGCCAGACGCTGCTTCAGCAGGCTCATACGGTTCAGGATGATACGACGGTCCATCTCTAACTGCGTTTCACCAGGTCCACGCAGACCTACGGAGCCTTTTCCGCCACCACTTCCGGAACCGCCACCCTGACGTTCAAGGTGTGTCCACAGACGTTGCAAGCGAGGCAGCATATAACGATACTGTGCCAACTCGACCTGTGTCTTGGCATTTGCCGTCTGGGCTCGCATAGCAAAGATATCCAGAATCAAGCTGGTACGGTCCAGCACCTTCACCTTCAGTTCGTTCTCTATGTTACGCAACTGCTTGGCACTCAGTTCATCATCAAAGATGACCATATCCACCTCGCGCTCGGCATCCTCCTCTGCTACTATATAGGCCCTTATCTCCTGCAACTTACCTATTCCCAGATAGGTAACGCTACTGGGGCCGTTCATACGTTGTGTGAAACGCTTTATGGTTTCTGCTCCTGCCGTCTCGGCCAGGAACTCCAGTTCGTCAAGGTACTCCTTTGTCTTGCGCTCATTCTGATTGGGAGTGATAAGACCCACCAGAATGGCTCTTTCGGGACGTGTCTCCACAACATTGTGGAACTTCACGTCCGTCATTCCATCTTCAAAGGGTAATGACGACCGACTGGAATTATAATGTTTACTTCTGCTTGTCTTCAACTTATTTTAATTCATAATTCATAGTTCATAATTCATAGTTTCGCTAACTGCTTGAACATTGAACTCTTGAACTTTAAACTTCTCCCCCTAAGGGGGGCCAGGGGGCTATTTCACCTGTACTACCAAATACTTACCTGTGCTCCAGAACTTAACAGGGTCAGAGATGTGCAGCTCACACATACCCTTGCTGTCCTTTACCATCTGATAGCTACCAGAGGGATGGTTGGTAAGTATGTTTGCGCTCTTGCTGTAGAACTTAATCACCTTGTCATAACGGATATCTATCTGAGTGAAGTAGTCCTTGTTGAAGTTACCGTCGCGCAGCACATCACCGCTCTGCAGAATCTTCTGCTCCTTCAGCTCAGCCTTTGTACCGAACACAAACCAAGCGGCATTCAGCTGCTTCTCCTGAGAGGCTACAGTTGCAGCCTTGCTCTTGTTGTCTTCTGTCAGGGTGTTCACATTCTCATTCAAGGCATTAATCTGCTCGCCCTGTGCTGCCAACTGAGCATCTTTCTCGGCCAGAGCAGCCTCCAACTCCTGAATGCGCTTTCCCTGTGTCTCTATCTGAGCCTGCAGGTTCTCTACTGTCTTCTTCAGTTTCTCGGCATTGAAGCTGCTTGCACGCAGTTTCTCCTTCAGCTGGGCAATCATATCGCGGTTCTGCTGCATAGCCTCACGAATGAACTGCATATTCTCGCGTATCACCTCCTTGCTGCTGGCGCTCTCTGGCGTAGCATCAGCAATGGTAACACGTCCTTCAGCCTCATTTATACGTCTGATACCCTCCTGTACCTCATCAAAAGTACTCATGATATCATTCAACTCAATATCCTTCTCGTTGATAATTCTCTGCAAAGAATCACGTTCCTGCTCTATGGCAGACTCACTTGCTTGCTTGTTCTGACCACAAGAAGCCAGCAACAAAGCTACTACTGTAACAAATCCAAACTTTTTCATTACTTTTTGTTTTTAAAGCCTCCCCCTGACCCCTCCAAAAGAGGGGAGAAGTTTGGCAAGCAATTGTTATTTTTTGTTTCTTTTTTCAGAATCCATCTCCCTATCCTTTGGAGAGGGCTGGGGAGAAGCTCCGCCCAAGACGATTACAAACTCTCCTCTGGGTTCATTTTCCTTGAAGTGTGCCAGCACCTCTTCTACCGTTCCTCTGACACTCTCCTCATGAATCTTACTAATCTCGCGGCATACACTTACAGGTCTTTCCGGTCCAAACACCTCCATGAACTGCTCCAACGTCTTGACAATGCGATGAGGCGACTCGTAGAAGATGATGGTACGCGTCTCATCCTGCAAAGCATTCAGACGTGTCTGCCTGCCCTTCTTCTGAGGCAGGAAACCCTCGAAACAGAACTTATCGCAAGGCAGGCCGCTACTTACCAGCGCAGGTACAAAAGCCGTCGCTCCAGGTAAAGTAATCACCTCAATACCGGCACGGATAGCCTCACGAGCTACCAAAAAACCCGGGTCACTAATACCAGGTGTACCGGCATCGCTGACCACTGCCACCGTCTCGCCACCTTTCAGACGCTCTACTACGCGATCCACTGTCTGGTGCTCGTTGAACTTGTGGTAAGAGAGCATAGGCTTCTTTATCTCGAAGTGCTTCAGCAATATGCCGCTGGTACGCGTATCCTCGGCCAAAACCAAATCAGCCTCCTTCAGGACCGTCAGGGCTCTGAAAGTGATATCCTCAAGATTTCCTACGGGGGTAGGCACCAAGTATAATGTTCCCATATAGTGACACTTCTTTTTAGGCAGCAAATGTATACATAAAAAACGGTATTGCAGACAAACAGGCAGAATAATTTTGATTATTTCAGTATTTTTAAGCCCCTTTATGGGGCTAATTCGGATAGAAAGTGTATTTTTGCCAATAAAACAAACTTAAGGAAAAAATGAAAGATGTAGGCTCTCATAACGGGGAGATGATGAGACGGGGCCGCGTTGAGGTCATTTGCGGCTCTATGTTCTCGGGTAAGACAGAGGAGTTGATACGCCGTCTGAAACGTGCCCAGTTTGCCCATCAGCGTGTAGAGATATTCAAGCCCAGCATAGACGTGCGCTATAGCGAGGAGGAAGTTGTCAGCCATCAGGGCAATAGCATCATGTCAACCCCTGTGGACTCTTCATCCAGCATCCTGCTTTTAGCCCAGGATACGGATGTTGTGGGAATTGACGAGGCACAGTTCTTTGACGAACATATTGTGGAAGTGTGCAATGAACTGGCATCACGTGGAATCCGCGTTATTGTTGCAGGGTTGGATCTGGACTTCAAGGCACAACCCTTTGGCCCCATGCCCCAGCTCTGTGCCATTGCCGATGAGGTGACAAAGGTGCATGCCATTTGTGTTCGCTGTGGTGCCCTTGCCTATGTAAGTCACCGTATTGTAGCAGGAGACAAACAGGTCATGCTAGGCGAAAAGCAGGAGTATGAACCCCTCTGCAGAGAATGCTATGACTCGCTACGGGAGAAGTTGACGAGTTGACAGTAAAAAAGGCGGCCCTAAATAAAAATCGTTATAACGATATAACGTGATAACGTCATAACGAGAAAAGGCCGCCAATCGAAATAACGAAATTTTTGAATTGAAGACATGTTTGAACAAAAGATAACTTTTGACCGCTTTATCCGAAGCATTACCATCATCTGCCTATGCGCAGGTGCCGTATGGTTACTGAACTCACTTTCCAGTGTCCTGCTACCTTTCTTCGTAGCATGGCTTTTGGCCTACATGATATATCCTTTAGTACGTTTTATTCAGTACCGACTCAGAGTGCGTAACCGCATCCTCAGCATAATAACGGCCCTACTGATAGTCATTGCCCTACTGAGTGGCCTCCTGGCCTTGATTATACCGCCCATTCTGGAGGAAACAGCACACATCTCCAATCTGGTTAGTCTGTATTTCAACGACGTGATGACGCAGACCAACATGGCCTCCTACATCCAGAATATTGTCAAACACCTTAGCAACAAGAATGCCCTCTTCAACCTGATGCAACAGAGTTCCTTTATGGATACTGTACAGACCGTGATGATACAGGCATGGAACCTTGTCTCCGGAACAGTGAACGTAGCAATGAGTATTTTGGGCATCTTCGTGGTGCTGTTGTATATGTTCTTTATACTTATCGACTACGAGAATATCTGTCAAGGATGGGTGAACCTCATCCCCGCCAGCAAGCGCCAATTTGCCTCTATGGTTGTCCAAGATGTGCAGAACGGCATGAACGCCTACTTCCGCGGACAGGCACTCATTGCCCTCATAGTAGGAATACTCTTCAGCATAGGATTCCTCATCATAGACTTCCCCATGGCCATAGGTCTGGGTCTCTTCATAGGATTCCTCAATCTGGTTCCCTACATGCAACTCTTCGGTTTCATCCCCACCATACTACTGGCCATCCTCAAGTCGGCCGAGACAGGCGAGAACTTCTGGATTATCCTGCTTTGTGCACTTGCCGTCTTTGCGGTTGTACAACTTATTCAGGATATGTACCTTACGCCCCGTATCATGGGACATGTTATGGGGCTGAATCCTGCTGTCATTCTACTCAGCCTCTCTGTCTGGGGCAGCCTTATGGGCATCATCGGCTTCATTATAGCCTTACCCCTTACCACCTTGCTACTCTCTTATTACAGAAGATTTGTACTAAAAGAAGGAACTCCAGAGCAGGAAAATCCACCCATAGAGAACAAAAATGAGGAGGAAAGCAAATAATTTTGAATTATGAATTTTGAATTATAAATTAAATTATATACCTTTGCACCCGCAATAGCAGAAATGCGTTGTTTTTAGGTCGGTCCGCTAGCTCAGTTGGTAGAGCACAACACTTTTAATGTTGGGGTCTTGGGTTCGAACCCCAAGCGGGCTACCAGAAAAAAGAAGTCTAACAGCAGAAAGTTTCACTTTCGGAAGTTGGGCTTCTTTTTTATGTAAAGCTTCCTGTGGAAGGTTATGGGGTCGAAAAATATCAACCCCAAGCGGGCTACCAGAAAAGAGAAGTCTAACAGCAGAAAGTTTCACTTTCGGAAGTTGGGCTTCTTTTTTTATGTAAAGCTTCCTGTAGTAGGTTATGGAAGCGAAGTATTCATCCCCAAGCGGGCAAGAGGGGGCTGCTATAATTTGGAAATTTTGTTGTCTCCCTTCTTCAACTTCACTTCCCGTTGCGTTCCGTTCGCAATGAGCATAACCTTGCAGGGCTGCTGAGCAGTAAGAGTAAGGGCGGTAACTTTACTATCCTTCCACTCCATGCTAACAGCTACACCGCCACGGGCACGGATACCGGTAACGGAGCCGTTCTTCCAGTTCTCAGGCAAGGCAGGAAGCAGCTCGATGGAGTGTAGCCCCCCATCGCCCTTTGGAGAGGGGACGGGGGTGAGGCTATTAATGTTATAATTGCTCTGCATCAGCATCTCTATCACTCCGGCACATCCACCAAAGTTTCCATCTATCTGGAAAGGGGAATGAGCATCCAGCAGATTAGGGTATGTCCCTCCTCCCCTACGGGCATCAGAGCCCCGGTAACCATCGGGACTAACATATGAAAGTAGTTTACGGAAGATGTGATAGGCATTCTTGGCATCATGCAGACGAGCATAGAGGTTCATGCGCCAACCCGTGCTCCATCCTGTGGTACGGTCGCCACGAATCTCCAACGACTTATGGGCGGCCTGATGAATATCCTCCACACTATTCACACCATCACTTAGGCTGTGCCCTGGATAGATGCCGAAGAGATGACTCTGATGGCGGTGGTGAGGATCTTCATCTTCCCAATCGTAGAACCACTCCTGCAGATTGCCTTTCTTACCTATTTTATATGGTTGCAGACGAGAAAGAGCCTCATCAGTCTGAGCCACAAAGTCTTTATCCAAGTCCAACACAAGAGCTGCATTACGGGCATCAGTAAGACATTCGCGAATCATCGAAAGGTCAGCAGAACCACCGTAGAAACTACGCCCATGGTAACCCTGTGGCGTTACATAATCATTCTCGGGCGAAGTGCAGGGTGCAGTAATAAGGTACTCCTGACCCTCCACACCCATATCCTTGGTGCTGACAAGCCAGCCCAGACAGAACTCTGCAGCACCTTTCAGGACGGGATAGTACTCACGCAGGAAATCCTTATCGAGCGAGAAAGTATAATGCTCCCAGATATGTGTGCTGACCCAAGCACCACCCATATTCCAGTTAGCCCACTGAGGATCTCCGTTGTGAAGTCCAACAGGACAGGTCATTGCCCATATATCGGTATTGTGTGCCAGGCACCAACCCTTATCCACTCCGTAGTAGGCTTTTGCCGTCAACTCGCCAGAGCCTTGAAGTTCCTTCAGGAAGGTAAGCAGAGAGAGGTGCATCTCGGGCAGAGCTGCAGTCTCGGCAGGCCAATAATTCTCCTCCAGATTGATATTAGTAGTATAGTTGCACGACCAGGGAGGCAAAATACTCTCGTTCCACAATCCCTGCAGGTTAGCAGGCACATTAGGAGTACGTGAACAGGAGATAAGCAGGTAGCGACCATACTGGAAATAGAGCGCCTCAAGGGCAGGATTGAAAATACCCTCATCAATATACTCGCGGAGCACTTCCTCTGTTGAACGGACATCAGGTTTAGACTCCCCCAGCGAAAGTTTCACGCGGTTATAGATATTCTGATAGTCGGCAATGTGATGTTCCTTCAACACATCATAGGAAGAGGAAGAGAGTTTCTTCAGCCTGGCATCAGCTAACTGCTGATAAGGACGCCCCTCCCTTGCAGGATCCTTATCATAGCCATTGAAAGAGGTAGCATTGACCAGGCGGACAACAACCTCGCTGGAACCGTCAACAACAATGGCATCGCTGTCTGCCCTGACGCAGGAACCATCCACCTGCACCTTGGTACAGAATCGCATACCCCTATTGGAATCGTAAGAGAAATGATCACCTCCCCAGTAACTGGGTAAAGAGGCATAGGCCGCATAACCTTCGTTGACCAGCACCTTACCATATTCTGTATGAATCTTGTTCTTTAACTGGCAGGAAAGCCCCACACGGGCACAGATACCCTTGGGATTGTCCGTTGTAATACGAATGACAATACCAGAGTCCGGGTGAGTAGCAAAATACTCGGTAGTATATCTGTACATACCCCTCTGATATTCTGTATGAGCCGTAGCATTGCCTATGTCTAACCATCGGCGATAGCCTGTGGCCGGAGTTTCTGTGTCCAGATAATCTATGGTAAGCTGTCCCAACGGCTGGTAGTTCTGCGAGAAATGTCCCTGAACATCATGTTGCAGTTGGTCGGCCTTGGAATAATCCCCCTGACGCAAGGCCTCACGAATGGCAGGGATACTTTTGTGGGCATCGGGCGAGAAAACCTTCATGTTGCAAGGCTCACCCGTCCAGAGTGTAATATCATTCAGAGATACCCTGTCATGTTCCGTCCCGCCATAGACAACACCGCCCAAAGTACCATTACCAATAACCAGCGCCTCCTCGAAGAATTCTGCAGGCTTGTTATAAAGTAAAGTCTGAGCACCAGCCCCCAGCGTAACCAGAAAAGCCAATGCCAACAAGGAGAATTTTGATTCGGCACGCATAAATACAGTTATTTTACAAGTTTCTTTTTGTCCTGCATCACAAAGATGCCATGACGGGGATTACTGACAGCCTGACCTGAAATGTTGTAAATGGCAGACTGTGCATTGAGCATTGAACCATGAGAATTCTCAACCGATGGAATACCGTCAAGCAGGTCATCAAGGCCATTCAGCCATTTTGTCAGATCCTCAACCATCTTATCATGATTGGTATAACTAAGTTTGAAGCCAAAACCATGACCGCCAGTAGAGAAGGTCTTTGTGGTTACAGAGACACCCGCCTTCCTGAGAGCTGCCCTGTACATGCTACTATTCGCAGGTTTTACAGTACTATCATCATTTGCCCAGCAGATATATGCAGGAGGCGTTTGGGCAGTTACCTGCTTATCGCTGCTATAAAGTTCTACCAGTGCAGAACTGGGATTTGTACCCAAGAGATTTTCCCTGGATCCGGCATGCGTATAGCTTGCATTCATGCTGATAACAGGATAGTAAAGCACCTGAAAGGCTGGCAGTTCATCACCTGTAAGATGAGTAGCTATGGTACTTGCCAGATGACCACCGGCACTGAACCCCATAACACCAATCTTCTGGGGATTGAGGAGAAGGTCCTGAGCATTATCACGCAGATACTGCAAGGCAGCACGTCCATCGTTCAAGGGAACCTCGGGATTTCCATTAGGGAGGTTGTATCTAAGGACTGCAGCAGTGAAGCCTAAGTCGTTGTAGAGAGGCGCCCAGTCAGCACCCTCATAGCTACTGGCAATATAAGCATATCCGCCACCAGGGGCTATGATGACAGCCTTTCCGTTGGCCTTCTCAGGGTCGGCACGGAAAATAGTAAGAGTAGCACCCGTAGAGAGGCGAACATTCTCTACCTTCAGCTCACCGACTTCGCTGACACTGAAGATACTGCCGACATCAGAGATACTGGCCCAGAAGCCCAAGGCACCACCAGCACCGCCATATTCATTGATATAAGGGTAAGAGCCCTCCGTAGAAAGCAAAAAGCCCTTGTCACTCTCTATGATGTTCCACTTATAGGTTCCATCAGCCAAGATGGCCCAATCACCCACCTTAGATAGAGTCTTTGTTATGTCTGAACGATTGTAAACAACAATACCATTATAGGGGTCGCCCTGAAAAGCCCACTGATACTCATTAGATAACAAATCCTCCTTGGTAGTGGCAACATTACAGTAGTAGCCTTCTGCGGCATTGACGTAATCAGCGCCCTCACGCAATGCCAGGTTATACCAATGAGCATCATTGAGATCGGGCGACAAATCAAAAGGGAGCTTCCACGAAGCAACAACAGTTACCACATTCTCTTGTCCTGCAACCAATGTCACAGGCTCTTTGACAGCGTAGGTAGTATAGGCCTTATGCGATACGCGGTCGGGAACCTCAGTAATGACATCCCCCTCCTGGCCTATGGCTGTAAGCTCCTCCAGCAGTTTACCAGCCTCGTCCTGAATGCGGTAAGTAACAGTAATCTGTTTATCCAAATATGACTTCAAAATGGAGAGGGCTTCTGTAGGGTCAAAGTCGCCCGCCTCTTGAAAAGCCGTCTGATTTCCACCATCTGTTGCACTATTGTAAGTATTCACAACCACGCCATAAGTGGTGCTGGCTGCCGAATTAGCAATATAGCCGTCGATAGTCAGACAATAAGGGTAATCAGCATTGTAACCTACATAGTGAATCTTCAGCGGTTCAAGATAAGTATCGGAGAGCAGAATATGGCTCCAGTCATCACGATAAGGATTAGGGTCGCGATAGGAGAATTTCTTCTCTGCAATACTGTACAAATAGGTCTTTCCATTGTATGTTAGAACAGCAAACTCACTCCCGGTACCTGCGTAGCTGGTATTTACGGTATTAGTCACCTTACCTGCCTTGGTACCATACTGTCCACGAGGAGAAGACATAGTGTACTTCTTGTTGTTGCTGGGTTTAAAAACATTCCATTCAGGCAAAGGATTCTTAACTTCTATGCCATCCTTCTTCATAATCTCCAAGAGGCTCTTGGCCCATATCTCAGCCAGACGCTGTGCACCAACTACATTGGGATGAAGGAAGAAGTTGCCAGAGTTTCCTGCCTCCTTGGTGAAAAGAACCTTATTATCCTCGAAGTACTCCCATACGCCGCGATTACCGGCATAGACCTGTTCGTACTCCTCAACAATAGTATCCAAAATGGGATAGTAGCTACGCAGTCGGTCCAAACCTTCCTGCAGGTACATTGCTCCATTATGGGTATTGGGACTATACCAGATAGGATAGTTCAGGAGTATCCTACAGTCGGGAATCGCAGCAATAAGAGAATCTATGATGGTTCTGATGTTCTTGCCGTATGTATTCGTACTGACAGGAGCACCCTCCGTTGTGGTGCAAGCACTATCGTTGGTTCCCAGCATAATAGATATGTATATCAGACCGCCGTTCTGCTTCTTGAATGCCTTGGCATTGCTGACGATGCGGGTAAAGTCGGTCCTACCTGGCAGATAACCCCAAGTAGTGATACCAGAGTGACCACCATTATAGACATTGGTAGTAATACCTGTAGCCTGTTCTATCAATTGGCGACATACGATAGGAGGAGCTTGCTGGGCAGCATTGCTCAAAGTAGCTCCTGCCGTGATACTGTTACCGATGAAAAGCAAGTTGATGTTTTCTTTGGGATCAACAGGATCAGGATCACCAAGGTATGCCTCATAAATCTGGAATCGGCCTAACGAGAGTAACAAACCGCCTGCAGACTGATAACGATTAGCATAGGTTTTCTTGACAAGGAATTTCACATCGGTATATGCTGCACCCAGATCGATGTGAGGCGAAGTATAACGCTCTGGAGTATAGGACGTGAAGTCGTTATCCATATTCTTCAGCGTTGTGATGGTTGTCCATTCGCCCGGCAGATTAGCCGCTTGAATAACCACCTCGGTAGGCGTATCATAGGTACTGGACCATGCCGAGCCAATCATTGAGAAGATGATGTGCTGTTCGGCCTTGTTGAAATGGAACTGCAAGAACGGATCAACACCAGCAGGAATCATATCATTTCCGCCCCATGCCGTGTGGTAGATGTACTGATTAGTTCCTACGCCATCGCTCTCAGGGCGGATCAGATTAGAAGCAGGAAACTGGCTGCTATGTGGAGCTGTGGCAGTAATCTGCGAAGCATCGGTTATCAACGCCTCGCCTGCCTTCCAAACCTTTTCCGTCTCCTGAGCACGCATTGTTGTGCACAGCACCATCAGTACTGCACACAAAAACATATATGTGTGTTTCATAACTCTAAACTTTAAACTTTAGATTTACTCCACTTCATTGCAATAGACAAAGCCCATCCTGTCATAAAGTTTCTTCAACTGTGGCAGACGTGCTTTCCAGTTCTCGAAGTCCTTCTGCTCGGGGTTACACCACTGCACCTCGCTCATAGCACCCAAGCGAGGCAGCAACTGGAATAAGGCATGCTCGGGATAAGCCACATGCTCGGTCCACAGGTTGCCCTGATAACCCAAAATGCAGTCGCTCTGCTCTTGCGTTAGTTCCTCTGGAATTAGAGGCTCGAAAGAGTATATCTTGCTGCAGGAAACCTGATAGCTATCGGTGGTTTGGGGTTGCTTTCTGTAATCCTTCAGCTGAGGATGATCCAGATAGGCATACACATTGGGACTCATAATAACACGATGATTCTGCTTGGCAGCTGCGATACCACCTTTGGTTCCGCGCCAAGACATAACGATAGCGTTCTCTGTAAGTCCTCCAGCCAGAATCTCGTCCCAACCAATGAGGCTACGTCCGCGAGAAGCCAGGAACTGCTCAATCTCGTGGTTGATGTAGGTCTGCAGCTTATTCTCGGCACTTCTGCCATCCTGATTTCCTCTTTGGTCACCGCCTTCGACCATAACATTCTCGGTTGTCAAGCCCAGTTCCTTAATCTTGGCCTGACACTTCGGACACTTCTGCCAACGGTCCTTGGGACATTCGTCGCCACCAATATGGATGTAGGGAGAGGGGAACACATCGCACAACTCGCCAAAGACGGTCTTCAGGAACTTTAATGTCTCAGGGTTACCGCCACAAAGCACCTCGCGCATCACGCCCCAATGAGGAGCAACGGGATACGGACCACCTGTACAACCCAAGTTGGGGAATACGTGCAGAGCACTCTGCATATGGCCGGGCATATCTATCTCAGGCACAACATTGATGTAACGCTCAGCTGCGTAGCGTACAATATCGCGACATTCGTCTTGTGTATAGTAACCACCATAAGGGATGTTATCGTAAATACGGAACTTTCCGGGACTGATGACGGTCTTCTCACGCACACTACCCTTCTTGGCCAAGTCGGGATAAGCCTTCACCTCGAAACGCCAGCCCTGATCCTCCGTCAGATGCCAGTGGAACTGGTTGCAACCATGCAGAGCCATAGCATCCAAGAACTGCTTGATGAACTCTACACTGAAGAAATGACGACCGCAATCCAGCAACACACCACGATAAGAGAAGCGCGGCTGGTCGGTTATCTGCACGAAGGGCATCTCCACACCCTTTGAGTCCTTTGTAACAGGAAGGCTCTTACGCAAAGTCTGAGCTGCGCGGAACAGACCCGCAGGCTCACAGGCACTCAGCAAGATACCTTTGGCATCAACACTAAGTGTATAAGCCTCCTTCTGCTGTTCGGTCATAGGAGCGATTTGCTTAGCTTTCTTACCCTTCTTGGCAGGAGCACTGATAGCCAGCTTGATTTGGGCTGCCTTATCTTCGGGTGTCAGTTGCAGTTGGATACCTGTAGCCTCCTTGACCCACTGCTGCAGGAACTCTGCCGTACGAGTTACTTCTGTATTGCTGCTGTCATAGGCAATACCCATACCTCCCTTCAGGGTAAACTGCTGGGTGGTGTCTGCCTTAACTTCCTTGGGCAGTGGAATGATGTTGTAGTTGGCCTTCTGGGCTGATGCCGTCAGGGCCGCGATACACACAAAAACAAATAATCTGAGTCTTTTCATAAAGCGATAAAAGGTTATAAAATTGATGTTTTTATACGTTATTTGGCAGCAAAAGTACGAAAATAATTTATAAATAATGTAACTTTACCCCCTGAAAACTATAAATCACACACTAAATCATATTATTATGGCTTACCAAGAAGTGAAGACAACCGGTTATGGAACACGCGTAGGAAGCTCCTTCAAAGGAATCTTCTCAGGTCTCATCCTCTTCTGCCTTGCCACAGCACTGTTGTGGTGGAACGAGGGACGAGCCGTTAAGACAGACAAGATGCTGAACGATGCAGAAAAGGCTTGCGTTGAGATGGAGAACCCCAACAAGAAAGACGCCTCACTGGAGGGTGAACTGGTTTGTGCCACAGCTCTAGCAACAACGGAAGATTCTCTTACAGACAACCAATTTGGCATAGGTGCCAAAGCTATTGCACTGAAGCGTAGAGTTGAATACTACCAGTGGGTTGAGCATGCACAGGAGAAAAGGGAGGACAAGCTTGGTGGCAAAGAGGTTGTCACAACTACATATACCTATTCCAAGGAATGGACTCCCCAGCCCGTAGAGTCTGCCGAATTTAAGGATCCGGCATACCAACAGAAGAACATGGTGCTGACAACCGTAGAGCCCGAGGAAGTATGGGCTGCAAACGTTTCTTTTGGTGCCTATAAGCTGAATGACGGATTGATTAATTGCATCTCGTCAAACGAGCCTTATGATTTGGCCATAAACGAGGATATGCTGAAGGAACTGGATAGAAATGCCAAGGAAGCATACGAACGTTTTTACGGTCGTGCCAAGACAGCCCAAGAACCCGAACAGCCAACAGCTGCCACAGATTCCGTAAAGGCCGCAAACGATTCCATCCAGGCTATTAATGATTCTATTCAGGCTGCCACAGACAGTCTGCTGGCTAATGCCGGCAACAAGGTTGCATTGGAATATATACATCAGGCTGGCAATATGCTGTACTACGGACGTGTACCCGGCTCCCCCGAAATAGGCGATGTGCGAGTAACCTGGGAGGTTATTGTGCCTGCCAAAGTGACCATCATCTCACAGGTAGACGGCGATACCTTCAAGCCCTTCAAGGCTAGGAACGGAAAGCGTTTCCAGACCCTTGTGATGGGCAAAAAGGATGCTGCAGAGATCTTTGAGGCTGAACATGAAGCCAACAATATGCTGACATGGATTCTGCGTATTATAGGAATTCTCCTTATCATTGCCGGTCTGAGAGGCATTTTGGCTATCTTTGAGACCATTCTGAAGGTTGTCCCCTTCGTTGCCAACATCTTCGGATTCGGAGTGGGAATTGTCTGCTTTGTGGTTGGCCTGGTTTGGTCGCTCATCATCATAGCATTGGCCTGGCTGTTCTACCGACCTCTTATCGGTATTGCCCTGCTGGCTATTGCAGGCTTCCTCATTTGGGTATTTGCCTTTAAAGGAAAGGAGAAACTAAAACAACTGACAAACAAGCAGTAAATGATGAGAGCTTGCCCAGCGGGACAAGCTCTCTTTTTATTTTTACTTTATGGCAACCTTTTTGCCGCCAATGATATTGACACCACGTTGGGCTTTTGCTATACTCTGACCCGTTATGTTGTAAACAGAAGTACTACCAGAGTCCTTATTGGAATCAGGAAGGTGCTCCAAGCCCACAACCTCATCAACAACCATTCTAACCGTATTGGTACTCTGCGCAAGGTTCTCCAGTCCACCCTCTGCATCCATGGGGACATAGATTTCCAAGCTGGATTTCAGCATCTTACCATTGCAATGGGCAGTTACCTCATCGGGCGTCATGGCAGAACGCCAGAACACAAGCTCAGACACATCACGTGTAGAGCCGCCTAGCACCACTTCCTGAACATCGCCCAGACGTTCGTCAAGAACTCCTGCACTGACTTTATCCAGATAAAGCAGAGTGCGCTTCTGGGCATAGTAGCTGGTAAGTGTGATATTGTGCCAATTGGTATCCGTAATGGCTTTGGTGCTGGTAAGGGTTCCACCCGATGGAGTAGCAAGGCGCACATAACCATCAGGCGTAATGGTCACTGTTACATCTCCAACAGAACAACGTACACGCAACACCTGTCCCTGTCCACCCTTTACACGGGCAGTAACAGTAAAGGGATGCGTAGTCCCTTCGGGGTTGAAATGTACAGTCTTTTCCTCTGTCAGCCTCATGCTCTTGGTAGTAGTACGCTTAGGCATAGCTTTCCCTGCCTTCAGAGCATCAAAGAGAGAAGGAATCATAGAGCAGAAGAACTCGTAATGACCCTCGGTATTCTGATGATAAGTATCTGACACATAGCCGTCAGCCCATGTGCCGTCGCCTTTGTCAATGGATCCCAGGCAATTGAAAGAAGGCACGTCCCACTCATGGATAAGCAGATTCAGTTTCTTTACATAACTGTAGTCGCTTGCATTATAGTCGCCACGTGTATAATTGTTCATAACCACAGGAATCTTACCATCGGCACGAACCATCTTAATAAGTTTCAGCATATTATCTCTCCACTGAGTAAAGATGGCATTCTGGTCGCTGGCCCCGTGAATTCCCTCGTTGCCCAAAGAAAGACCGAAGATAACATAACGACCGAAGTCACGAATCAAATCATCATACCTACCCAATAAAGCATTAGTGGTATTACCACCGATAGATACATTAGAAGTATAGAAACGTGTATCTGACAATCCCTTCTCATAACGCTGAATCAGATGCTGACCATACAGATAACGATAGCCCTTGTAATCCGTTGCGCCCTGACCGTTGGCTACACTGGAACCGAAGACCGAGATGCGATTCTCATCGATGGGAGCAGAGATATTGTAGACACCGTTTGCCATATCCACCGTAATGGTGTAGGTACCTGCGTTCTGGTAGATATTCTCAACGTCCTGACCGTTTGATGCCATGCCCAGAACATATCGTGAAGAGGCGTTCTTGAGACGCTTGATGGCCAGATTATCCGTATTGTTCAAGGCAAAGTACATAGTCTTGTCCACCCACTGCTGCGAGGCAGTCTCCTTCAGTGTTATCTCAGACTCCCATACGCCATTTGCCTTGTATGCTATCTGGGGATTACCTGCTCCAATATTACCCCTTACATGCATGGTTACAGGCAGCACTTCAACTGTCTGATTGTTGGCATTCACGGTAATACGGGCCACGCAGTCCTTCTCTACACTGAAAGCCACAGGAGCCTCATCGCCTGCAACATCAAAGGTGCCGTCACCTGTACTGGAGAGTACGACATCTCCGTCAGGTGTCTTTCCGGTAAGTTGGAACGTTCCCTTGGTCAGTCTGGCATAAGTCTGATATGTATTGGAACCAACATTCTTGAACATAGCATCTTCGGCATTGCCGGAAAGTGTCAGCTCTGTCAATTCCAATGGCTCTTCGGGACGCACACCACCCGTATATTCCTCCACTTTCATGACACTGATATGCGCCATACCTGTCACACGCTGGAAGTTGACAACAATCTCGCCCTTACGGTTAGGATAGATGTAGTCTGTTATGAGGATGTTACGGACATTGCCATTGTTACCCTCACCGCCTACGCTGTTGCCTGATGTCACCTGACCACCACTCCATGTACGTTGCCCCTCTATATTGTACTGGGTAATGCGGTTGTCTGTATGATTACGGGAACCGTAAATGTAGAGCTTGTAGCAATTGTCAACGTTCAGATTGGTGAACTTAAAGGGGCGACAGTCTCCGTTATCAATGAACATATAGTCCTCTGTAGCTGTCTGTATGGCCAGGTCACCCAACATCTCCTCCGATGGACTGTTGTTACCACCCGCGCTGATGCCGTTGGTGTATTGGTTGCATGTTGTTACCAGTCGGTATTTTGATGTTGTACTTCCTGCGGCATTCCTCATTGCAACAGTCTTGGCCGTAATAGTGTTGCTGGAACTACTACCCGATGAGAGATTCGTCCAGTAGTTGCCATTCTTGTCCTTGGCAGTAGTCTGACGTCCGCGTGATGTATTACTGGTCTCACCAAAATCGATATAGAATCTCTGTGTCAATTTCAATTCCTGATGAGGACGTGCCAAGTCACCCAGCTCAACTACCTTCATGCAGTTCAGGTACACCATAGCACCCTTTGTCTTCTTGCAGATAGTAAGGTCTATATTGCCTATACTGTCAGGGAATACGGGTTCGGAAACCAGAATCTTGTTGTTATTGCCATTATACCCTCCATCACCTATCTGAGTACCGCCCATCTGCATCTCGCCTGTCCAGACATTCTCACCGCTGAAGGTAAAGTAGGCTGAACGCTCGTCTGTAGAGGTACGGCTTCCGAAGCTATAAAACTGGTATGCCTTCTCGGGATTCAAACCGGTAAAGTGCAGCACGCCATAGTCCTGAGAGCCCTCCATAAAGATATAGTCCTGAGTAGCTGACTGAATGGCCAAATCGCCCAACAGTGCCTTTTTGGGCGACTGCAAGCCTCCATTACTATAGCCATTGGTTGAGAAGGTGGTTCCTAGCTGCAGGACAATGCTGGAAGAAGTACCATCGGCACAGACAAGGTCTGTCTGCGTAAGGGCATAAGCTTTATCAGGCGCAGCGGTTCCCTTACCGTGCAGGTTATTCCACTTATTGCCGTTGGAATCCGTATCGGTCAGAAACCCTTGGTTGGTAACATTGTTCTGACCGAAGTCAACATAAAAAACACGTTCTTCTGTTTGTGCCAGGGCACTGCATGCCAACAAGGCAAGCATGGCCGTCAGCATTTTAATTCTCTTTGTCATAATGGATTGGTTATTATACTTCAAGATTGGTTATTGGTTATTGATTATTGGTTATTGGTTATTGATTATTGGTTATCGGTTATCGGTTATCGGATTTTGCTCTTTGAATTTTGAATTTTGCTCTTTGAAGTTTGAATTTTGCTCTTTGAATTTTGAATTTCCCCTCCCCTCGGGGAGCCGGAGGGGGCATTAATACTTAAATGAGCTTCCTCCTGCAAACTCACGCAACAGAGAAGTCGGTGGAACCTGATTGCCGGGAATACCACGGAAGTAGTTCAGGAACTTACGCAATCTGGTTGCCTCGGCATATTCAACAGCACGTTCAGGAACCTGCTCAAGGATGGGCAGCACCCTGTCGCGGATAACACCCAATTCATAGAGAAGGGCACTGTTGAAGGTTGCGTCAGCCAACTCCTGATAGGGGAAAATCCACTTCTCCTCGCCAGCCTTCACACTGGGACAGCGCCTGATGGTCTCTACTGCCGAATAACCACGGTATCGGAAGTCACGAAGGATACGACGCACCAACCGTATATCAACTGTTGAGATATGGTTGTGGTCGTCCAGCTGTATAGTGGTAAGGGCAGAGACATACATACGATACTTCTGCTCCTCAGGAATCTGCTGTGTAAGAATGGGATTCAACGCATGGTTTCCTTCCAGAATGATAACATCAGTTGGACCTATCTGCAACTTACGGCCTTCGTACACACGTTTGCCCGTCGGGAAATCATATCTGGGCAGTTCAACCTCCTCGCCTCGCAGAATAGCATTCATCTGCTCATTGAAGAGCTTCGTATCCACAGCCCCGATACATTCAAAGTCGTACTCACCATTCTCATCCTTGGGAGTATCCACACGGTTTACAAAATAGTCATCCGTGCTCAGGGTATAGGGACGCAGTCCGCAGGCCATCATCAAGATTGCCAGACGTTTGGCCGTTGTTGTCTTTCCGCTACTACTGGGACCTGCAATCAGTACCAGACGGGCTTTACGGAGGGCTATCTCATCAGCAATATCCGAGAGTCTCTTTGCCTGCAGTGCCTCACTGACGTTGATGAGGTCTGTTGCTCTTCCTGCCAAGATAGCCTTGTTGAATTCTCCTACTGTACGGACACGCAAGATATCCTGCCACTGTTGGTGCTCGCGTATTACACCCAGCATCTTCTTCTGCTCCACGAATGTCTCCAGTACCGAAGGATCTTTTTCATTAGGAATTCGGAGGAGAAGACCATCATAGAACGGTGTCAGGCTGAAAAGGTGCAACAGACCGGTATGGGTAAGCAGAGGACCATAGAAATAATCTATGCTACTATCTAACTTATAATAATAGGTATAAAGACTGTCCTGACTCTCCAGAAGCTGTACCTTACTGGTCATGCCCCTACTTTGGAAAATTGCAATAGCATCCTCTATAGGACACTGAATGCGATGGATGGGCATATCGGCATCAATAATCTCTTGCATACGATTACTGATACGCTCCACATCAGCGGGCTGAACGGCTCTACCTACACGCAACTCACAATAATAGCCCCTGCTTACCGGAGCACCTATAATGAGCTGACCTTGCGGAAAGAGGTCTTCGACAGCCTTTGCCAACACAAAGAACAAAGTCCTGGTATAAGTACGCATACCACTAGGACTATGCAGACTCAGGAAGTTCACGTCTTTGTTGTTATAGAACCTGTAGTTCATTCCCTGAACCTTATTGTTGACACAGGCACAAACCGGTCCGTAAGACATATCAAAGGCCGCAGCCTCGAACACCTCAGAGAGTGTGCTCCCAAACGGAACGCTTATCATCTCGCCGGTGTTCTTGCAACGTATGTGCACCAATCTTACTTTCTGTTCCTCGTTCTCTTTGTATGCTGTGCTGGTATAATCCATGTATCTTGTCTGTTACTGTTGCTTCAAGGGTTTTCCTATCTCTTCCATAAGTTCCTGCATCCCCTGACTGGCTCCTTTCATGATATGACGGAAGGGTCTGTCAGCATTCCACTGAACAGGCTTAGGATCTATCAGATAGATAGGGGTCGTTGCGGGTACGTATTGTGTAAGTCCTGCTGCAGGATAGACATTCAGACTGGTTCCTATAATAATAAAGATATCGGCCTTCATACATTCCACGGCAGCACGCTCTATCTCTGGAACTGCTTCGCCGAACCACACGATAAAGGGGCGCAACTGACTGCCGTCTTCGGCACAATCGCCCATCTTAACAACAAGATGCTCTTTATCAAGGGTACGGATGCAACGCGCATCATTAGGATTACGGCTGCTGGTAACCTTCATCAGTTCGCCATGCAGATGAATCACATTGGTACTGCCAGCTCTTTCGTGCAGGTCATCTACGTTCTGGGTGACAACCGTCACATCGTATTTCTTCTCCAGTTCCGCTACCAGGCGGTGACCCAGACAAGGTTCCTTCTGTAGAATCTGTACGCGCAGATTATTATAGAAATCTGTCACCATCTTCGGATTACGCATCCAGCCCTCAGGCGTAGCCACGTCTTCCACATTATACTGATCCCACAATCCGCCACTGTCGCGAAACGTGCTGACACCGCTTTCAGCACTCATACCAGCCCCTGTTAACACAACAATTTTCATAAAACCTTGTCTCTTTATATAATAATAATGTGCAAAAATAATAAAAAAATTGTTACTATTGCCTTTCAGATAAATAAAATGTATTAATTTTGCGCCGCATAATAGTAAATGTATTCTAAGAATGAACAAAATTAGCTACGCTTTGGGCCTTGGCATTGGCCATCAGCTCAAAAGCATGAACATTGAGGATTTCAGTATCGAAGATTTCGCTAAGAGTATCAGCGATGTGATGTCAGGCAAGGATACTGCCATGACCAGCCAGGAGGCTCAGATGATGCTGAACGAGTATTTCCAGAAAAAAGAGAAAGAACAGGCACAGAACGCTATAGCTGAAGGTAAGGTATATCTTGAGCAAAACGCTAAACGCGACGGTGTAACACAGACCAAGAGCGGCTTGCAGTACGAGGTGCTGACAGAGGGAACCGGTAAGAGCCCCAAGGCTACGGATACTGTTCGTTGCCATTACGAGGGTCGCTTGTTAGACGGTACAGTCTTTGACAGCAGCTACAAGCGTGGCGAGCCTGCCGACTTCGGCCTGAATCAGGTAATCCCCGGATGGACAGAAGGTGTTCAGCTGATGAAGGAGGGTGCCAAGTACCGTTTCCACATCCCCTACCTGCTGGCATACGGTGAGCGTGGTGCCGGAGCACAGATTCCTCCATACAGCACACTGGTATTTGACGTAGAGCTGATAAAAGTATTGTAATTCAGAAAAATAATTAATAAAACAAAAATATAAAACAATGAAAAAGATTTCTGTTATTGCAGCCGTTGCTCTGGCTGCCATCATGAGCTCTTGTGGTAATGGAACCCCCAAGGCTGATTTGAAAACCGATGTAGATACCTTGAGCTATGCTTTCGGTATGTCTCAGACTCAGGGTCTGAAGGAGTATTTGGTACAGCGCGAAGGCGTTGATACTACATACATCAACGAGTTTATCAAGGGTTTGAACGAAGGTGCAAACGCAGGTGACGACAAGAAGAAGACAGCTTACTATGCAGGTCTTCGTATCGGTCAGATGATTAGCCAGCAGTGGGTTAAGGGCATCAACTACGAGGTATTTGGCGAGGACAGCACTCAGACCATCAGCCTGAAGAACCTCTTGGCAGGTTTCGTAGCAGGTACCTTGGAGAAGGGTGGCCTGATGTCTGTTGAGGAGGCTACATCAACCCGCGAGTCTATGATGCAGAGCATCAAGGCTAAGCAGATGGAGAAATTGTATGGCGAGAACAAGAAGGCTTGTCAGGAGTTCATGAAGAAGATTGCCAAGAAGGACGGCGTTAAGAGCCTGGGCGATGGCATCTACTACGAGGTTCTCACCGAGGGTACTGGCGAGATTCCCGCTGACACCAACGTTGTAAAGGTTAACTACGAAGGTAAGCTTATCAACGATACTGTCTTCGACAGCAGCTACCAGCGCGGCGAGCCCACAACTTTCCGTTGCAATCAGGTTATCCCCGGTTGGAAGACCGCTCTTACTCACATGCCTGTAGGTTCTACATGGATGGTTTACATTCCTCAGGAGCAGGCTTATGCAAGCGGTGAGGCTGGCAAGATCAAGCCTTTCTCTTGCCTGATCTTCAAGATTGAGCTTGTTGGCATCGAGAAGTAATTGGATTAGGGATTAGAGATTAGGGATTAAGAAAATGAAAAAGATTGTTCTATTTTCTCTTTGCGCCCTTCTGGCTTTAGGCACATCAGCTGCCAGCAAGAAGAAGACAAGCAAGAAGGCAAAGGCTCCCGTTGAAGTAGTCGATACTGTTTCAGTTGACACATTCAGCTATCTGCTCGGCAAAGCCAACACTCAGGGTCTGACAGAATATCTGACACATCGCATGGGTGTTGACGCAGCCTATCTGTCTGATTTCGTAAAGGGCTTCCAGCAGACCGAACTTACTGAAGCTGACAAGAAGGAGAAAGCCCGTCTGGCCGGTGTTGAGATCCGTTCTCAGGTAGAGAATCAGGTAATTGCACAGGCTAACAAGCAGATTAACGACAGTGTGAACGTTCTGAACAAAGCCCTTTTCGTTCAGGGATTCCAGGATGGTATCACACAGTCCAACATGACTATCAGCATGGATAGCGTCCAGACCGTTGTCAGAAAGCAGATGGAGTATTACCATAATGTTAAGATGGAGAAGAAGTACGGTGCCAACCGTATTGCCGGCGAGGAGTTCCTGAAGAAGAATGCTAAGGCCGACAGCATCCAGACAACAGCCAGTGGTCTGCAGTACAAAATTATCACCAAGGGAACCGGCGAGATTCCTCAGGCTACCGACAAGGTAAAGGTGAACTACGAAGGCCACCTTATTGACGGTACTGAGTTCGACAGCTCTTACAAGCGTAACCAGCCCGCCACCTTCCCCGCTAATCAGGTTATCAAGGGATGGACCGAGGCCCTGACCATGATGCCCGTAGGTAGCAAGTGGATGCTTTACATTCCTCAGCAGTTAGCTTACGGAGACAGAGAGCAGGGTAAGATTCCTCCCTTCTCTACACTGATATTTACCGTTGAGTTGCTGGAGATTGTGAAATAAACATCTTAAAATAAGCAAAAAGACACCAAATTTACCGTTTGGTGTCTTTTTTTTTGTCCATATTCTTTCTGAAATTACATAATTATCGTAATTTTGCTATCAAAATATTACAAAAAACATTGTATTATGGAAAAGATTGACAACCTGGACAAGAAAATCCTCGAGATTATCTCTAACAATGCAAGAATCCCCTTTAAGGATGTAGCCGCAGAATGTGGTGTCAGCCGAGCTGCTATCCACCAACGTGTACAGCGTCTCATTGACATGGGCGTTATCGTAGGTTCCGGTTACCATGTAAATCCTGCCAGTCTGGGATACAACACCTGCACCTATGTAGGTATCACACTCGAGAAGGGCTCTATGTACAAAGGTGTTGTTCAGGAGTTCCTGAAGATTCCCGAGATTGTAGAGTGTCACTTCACAACAGGTCCTTACACCATGCTTATCAAATTGTATGCACGCGACAATGCACACCTGATGGAGTTGCTGAACAACCGTCTTCAGGAGATTGCCGGTGTTGTTTCTACAGAGACCCTTATCTCCCTGAAGCAGAGCATCAAGAAGGAGGTACCCATTGGTCTGCAGCGCGAGGAGACAAAACCCATTTCACTCGAAGAGGAATAATCTCCCTATATGCAAGCAGCACGCCCCATAATAGGTATTACCGGTAACTTCGGTGCCAAAGGATGTGAGTTGGCACAAGGTTACTACCAGTCTGTCCTACAGGCAGGCGGCATCCCTCTTGTGCTCCCTCCCTACACCGATGAGGAAGCTCTCTGCCAGACACTTGACAGAGTGGACGGCATCCTGCTCTCAGGAGGAGGAGACATCAATCCGCTCCTGTTGGGCGAGGAACCCATACCCGGACTGCATGGCATCTGTCCGCAACGCGATGAGATGGAACTTCTATTGGTACGCGAAGCCTACAACCGCCAGATTCCCATGCTGGGTATCTGCCGAGGAATCCAGACGCTGGTAGCTGCCCTTGGCGGAACTGTCTATCAGGACCTCAATACGCAGTACAATGATGCGCCATTGGTAAAACACGACCAAGATTTGGACCGTGCTTATGCCTCGCATACAGTGAAGATGGAGGCCGGAAGCATCCTTTCACGCCTCTTCCCCGAGGCTGTAGAGAAAGGACTGCCCGTCAACTCCTTCCATCATCAGGCTGTGCGCACACCTGGCCCTCTGTTGCGGGTGGCAGCAAAAGCTACCGATGGCGTGATTGAGGCAGTAGAAAGCAATGAGTTCAAAAGTATTATCGGTGTTCAGTGGCACCCCGAATGTTTCATCACCAGAGGCTGCCGTTGCATGATGCCGCTCTTTGACTGGCTCATATCAGAAGCCTCATCCTTTGCAGAAGCCAAGCGTATTCACAGTCGTATCATCACCTTGGACAGCCATTGTGATACACCCATGTTCTTCTCGGAAGGCTTTACAGCAGATATGTTTGCCAAGCGGACCGACAAGGTACTGGTGGACCTGCCCAAGATGAGGGAGGGTTTTCTGGACGCTTCCATCATGGTAGCTTACCTGAAACAGGGTGAACGTGATGCTGAATCACTCTTAGCTGCAACGGCAAAGGCCGACCGTATCCTTACACAGATAGAAGAGATGGTGGCAGCCAACTGCACGGCAGTGGATATTGCCTATAACCCATCCGACATTGCACACCTCAAACGGGCTGGCAAGAAGGCTATCATGTTAGGAATAGAGAACGGCTATGCCATTGGAAAGGATCTGAGTCAGTTGGAACACTTCGCCAAACGAGGCATTGTCTATATGACACTCTGCCACAACGGCGACAATGATATCTGCGACTCAGCCAAAGGTAATGCCGAGCATGGAGGATTGAGTCCGTTCGGAGAAAAGGTAGTTCAGGAAATGAACCGTCTGGGTATCATGGTGGATATGAGCCATGCTGCCGAATCCAGTTTCTATGATGCCCTGGAGGTTAGTCAGAAACCTATTGTATGCAGTCACAGTAGTGCCCGCGCCCTTTGCAATCATCCCCGCAACCTTACAGACGAACAGATGAAGGCATTGGCACAGAAGGGCGGTGTAGCTCAGGTTACCATGTACAACGGGTTCCTGCGTACCGATGGTCAGGCTACCATCCTGGATGCCGTAGAACACCTGAACCACATGGTCAACATCATGGGAATTGAACACGTAGGCATCGGCACCGACTTCGATGGCGATGGTGGTGTACCTGGTATGGCCAATGCATCAGAGGTTATCAACTTCACACGCCGCTTGTTGCAGGAGCGCTATACCGAGGAGCAGATCCAGATGATTTGGGGAGGCAACTTCCTGCGTGTCATGGAACAGATAAGAAACAATTAAGCTTATATTTAATAATGAGATACATTCTATTTGCCGTATTGGCATGTATGCTTGCTGCCTGTGGGGGCAGAAGCGGAAGAAACATCGGAGGGCCCGACACCATTACCCTGGCTCCCTGTCCCACCTTTAATGCAGACACCTGTATGAAATACATTCAGGAGCAGTGCGAATTCGGTCCGCGTGTAACGGGATCCAAGGAAGCCGGTCTGTGCCGTCAGTACCTTGTAGAGCAGTTCCGCCGTTTCGGAGCTGTAGTAGAGGAGCAGCAGGCCGATGTTACCCTGTGGGACGGAAAGGTGCTGCCCGCCTGCAATATCATTGCAAAACTGAATCCTGACAATACGGACCGTATCATTATCTGTGCTCATTGGGACAGTCGTCCTTGGGCCGATAACGATGAAGACGAAAAGAATCACCGCACTCCCGTACTAGCTGCCAACGATGGTGCCAGCGGTGTGGCTATGATGATGGAGATTTGCCGTCTGCTGCAAGAGACTCCCATAAAGGTAGGCATAGACTTCATCTGCTTCGATGCCGAGGATATGGGAACACCCCAGTGGGCAGAGACAGAAGAGTCCACTTCAGATACATGGTGTCTGGGCTCTAAGTTCTGGGCAGAACGTGCACAGGAGGAAGGCTACCGCGCCCGCTACGGTGTACTGCTTGATATGGTCGGTGGCAGAGGCAGCGTATTCCCTGCCGAGAAGGTGAGTCAGGACTACGCCCAGCCCATAGCAAGTCTGGTGGTACGCTTAGGAAACCAGTTGGGCTACGGACATTACTTCCCCCTGAACAGGGATGGCGGCTACCTGATGGATGACCACGTAAACGTAAACCGCATAGCCCGCATCCCCTGCATAGACATTGTGCCTAACTTCACAGACGGACCCAGCAGCTTCGGTCCTACCTGGCACACTGTCAATGACACGCCAGAGAATATTGACGTCAACGTCCTGGAGGCTGTAGGACAGACTTTGACACAACTTATTTACAACGAGGAATTATGACAATCAACGAGATACAAGACGAAATAATTGAGGAGTTCTCCGACTTTGACGATTGGATGGACCGTTACCAGATGCTTATAGATCTGGGCAGCGAACAGGCACCACTCGACAACAAATACAAGACGGAGCAGAACCTGATAGACGGATGCCAGAGTCGTGTCTGGCTGCAAGCAGACATGCAGAACGGCCTCCTTCACTTTCAGGCCGAGAGCGATGCCCTAATAGTAAAAGGTATAGTGGCACTGCTCATCAGAGTCCTCAGCGACCATACACCACAGGAGATTCTGGATGCCGACCTCTACTTCATAGAGAAGATTGGTCTGCGCGAGCATCTTTCTCCTACCCGTAGCAACGGCTTGCTGGCTATGCTAAAGCAAATGAAACTTTACGCACTAGCATTTAAAGTGAAAGCCCCCTCCGACTCCCCCAAAGGAGGAGAGAGCAAAGAATAGGAGAGATAAAAAAGGAAAAAGTTTTATTCAAAAAGCAAAATTCAAAACCCCAAATAGACAACCCCATTCTCCCTCTCCTTTGGGGAGGGACGGGGTGGGGCTGCTAATATATCGTGAACATAGGAAACATTAATCTTGGAGAACGTCCCGTTCTGCTGGCACCCATGGAGGATGTCACAGATATTGGTTTCCGTCTGCTTTGCAGGCAGATGGGAGCTGCTATGGTGTATTCCGAGTTCGTCTCCAGCGATGCGCTCATACGCATGGTCAACAAGAGTCTGGAGAAGCTGAAGGTCTGCGATGATGAGCGTCCCGTTGCCATTCAGATATACGGAAAGGATGTAGACTCTGTACGCGAGGCTGCCAAGATTGTTGTCGATCAGGCACACCCCGATGTATTGGACATCAACTTCGGTTGCCCTGTCAAGAAGGTTGCCGGCAAAGGCGCGGGAAGCGGTATGCTGCAGAACGTGCCACTTCTTCTGGATATTACCAAGGCTGTTGTGGAGGCTGTTCCAGGTACTCCCGTAACAGTCAAGACACGTCTGGCATGGGACGAGAAATCTCTTTACCTGCCTTCCGGCACGCCATTTATTGTAGATTTGGCAGAGAGACTTCAGGACTGTGGCATTCAGGCCCTTACCCTGCATGGCAGAACACGCGCCCAGATGTACACAGGCGAGGCCGACTGGACCCTCATAGGAGCTGTGAAGGCTAACCCACGCATGCATATCCCCATCATCGGCAATGGAGACATCACCACAGCAGAGCGTGCCCGCGAGTGCTTTGACCGCTATGGCGTAGATGCCGTAATGATAGGTCGTGCCACCTTTGGTCGCCCCTGGATATTCCACGAGATTACACATCCCGAGACTCCCTTGTCTTTGGATGAAAAGATAGATATACTGAAACAGCAGGTCATTACCTCGGTAGAACGCATAGACGAGTACCGGGGCATCCTGCATGTACGTCGCCATCTGGCAGCAACACCCATCTTCAAGGGCATTCCCAACTTCCGCGAGACACGCATCCGAATGCTACGTGCCGAGACAGTAGAAGAGCTGTTCAGCATAATAGAAGACATACGCAAGCTTTTACAGACAGAACAAATCATTCAAAATTAACTCTCAGACTAATATGGCAGAAAACAAACAGAACAAGAGTCGACGCGACTTCCTGAAGAGATTAGGATGGGGCGGCGCTTCAGCAGTGGGAATCATGGCTATGTCACCACTTAGTGCTTTTGGCAAGCCCGATGAGCAAACAGCGGACCCCGGCAAGATGTCTTTCCGCGAGAACCGCAGGACAGGAGACAAGGTATCGCTTTTGGGATATGGTATGATGCGCCTTCCTTCTAAGGACCGTGTCATCAACCAGGATATGGTGAATCAGGAGGTTGACTATGCCCTGGCTCATGGCGTGAACTACTTTGATACAGCTCCCATTTACCACAATGGTCATTCCGAGGAGGCTGTGGGTATTGCACTCTCACGTCATCCTCGCGACAAATACTTCGTTGCCACCAAGCTTTCCAACTTCGGACGTAACCAGTGGAACCTGGAAAGCTGCAAGCAGATGTACCAGCGTTCTTTGGAACTGCTGAAAGTGGATTATATCGACTACTACCTGCTGCACAACGTAGGCGGAAAGGGAACGGCTGATTTCAAGGAGCGCTTTGAGGATAATGGCGTTCTGGAATTCTTCCAGCAGGAACGTAAGGCTGGTCGTATCCGTAATCTGGGTTTCTCATTCCACGGAAGTATAGAGACCTTTGACTATCTGGTAGACAACAACGATGATTTTGAATGGGACTTTGTCCAGATTCAGATGAACTACATAGACTGGCGTCATGCTGATGCACGCCGTGGCAATACTGATGCCGAATATCTGTACAACAAGTTGGAGAAGGCAGGCATCCAGTGTGTTATCATGGAACCGCTCTTAGGCGGTCGTCTGGCCAATGTGCCAGAGGATGTAAAGGGCATGATGAAGGAGGTTCGCCCCTCTGACAGTCCAGCACGATGGGCTTTCCGTTGGGTTGGTTCACATTCCAACGTACTAACCGTACTGTCCGGTATGACCACCATGGAGGTGCTACAAGAGAATGTTGCCACCTACTCGCCTCTGGAAACATGCAGCGATAGCGAGTTCGCCCTGATGGAAAAGATTGCCGATAAGATGAACGGTGTCCCCGTCGTCCCCTGCACCTATTGCAAGTACTGCATGCCCTGCGGCTTCGGTCTGAACATCCCAGAAAACTTTGCCATCTACAACAAGGCGGTTACGGATGGCGTTCTGCCGTTGCCCGACAAAACTGCTCCCGACTATCAGAAACGTCTGGACAGCGTCAACAAATTATTCCAGAAAGGACTCAACAAGAAACAATGGGCCACTAAATGTACTGATTGCGAAGCGTGCCTTCCCAAGTGCCCGCAGCATATCCGTATCCCCAACCAGATGGGCCGCATTGCAGAAATATTAAGGAAAAGATAATGAAGAAAAGATTGTTTACAGCTCCCCTGCTGGCTCTCACACTCATGAGCTATGCGCAGGATTCACCCATTTCAGAAGAACAGGGTATGACGGTAATCAACACCACCACACTCTGTGCCAATGTCAAAGGATATGCTGATGTCACTCCCATTAAGATCTACATCAAGGACGGCAAAATAAATAAGATAAAGACCCTGCGCAATGCAGAGACTCCCAAATTCTGGGCTTTGATAAAGAAAGAGATGCTGCCCAAATGGGACGGCATGGACGTCAAGAAGGCTGCCAAGGCCAAGGTTGATGCCGTCACCGGTGCTACCATGTCCAGCAAAGCCTTGCTGAAGAATGTTCAGACCGGTTGCGAATACTACGTTAAGAATCAGAAGTGAAGAACGTTTATATGGTTAGCGATTAGCGGTTAGCGGTTAGCGTAACTATGAACTATGAACTATGAATTATGAATTATGATTTTTCAGAACTGGTACCACGCAAGGGTACTGACTGTGTGAAGTACGACCGTGTGGAATGGTGCTGTAGTAACAAGGATGCCATACCCATGTGGGTGGCAGATATGGACTTCCGTACCCCACCCTTTGTTTTGGAAGCCATGCAGCAACGTATGCAGCAAGGCATTCTGGGTTATACCTGCAGTCATGATGCCTACTGGAACAACATCTGCCGATGGAACCACGAGCAGTTTGGCGTGGACCTGAAACGCGAGGAAGTTACCTACATCCCCGGCGTGGTCTGCGGCATCTACCTGTGTGTGCAATGCTTCACAGAACCAGGCGACAAGATTCTCATCCAGGAGCCCGTCTATCACCCCTTCCGCATTGTTCCCGAGCATAGCGGCAGGCAGATAGTCTTCAATTCATTGGTTCGCACCCAAGAGAGCTTCACCATGGATATGGATCAGCTGCGCCACGATATCAAAGGCTGCCGCATGATGATTCTGTGTAATCCTCATAACCCAGCAGGCATTTGCTGGACACGCGAGCAACTGCAAGAAATTGCCCAAATCTGTGCCGAGGAAGGTGTTCTGGTTGTCAGCGACGAGATTCATTGCGATATGCTCCTCGGAGGTCGCCGCCACATACCCTTTGCCAGTGTCAGCGAGGAGGCCCGCCTGAACAGTATCACCCTGCAGGCACCCACCAAGACGTTTAATATGCCCGGCATAGTAGCGTCTCAGGCCATTGTCTATGAACCCAAGAAACGCCGTAAGCTCTTCACCTATATCGAGGGGAACGACTTCGACCTTGGCAATGTCTTTGCCTACGACTGCGTAGCTGCCTGCTACAGTTCTCAGGGACTGGAATGGAAGACCCAGATGTTAGAGTATGTGCAAGGGAATATAGACCTGCTCTGCGAACGTATGCAGCAGGAATGTCCTCAGATTGTTCCCATCCGTCCGCAAGCCAGCTTCCTGGTCTTCTTGGATTGCAGAGGCTTAGGCTATGAGACACAAGAGGAACTGGATGATTTCTTTGCCAACAAGGCACAGGTCGGCCTCAACTCAGGTGCCATGTTCGGACCTGGTGGCAAGGGCTACATGCGTATGAACGTAGGTTGTCCCCGCTCTATTGTCAATAAGGCTATCGACCAGATTGTTGCAGCATTAAAGTAGCATATTTATATTAGTATTACACCCTTCCTGAAACCTTTTACCACAAAGGGTTCAGTACTTCGCCTAAAATACTCCAGTACTCTGGTTAAAGTACTCCTGTACTCCCGTTGAAGTACTCGAGTACTCTGGCTGAAGTACTGGAGCACCTTGTAGTTCGCTGATTTAGGTTGTCAGTTTCCTGTCTTACGACTGGATAGAGTTGACTGGTTATTAAATTACGACTGCTCTCTGTTGTCAGTCTTTTCGACATTTAACATTGCTATTCAGCCACTCCCCGATGGTATCCATTATCTGATGTCGCTTACTTTCGTCAATTGGTCCATCCCCTCCATGCATGAAATGACGCTCAACACTAAGTTTCATCAGATTGTGAGTCGCATCAACAATTACGGACGTATAGTTCTTGTTGCCGTTCTCATGCATTGTCTTCTCAAATTCAACAATGTTTGTGGAACATAAAACATTATAATCATGGTGGCCACTAAGAAACAGTATGGGGCATTTTACCTTCTTGTAATAAGGCTTGGCATTATACCACATACGCGGAGCCATATAGTCTTCTTCCATTTGTTTCTTCAAAAAACGAGTAATTAATGGCACAAAATACTCTTTACCATTCTTTATGCTTCCTTCATACTTGTTGTATAAACGCTTGGCGTAATCCTCCTTGTCACCTATTCGGGAGTGTTTCATGTCATCTATCATCATCTGAAACATGGCAGAGTATTCATGATATTGAAGTCCAAAACCCACGTTTGGCGGGATATACCTGGCTACATCTTTAAAGAATGGTAGTGCCATAGCGGTAAACCAGTCTGTAAATAAACCCGTCCATTTAGGATTTTCATAAAGAATATCTATCTGATGGTCCTTCTGATCTTGTGGCTTAACATTTGTAACCAGTTGAATTAGAAACGACGGTTTGGAAACAGCCGATGCAGATATCAGTGCAGAGGCACCAGATTCACTAGTACCTATAAATCCCATCTTATACTTCTTGAACACTTTGTTCTTTTTCAGGGAATTATAGACATCCGCCGCATCGTCTGCCATATCGAACAATGTAGTCAAGGATGTGGAATCCTCGGAATGAAGCGCGCGGTTATCATAGAAGCAGCAGGAAATGCCATCGGCTAACAATTTGTCCACCAAGTAAGAATAATCACACCTGGCTTCCTCAACTTTTTTCTGTCTGTGATTTACGAAAATCACCAATGCCTTTTTATTCAATTTCTCAGGGCTAAGCACCTTACCACAGCGAAGACTCCCGTCGCGCATTTGAAACTGACATGGAATGCTATCAGAGAAAGCCGGACATGAATAGAAGAGCAGAGCCAAAAGGCTTAATATGATGTGTCTCATTGTTTATTTCTTTTGTTGAAGGTATGATATCATATTTTTTACCATTGCTACGCAGTAGTCTGTTCGATAAGAAACAGGGCAGGTATATTTCACGCCATATTTGTTGGCCGTCCAACTTAGGTTCATAAAATCAATTTCCAACTCCAATCGGCGCTCATCATCTGTCATAAAACCTATCCACGATTTTATAGAACGAAGATGCTCTTCCAACGAGAAGTCAATCATAGACGTTCCGTAGGGACTGTTCAACAGGGTGTAAAAGTCCTGCATCATATTGTCAGCCTGAGGGGAAAGCTTGATTTTCTTTCCTTTCTTTTTGTCTTGTATCATCCTATAGACGGTTTTCAGGTAGCGTTCCTTTGAGCCGTCACAAGAGATGGAATCCATCATCTCCAGGTTCTTCTTTATTGAGACATCGTCATACAGGAAACTCTCCCCGTCATTATAAGCACCCGTAAGGGTTATAAGCCCATATATGGTTGTATCCTTAGAGATTACATCAAGACCAACAAAAGTTGACAGGCGGTCGGAAAGGAGGTAAACCTCAGTGTTTCTGTATTCCTTTAACATGCGCTCTATTCTGTCAGTATTCTCCTTAATAGTAAGATTCCAGTCAACTGTGTAATCAAGCAGGTCATAATTCATCTTAGACAAAGTATCTTGCATTGCTTCAGTGTCAAAAGGCAAGGCATTATCATGAAAGTGAATATTCAGTAACAGTCCTTTAGCTGTTGATGGACATGCCCCTAAAAGCAAGAAAAGGGCACAGATAAAAAAACTATTCATATCTTCAAATTTCAATCGAGATTTCTATCACTATATACAACGGATTCACGAGGGAAGGCCAAATGTGTATTTGGAGCAAAACTCATACCTATTTATCATTTTTTAAATACCTTTGTTTGATTCCGTAGTGCTAAGGTAGGAATTATTTTAATTAGTTACAAATATATTTTATAGAACTTTAGTACAATTCCCGGATACAATGATGTTTTTAAGAAATATTTCATGTTTCGGACTCGTTTTATACAACATTTTTATGTATTGATTCCGCGAAAACAACTATTTTGTATTCCACTCAGTTTGCACATATTGAGGACACTTCAAAAATACTCTCGCTCAGATAAAGAAATAAAAACTGTGGTTTTATTTCGTTTATCTCTCGCTTATTCGTACCTTTGCAGGCTGAAAGCTAAATATATAAGGTATGGAACAATCATTATTCATTTATAACACGCTGAGCAGACAGAAGGAACTCTTCCGTCCGCTCACCCCAGGCAGAGTGGGTATGTACGTGTGCGGTCCTACCGTATACGGCGATGCTCATCTGGGTCATGCCCGTCCTGCCATTACCTTCGATATACTTTTCCGCTACCTGCAGCACATCGGTTACAAGGTGCGCTATGTTCGTAACATCACGGATGTTGGCCACCTGGAGCATGATGCTGACGAGGGTGAGGACAAGATTGCCAAGAAGGCACGACTGGAGCAGCTGGAGCCCATGGAGGTAGCCCAGTACTACACCAACCGTTTCCACGATGCAATGGCTGCACTGAACTGCCTGCCTCCCAGCATAGAACCCCACGCAACGGGCCATATCATGGAGCAGCAGGAGTTGGTGGACCAGATTCTGAAGAACGGCTACGCCTATGAGAGCAACGGCAGCGTGTACTTCGATGTAGAGAAATACAACAAGCATCATAAGTACGGCATCCTCTCTGGTCGCGACCTGGAGAACATCAAGGATGCCAGTCGTGAGTTGGCAGGTGTAGGCGAGAAGAAGAACCAGGCCGACTTTGCCCTGTGGAAGGCTGCCCAGCCAGAGCACATCATGCGCTGGAAGAGTCAGTGGAGCGACGGTTTCCCCGGCTGGCACTGCGAGTGTACAGCTATGGGACGCAAGTATCTGGGTAACCACTTCGACATACACGGTGGTGGCATGGACCTGATCTTCCCTCATCACGAATGCGAGATTGCACAGGCTGTAGCCAGTCAGGGCGACCAGATGGTTCACTACTGGATGCACAACAACATGATTACCATAGACGGCAAGAAGATGGGTAAGAGCTACAACAACTTCATTACCCTACCCCAGTTCTTTGACGGTAGTCACCCCCTGTTGCAGCAGGCTTACTCGCCCATGACTATCCGCTTCTTCATCCTGCAGGCTCACTATCGTAGTACCGTGGACTTCGGCAACGAGGCTTTGCAGGCTTCCGAGAAGGGCTTTACCCGTCTGATGGAAGGCTACAAGAACCTGAAGCGTTTGCAGGAGGGTCAGAAGGTAAAGGGTATGCCATGGATTGAGCAGCAGTACGTAGATGAACTGCGTGAGAAGCTCTACGAGGCTATGAACGATGACCTGAATACACCCATCGTTATCAGCAACCTGTTCGATGCTTGCCGCGTGATAAATACCCTTATCGACAAGAAGGCCAGCATCAAGCCCGAGGTAGCAGAGGCGCTGTTGCAGCTCTTCAGCACCTTCACCTTTGACATCCTGGGTCTGAAGGAGGATACAGGCAACAGCAACAAGGCTCGTGAGGATGCCTTTGGTGCTGTAGTAAACATGTTGCTGGAACAGCGTCAGCAGGCTAAGGCAGAGAAGAACTGGGCACTGAGCGACAAGATACGTGATGACCTGGCTGCCTTAGGCTTCGAGGTGAAAGATACCAAGGACGGCTTCAGTTGGTCGTTAAACAAATAAAAAGAAAAGCCTCTCAAAACAACGAGAGGCTTTCTTATTGATAATAGCCTTTCCTAAATTCCGGGAAGGCTGTTTTTTTATATACAGTCACTTAAAATACAACCTAAACGGAATCACTGTTCCTTTTATGTGAGAAACGAATTCTCCGTTAATGAAATAAACACGCCAAGGGTAGTAGGCTTTCAGCTGTTCCTCTATCTCGGCTGCAAAAGCAGGATGTTCCACTTTCTGGCCATTACGTTTGAAAGTTGCCTCTACCTTACACTTCACCATATGACCAGTGGAGTCAACAACAGCATCCATAACGATGGCCCTAATCCTCTCAACCCCTTTCAGATCGGGATAACGCTCAGGATGTATGGGGAACAACTTCCTCAAGAGTCCTGGCTCATCAATATTAACCGATGGACGGAAATTATCAAAGGAGAGCCCGTCTTTCATATAGTTGTGGAAGACTTTAACATCTGTCACCTTACCTTTGCTAAGGCTAATGATTTGTTCCTCTTCATAATTTCTTGAATAGCCCGTATGTTCGTAATAAACAAGGTTCCCCTTACCCACACGAATATTGCCAGTAAACCAAGTCGCAACAATCCTATTACCATCCATATACTTGCGGAATATGCGATGCAGGGTTTCGGATGGAAGAGGACTATCATCACAACAAATATTGTCAAGGTATAGTTTATTATTCGCAATACTCCAGTAGGCAGTATAGCCCGACCAATTAGATGTAACATAGCCCTTCTTGGGCAACGAGGCTTCCAACGCTTTGGTTAGTATGGAATCGTTATAGATGGGTTTACCCAAAAGTGTCCACTTGGTACCATTGATATACTCGGATCCATTGATGTAGATAACATCTCCATCCTGTCCTGTGGCAAATGCGGCTAAGGAAATAAATAGCGTAAGGATGCCTAAAATGTGTCTTTTCATATTCTTGGGCGTTTAAATCCGTTTCAAATATACATGGTTTTTAAATTAGCCGAGCGTAATCGATGTTAAAAGTTGTTAAACAATTCCGATATTAGACACATATCATTTGGGAAAACAAAAAGAGAGGGGAGCAATTTGATTTGCTCCCCTCTCTTTGTTTATAGATTGAATTTACTTAACCAAACTTTGAACTTCGTTCGAGCTTGCTTCCGCTCGGAAGAGCCAAACGAGTTTGGCTCTTCTCTCACTTAACCGCAACCTTTTGACCATCCTGGATGTAGATACCCTTCTGAGCCTTGCTTACACGCTGGCCAGACAGGTTGTAGATAGCTCCATTGTTAACGTTAACGTTTGCGTTTGCGTTAATAATAGCATCCTGGTCGCCACTCTCAGCACCTACCACGAAGCCAGCAGGAGCAGGAGTTACACACTTGTTGTCATTCCAGCTGGGGATAGCGTAGCGACTGAAGGTCTCGCTGCCGGGAGAAGCAACATACAGGTTGTTGGCATAGTCGAATGCCAGACCAGAAATGGTAGTCTCACTAACTGAGACAGTCACCTTCGGAGTCAAAGAGATCCTACCATTCTCCTGTGGAACATAGTCTGTCTGGTAGATAACAATCGAACCGCTACCGTTTGGTATAGCAATATATTTGCCATCTGTGGTGATTGCTATTCTGGCACCATTACGGCTTGTGCTGCTTTGGTTGAAATCCTCGCCTCCCTCTGTATTGAAGTGCTTGAGAGCAGGATATTCTGCAGAGGGAGAACTTACATGCTGGATGTACCAGAGACCACCCTGACCATCCTCGTGGATTCCTACATAAGATGAAGCATAGGTATATTTACCATCGAGTGGTTCAAAGACTGCAGAAGGAGCACCAGTCCATTCTGTAGCAGTACCCAGGTTGTAAACAGAGCAGGTATAGTCGGTAGCATTGTTTCCACCGTTGCTGCGCTGTCCGCCCAGAACATACATCTTCAGGTCAGCACCCTTGCCTTCGAATGCCAGACTGAGAGCTGCACGGTTCTGCTCCTGCTCGCCTACATAGGTAATACCGGTAGCCTCATCCAGAGTTCCGCCCTTGAATACAGGCTTCCAAGGCTCGTTCAAGTCATCAGGATTAATCTCCCATACAGAACTGTTGGTAGTACCGGAAGCACGGGCTACGAAGAGACGTCCGTCCTCAGTGAAGCGGAGATCCTTGAAGTCGTACTTATAGCTGCCGGAAATTATAAGAGGTAATTGACCTGCGTTTGGTACGTCGCCATAGAAGCCAGGAGTACCATCAGCTGCATTGATAGGCTTGAAGTTAACATCAAATGCGTAGATAGCACCGTTCTTCTTACAAGAGATGTACTTGGTATCACTGGATTCTGTCGGGTAAGACTCAGCAAGAAGAATCTGACCGAAGCCCTTACTTGCAGGATTATTGTTGATAGCCAATCCGTAGGGGCCCCAAACCTTATAGCTGTCACCAATCTTTGTGGGAGACTTAACGCCCATACCAGTGATATCCAGTTCGTATGTCAAATTGGTACCAGCAGGTACATTCAGCAAGCTGTTGTCAATAGCAATCTCATGACCACCTGCCTTCAGGTCGCCACCCTTCAGTACATGAGAGTACTTCAGTTCGTCACCGGCATAGAAGTTGATAGCACCGCTCTTAGCCTCGGCATTCAGCGTATAGAGAACAGCTACCTGTTCTGCATTGGTTGCTACGCTCAGGTTAGAGGCAAAGGCATTGAGCTGGATGTTAGGACGACGATTTATATATTCGTCATCTAACTTCCATACATAGCTTCCGCCAAACAGATGAGGTGTAGCATCCTTTCCAAGAGTCTGGAACCAGTGAGCGCCCTCACCCTTAGAACCGTTCAGCTTCCAGCAGATCTCACCGCTTGCCAACTGTTCTTCTGATGCAAGTGAGCCGCCAGTACCGAAGCCGCTAGGACAGCTGCGCTCTGCATAGAACACATTATTGGCAGTGAAACCGTTACGACCAACAACGTTAGAGCCTTCTTTTGATATATTCTGGTACTGAGAAAGAATCAAGGTGTTGTTGATAGTAGGAGAACTGTTAGCCCAACCAACTACACCACCACAGCTATTAGTGGGTTCAGCACCTTCACCAATCATTGTAACGTTAACCAAACAGTTATTAACAACTGTTCCGTCACCACTGATACCTATCAAGCCACCATGAGTACCGTCACCTTCGATGAAGGAGTGCATTACAACTGCAATCTCACAGTTCTCAATGGTTGAGCTCTCTGATGTCCATCGTGTAAGACCACCCATGAACTTTGCCTTATTGGTATTGAAGTATTCACCTGTCAGCTTGAAGTTCTTAACAGTAGCACCCTTCAGCTCATAGAATAGAGCAGCGGGATCACCCATAGTATAGTCCTCACTAATATAGACATTGTTCAGAGCATGTCCCTGTCCATCAAGTACACCACGATAGATATGAACAGCGTTCTCACCGGACCTGTTATGACCGATAGGCAGCATGGCAATACCAGCCATATCAACATCATTCACAAGCTTAGCCTTGGCAGTTGCATCATGATCACTGGCAATTGAACGGTAAGTAGCAAACTGTCTGGGAGTAGAGATCAGGTAATAGCCATCCTCGTCCTGAACAGGTATGATATCCTTAATGAGAGGATTGTCCATGATATTGAAATTCTTAGCCTGCTCTGTGGTGTAAGTTCCACCATAGTAAACATCATACAAATCAAGGTAAATGTTTTCAATTTCATCTATTTCTGCCTTGCTAATCAGATAGTCGCCAGTCTCAATCCAATCGTTGTACTCCGGATCCTTCTCGACAAGAAGAAGATTACCATCAGAAATGTTTTCAAGGAGATTAATAGAACTCATGATACCGAGATATGCCTGACGAGCCTCGTAGAATTCCTTGAACAACTGACTCAAGGTCTCTACAGCCTTCATCTTAGCCTCAGTATCCTCAGCAGCATCGGCAGCAGCTACAGCAGCTTCCAGTGCTTCCTTTAATGCAACAGGATAGTTAGGAGCCAGATCCTCAACGTCAGGATCATCCTTTCTATACAACGTCAGAATAGCGTTTGCACGGTCCACCATGCTCTCCAAAGCCTGCCCTACATAATTCTTTGCCTCTTCATCATCACCTGCATAAACAACCTTGAAGGAAGTGAAGCCCGTCCAGTCATTGCCATAGTTGGTGCCTTGGTTACAGATACCAATGGTCAGACTATCACCTTCAGCCTTGGCAATGATATAATTCTGGTAACGGTCAGCATATCCTGCAACTGCCATACCAGAAGGTCCATGAACGGCATAGCCCAGAGTATCAACGCCATTTTCAGCGTCCATAATGGGAAGGTCATAAGTAGTGTTACCGCCACCTATCTGGCTAATGTAAACATTCTCGCCGTTTACAGCACTTGCCTTCTCTATATAATCTTCTATTACAGTCTGCAGATAGTTGACATTGTCATTTGCATAAACCTGAGCAACATAGTTGTAACCATAGCGGTCGTTGCTGGGACGGAAAGCACCGTTGACACCTACCAGGTAATAACCGGGCTTCAGGTCCTTAACAGTCTGGTGCATATCAAACTTTGTGTTCCATGCCTCAGAACCATAATAAACCTTGTCATTGATGGTTACTGCGCTACTTCCAGTAGCCCACTTGTTCATGCTGGATTTCCAACCGTCCTTGAAACCATTACGGAAGTCGGCATTTACAAACAGACCTGTCACATCAGTACCTGCCTTGTAACCCATCTTGATAGCCAGAGCCAGCCACTCATCTATGCGTACAATCTCCTTTTCAATCAGAGAATCAACAAGTTCATGCTGCTCTATGATATCTACATAATCATTTTCCAGATAATCTGTCAATGCATCACGGTCTTCGCCTTCGAAGTCATCATGCTCAGTCAGGTAAGCCTTTGTCTCCTCGCACTTATCCTGATACTTCTGGTAAACCTTTGCACTTGCATCAACAACCTTATCGGCAACATATACAGAGTCCAAAGCATCTGCCAGGGCAAGAACATTCTGTGCCTGATTCAGGACTTCCAACTTCTCCTCCATAGCAGTGATAGCGCCCTTATAAGCTATTGTAGTATCAAGCTTCTCGGTATAATAGCTTGAGATAGTAGAGGCAACAGCTGGTAATGTCTCCTCTGTAATAGCCATGTATTCCTCGGCAGCATAGATAATAACACCATGAGTAGAGAAAGGATAAGGATACTCATCATCACCAATAGTCTGATACCAAACGGGGTCACGGAACTGACTTCCATTAGCCTCCCAAGTAATCTTACCAGTTTTAAGGTCATCCTTGGTTACGAAGCTAACATCCTCCTGCTTACTTCCATTATCCTGCTGCTTGATGCCTAAACCATCAAGAGCGTAGCAGTTCTTGATAACAACTGTACCATTATTGTATGCACCACCAGAGTGACGGGCAAAACCACGGTCTGGGTCAATAAGATCCACTTCACCCAATGCGAAGCAATTGGTTACCTCGGCATATTGACCTAACCATCCAGAGAAAGAACCATTCTCAGTACGGGTGTCATTCTCAACATGGATATCACCAATCATACCACAGGCATTGATGGTGACACGACATGCAGAACCCATAGAACAACCATAGATACCAGCACCGTTTGTACCGGAAACAACATAAACGTTACCAAGGTTCATACAGCCTGTAATAGTGATATGGCCTGCCCAAGGAGAACCCATACCAACAATACCGGTATAACCGCCACCTGTGATAGAACAGGTTTCGTCAAGCACAACGTCCTTTACATATACACCTTCTGCTGCACGAGCGGCATCTGCGCTGAGACCGCCTAATTGATCATCAGGCTGGCTGTTCATTACACTGATAAGACCGCAACCTCTCTTGCCAAGCAGATTGATGTTAAGGTTACTGATGGTGTGACACTGACCATCGAAGTTGCCATAGAAAGGCTTATACTCGCTACCAACCTGTGCAAAACGCGGAGTGATGGGTCTGCCAGTTTCCGGATCTGTTTCATTGTAGTTTTCCAGATCAATGTCGGCAGTCAACTTGGCACTGGCATCCAGGTGTGTAGAAGCATAGTTGCTCCACCACAAGAGCTGTTCGGGGGTACCAATTTCAAACCACCCATCCACGGGAGTCATGTAATCTTCCTGAATATGACCGCAGTTAACACAGAATCCATCCTCATATTCGTGAGGAGGAAGAACCGGATCGCCGGCAGGAGTATTCTGATATTTTGCACCTACAGGCGTACCATCACATCCGTAGCTAGCAGCATCTACATAGACCAGACCGCCTTCCTTTGCTATAGGCATAGGTGTCTCGTCCTCACCTATCTTTTGATAGAAACGCTCTACGCCACTCTGCCTGCCGTTCAGGAAGAATGCAAGTTCTCCGCTGGCAATACCACTCTCGTCCTCGTAGATAATATATTTGTCTTGGTCTTTAATATCCTTTCCTGTTATGGGATGAGCGACATAAACGTTCTCACAATTCACATTACCATAATTACGGGCGACATTAGCGGAGTTTTCTGTAGAACTTTGTGCACACTGATCACCAGCACCATAAATATTGCCAATAAAAGCGCAATTCTTGAAATTAGAGGCATTACGTGTCCATCCTGCGAAACCGCCAACGCAGGCACAGGAAGAAGCCTCACCACCAGGCAAAGTAATAGTACCTGCATAGATACAGTTTTCAATTGTTTTTCCTGACTCTATAATACCGAAGAAGCCACCAGCGGTGTTATCACCAGTTTTGGTAGAGACAAAGTCAATATCAGAGAATACGTTGCGAACAGTAGACTCGTAACCACTCGCAGAGACGGAGCCCCAGTACATACCGCTTGTCTCAATCCTACCATGCATGATAAGGTTCTCAACAGAACCATTGTGGCGAACAGGGAAGAGAGCGGCATTGTTGCCCATCTCTGTCATCTCGATGGTCAAAGCATGACCACCACCATCAAAGTCACTCTCCATCCAGTCGTTGGTATTGAAGATAAGGTGGCCAGGCTCTGCTATGTACTCGATATCGTTGACCATCTTGATGTGAAGTTTGAAACCGTTGATGACACGGTTCATACCTTCCACAATATCAATGTCCTCCTTACTTCCAACAAGAACAGAACGGCTAATGGGATCAAACTTGGTGGGGTCATCGTACTCAAAGTAATGGAAATTGTACAAACCACACTTGCTACAGATACCATACTTGTCAAACTCATGCTTCTCACATTGGTCAGTGCCATTGTTTGAGTAGGTAAGCTCACCTTCAGCCTTACCGTTACAATCTGTAGGAGCAGAAGCATAAACCCTTCCTGAACCGAATGGTGCGGGAACAGGGAACGGGTCTGTGCCAATTCTCTGCACCCAACCAATACGACTCTGATCGTTGTTCAGCTGGTAGCAAATCTTACCATCTGCAAGGTCTGCCAATGGCACAACCTGTGTGGCAGTGTTGTCTCCCCACTGTTGGGTAACATAGTTGTTGTAGCAAGAACCACCAGGACGGTTAGCGTAAGTATCCTGATTGTAGGTCTCCAAATTTACGGATTTTACATTGCCAGGATTACGCGAAATGTTATTACTGCCAGCCTTGCTATTAAAGTTACTATCATCGCTGATAACCAAGCAGTTTACAATGTTGACAGGATTGCTAGCCCAACCTACTACACCACCGCAATTTTCTGTGGTTTCGCCAATGATGGCAATTTTAGCGAGACAGTTCTCGATGATAGTACCATTGTAGCAATTAGCAGCAATACCACCATGGGTAGCATCACCAGGTACTTTGCTGTTAATAGTAATGTCTGCCCAACAGTTTCGGATAGCACCCCTGTTACATGCAGCGATACCACCGGCAAACTTGAAATTTGTTGTAATGGCACCCTCAACCTTCAGGTTCTGAATAACAGCACGCCATCCGACATAACGGAAGACAGCCGCATACTGTTCCTCTGGGTAGAGATTAATTTTAATGGTGTGTCCCTGGCCATCGAAAGTACCGTCATAGCGCTTGCCCTGTGAATCGCCAACGCCAATCATCGTACCATCCATGCCCAAGTCAATGTCGGCTGTCAGCACGGCACTGGCTGTGACCTCACCTTCATTCACGAGTGCAGCAAACTCTTCCCAGTCAGCCGCAGAACCAATCTGGTACACATTCCCGACCTTGTCGAGTGCATACGCAGACATGCCAACGACCATCATTATGGCCGTCAAGCACATGGTAAGTAGTCTTTTCCTCATAGTAGAATAAAGATTAATTAATAGTAATAAATAAGGTTAAACATAATGTTGTGACGCAAATATATCGAAAATATTTTACACACAAAACATTTTCAATAAAAAATGCCAAAATATGTAACAATATGTAAAATAAAGAAAACAAAAAAGCCCCTTCCCTTTTTGGGGGAAGAGGCCTAACAGGAATGTAAGCTGCGTATCTGCTACATAACAGATACCAAGAATCTTCTTTTACTTAACAGATACCTTTTTGCCGTCCTGGATATAGATACCCTTCTGAGCCTTACCTACACGCTGACCAGCCAAGTTGTAAATAGCTCCGCTGTTAACGTTTCCGTTAGCGTTAACGTTATCCAAGGCATCCTGATCACCACTTTCTGTACCTACTACAAAGCCTTCGCGAGCAGGAGTTACATACTTGTCGCCTGTGAGCGATGGAACAGCGTAGCGGTTCAAGGTCTTGCTGGCACTAGAGGTGATGTACAGGTTGTTAGCATAGTCAAATGCCATACCGGTAATCTGACTCTCGGCAACACTCAGATTGTACTTAGCATCCAGGTAGATTGAACCATTCTGCATAGGAACATAGTTGGTCTCATAGATAACCACCTTACCAGAACCCTTAGGAATAGCTACGAAAGAGCCATCAGCGCTGACAGCAATTGCCTCACCACGTGTGTTGGTTGTAATGTCTGAGTAGTCAGCATTACCTGTTGCATCAAAGTGCTTGATAGCGGGTTCTTCCTCCTTAGGATTATCACGGTACTGCTCGTACCACAGACCGCCACGGTTATCTGATACGATACCAACATGTGCGGGAGCAACAGTGTACTGACCAGTCAAAGGCTCGAATACGCTGCTGGGAGCACCTGTCCAAGAAGTTGCTGTACCAAGGTTATAAGTGAAGCATTTGTAGTCTGAGAAGTTCTCCTTACCGTCTGAACGCTGAGCACCCAGAACAATAAGCTTCAGGTTCTCACCTTCGCCTTCAACAGCCAGAGAAACGGCAGGACGATTCTGTTCCTCACCACCAACGGTTACAATACCTGTAGCCTTGTCAAGCTCACCACCAGTGAAGATAGGAGTCCAAGGTTTGTTCAGGTCGGCAGGATCAGCCTCCCATACAGAGCTGGTAGAGTTACCGGAAGCACGGGCGATGAAGAGACGTCCATCCTTGCTTACGCGTACATTCTTAAGATCAAACTTGTAGTCACCAGAGATAGTGATTACGTTCTTGTTGTCCTTGATGTCAAGACCACCATAGAAACCAGGTGTGCCATCCTCGGCATTGATAGGCTGGAAGGTTGCGTCAAAGGCAAACAGTGCACCGGGCTTCTCCTCGCAGATGCTACCAGTACCCTTCTCCAGAGGACGAGACTCTGCTACATAAATCTGACCGAATCCCTTGCTTGCAGGAGTATTGTTGATAGCAAGACCGTAAGGAGAGTTAACCTTGTAGCCCTCGCCAATCCTTGCAGGTTCTTTCACGCCCATAGCAGTAATCTCCAGAGCGTAGGTGAGCTTAGTACCGGCAGGAACATTCAACAAGCTATTGTCAATAGCAATCTCATGACCACCTGCCTTCAGGTCGCCACCCTTCAGTACGTAAGCATACTTCAGTTCGTCACCGGCATAGAAGTTGATAGCACCGCTCTTAGCCTCAGCATTCAGCGTATAGAGAACAGCCACCTGTTCTGCATTGGTTGCTACGCTCAGGTTAGAAGCAAAGGCATTGAGCTGGATGTTAGGACGGGTGTTCTGGAATTCATTTCCGTTCTTCCATACCAAGCTTCCGCCAAACAGATGAGGTGTAGCATCCTTGCCCAGTGTCTGGAACCAGTGAGCATCCTCTGCCTTAGAACCATTCAGAGTCCAGCAGATTTCACCGCTTGCCAACTTCTCTTCGGTTGCCAAAGTTCCCTTGGTATCACCAAGCTTTGTTACATAGAATACATTGTTTGTAGTACATTTATCCGGATTACGGCTGACTGTGTTACAGCCAGAAGTATTAACGGTGTAGTTAGAAGAGAGTATCAGGGTATTGTTCACAGTAAGACTGTTAGTTGCCCAACCGCAAACACCACCACAAGAGTTGGTATTCTCACCCAAAATAGCACAGTTGACAAGACAGTTCTCTACAACCGTTCCTTCGCCTTCATTAACACCGATAAGACCACCATGAGTACCATCCTGTGAATTACCATTATCATCTGCAGGTATTGTTGAATTGATGGTAACAGCAACATCACAGTTCTCGATGCGGGAATTGTAGGTATAACCTGCAATACCGCCAATGAACTTCTGGTTGCTGATATACTCACCTGTCAACTTCAGGTTCTTGACAGTAGCACCATCCAGGGTATTGAACAAACCTGTTCTCTGTGCTTCGTTAACAATAAGAACATTGTTGATAGCATATCCCTGACCATCGAACGTACCACGATAGCTGTAATCAGATACATTGATGGGCTGCATTCCTATGCCCTTCATATCAATGTCCGCAGTAAGTTTAGCCTTTGCTGTATAATCAGCATATGTGGAAATAGCGCGGAAAGCAACAAGTTTCTTGGGAGTTCCAATGAGATAATAACCGTCCTCGTCCTGAGCAGGAAGAGCCTCCTTAACTATTTTGTTATTCAGAATCTCAGGATTCAAAGCTTCCTCTGTGCTATAAGAGCCTTCAGCATATGCATCAATCAGAGTAAGGGCTGCATCATTATAGAGGAAATCGGTCTCAGCCTCAGTGAATACCATTTCACCAGTCTCGAACCATTCGCCAGTCTCCTCGTCCTTTTCAACATAAGGCAAGTTGCCACCCTCGATGTTTTCAAGAGCAACACCCAAAGTGTTAAGCTTAATGTAAGCCTGCTTACCCTCATAAATCTTCTGGAAGATATCAGAGAATGCAGCTGCTGCCTCAGCCTTGGCAGCCACGTTTTCTGCAGCCTGAGCCTGAGCCATAACAGCTTCAAGATCCAACTTCAGCTCTGCCGGGAAGTTAGGACCTGCAGCAGGAGTGTCTTCATCACACTCGTAATCCTTGATACTCTGAGCACGAACTGCCATGTTCTCGAGTACATTATCAAGAGCACCGTTTACCTTGTCTTCGTCATCACCGCAATAAATAACCTTCAAGGCACCCCAGCCTGTCCAGTCATTGCCGTACTTTGTACCTGGGTTCTTGATACCGATGGTAAGTTTTCCATCTTCGCCCACATTTGCAATGGTATAAACCTGGTAACGATTTACCTTGGCAGCGATGGCCATACCTGTTTCACCATGAACAGCATAGCCTATAATCGCGGAACCATTATCATCATTGGTAGAGAAGCCGTCTTCATAGATAGCAAGGTCATGAGCACCTGCGCCATGCAGATTACAATTATCCTGATCCATAGTATCCTTGACAGCAATGTAATCCTCGACTACAGTGGGGAAGTAGTTGAATACGCCGTTAGCATAGATACCGGCAGCATAGTTGGTGCTGTAACGGTTGTTGCTGGGACGGAAAGCACCGTTGATGCCTACCAGATAGTAACCAGGCTTCATGTTCTCGACTGTCTGGTACATATCGCCAGTCACGTTCCAGGCCTCAACGCCAATAAAGGTCTTGCCCTCTTCGTTCTTGGTCTGTCCATAACCCGTGCACCAGCCATCGGTCCAATTCTCTTTCTCCTTGCTGAAGTCATAGTTGGGAATCAAACTGCTGACATCAGTTCCGGGAACATAATCATCGGCAATAGCATCGGCCAACCACTTGACAACACGCTCTGTCTCGGCAGCAATCTCCTCGGCCGTAGCTGTGTGAATCTCCTTGATGTACTCGTAGGTACCAAGAGAATTATCATCGTCTGGTTCATCCAACTCAGAGAGGTAATATTCAAGAGCTGCACGTACCGTACCAGCGAAACTCTTATCTGACTCAAGGAATGCCTTGATTTCCTCGCACTTGTCGATATAAGTCTGATATACAGCAGCATTATCAGCAACTGCAGCCTTCTTTACGTTGACAGAATCAATAGCGTCAGCAAACTCACCAAGAGTTGCAGCTTCAGTCAACGCTGCGATTTTCTCTTGGCAATCAACAAGCAGAGACTGAGTAGCTATAACCCCTTCAAGTGCCTCCTCCTCGAATGTCTTAATCTCATCGGCAACGCTTGCCAGATCCTCTTCATTAGCTACAGAGAAATACTGATTGGCAGCAAAAATGACAGTTCCATGAGAAGGATCTGCAAAGGGATACAAATCATCGCCAATGGTCTGATACCAATAAGAGGTACGGAACTGACTGCCGTTAGCTCTCCATGCAAGGGCGCCGGATTGGAAATCCTCATCGCTTACAAGTGGCACCTGAGTACCAAACTTGGCATAGCAGTTGGTAATAGTAGCACTACCATAACGGGCAAAGTAGCGGTCTTCACTTTCAATACCCTGAACTTCACCTACAGCGAAGCAGTTGGTTACCTCGGCATAGCTACCCAGCCAGCCAGAGAATGAGCCGTTCTCCTTTGAGCCATATACATTACCAACCATACCGCAGTTGTCAATGGTAACGTGGCAGGAAGAACCCATAACGCAACCAAACACACCGGAAGCATTGGGACCATCAGCGGCTGTTACATCACCACACATCATGACACCCTTGATGTTGACATGACCAGCCCAGGGAGCCGTCATACCAACCAGACCAACATAGCCCTTACCTGTGAGAGAGCAGCTTTCGTCGAGGGTTACATTCTTAATATATACGCCCTCTGCAGCACGTGCATCAGCATCGCTGATACCACCAAAGCCCTTTGAAGGCAAACTATTCATAACGGCAATAAGACCTACACCATTGCTCTGAGACTTTTCAACAATCAAGTTGCTGATGGTGTGGAACTGACCATCGAAGTTACCATAGAAGGGAGCGCCCTCGGTACCCACATTGGCCCAACGGTCGCAATAGCCATCCATATCAATATCGGCCGTCAGACGTGCGCTGGCATCCAGATGCTTGGCTGCATAGTTGGTCCACCATACAAGCTGGGCACCATTGCTGATTTCGTACCATCCGTCAACGGGAGTCATATAATCCTCTTGTATGCCACCGCAGACAGTACAGAAACCTTCTTCAAACTGATGATCAGGCAAAACAGGATCACCAGAAGGTGCGTTACTGTATGTAGTCTCACCCAAAGGCTGACCATCGCAACGGTACTCCGGAGCATTGGCATATACAAGCGCACCTTCCTTCTTAATAGGCATAGGCATGAGATCCTCACCAATCTTCTGATAGAAACGCTCTACACCACCCTGATTACCATTCAGAGCATATGCAAGGGCACCATTCTCAATATCTTCTGGATCCTCTATAAGAGTAGCCTTTGCCTCGTCCTGGTAACCATATGAATTAGCGAAATAGACATTTTCACAAGTCATGTTTGCAGGATTACGGGAAAGAGTCTTAGAATCACCGATTACATTATTCAATGTGCCAAGGAAGGCACAATTGGTAAGATACAACTGACCACTTGACCATCCACTGATACCGGCCAGAGACTCTGATGTTCCTCCCTCATTACCTGTGATATTACCGGCATAGATAGAATTTTCTACGATTGTCTTTGTCTCTACAACACCAAATAAACCGCCAGTAGTATTGTCACCAGGATGAGTTGTGTTGATTTCAACGTCAGAAAAGACATTACGAACCTTCACTTTATCACTGCGAGTATGAGAAGTAATAGAGCCGGCATACTGACCGGTAGTAGTGATAGATCCATGCATGACAACATTCTCAAATGTACCAGAGAACTGGGGAATGAAAGACGCATTGCTTCCTTCAATATCCATTATGATGGTGAGTTCATGACCGTCGCCGTTGAAGTTACCATCAACCCAGTTGCTGGTGTTGAAGATGTAGTGGTTGGACTCTGCTGCATACTCTATGTCATTAGCCATCTTCAAGTCAACCTTGAAGCCGTCGCCTACACGGTTCCAGCCTTCTGCCAAGTCTATATCCTCAGCACTCTTTAGAAGGTAGGCATTATCCTCAGGACTGAATTCAAGACCTTGGAAGTTGAAGCATCCGCAAGCAGTACAGATACCATATTTATCAAACGAGTGTGCTGCAGCCTGAACAGTACCTGTATTAGAGAAAGTCAGGTCGCCCTCTGATTTGCCATTACAACCTGTAGCAGCAGAAGCATATACTTGCTTACTTCCGAATGCTGCAGGAACGGGAAATTCATCCTTGCCAATCTCCTGAACCCAGTTAATCTTGCTTTGGTCGGTGTTCAACTGGTAGCAAATGCGTCCGTCAGCAAGATTGTCGTAAGAAACAACCGATGTAGCAACGTTATCACCCCACTGGTTGGTGACATAGTTGTTATAGTTTGCACCTGCAGGACGATTTGCATAGGAATCCTCGTTATACTTTGCCAAGTCGACCGTTCTAACGTTACCGCCATTACGGGCAATGTTGGCACTGCCACCATTTTTGAGATCAAAAGAACTACCATCGCTGATGACAAGGTTGTTCACAGCATTCATAGGATTGTCGAGCCAACCTACAAGACCACCACAATTCTGAGTGGCAGCACCTAGAATCTTGAACTTAGACAAACAGTTCTCAATAACAAGACCTCGATTGCCGACTGCAACAACACCACCATGAGTGGCATCACCAGCAAAGGAGCTTTTCACAGTTACATCAACGTAGCAACCACGGATGATACCACTGCTCCATACTGCAATACCGGCAGCCAGTTTCTGGTCGGTAGTGATAGTACCCTGAACCTTCAGGTTCTGGATAAGGCCACGGACACCAACATTACGGAAGATTGCCGTACCTTGAGAACCTGCTGAAAAAAGATTGATTGTGATGGTATGACCAGCGCCGTCGAAGATACCCTGGAAGTCGAGTCCGTCCCGACCAATCATGGTACCGTCCATGCCCTTGTCAATGTCGGCAGTCAAGACTGCACGGGCATTGGCCTCACCACCATTCACGAGTTCGGCAAATGCCTTCAAGTCATCTGCCGTTCCAATCTGGTACACATTCCCGACTTTCTCGAGCGCATACGCAGACATGCTGAAGACCATCAATATGGCCATCAAACACATGTGAAGTAGTTTCTTACTCATTGAATGAAATGTTAATTAGTTAATAAAAACAGTTAATAAATTAAGTTAATGTATAGTCAAAAAAATGGTTAATAATCTGTCAGTTTACAGTTTGTGGCTCACAAAGATAAGGAATATTGGTATTGCCGCAAACTTTTACGGAAGAATTTTGGAGGAATAAGCATATTATGCAAAGAAAGGATAAAGAAAGATAAAGAAAAGTGGAAATGTGCCCTATTTTCTCTAAACACAAAAAGATATTTTCCCAACTTGGGAATAGTTTTTATCTAACTGAGCCGCAAAAACAATTAACTTAAAACTTTCCGGAAAGTGGGACAAAAAAAAGAAGAGGGAAGCCTAAACTCCCCTCTTCCTGCATATAGAATGAATGAAAATTACTTAAACAATACCTTTTTCCCGTCAACAATGTAGATACCCTTCTGGACCTTGTTTACACGCTGACCAGCCAGGTTGAAGATAGCACCCTTGGTATCAGGGAGGGATGGCGTGATATTTTCAATGAAATCAGGATCCTCACCTTCATTGTAATAGCCAAGAACCGTATCATACAAGACAAGTTTATGTGTCTTGTCAAGAACAGGAGTAGCATCCTCGCCCAGAGTCTGGTACCATGCTGCATTCTCACCCTGGTTCTCACCATTCAACTTATAGCAGATCTCACCACTTGCCAACTGAGCGTCAGTAGCCTTTGTGCCACGTGTACTGGCACCCGGAACCAAACTACGCTCTGCATAGAAGACATTGTTAACTGTACATCCAGAACGTGAAATTACATCTGAAGGATATGAGGAAGGTTCTGGAGCGGTTTCGTACTGATTAAGAATCAAGACGTTATTAAGAGTGAGGGTATTTGCACCTCCGTCTTTCCAACCGCACACACCACCAAAGGAGTGGGCTTTATCACCAATGAAGGTACAATTGACAAGGCAGTTGTTGACAACTACGCTGGCACCGCCTCTACAAACGCCCATGATACCACCAGTGGTAGCATCACCTTCAATCTCATTGTGCATAACAACGGCAATCTCGCAGTTCTCTATCTTTACGGCACCTGTAGTATAACGGGCAAGACCACCCATACGCTGCATGTCGCCATAGTATTCACCTGTTAACTTCAGGTTCTTGACAGTAGCGTTATCCAACTCATAGAACAGAGCACAACCGCGTCCGCCCAGGAACTTGATGTAGACATTCTCCAAAGCATGGCCTTGACCGTCAAGGACACCCTTATAATTAACACCCGCATCTTCAGTTCCCTTGGTATTGTTACCGAAGGGCTGCATACCAATGCCAGTCATGTCAATGTCATTCACAAGCTTAGCCTTGACAGCATGGTCCAACTCAAGGAAAATAGCACGATAAGCAACGAACTGCTTAGGATTGGTAATGAGGTAGTAACCATCCTCGTCCTTAAGAGGAACGATATCTGAAATCTCAGGAATATTTGAAACTGCAGCATTCTTGGCCTCTTCAAGAGAGAAAGAACCCTTTGCATACGCATCTGCCAACATCTCTACAACATCAAAGAGATTATCACCAAATACATATTCGTCCTTTTCTACCCATTCGCCATTCTCGTCCTTCTCTACCAAAGGAAGGTTCCAAGCGTCTATTGCCTCGATTACAGGAATAGTCTTATAGAATGCCAGATAAGCCTGACGAGCCTCATAGAATTCCTTGAACAACTGGCTCAAGGTTTCTGCAGCCTTCATTTTAGCCTCTGCACCCTGAGCAGCATCAGCAGCAGCTACAGCAGCCTGCAAAGCCTCCTTCAAGGCAGCAGGATAGCTGGGAGCCTGACCCTCATCTTTTATCTGCAGGAGCGCTTTTTCACTTCTGTATTCCTCAATGATTATGTTTGCACGGGCCACCATGCTCTCCAGAGCCTTGTCAATATATGTCTCAGCCTCATCACCCTCGCCGGCATATACAACCTTGAAAGAAGTGAAGCCTGTCCAGTCACTACCGTAATTAGTACCGGGGTTCGTAATACCAATAGTCAGGCTATCGCCCTCGGCCTTGGCAATGACATAGTTCTGACAACGGCCTGCATATCCTGCAACGGCAACACCTGAAGGACCATGTAAAACATATCCCTTAAGGCCATTTTCTCCTTCTGTAGAGACACCATCCTCGTAAATAGGCCAGTCGAATGTAGCATCACCACCGCCAAACTGAGTGAGGTAAACATTCTCCTGATCAACAGCCTGATCAACACTTATATAGCCCTCTAATACAGACTGCAGATAGTTTACATTGTCATTAGCATAAACCTGAGCAGCGTAGTTGTAGCTATAACGGTCGTTACTGGGACGGAAAGCACCCTGAACGCTTACCAGATAGTAACCTGGCTTCAGGCCCTTAACGGTCTGATGCATATCGAACTTGGTGTTCCAAGCCTCACAACCATAATAGGGCTTTTTGTTGATAGTTACGGTACTACGTGAATTTGCATACTTGTTCATGCTTGAAGACCAGCCATCCGTAACATCGTTGTGGAAGTCAGTATTAGCAAACAGGCTGGTCACATCTGAACCGGCTACATAGCCGTCCTGAAGAGCCTTGTTAAACAACTCGTCTACATATACTATCTCTTTCTCAATCAGAGAATCAATAAGTTCATGCTGATCTATGATATCTACAAAGTTCTCTTCCAGATATGCTTCCAGCTCATCACGGGCAGGACCGGCAAAGTCATTGTGATTCTTTATATAGGTCTGAATCTCCTCGCACTTATCCTGATACTTCTTGTAAACGGCGACACTGGTCTGAACAACAGTCTCAGCTGCATAGAGAGAATCCAATGCGTCTGCAAGCTCAATAACAGTAGTAACTCCACCCAAAGCCTCCACCTTGGCATTGAAGTCTTCTACTGCAACAGTATAAGCAATTGAGTCTTCATACATTCCATTATAATAACTTGCAACAGCGTCCTTTATATCTGAAACAGTCTCCTCGCTTACATTATACACTGTTTCTGCAGCATAAAGAACAACACCATGTGAAGGATCAGGTGTGGGAATATCGTCCTCGCCCAATGTCTGATACCAGACAGGATTGCGGAACTGGTTACCATTCAACTTAAAGCAGAGAATACCATTGTTTAATTCCTCAGAATCAAGGAGGATAGTTCTGCTCTTTTCCTGCATGGGTTTGTTGTGCTGCTGCTTGTTTGCATCTACGCCATCCAATTCAGCTTCGTAGCAGTTGGTAACGAATGCCTGTCCACGAGTGAAGGAGTCGCTAGAATAAATAGCAGACTGTGGCATGGTAGCTGTACTCCAGCAATTGGTAACCTGAGAATTAGGACTTGAATAACCACAGATTGCACCAGACTCTCTTCCGCCATTAATCTGACCTGTTACGTAGCAATTGCTGATAAACATATCCGTAGCACCGCTATAGTCAACACCGACGATACCTGCAGCGTTCTGATTGATAGATGTGACAATTCCTTCATTACCTATATTAGAAATGTAAACGCTGCCACTACCATTGGTACCACCAATAATGCCAACAAAAGCATTACCCTTGATAGAACAAGTCTCATCCAAGACGAAGTTCTTGATTACAGCACTATCACCGATAACGCCAAACATACCTTGATAGTTCTTGTCATTATCAATAAACAAGTTACTAATAGTATGGAACTGACCATCAAACTCGCCAGTATAAACGTATGACCAGTTACCAGCAGGCTCGTATTCAATATTAGACATATCAATATCATCATACAAACGAGCCTTGATTGTAGTTTTGCCGTTACTTATGAGTTTAGAGAACTGAACCAATGCCCTTGCATTTCCAATCTTCATGTAACCGTCAGCATCTTTCTCAAGTTCACCACAAACAGTACAGATGCCGTCAGCATCAAATTGATGATCAGGAATAACAGGGTCAGACAATCTTGGTGTGTTGGCATAAGTCCAAGGCGTGCCGTCACATTTGAATTTGTCAATATAGACAAGTGTGCCTTCCTTTGCAACAGGCAATGGATAGTTATCCACGCCAATCTTCTGATAGAAACGCTCTACGCCCTCGGCCTTATCATTCATGATATAAACCAACTCACCACTTGCAACGCCATTAGGATTCAAATACTTGATATATTTACCGGCATCGGCTCCATTACCATATTCATTAATAGTATAAACATTATTGCAAGCTGCAATACCATAGTTACGAGTAATAGTATGAGAGTCACCACCCGCATTGGTCATCGTTCCCAAGAAAGCACAATTGGTGATGTAGTTTGTACCACCATTTGCCCAACCGACAAGACCGGCAATAGCTTCCGTACCTTCTACACCATTGATATCACCTGCATAAATACAGTTCTCGATTGAGGTATTTGTATACGGGATACCAATTAAACCACCAGAGGTGTTATCACCTGTCTTTGTGGTATTGATAGTAATATCAGAGAATACGTTGCGAACCTTCTGTCCGTTGCCATAGAAACGACCGGCAACAGAACCAGCCCATGAATTGGCAGTGCTAATAGAACCGTGCATAATAACATTCTCGAAATTACCGTCGAAGAATGGGAAAAGGGCTGCACCATTTTCTTTTATGTCAACCAAGTTGATGGTAATTGTATGACCATCGCCATTGAAGTCGCTATCCACCCAGTCGTTACCGTTGAAGATAAGCTGACCTTCAGCAGGAGTACACTCAATGTCGTTCACCATCTTCATGTTCAGCTTAAAGCCGTTCTGCAGACGGTTCCAACCTTCTGCCAAGAAGAGGTCTTCTGCACTGCCGAGAAGAACAGACTTGGTAGCAGGCTCGAATCTTGTGGGATCATCGAAGTTGAAGCTGTTCCAATTGAACTGACCGCAAGTGGTGCAGACGCCATACTTGTCATAGGTGTGCTTGGTAACTGCAGCGTTGCCGGGAGTGTTGCTGAAGGTAACATCTCCTGTTGCCTTACCCTGGCAGTCGGTAGCAGTAGAAGCATAAACCTGACCCTTATCTTTGCCGAAAACAGCAGGTACGGGATATGGGTCGCCAATGTTCTGAACCCAGCCGATGTGGCTCTGGTCGCTGTTCAGCTGATAGCATACCTTACCGCTTGCAACCTCTTCAGGAGTAACAACAGCTGTTCCAATACTGAGAACACCCCAGTCGTTGGTAACATAGTTGTTGGCGTTGGCGCCTTCAGGACGATTCTTGTAGCTGTCTGCATTGTACGTTGACAAATCAACAACTTTACGAAGACCGTCGCCATCACGTACCAAACCGGCACTCTTGCCATCTGACCAGTTGAAGTTGCTTTCCTTGTCATTGATTACCAAACAGTTTACGATGTTAACGCGCTGAGCATCAACCCAAGCTGCCAGACCACCGCACTTGTGTGTGGTTGAACCTAAGATTTTGATTTTTGAAAGACAGTTGTCAATAAGTGCACATTTATTCAGCTGGCCTGCTACACCACCAATGCTGGCGTCTGCATTATCTGCAAAGTTTGCATTAACAGTTACATCTACAAAACAGCTGCGGATGATACCACCACTGTAGTTGGCAATAGCTGCCGTATGCTTGTACTTGCCAGTTGTAATAGTACCCTGAACCTTCAGGTTCTGGACAATACCACGATTACCTACGCCACGGAACAAAGCAGGACCTTCGCCGTCCTCCCCATCCGTTAAATTAATAGTGATGGTGTGACCGGCACCGTCAAAGAAACCCTGATAATCTCCTCCAACGCCAATCTTGAGAATGTCTGCGCCCTTGTCAATGTCAGCCGTCAGGATGGCATTGGCGCTTCTTTCTCCACCATTCACGAGCTCAGCGAAAGCTTTCAGGTCTTCCGCCGTACCAATTTGGTATGCACCGTTTACCTTGTCCAGCGCATACGCAGACATGCTGACAACCGCCAAAATAGCCGTCAAGAACATGCTTGAAATCTTTTTACTCATAGAATTGTAGAATTAAAGTTTAAAATAAAATATGTATGTATTTTTGTGTATTTTTCGCTCAAAAGGCGTACAAAAATAGCGATAAAACACTTTGCTTCAAATTATTTTAAGAATAATTATCAAATACAAGGCATTTGTAGCAAAAAAGGGCTTAACAAAGGGTAAAAAAAACACTGCGTGAGGCTTTTTTAGGCCTCACGCAGTGACCATATCACATAAATTTATGAAAACCTAGTTATGCACTATGAATTAAACCAGATGACGGATGATATCCTCGCGGTCACCGGGCAGATAATCAATAACGGGAATCTCAATCATAGTATATGCTCCAGGCTGCTGCTTGAGGGTAGCACGAGCAGCATTTACCAATACCTGAGCTGTCAGAGCGGGGTTATTGATCTTCATATTGAACTCGAAGAGCTGATTGTGTGTCTGACCACTCACGCCCTTACGAACCAAGTTTACGCCATGACCCACATCGTTCAACTCATCTACGCTATCAACCTGGAAGACATGTGTCTCATCGCTGGCAAAGTATGGATCGGCCTTAACAGCAGCTGTAACAGCTTCCAAACTGGCGCCTTCCTCCAATTCTACATACACCATACGGCGGTGAATACCCTCGCCTACGGGAATAGTCATGCTAAGAGCATCCTTAACACCTTCCTTGCTGCGAACACATACGCTATGACCCATGCTACGACCAGGACCAAAGTTGGTGTATGTGATTCCCTTAGGAGCCAGACTCTGCATAAGAGTACGGACAATACTATCTGATCCGGGATCCCATCCAGCACTGATGATGCTTACGGCACCTGTCTTTTTGGCAGCTGCGTCAAGACTACGGCGCAGGTCACAGATAAGTCCGTGAATATCAAAGCTGTCAACAGTATTGATACCCTTAGCCAGACACTTCAAAGCGTATTCTTCAACGTTTCGTGTAGGAGTTGCCAAGATAGCCACATCAACCTTACCCAACTCTTCTACATCCTTTACCACTTTATAGTCAGCCAGTTCTGCAGGTTTATTCTCAGCACCAGCGCGACGAACTACACCTGCAATCTCCATATCAGGAGCGGCCTGCAAAGCCTGAATGGTATAGCGACCAATATTTCCGTAACCTATTACTGCTACGCGGATCTTTTCCATAATTATAATGCTTTTTGTTACCTTCGTTGTTAATTTGCGTGACAAAATTACATCTTTTTCACGAAACAGCCAACAGTTTGTACAAAAAACTTATCCAACTTGGCTTCCACCCTTCACTTCGTCCAGTGTTGTGGTCACACTGAGGTCGCCATTATAGTTTACAGCGCTGAGAATCATACCGCAACTTTCCTCGCCCATCATCTGACGGGGAGCCAGGTTAGCAATAAACAAAACGCGCTTACCTACCAACTGCTCAGGCTCGTACCACTGGGCAATACCACTCAGGATAGTACGGTCCTTACCACTACCGTCATCAAGGGTAAACTTCAGCAGTTTCTTGCTCTTCTTTATCTTCTCGCAAGCCTTTACAAGACCAACACGGATATCCAGTTTCTCGAAGTCCTCAAAGGGAATAATATCCTTTACGGGAGCAGCCTTATAGTTGGCAGCCTCGTTGGCCTTGATGGTATCCTCCAACTTCTTAATCTGAGCAGCTACCACATCATCCTCTATCTTGGTGAAGAGCAACTCTGGCTTAGGCAACTGTGTACCGGCAGGCAGGATATCGGTGCGTCCAAGCAACTCCCACAGACTTTCTCCCTCGCCTTTGGAGAGGGCTGGGGTGAGGCTTATCATCTCACGGAGTTTCTTACTGCTGAAGGGCAGGAATGGCTCGAAGGCAATAGCCAGGTTGGCTGTCAACTGCAAAGAGATATTGATGATGGTCTTTACGCGCTCAGGGTCGGTCTTGATGACCTTCCAGGGTTCGCAGTCTGCAATATATTTGTTACCGATACGAGCCAGATTCATAGCCTCTTTCTGTGCCTCACGGAACTTGAAGCCTTCCAACAGAGCTTCCAGACGCTCCTTCACGCCCTGGAACTCAGCCAGAGTTTCGCGGTCGTAGTCGTTCAACTCGCCACAGGCAGGAACCACACCCTCGTAGTATTTCTGAGTAAGCTGCAGGGCACGGTTCACAAAGTTACCATATACAGCCACCAACTCATTGTTGCAACGAGCCTGGAAATCAGCCCATGTAAAGTCATTATCCTTTGTCTCAGGCGCATTGGCTGTCAGCACATAACGGAGCTCATCCTGACGGTTGGGCAGATCTTCCAGATATTCATTCAGCCAAACAGCATAGTTCTTAGAGGTTGAAATCTTATTGCCTTCCAAGTTCAGGAACTCATTACTGGGCACATTATCAGGCAGGATATAATCGCCGTGTGCCTTCAGCATAGCAGGGAACACGATGCAGTGGAACACGATGTTGTCCTTACCAATAAAGTGAATCAGACGGGTCTCGGGATCTTTCCACCATGTTTCCCATGAGCCCAACTCGGGATGTGCGTCACATAGTTCCTTAGTGTTGCTGATGTAGCCGATGGGAGCATCAAACCAAACATACAGCACCTTACCCTCGGCACCTTCAACGGGAACAGGAATTCCCCAGTCCAAGTCGCGGGTCACAGCACGGGGACGCAAGCCTCCGTCCAACCAGCTCTTGCACTGGCCGTATACATTTGAGCGCCACTCCTTATGATCTTCCAGAATCCACTTCTCCAACCAAGTCTGATCCTTATCCAGAGGCAAGTACCAGTGCTTGGTAGCCTTTTTGACCAGAGGATTGCCGGTCTCTGCATTATAGGGATTGATCAATTCCTCGGGAGAAAGGGTTGCACCACACTTCTCGCACTGGTCTCCGTATGCCTCAGGAGCATGACAGCGGGGACATTCGCCCTTGATGTTACGGTCGGTCAGGAAGTGTCCTGTCTGCTCATCGTAGAACTGCTCACTTACCTGCTCAACGAACTTACCATCGTCATAGAGCTTGCGGAAGAAATCGCTGGCCAACTTATGATGTGTCTTACTGGTAGTACGACTGTATACATCAAATGAGATGCCAAACTTCTCGAAGCTGTCCTTAATAAGATAATGGTAACGGTCAACCACCTCCTGAACGGTGATTCCCTCCTTGCGGGCACGGATGGTAACAGGTACGCCATGCTCGTCTGAGCCACCGACGAACAACACATCACGACCTTTCAGACGCAGGTAACGGACATAGATGTCAGCAGGAACATACACACCTGCCAAATGACCTATATGAACAGGACCGTTTGCGTATGGCAAAGCGGACGTTACAAGGGTTCTCTTGAATTTCTTTTCCATAATATTATATTGTATATTTTATTCTTCTCAAAATTTCTACAGGACTGCCGTAAAGGCTAATCCTATGGTATTATGCTCCGTCTCGAAGGTGGGCACCACCATCTTACTGACGGTATTCTGCTTATTCTTCTTGGACGTAAACAGTTTCTTCTCCAAGGGATAAAGCCAATAGGCCACGTTGGCCGAAAGAATACCTATACCGGCTCCTGCCAGCACGTCATTGCACCAATGCTTGTTGTTATACACACGCAAAGCTCCTGTTGCAACAGCAATAGCATAAGCGGCCGAACCTATTCCCCAACCATATTCCTTACGCACCAGTTCCGCACCCGTGAACGCCGTGGCAGTATGTCCGGAAGGAAAGGATTTTGTATCTTCACAATTAGGTCTTCTTTCTCTGACAGAATACTTGAGGCTGTTTACCAAAGCTAACTCTACAGCATAGGCAGTAGCAGAAATCAGCACTCTGTCAGCAAGATCATGCTTATGCTTTACACCTAAGCAACCCAGAAAAAGATTTGCCGCAACAGGTGCATACTGGATATAGTTGTCCACCTTGGTATGAGAGCCCTCGCCCCAGCATCCCACTTCTTCATGAAAGGCAATTCCCACACTACCGGCAGTAATCAATGCCCCCGGTATTATCAGTTGCTTGGCCTTGAACTTATGCTCCGTGCCGCACACATCAGCAATGCTGTCCTGTAGGACAACATCCTGAGCCATCATGCTTACAGAGTAAAGCAGGCACATCAATATAGGGAATAATCTTCTCATTTTTTCCGGTTAGCGGTTAAAGGTTAGCGGTTAGCGAAAAACCCCTTCTAAACCTCCCCGAGGGGAGACTTGAGATTTTTCTCCCTCCCTCGGGAGGGTTGGGGTGGGGTTGTAATTTCCGTTAATCTGTCATAACTGCGCTGCAGGATGGCTTTTGTACGAAGCACCCTGTTCTCAGCCAGTTCACCATCTGAATATACCACGCAGCCCGACTGCAAGTCCATCATGGTCACACCCGTCTTGTCGGCATAGAGCATTCCCGAAGGATAGGTAGCATAGACAAAGGGATACTTGTAATTCTTACTCAGCACATTACGGCTCCAGGGATAATCCTTACGACTTATCTGCATCTGCGCAAGCAATGTACCCACCATATCACTCTGGCTGACAAACATATTGTATGTCTTTGGCTCCTTCACAGCACCTCCCACCATCAGCAGAGGCATTCTGAAGAACATAGGATGCTGGTAATCCAACTGGTACATACTTCCGTGATCAGCAAAGATGACTACCACCAGATTATCCCATACAGGCGTATGGCTCAGGCTATCAAGGAAAGCACCCAGGCAATGGTCGGTATAGGCAAAGGCATTGTACACCTCATTCTCCAACTTATGATAGGGAACCGTCCAAGGCTCGTGGCTGGATACAGACTGGTAGCCAAAGTACCAGGCAGGATCCTTACGAGTAGTCAATATATTGTACATGCGCTGGAAGGAAATACTGTCATTGGCTCCCCACGCATCACGTTCCTCCTCAGGAACATCCAGATTGCTGATGTCCCATATATTCTGGAAACCGGATGCAAGCAGATAGTTGCGCTTGTTCATATTCTCGGAATGACCACCATACAGATAGTCGGTCTTATACCCATAAGCAGCCAGCGTGCTTGCCAAACTGGGGAAGTTGCCCAGACAATCATCCTCCATCATCAGACTGTAGGTGGGATAAGACAGGTAACCGGAAAGGGCGCATACCGTTCCTCTGTCCGTACGGAAGCTGCTGGTCCATGCATTGGTAAAGTTCACACCCCGCTTCATCCATCGGCACAGCTCTGGCGTAACGCCTTCTGCCCCACCCAGTGTCTCCACAAAAGAAGCACCGAAGCTTTCCAACTGAATGGTCAGCACATTGGGACGGGTAGTTGTCAGCAGTGTATCTGTGATATCATCCATCTGTTCAGGATAGAGGTCTTGCATCAGGGCATCGCACTCCTCGTCCTTCATACTTCTGACCTGCTTCTGGGGTGCCTGCTGGTAGATCCACAGCGAATGCAGCATATGCCCTGTGGTATTCACGGCTGCATGATTCAACACAATAGGCTGGAACTCATACACACTGGCCTCCGTACATCTTTGGCCTGTTATTCCCCAAACGGTGAAGAGCAGCAGCGCTCCTGTTGCCAGAAAGTTGGTTCTGTTGATGCCTCTCCCCTCCTCCATCACACGCTTGGGAGTCATCAGAATAGCAGCAACAATAGTTCCTATAATCAGGATGGCAGCCGAAGACAGACACGTCACAATGTACCACATAGGGGCACTGGCTCCTGCAGAACCGGGTGACGACATATAGTTGAAGATACAGGCATCCAGTTTGAACTTCCAGTGGTGGTACATCACAATATCACCCACCGTCACTACAACCACAAACAAGAGAGCCAATACCAGATAAGGCGACAGGATGGCCCTGAGACGCATCTGGGGATAACGCAGACTGAAGGCTGTCACAACCCACACAGGCAATGTCAGCAATGCCGCTACGCTCAGGTCGTATGGCAGACCAGTCCACAAAACGCTGAAGATGTTCAGCACTGTGCAATGCTCTCCAGCATTATATAGCATAAACGCAATTTTCCCCACCAACGATATGATGGTGAGGAACATTACAAACCGAAATATGTATAAAACTCTTTTCATTGAAACATTTTCGCTAACCGCTAACCTCTAACCGTTAATCTATTTCCCTCCCTCTCGGGGAGGTCGAGAGGGCCTATTTCCTTCCAAAGTCAGCTGGGATCTCGCCCCATTGCTGGGTCTCCCATTTCAACACTTGTGCATGCTGTGGATTTTTCCAGAGCCAATCCTCGGCACGGGCTATCAACTGGAAAAGTCCCTCAGTCTCTGGGGTGTGCTCTAATTTGGTCTTGCACCTGCGATTCTTGACCCAAAGGATGGCATTGTACGAGTCGCTATACACCTTCATGTCCCAGCCCTTCTGTTTGATAAGGGCCAAAGCATGGACAATCGCAAGGAATTCGCCTATGTTGTTGGTGCCATGTACAGGACCATAGTGGAACAGACGTTGTTCATTACCCAGATAGACCCCCTGGTATTCCATAGGGCCCGGGTTACCGCTACAGCCGGCATCCACCGCAATAGCGTTGAAATCAACAATTCCTTTCAGCTTCTCGTAATCCACAGCTATGTTAATTCATAATTCACAATTCATAATTACGCTAACCGCTAACCCTTAACCGCTAACCACACTCCCCCTAAAGGGGGTCGGGGGGTCCTACATTCTCTCAGGTACTTCGATACCCAAGAGACCCATACCGTTCTTAATTACCTGACTGACAGCAGCAGAGAGGGCAATACGGAACAGACGCTTCTTCTCGTCCTCCTCACGCAGCACGCTGAAGTCGTGATAGAACTGGTTGTACTCCTTAACCAACTCATAGCAGTAGTTGGCTATGCAGCTGGGGTTGTAGTCGGTACCAGCCTGCTTGACGGCTGTCTGGAATCCCTGCAGATGCTGAATCAGACTGATCTCCTTATCGCTCAGCTCTGTATCTTTTGCCAAATCAGTGAGGTTTACTTCACCAGCCTTGCGCAAGATGCTACGGATTCTGGCGTATGTGTACTGGATGAATGGACCGGTATTACCGTTGAAGTCGATACTCTCTTCAGGGTTGAAGAGCATATTCTTACGGGCATCCACCTTCAGGATGAAGTACTTCAGGGCACCCATACCCACGATACGTGCAATCTCCTGAGCCTCCTCTTCTGTAATACCCTCCAGTTTGTTCACCTTGTCGGCACTCATCTGACGGGCATCCTGAATCATGGTAGCTATCAGGTCATCGGCATCCACAACGGTACCCTCACGACTCTTCATCTTACCGTTAGGCAACTCTACCATTCCGTAAGAGAAGTGTACCAAGTCCTTACCCCACTTGAAGCCAAGCTTATCCAGTAGGATAGAGAGCACCTGGAAGTGGTAGTTCTGCTCGTTGCCCACAACGTATATCATCTTGTCAATGGGGAAATCCTGGAAACGCAGTTTGGCTGTACCAATATCCTGTGTCATGTAAACACTGGTACCGTCAGAACGCAGCAACAGTTTCTCGTCCAGACCTTCCTTGGTCAGGTCTGCCCATACGGAACCGTCTTCTCTACGATAGAAGAAACCCTTCTCCAGACCTTCTTCCACCTTCTCCTTACCTTCCAGATAGGTATTGCTTTCGTAGTATATCTTGTCGAAGCTTACGCCCAGTGCCTTGTATGTCTCATCGAAACCGGCATATACCCATTCGTTCATTTTCTTCCACAGGGCACGAACCTCAGGGTCGTTCTGCTCCCACTTCACCAGCATCTCATGTGCTTCCTTGATAAGGGGAGCTTCCTGCTTGGCCTGTTCCTCGTCCATACCCTTGGCAACGAGTTCCTTCACCTCCTCGCGGTAGTGCTTGTCGAAGGCCACGTAGTAGTCGCCAATCAAATGGTCGCCCTTCTTGCCGCTTGTCTCGGGAGTTTCACCATTGCCATACTTCAGCCATGCCAGCATGCTCTTGCAGATATGGATACCACGGTCATTAACAATGTTGGTCTTCACCACCTTGTTACCGTTGGCTTGCATTACGTTGGCCAGCGCCCAACCCAGCAGGTTGTTACGCACGTGACCCAAATGGAGGGGTTTATTGGTATTGGGACTTGAATATTCAATCATCACCAAGGGACTCTGCTCCGTTACGGGAGTAAAACCGAAGGTGGGGTTCTGCTGAATGCTCTCCAACAACTCAATCCACTGAGCGGGATTGATGGTCAGGTTCAGGAAACCTTTTATGACGTTAAACTTACTGATTACCTCAGGCACCTTAGCCACCAGGCATTCACCTATCTCCTGTGCTGTAGCCTCAGGAGCCTTTTTGCTCATCTTCAAGAAGGGGAATACCACCAATGTCAGTTGGCCTTCAAACTCGGCACGAGTCTCCTGCAACTGCACCATTTTCTCTGGTACCTGCTGCCCGTACAACTCCTCGATTACGGCCTGCACGGCCTTCATTATTTTGTCTGCAATTTCCATATTCTACCTTATATATATAAATTCGGGGTGCAAAGATACGATTAAGTGAGCGGAATACAAAATAAAAACCACTTTTTTATTTTTATTCCCGAACGAGAGTAACTTCGAGACATAGTCTCAAAGGTATGTGCAAACCGAGGAAATCACGAAACAAAATGCTTTTTTATTTTCTTATCTGTCATTCATCTGACGTAAGCACCCATTCAAACTTCTTTTCCCATCGCCAGATGGTAACACGTGCTATATCCGTCATGTTTATGATCTGCTGTTTAGATAAGCCTATACGTATCAGGTACAGCACCTGCATTTCCTTGTCGCTAACACGCCTGTGCTGTTTCAGAATCGTCTCATGGAAAGTAGGATACAACTCATCCACAGCCTTGTAGAGTTGTTTCCATTCGGCCAGCGTCATCTCCTTCTTACCCTTAGAGGCTGCACGGACAGCACGGATGACATCCTCTGCCTTACCCTCAAATTCCGACTGATGCAACAACTTTATGAACGTCTTGTTCTGCTCTTTCTTCTCCTCCAACTGCTCTTCCGTCTTCTTCAGCACATCATTATTCTCCAACAGTTCCTGGTTCACACGCTGCAGTTTTTTCTTTACATCATCCAATTCTGAAGAAGAGCGTTTCAGCGATGCCATTGACTCTGCCAAGTCCTTCTCCTTGCGCTTGATATCCTCGCGCAGCTTCTTGTCATCGTCCGACACACGCTGCAATTCTGACGACAAGGCAGCCACCTCTTTCAGGTGTCTCTGCTTTCTCTTGAAGTTAACAATATAAGTCACACAAGCTATCAGCGAACCTGCCAGAAATACAATGACAGAGATACTCTTGTAGCGTTCTTTCTCCTCCTTCAGATCCTGCTCTCTTTTCTGATCCAGATGATACTGGTAGGCATTATTGACCGTTGCAGCCAATTCCTGACGCTTACCAAAGTCCAGCGAGTCGCTATACATCATGTAAGACGCTGCATATAACCTGGCCTTTTCCGTGTCATCCGCACTATTATACATGTTAAACATGAGCTTAGTAACGTCATATTTCACATATATATCTGTCGACTTATCCAGAATTCTGCCAAAATAAATAGCTGCAGAATCCACCTTTCCCAGTGTCCTATAATACTCCCCCAATGCTACGCAAGCATATGTAGGTTCACCCTCCAACGGATTTTCCCTTATCAGCTTAATGCAATCCTTAGCTTTGGACATTGCCTTCAATTCTGAATAGCGATACAACAAGGCAGCAACTACATTCTGATTTTCCGCCTCAGTTTTAGTCTGAACAATATGCGAATATACTGAATCATAAGCGATTTCTGCCTCCTTGTTTTTCTTGAGAGCTTGATAAGAGGCACCCAAATGCGAGAAGGGAATTGAAGATTCAGTATTAGTTTTCTTACTTATTTCCAACTCTTTGATTGCCGCTTTCAGCGATTCTCCGTAATTCTGAACTTTGTATTCCAAGTAGTTAATATTGGAATAAGTATTGCATAGCATTACGGAATCGCATTTCTCGGGATTAGCATTTGCATAATCCAATGATTTAAAAAAATGCTCCAATGCGCGAGGAGTATCCTGCAAATCACGATATACACTGCCTGCATAGTAATGAACCTCCTGCTTTTCGGCATCAGAACCATTGGCCTCGAAGAAGGTCACCAGTTTCTTTATCATGATATCCGAGGTAGGTATTTTGTATGCCTTATCATTCAAACGGATACGCAAGAGATCATATTTACTCTTTATATAGTCACCTTTATCCCGGACCTCAATTTCCAATGAATCAAGCATAGACAATGCCATCTCCGGGTCACTGTCACCTATTGCTTTTATCTGCTCCATCCTGCCCAGAGAGCGATCTTCAGAACACGCTGTCAGCAGTAAGGAAACGAGCACGAAAAAGTGCCAAAAAAGATGTTTTTTCATATGTTACACACCTAAAATCGGGTACAAATCTACACAAAAAAATTGAATAATTTATGTTTCTTTGCAGAAAAAATGTTTCATTTTGTTTCACATTGCAACGTTTCACGGTTAAAAGAGGTAGTGTTATGATACGTTTTATCTTTCTGTATTTCTGAATCTTATGAGAAATAAAAAAAGAATGTAACATTTTTTAACAAAAAGTGAAACAAAATGAAACATAAAAATTTTTTGCGTTTGGTTGATAGCTCGTAATTTTGTATTCGAAACATTAAAACCAACACAAAAAAAGTTATGAAAACAACAGTAAAATTTTTCGTGATTCTATTTGCTCTGGTAATGCAAGTATCTAATGTACGCGCAGACGAACCTACACCTGTAGTCGTTCAAGGTACAAGAACCGTTCCTACAACAAGTGGTAACGTAGGTCCCAGAAGAGGACGTGCACAAGTTGTCACATTGGACATGGACATCATGCTGGATCTGGAGAACCGTTGTCTTAACTTCTATGACACTGAAGGTAGAACCATTACCTATTATATATATGACGAGGACGACTTCGAGGTAGCAAGCGGAACCATCTCTTTCGCTACTGTAGAAGAAGCTACCGTTTCTCTGTCAGGTTTGGCAGATGGCATCTACACCCTTAGCATTGAATGCGACGGAACCACCTACGAAGGTGAATTTGGTATTGAATAGTAATTTAATTGCATAATATATTTTCTGACAAAAGTATTATACTAGCAGGTCACGCACGCTGTTTGTCACACATTTATTTGAACCTCACACTGTTTCTTTAATTCTGGGAAGTCTGTAACGGCATTTGCCGCCAGACTTCCCCGGTGAGGGACCCACTTCATAAGAAAGAACGGAAACCAATCACAGCTCCTGACCGCACAACTAACAAGAACGAACATGAAACGAATATTCACTTACATTATAGCCATCGCGCTGTTTCCACAAGTTATTTCAGCAGTAAATCTTGTGTCAAGACCCCAGAAAACATTTTCTGTGTCACAGACATGCGTAATCACACACAATGCTCGCAAGAACATCAGTTGCCTAGCTCCCAACATCTGGTCAGCCTACAATGCCCACAATCATAATGGGGAATGGAAGATTGAGAATGTACAGCAGCAGTCTAATCAGAATAAGCCCGAGATGCTAAGCAAAAACTTCTGCCAGCAGAAGTCAGCTACTAGCATGCGCCACTTGTTTGGTAGCAGAATAAGCAACCTGTCACAACAGAGGTTGGCACAAGTTTGGTAGTACCCAACCAAGGTTAAGTTAATATAGAAAGCACACACAAGGTTTTTGTAGAAAAGAATTGTTTAAGGTAAAGTGTTGGTAATGCCTGTCAAACCCTTGCATCAAAGGGGGCGACGGGCTTACCTCTTTTTATTCCAATGCCTTGTTTATCTGCACCTCAATATCCTTCAACACCTCGTCATTGAAGCCGGTCTGCTCCCAAATTTTCTTGCCTTGGCGGTCATAAAGGTAGTATTGTGGAATACCACCAGGAATGGGTATTTCTTTCCATTTCATCGAAGAAATGCGATAATGAATACCAGGAATCTTAAGTACACTTTCTGTCCAAGCATTCATGAAGCTTGACTCGTCTGTTATATAAACGAACACAACATCCTTACCTTTCAGTTTCTCTTTCAGCGGCTCCATTGCCTCTATACCTCTTTTGCAAGGTCCACACCAAGTAGCCCAGAGGTCAAAGAAGACAACCTTACCCGGATGCTCATCCACAATGGCTTGTAGAAGTTTGTCGCCAGGGACGTCGGGCGTTGGTTTTATGCGATCTTTTGCTTCGCGTTCTATACGTTCCAATTGAACGCGATTACTATCGTTGAATTCGCGAAGAACACGCTGGAAATAAGGATGGGCTTTCTCTATCTCGCTTTCAGGCAGAACTTTTCCCTGTTTCATAACATCTCCTATCTTCTTGGCATCGGCCATAGCCTTTGTCATCCTGTAAGGCTCGCTTTCTGTGAGGCCGTTGGCATCGAAATAAGGCAGGACTTCATCTACGAGAGGGAAGTAGAAGCTTCTTCCGTCTTTGAAGAACTGTAGCTCCTTTGCACGAGGGTCAACCAGAGTATAAGTATTCTTCAGGTGAGCCAAAGCACTATCAGGGAGGGAATAGTTATTCTTCCACTCTAGGAAGCCTAGGCAAAGGACGTTACAACGCACATAGGCCCTTTCTATCAGTAGCGTAAAGAAATCCTTCTGCCTACGGGTATAATCCTGACTATTCATTACACTATCACGCACTGCGCAGAGGTTCTGCCACAGCTTCTCGCGCCATTCAGGGAAGTCCTTCACTTCATTATAGGTTGGTATTTCCGACATCTTGTAGAGGACGAAATGTCTCTGATTATCTAACAGAACTTCGTTGAGGTCGCCAATTGTACCACCCAAACGATAGCCTTGATGGGAAGGTTTTCCTGCTGCAAAGTCATACACCATGGCATAACAGGTGGCAGGATCGAAATCTATTGTCAGCGTCTCGCCAGGAATCACTATCATGTTGTACTGACCTCCAAAGCCGTCTGTGTCTATCTTCGGGCCAATAAACTTGGGCATTATGGCAGAATAAGCAGGTTGGAAATAGCAGCAGATATTTCCACGCCCCTCACTCTTTACATTGTATTCACTTGTTATAGGGTCACGGCTTGGGTCTCCAAACCAGCTGAAATCATTGATGGTATCCCCAAGTATAGTAATGGTGGCCGTAGCCTCTCCATACTTCAGGGTCAGAGGTTCAAGGGGCTTCCCTTCATCCTTTCTTAGCTTATAAGCCGGCAAGAGTTCGGGGTATAGTTTATTGTCGAGACGAATACCATAGAACTTCCACCTCCCGTCATCATCGTTCTCTATGAAATCGAAAGTCTTTGTACCTTTGGGAAGTGGAGCGAAGTAGAGGATGACAGAGTCCATTTGTGCATTCTTCTCATATTCTTTCTCAAACTCAAACGCCTCATCAGCAAGCACTTCCTTTCTTTCATGCGTGATGATACGACCTTTCTGACAGGCAAAGGTCTTGCCGTTAGCGTCCAATCGGGCACCAACCATATCCCATTTTCTCCATGCAGCACAATTCACGTGAAAGTGTACTATGGTAGCATCTTTTGTCAATTCCACCTTCACAGGAAAGATGTCGGATGTTGTTTCAGACCTGAACGCGGGACGTTCAAGAATCTTTTCCCCTGCGTTGGCTGCCGAACATATAGCAGCAAACAGCACAATAACTAGTTGCTTCATTACTTTTGGTTTTTAGATGTGTTGTTAAATCGGTAAACCACGTGTAGAAGGGCGTAACGAGGCAGCACGTTGGTGTAAGTCTCTGTACGCCCCTGAGCATTGATAGTGCGTGTGACGTTAGAAAGCTGACCTAAGATATCGAACCCGTCAACAACCACTAACCACTTACCCTTGAGGAAGGGACGGGCCAGACGGCCATTCCAGACAACATCGTTGGTGTTAAGTTCTGAATCAGCATAACCGGTACGCCCATAAAGGGTGAGAGCGGTAGTGAGATCTAACTTCCATGGCAGATGAACAGTAGCATCTGCTCCTACACGATATTGCCAGGCAGAGATGTTCTGGAACGTAGTTCGGTCGCTGCTGTAACGGTCCCAAGCGAAATCCGAAGAGAAGTTCAGGAAATGTTTGCCAAGTGAAAGGCTGAGCTTAGGCGCAAAAGAGAGCATCATGTTACGGACGGTGCTTTTATCTGTTGCCGTCTCTTGCCCGCTGACCTCTGTTCCCTGTTCCTCGCCCATCAGGTCCACACTATTCTTATAGCTGAACTGTGTGACCATACTGGCGCTGTGTTTCCTGCCATCGCCAAAGCTATAGTTGATGGTATGCCTTGCAAAAGCCTTCCAGTTGCCGTTGACATTCTCAGGCAGGTAGGTGCGAATACCCGTCTGGCGATCATAAACCTGCCCCATTCCTATGGCGTTATGGGTAAAACCATAGTTGAGGTCTATACGGTTATGCATACTTTTGTTCATTGAATACAAGTTGCCGTCGAGCGTCGTCTCCATGCAAAGAGCATAGCGTAGGTCCGGGTTACCGATACGGATATTCATGGGATCTGTATTGTCAACAATGGCAGCCTCATTCATCAGATCAGGTGCTTCATTCTCCAGTTGTACTTCAAGTCCTGCATGATGTCCGTCTTTGGTTCTGATCCATGGCTTGACGGAGAATTCGAAGGTAGGGGCAAAGCGATGAAGGACCGTATCAATGCTGCCACGTTCATAATCGTTTCGCTGATGGTTAAGCGTAGAGAAGACATCAGTGTCTATGTATAGCTTCCCCCAATTCCCTTCATTGAGGACATATTTAAAGGTAGCATAAAAGTTGTGTTTGTTTTCTATGTAATGGCTCAGGCTGCTGTTTGTGCGGTCAAAGACATGCTGATACTCGCTCATACTGGGTAGAAGGTCAATGGGGCGGGCAAAGGAAGAGTCGGCACCTGCCAATTGGTCAAGGCGATAGATGCTCTCTTGCTCACGCCGGTTGTTATGAGTGAGGCGATAACACATTTCAAGCCTACGGTATCCTTTCCCCAGAGAAAACACGTACGCCACAAAAGGAGAAAGTTCAAACTTGCTGCGAGGCGGCGTGTCGACGAATTGGTGACGGAAGAGAGGTGGCTGTTGAGACTCCGTGTAATCAGAGCTTTGCCTGGAGAACTGCTGTCGGGCATTATGTCTGTAATTGCCGTCCATACCGAACTTTAGAATGTCATTGGTACCCTTTATCTTCATAGTTCCATAGAACCTTAAAGAGGTATCAAGGTTATGTCCTATGCCAAGGTTCTCGCGCAACTGGCGATTGATGAGCGTATCACGCAGATTGGGACGGGACGATGTTGGGGAGAAAAGGTCATCAAGCAACTGACAGCTGACCTCTGATACAGGTGCAGCAAACAACCCCGACGTACTACCCGATGTATTATTGAAATGATTGTATTCCACTTCGGCACTGCCGTTCAGCATCACCTGCTTGCCCCTATAGGTATATTCATTATACGTCTGTACCCACCAATCATCATCTTTTGCATGACTGAAGTCGTAGTTATAGGTATCGCCATTAGGCAAGAAAGTCTGTGACGTTGTACGCTGCTCTTGCCGTGTCGTGGAATGCGACACAACAACTTGGCCATCGTAATCCTTCGTCTTGTCCTCGTTTTCCACGCTAACAGTTACCAATGCCATCTCGTTGCTTCGAAGATGAGACCCCGAATTTGGCGCCCATGCCTCCTCACCACTTAAATTGAAACCATCATCGCTCAAGTTATTTGCCTTGGCAACGATAGCTATCCGTGAGCGTTCAGTATTTTGCATGGCAAAGAGGCGTGCCAGATAGGGCATCTCGTCCTGACGGATGCCGGTCCCTGCTTCAACATTTGCTATCCAGTTCTTCATGTATTCCTTCTTCAGACGCACGTCTATGACGTGATGCTGTGTGCTTTCGTCGTTACGCCCCAGCCACTCATTCTCCTTGGTCTGCTTGTCGTAAACCGATACGTTCTTTACCGTATATGCCGGCAGGTTCTTGAGCAACAGTTTCTTGTCGCCTTGGAAGAATTCTTTCCCATTGAGCAAAAGGTCATCCACAAACTTACCGTTGTGATAGATACGCCCGTCTTCCTTGAGCTCCATGCCCGGCAACTGCTTCAACAAGGCATCCAGCATAGAACCCTCCGCAAGCTTGAATTCATCGGCATTATAGACAATGGTATCGCCTTTGTAATAGAAGCGGACACGCGATGCCGTGACGGTTACCTCCCGTAACGTACTTTTCTCCTTATGCATGTAGAACGATGACACCATCCGCGCCGTTTCTCTACGTCCGACATGGTCCATCGCATAATTGTAATATATGGTCCGATAGTTATCATACGAGATACGGAAGATATAATTGCGCGGGAGGGCAGGCACTTCGAAAGAGAAATGTCCCGTATAGCTCCCTATTTCCTTTCCGCTCCCGTCATAGCCAAAGATGTAATGTCTGGCACTTGTAGTATCAATGACCGTGCTGTCTTCTCCTAACATTTCCACTTTGGCTCCAATCAGATACCGACGTGTATCAGCATCATAGACGCATCCATTCAACTTTATGGTGCGAAACTTATAATCCTTGTCATACTGAATGAATATCTGCTTGTCTTTTATCTTTGCCTTCACGGGCTGACCCTGGCAGAGCCGTTTGATGGCAGCCGTCATGGAGAGGCCGTTGAGGCTGGCATATACAGGCAGATGGTCGAGGTCGTTCACAATGAAATTGACGGTGTACCCCGTATTCATGTCGCGCAAGGTTGCGAGAGCCGTTGCCAGAGACTCACCACGGAACGTCAGGTCACGTGCCGAAAGATTAAGGCTGGCACTTATACACATAAGAAGGAGTAAGGCAATTTTTTTCATCTCACGTCCTCCTTCTTCTTTTCCGAATCAACAAACAGGATATCGAAATCCTGTCTAATCCTAATACCATCGGACATATTCATCATATTTAGTAAATTTATTAAGTGTTTGCGTCGTATTACGGGTCATGATTACAGAAAAAACTAACCTTAAGTGCGTTTTTTCACTCCAAATATACTAATTTCTAATTACAGAAGAATGAACAAAGGTACTTATTAACAATTGGAGAGAATGATTTAACACTTATTTGCACATACAGAAAAAGCCTCCCCAGAATCTGGAGAGGCTCTCAACTATTAACAACACAAACTATGCGACTATACGCTTGATGTAGCGCGCAGACGTTTTATTGGCATCGTAGCTAACAACCACTTCGCGAGTGCGTGCATTCCAGTGTGCATCCTTTACACCGTTGATGCGACGGGCTTTAGCCTCAATTCTCTTGGGATTATCACGATGACCTACCCTGATGCTGCAGGTCTTCATGTCAGGACGGTAAGCATGCCTCATGTCGATGTGACCAGGCTTGTGGTCCTTCTTGTCGAAATGAGCATCCTTCCTATGATTATCTACTACAACAGCATGATTTCTTCTGCCATTGTCAACTACGTGACCTCTATTATCAGCCTTTGCAGGCATTGCCATTGCGAGTACCATTATCATGGCTGCCATCGCTTTGTTCATCATCTTCTTCATAACCTTAAACTTTAAATGGTTCAACATTTTGTTTCTTGATTGCAATGGCAAAGGTAGGGTCTTTCCATAGGCTACGGAAATGAAAATCCCCATACCTTCAGGATAATTTCCCTAAAGATATGGGGGAGATGCCCCGTCCTTAAGTGAAGAGTGAAGAGTGAAGAATGAAGAATCTTCGCTAATCGCTAACCACTAACCGCTAACCTTTACTCGTGAATATCCACAGGTGTTAGCGTATATCCTTCCTTGCGAAGCATGTTAATCAGACCATTTTCTCCTGGCAGATGCAGGGCACCAACGGCAATGAGGCAAGAACCTTGGTGAACATTTCTGTCTATAACGGGTATCCAACGGTGATTACGCTCGTTAACAAGTTCTTCGTTTGCCACTTCCATAAATTGCGCCGACGTTGGGAAATCAGTATTTTGAAGCATTTCCTCTCTACTCTTCAAGGCAGCATCTAAGTCGCCCTTTAGATAGAATTCCTCAAATTTAGCACTATATTGGTTGGAAATACTGTCTCCCGTCAAGAAAGAAAGGTATAAAGCCTTGGCCTGTTCTTTAAGTCCGATAGATTCGCAAGCTACAGAGTCTATTCTCTCGTCAAGTGCAAGTTGATCGGCCACGGTTTCCATATAAAAGGGGCGTTTGCCTGCTTCTATGGCCTTTGCGGATAATTCGGAGTCCATAACTTTTAGGAGCTCTTTCTTCATGACTTTCTCATGGACCTTTATTATGGTCTTATATTTACTGATAATGGTACTTGTAAACATGGGTTTTAGTTTCTTGTAATCAAAAGGAAAAATTTTCCTTTGCTTCAGAGACTCCTGCATAAAACTGTCCACATAATGAAACTCTTCGGTATTCTCAAAAAGGTTAGAGAAATTTTCTATACTATCAGGCAGCAAAGCGTATGTAGGATTGTTTGGGGAGAAATACATAGCCCTATGTTTTTTGTACGCCTCTACCATTGATTCGTCTGTCGTATTGCATTCTACTGCCACAGCATCGACTTTCGCAAATATCTCCTTGTACTTGGGCAGTGTGTCCAGATATTGGTAATCTATTTTAGTATCGTCGAAACCATGAAACGTTCCTAGCAGATAGGACTTCTGAGTGAGGTCCTTCCCTGAAATCTCCCAAAGGATGCTGTTTACGGCTGATGATTCAGCCTGTGAGAATACATTATTAATACACGCGATAAGAGCAAACAAAGTAAGTGTGATACTTTTCATTTTATTTATTCTACGTTTGAAGTTAATTCATCTATTTGGTTCAACACATCCTTAAACTGACGTCTGCGAGAGAAAAAGCCCCATAGGAAAAGGCAGAATCCCAATAGTAAAGCTACTATAAACAGACCTGCCCGAGGAGCTTTCATGATGGAATTCTGATATACCTCCCATACAAACCACACCAGGTAAACCACATTCAGTATCAAATCATATTTAAACCCGTGGCAGAAATGATTCTTTGCCAAAGCCACCGTCTTCTGCGCCTCTACCAAGCTACCCTCGAACAAACTCTTGTCACGCAGTTTGCTTCTGTCTCTGTGAATGTATAATAATCTGAGTGGAATATAAAGACAAGAGAATATGAAAAAAGCAACAGAGAAGCCCAATTTACCTACAATCTCGTAATAGCCCAACGGAATCATCAGTATAGCCAGAATCCAACTGCCCTTAAACCCTTGATTCAGTTTTTCCACTTTCTTCTCCAGCGAAGCCTTAGCCTTACTGGCCATGCGCTCGTTTATAATCTCCTGCTGCTCCAGCTTCTTCTTCAGTAAAGCCATCTGCTGGCGCATCTCTTCCAATTCAAAAGATTCGTTATTGTTCATAATGGGCAAGTGTTAATCGTTTGACATATTCTTTAACTGCTCGCGGATTCTGAACAGACGTACACTGACATTCTTGGTGGTGATACCCACTATCTGGCCTATCTCCTCGTAGGAGAGGTTCTCCAGCCAGAGCAGGACAATAGCACGGTCAAAGGGTTGAAGCTTGGAGATGCGTTTGTGCAGCATATCCACCTGACGGGTATCCTCGTCGCGGTCCTCAAAGAGGTTGATGTTCATGTTCAACCTTTCGGCATCGGTGCGACGTCTCTTTCTGTCGTAAGAGATACAGGTGTTAAGGGCCACTCGGTAAACCCACGAACGGATATCGCTACGGTGTTCAAAGCCCTCGTAGCCGTTCCACAGGTTGATGAGCACCTCCTGAAAGAGGTCGTTCACCTCGTCCTCGTCCTTAGAGAACATGTAGCACACCGTAAAGATGGTGTCCTTCTGCTCCTTCAAAGTTTGTTCAAACCTTTGTTCTAACTGGTCCATTGTAATGTCTGCTGTAATGTCTGTATTTTGAATCCTACATCCATTAGACGCAACAAAGGTACAAAAAACTACAGAAAAACTAAGAAAAATAACAAAAATGAAGAGCTAACACTGGAATTCGCATCATCCGCACCAGCAATGGCAAAACATACAAGGTGATAAGGTAAGACGCCGATAGCAACATGCCGTTTCACTGACAGTGATATGCCGTTTCTCTGAGAGTGATATGCCGTTTCTCTGAGAGTGATATGTCGTGGCGCTTTACGCAGATTATTGACACCCCCCATTTTTCCTCACAAAGCCGATGGTTATCGGGCTAAGAGAACGGGAGGTATTTGTTTCATACCTCCCGTACATCTCCCGTAGACCTCCCGTCCAACCTCATGCCGCCTTCAGGGGGACCACCTTGTAATAGGCTACATGACTGTGTTCCGTATGGTCGAACTCCAACTCCTTCATGGCTCTTCCCAAACTGACCTTAGTACTGTGGTTTATCCTAATACTGGGATATTCCTTCTGTATCATTTGCAGCACCTGATTGCTGTTCATAGTACTCACAACGTCTCCATCCTTTGGCTTACGAAAGCAAACTGCCAAGATTTCTGCCAAGTCCTTCTTCTCAGCAAATTCGATGTTCAGTTCCTGAATACGTGCCACCTCCTCGTTATTGAACCAATAAGGTGCTTTCTGCTCTCGCAGTTCATACAGCACCTGGGCATAAAGCTGCTCGTAATTGATTTCCCCTACATTATCTATATACTGGCCCTGGGGAATCTGGATGCAGATATAACGTCGGCTACCTGTGGCATCCGTCAGAGGATGGGGATTGTTGGTGGTTGCTACAAAGGAGGCAAATCGGGGTCTGTCCTCCTGAGCACATCCGAAGATAGGCCTGCCGTTTACCTTGCTCTTGGAGAGTGTCTGCTTCAGGGCAGCATGCTGACTAGGACGGATGGCATCCAGCTCATCCAGGTTTACCAGCAGATTGTTGGTAAGAGCCATCTCCTTGTCGAACTTGTTGCTCAGGTTCAGATGATCCAGATAGTACTGACGCAGATGCTGGGGAAGCAGCCTGCGCAGGAAGGTCGTCTTTCCGCAACCCTGAGAGCCAATCAGCGTAGGAACACATTCATTACCATGAAGGGTGTCCATCTGCAGCCAATGGGCAACGGTGGAACGAAGCCAGACGGAGAGGAACGATAATTGCTCAGAGCTGACGCCAGGCAATCGGCTGAATAGCTCAGCCACGTGGTTCTGCCCGTCCCAACAGGGAAGAGCGTTTAGGAATTCCTCGACAGGATTATAGGAAGGCACCTCCTCAGAGTGGATATACTCCACGATGTCCGACTTGGGGTTGCCTTCAACAATCTCCTGGCGCTTTGCCTTCAGGATGATGCTATTCAGGGCTTCCTGAATCAATGGACGATAGTCGGATGTCTGATTGCCATCCTCCTGGGTAGCAAACTCAGTCTTTCCGTTCAGGATGTTTCTGCGAAACAGGTAATTCTCGACAAGGAACTGCTCAACGACAAGCAACCCTTCCAGAGAAGCATTCATAGCCTCTCCGTTAACAAGTAATTCTTTACTCATAACAGTTAGTTTTGTTTGGTTAATAAATAAGATATCTCGTTCTTGTGTGCTCTTCTTTGAATGGCTATCGCTGAAAAAGCATGCAAAGATATAAAATTATTTCATTAATTCTCGAAAAACCACCCCAAATAAGCACGTTTTTGTGTTTTTATACAACAAGAAAAAGAAACACTACGGGAGGTATAAGGGACGTTTACGGGAGGTCTGAAAAAGAGACCTCCCGTCCTCCCCGCCCGATAGTCATCATAGTTTAACGCTGTTTTTTGAACATGTGAGCATGAAATTGAAAATTGGGATTCAAAAAACTTTACACCACCCGAAAAGCGTCAAAGCACCGTTTTGGCTACTATTAAGTTTAACAATTGTTACTATTAAGGTTTGCAAAATTTTCTCTTAATAGTAGCAATTATTAGTATTAATTCTCAATGTGGTCCGCATCGTATTGAACAGGAAAATATTTTACACTTTCATTTTTGCTTATATTGGAGTTAAAATCTCACTAACACGAAACAACAAACTCCCCAACCAGGGAATTTTTCTTGCCCAGTTAGACAGAAAAAACGGATTAGGGAATAGCTAACAGGGATTACGGAATATTGTTAAGGAAAATCCTTGACAAGACGACATGTCTCAACTTATCGCCAGAACCAAGAATGAATTTATTTCCCATGCGCTGTTTTTCAGTGAAGCGAAGCGGAACGGTGTTTTTCCTCTGGAGATGTCTTAAGTTGCAAAGCAACATGTGGTGATGTCAGGGCTTGTGTGTGAGCTTACCCACAGACACAGAGCCCTGACATCAGCACTGATGCTCAAAGAGCAAAGACATCGGAAGAGGGGTTTTTATGGTTTTTGTCGAAAACCGGAAGTTAAATGAATAACGTCATTTCTGCTTGTCGTACAGAGCATCAAAGCGCTTTACTTCTGGAAGGAGGGACTGCAGGGCAGAAGCATCCTGCTTCTTGGCTGCTTCGGAGATGTTGTTAAATAGTGCCTTAAGTGCCTTCCCGTTCTCACCCCAAGGAGAATGAACGCTAACAATATGCGTTGGGTAGGGACCTACAAGAACCTTATAATTTGTTCCATCCATAGTCCTACTGGGTTCTTCTCTGATTTTGGCAGAATATGTCATCCTTTCCATCAGATGTCTAAAGACTGTGCAGAATTCCTCAGGCGCAGACATTGCATGGGAGGTAACAGCAAACTGTTTACTTTTCTTTTGCTTGCCTTTTACATATTCCATATAGACCAGCGTGTCTTTCTCTACAGCAAAACTGCAATGCGGTTCAAATGAAGGTTCAATCATCACCACATAGTTGTGTCTATGATAGGGATTCTTCTGCATCCTTGACTCGTATGACAAGCGCTTGCGTAACGACTGCAGGCTATCTTTTTCATCTTCATCATCGCAAGCCCTAATCTTTTTCTCCATCTTGTCATATTGGCGTTTGCCTTTCAAATATCGGTGTAATTCCCATTTATGGTACTCATCATACTTTCCCTCAAAGACAAAGGCATTGGCTCTTGCCTGAATTACATCAATACCAGCAGAAGGCCACACATCATGAAAGGCGGCTTCTACATAAAACCTGGGCACATCCTCCTGAGCATTCATCTTAGAAGGGGTAATGAACATCAGCACCAGTAGTGCAGACAACAAAGAATAGTTTTTTGATAGCGTAATCATAACCATAATGTGTATTTTTCGCCTCAAATATACTATTTTCTTGTTATATACAACAAAACCAACGAGTTTTTTTTCGATAATCAAGAAGAAAACAAGAAATCCCCCTCCGAAATCTAAGACAAACCTTCTTATATCATAAATTATGCTAAAAGTTGCATAAAGTATATTTTAGAATTTTGTCCTTTCTATAAAACATAGTATTTTTGTGTTGTTTAATCTTAAGAAAGAACGCGCACACCGTATTAAACACATTTTAACATGAGAATTGTACAAACCTTCTGGACGGCAGGTAGAGACCCCTTAAAGTACCCCTTTGGATGGTCGCACCCTGAATACAACCTAATGTCGTGGGCTTTAAGTTGCCTGAGCCTGAGGGAACACTATGACGATGTAGCACTCTATACTGATCCAGAAGGGTATGATGTGCTAATTAGCAAATTACACCTCCCATATACCGAGGTGAATGTAGCTTACGACAAGAATCTTTGCCTTCCACATCATTGGGCATATGCCAAAATTAAGACCTACAGCATGCAGACAAAGCCCTTCCTGCATATCGACGGAGACGTATATCTTCCTCATCCTATTCCGGAGGACATAGCCAACGCTCCGCTAGTGGCTCAGAATCGTGAGATAGGGACACGTTATTATCGGTCCATGATTGACCATTTGCTCGGATATCCAGAGATTGTTCTACCTGAATTCCTGCAAAGAGGGTTAGCTGTACAGTCTGTTCCGTCTTATAACATGGGAATCTTCGGTGGTAGTGACCTTGACTTTATACATCGTTACTGTAAGGAGGCAGAAGACTTTCTGCAAGTCAACAATATGAACGACTTGTCTGAGAAATGTTCCCGTGTATGTTGTAATGTATTCTTTGAGCAAGTTCTGATGGCTATTATGGCTGAAAACGAAGGGCGGACTGTAACGAGTGTACATGAGAGGGCGATAAAAGATATGGGGTATTCCTCGCGTGAGTTTTGCAGCTTAGAAAATTATGAAGAAAAACAATTCTTTCACTTAGTGGGAGGACATAAAAGGGCAGAATTCAATAGTGATCAGTTGGAAAAAGTGATGTTTCGACTATATTACGACTATTTTATCAGGATTATTCATCTTTTTGAATCGTCTCATAGAAGGCTATGTAAAACGGGATGCCCTACCCGTAATTATGATAGTATAGAACGTAATATAGCACAATATGAGGATATACGTGAACTTAAGGCAGCCGAATGGGACTTATGTGGCGTTGACAAAATCATAGAAACAGACAAGGCTATATTAGATTCACATGATTTCTTTATGGCTTCTCCAGAAGAAAAGGGGGATTACATTATAAGCGTTAACCCCTATCTTTATGTTTACAAGGTAAACGAGAGATGGAACCCCAAAGCCACAGAACTCATAAAACAACGATTCAATTGTGAAAAGCAATATCCTTTAGATGGCATATGCCTTTTCCCAGTCTTATTACATGATGGCATAAAGGAAGTGCCTGTGGTAGACTTTCAGCAAAGAATAATCTCATTGCTAGTAAAAAAAGCAACATCTTACCATGAACTGGAAGCTGAATTAATGGGGAGTTTTGCATTAAGTTCGGAGAAATCAAGAAGTGGTGCAAGAAGGCTAATTTACCATCATATTTCACATATATTAAAACAAGGAGTTTTGATTGCGCACAAGAAAGAAAATTAATATATTAAATTTAAAAACATATAGATATGGCAACAGACGAGAAGGGGACGCAAGAGAATCCCTATTCATTAGAAGAGTATGAATCGCTTTCAGAATCAGGACAGTGGCAAGGCGGTTATATTACAGATGAAACAGGTAGCGTGGTATATGCCTTGAAAGATGCAGTCTTTTATGGCTCCAAAGGATATTCAGGCTATGGCTCCAGCGGAAGCGGATCTGATCCGTGGGGGTCACACTGGTGGGGCTCATGGTGGGGTTCAAGTTGGTGGGGTTCGTACCCATATAAACCTTGGGATGACGATGATGACTCAAATGGAGATAACACCGGAGGCGGTGGAGGAGGAAATACAGGAGGTGGGAACAACAACACCGGAGGAGGCGGTGGAGGAGGAAATTCCAGTGGAGGAAGTACTCCTAAATCACGTGCATTGGATATTATAAAACGATTCGAAAATCGTGTAACTTCCGTAGCATATCCGAATATAAGTAAAACAAAGTTTATCCAAGATTTGCGAGAACAAATATCTACCCCAGCATTAGTTAAACAAGGTGAGAATGGGACTTGTGGAATTGCTGCTATCTGCAAGTATCTTCTGGAATGTATGCCTGACAAATATGCAGAGGCTGCAATTAGTTTATACGAAACAGGTAAATATGATAAGTGGGGGTTAAAAGTATGCGAAGCATCTAAAACAGGTACTGATGCACAAGCAAAAGAACTGAAGACTACAGCATTAGATTGTATTGTTCAAGGGGCATTTAGAAACACATATAACGAAACAACGAGTTATAACCCATTTACGGATGGGTCAGGATGGTCATCTATTACATGGCCTACAGAGATTAACAGTTTCTTTGAGGATCAGCTTCACAAAAACTGTGAATGTCACACATATTCCCATCTGACAGATTCTTTCGATCAGCTATCTAAAATAGATTATAGCAGAAAATATGTAATTGCCCTTATTGGCTATACAGATGTAAATGGTAATTTTGAAGAGGAAGGTATCCCAAGGCATTACGTTCAGATCTTAGGTACTACAAATGATCACGCTATTAATTATTGGCAAATGGGACGAGAACAACCATACAAATCACAAACAACCAAAGTATGGGGATTATATATAATTGACAGGTGATTATTATGAGGAGAGCACATCATCTTATATGGAAGATTGTCCGATTCCTTCTGATTGGGACTTGTGGATGCATTTTATTCTGCATAATAGCCTATGGCCTAATCTATGTAACCTCTCTAAAGAAGTATCCACAAACGTATGTTATATCAGATGTAGCCCTGCAAAGAGTAATTATAGATGGGGATAGTTTGTTTTCTGGCAAGAAACTATATCTCATGAAAACAAGCCTGAAAGAAGGAACGAGAACGGAAATTCATCCCGGCATCTATTACGATGGCTTACCCCCATTCCCTGATGGTTCGGAGGATTCTGTCCTGAATATATACATAGAAACAAAACACGGGACACAGTTGAATGATATGTTTGAAACAACAACCTGTGACTCAATGAAATACGGGAATGCCGATCTTTATGGTTTGGACACTTTGCTATATGTGTTTTGTGATCATGATATCAGAGCACAGGAAAAGTTCTTGACGAATGACGGGGTATTGTATTTTCGTCCTCTCAAGACATACTCTTTATTCTCCCTTAATGAAACGGACTCATTTCCTCATAAAATTCGTTTTGTATTTCCAGACAGAGTTATTGAGAAAACCGTTAATAATACACCAAAGTATTATACAGTTAAGTATTGATAAATTACAGAAGCAAGGATGCTCATATAGAAATAGGGATGTATTATGCTCATAGACTACGTAATACCATTTGTAGATTGTAGCGACAGGAACTGGCTCCTGGAGTACAGGAAGTATGTGTCTGGCGTAAGTGACTGGAGCAATAACGCTACCCGCTTCCGTGACTGGGAGACATTACGTTACCAGCTGCGCAGCATAGAAAGATACATGCCTTGGATACGGAACATATATATCGTAGTTTCCATCTCAGAGACACAAATCCCCAAATGGTTGAACACAGAGAACGGACATGTACATATTGTCTGGGACTGGGAGATAGTTCCGCATGAATATCTGCCAGTTTTTAACTCCAACGTCATAGACCTGTATATCCCGCGTATAGAAGGACTAAGCGAACGCTACCTTTATGCCTGTGATGATTACATAGTTATGAAGGAACTGAAACTGGATGATTTCTTCCCCGAGAACGGCATAAAGCTGAATATAGGGCGGTATAAGTTCTGTAACTGGACATATACTCAGACTATCTATAACTCTGACCAGTTGATATGTCCTCAGTATATCAGTAAAGAAGGCGAATACTTCCTCATGCCCTATTGCAACCATGCCATAGTACCACACCTACGGTCAGAGAATCTGAAGGTTCTGGAGAAGTATCAGGCTGAAATAGAGGGCTCGCTTTCCCGTTTCCGCGAAAGCAAAAACCTAACATGGCTCATCTATCCGCTAAACCTGATGATTAGAGGTATGTTACATGTAGGAGGTATAAAAACACGTTATACAGCTCTCAGAGATGAAGACAGTATCAGCAATCTGGATTTTACGGGCTGTGACGTGATAGTACTCAATGACGAGTATCACGATAATTACTACTATGGCAAAACACTACTGCGAAACCGTCTAGAAGAAGTCCTGCCAGGCAAATCAGCGTTCGAGAAGTAAAAGAAAAGCCTCTGAGATACACTCAGGGGCTTTTCTTTTCGCTAACCCCTCCTCCTCGGGGGAGGGGACAGATGGAGGGGGCTGTTTTACTTCTTACCCTTCTTAGCCTTTGCGGATGCTGCAGGAGCAGGATTTACCTTATCCATCAGCACACGGAACCAGTAGCCACCAATAACGCTACGAGCCTTGAAGCCTGTCATACGACCAGTCTTGGTGTCGCTCCAGTCAGAGATGGGCACACGACTCTCTGTCTCGTTGATATACTTATAGACAGGGCTGACGAACTTCTTGAATGTATCAGCATCGGGAGCCATGGCAGCGGTCCACAGTATCCAGTCACTCTTGGTATAGTCCTTGCGGCAGTCAAGGGGCAGACCGTACTTGTTCTGCTTGGTCAGATAGTACTTGATTTCTGTCTGCATGGCATCGTTGGGGATGATGCCAGTATTCCACAGCTTATCCCATACCATATTATATTTCTGGCTCCAAGTATCCTTGCCAGCGCCGTATGCCAACTCGTAGTGGTCACCCACCTTGGTCTCTTTCTCCCAAGCGGCAGCCATCTCCTTAGCCTTGGCATTGTACTTCTGGTAAACCTCGTCCTGACCCTTCATCTTGGCCATCTCGGCATAACCGGCAATACCCATGATAGCCTTCAGAGCCAAGTTGCAGTTACCAGCCCAATGACCGGCGAAATCGTCGGTACAGAGCTGGTTGGCAGGATGCAAGCCGTTCTCTACCAGGTAATCCACCCAGACGGTCATCATATCCCAGTAAGGATCTACATAGGCTGTATTGCCATCCAACTTACAGATCTCAGCAGCCAGGGTAAGCATGTTACCAGACTCCTCAAGGGGCATATCACCACCATACACCTGCTTGTTAGCCAAGGGGTACTGACCCAGGTCGTGAGCTGCGAATGGTTTGGTCCAACGACCGCTCTTGCTGTAGTCGAAGATAGAAGTCATCATGGCCTTCTGCAGGTTGGGGTTGTAGCAAAGTACCAGCGGAGCCTCAGGATAGGTGAGGTCAACAGTGTTCACACAACCGTTAGAGTTATTCTCCTTAGAGAACCACAACAAGTTGCCGTCCTTATCCTGGAAGAGCTTATGAGCAGCCATCACATGACGGTAAGAACCAGAGAGAATCTCGGCATATTCCTTACCGCCCGACTTGAAGCCGTCATCATAAATCATCTTGTCGAAAGCACGACAACGCTGCATGATGCTGGCATAGCCGTTCTGCATATTCTTGAAAGCATCGAAGATGGTCACGCTACCACCATGAGCCCAGTAGCCCTTGTAGCGGTTGTAGAAGTATTCAATGTCCTCAATCTCATCGTAACCCATCATCATGAAACTGCTGGCAGTCTCTACAGAACCGAAGTTGTGGATATAAGCCAATACTGGCATCTCTGCAGGTTTGCGGGCAACAAGAGCCCTTCCCATCCTCCCCAAAGGGGAGGTGAACTGTGAGCCCCTTTCTCCCCTCCTTGGGAGGGGGAGGCCACCTTTCTCCACAAAATTATTCTGAACTTCTGAGGCATCACCCATCATAACACGACCGTTGATAGCAGGCATATAGAAATAACCCCAGTCGATGCAGATACCATCGCCTGACTTAGCCAGGATGGGTTGCTCAACGGTTCCTGTACGAACATACTGCACGCCCTTCTCATTACCCATAGTGGTAATGGTGGCCTGTGTATCCTTGTTCACAGCCTGTAAGGGGTTGGCACTGATATACATCTGAACATCGTGCTTCTTACCGTCGGTAGCGCGTACCTGATAAGAAATGTAGTTGATGGGCATAGAGATAAGGTCGTAGTCATCAATCAGCATAGGAGCGGTGAAGACTACGTCCAACTCAACAGGACCGCAGACAAATGTATAATAGGTATTGGTAGCCAATACGTCAACACTCTTCTGCTCAGCCACCTGGATGTTGGCCCCCTTGGGCTTGATGTTCTTGAAGAGGCCAAAGTCGGCATACGCACCACCTGTAGTATTGTGGCAGTGGGCAGCAATAGTGTTCTTGCCTGCATGAAGGAGGTTCTTCAGGTCGCCATCCAAGTGCAATACCACACCATTCACCCAAGTCTCGCCTGTATCAGCCACCTTGGTGCCATTGATGTAAAGCTCGAAGACATCATCGTGTGAATACTTCACATACAGATCCTCCTGCAGCTGCTGGGCAGTAAGCTCCACCTCGCGACGGATATAGATATCGCTGCCGGCCTGTCCCCAGCGGCTGCTGATATTCTCTCCCTCGCTACCCCAGGCAGCCTTCTCTGTCTTCCAACTGCTGGCATCAAAGCTTTCCTTTTGCCAACCGTCAGCAGGAGTCTTGCGGGTTACCTTACCTTCCCAACGCTCCTCGTCGGACATAGGGGCAATGGAAGAGAACACGTAGTTCTGCTCGGCACCCATAAAGCGATAGGCTTTGCCGTCAACACGCAGAAGACCCAGCAGAGGCTTCTCGTCGTTGGTCCAGTGGCGAGTAGTACCATCGGTCAGCTTATCGTAGGGCGACCAGATAGAAAAATAGGGGTCATTCACTACCAGAGGTACAGAGGGCAAACGCAGGTCTGTACTGGCATAAGGCTTAAAAAACTCTGCTGTCTGTGCACAAGCCATGGTGGCAACAAACAGGAATGCGGATAAGATTCTTCTTCTCATATTATGGTTAAAATTTATCATTTTGCGGGGCGAAGTTACAAATTATATTTCATACCCACAAGTCATAAGGCTAATCTTTTACATTAACCTCTATCTCCACTGGCGCAGCCATGCGGGGGTCCTGCATCTGGTGCAAGGTTTTCCTGAACGTAGCAGCTGAAGGCTCTGGTTTTCCTTTATATAGCGTCTTACCCTTATATTTAACTACAACTTTACCCTTGAGAGGCAACAGTTCCGGAGAGAGGCGGAGACGGAGGGTGGAATAATCGCAACGGAGAATGCTGATTACATTCTTCTTTACGCTTATCTCTACTCGCTTACCCCTTTCCATCTCGTCTTGCGGAACGCTAACCCAATAGAAATGCTCCTTCAGGACAGACTCCTGCTGCCAAACAAGATGACGTGGCCATGGGTTGCGTCTGTATTGTGCCATCCAGGGAACAGCAGCCCTGTCCTCACGGTCCATCCAATGTGCCTTGTCGGCCAGGATATGCGTCTGGTGAATATATCCTTCAGGATCCTGTACCTGCAAAGAGTCCATTTGAGCGCCACGGATAGCAGCCTCGCGGTTACGATTGTAAGCCTCATCCTTACCACCCATCCATATCATAAAGGGAAGATTGCGCACATTCACCAGACTGACATCGCCCGGATGTCCTGCCATCATGGATGCAGCAGCCCAGTGGTCGGCCATTCGGGGTGCCAGGCGCCAGATGCCGTCGCCTCCAGCCGAATAGCCAAGGATATAGACCTTGTCGGGGTTCACATTGTAATGCGTAACCATAGCCTGAATAAGTTGCAGGTACATAGAGTCTATGGGCTCCTGAAACCACATATCCCATGCATCCCAGGGGGCACGGGGTGCTACATACACGCCCTCCTCGGGGGTATAGAGGAATTTCTGGTTCTGCCATTGCCCATCATTGACCTCCTTGGGAGCACCGCCACCACCATGGAGCGAAATCCAGAGGCTACGCCCATCAGCAGGCTCCTTGCCATAGATGGTCCAGAAAAGGGGCATGCGATTATCACCTTGCACAACAATCTTACCACGGACTATAGGGTCTGTGGCCTTCTGCACTGAATCACGCCATTGCTGTACAATATCGTCATACTGTTGAGCCATGCCGCACAGAGATGTGGCTAAGAAAAGGGGTAGAAGATAAATTCTCATCAGTTTTATTTGTTTTTAAACAGCCGCACCCCGAATGGAGTGCGGCTGTGTGGTTAGCGGTTAGCGGTTAGTGGTTAGCGTAACTATGAATTTTGAATTTTGCTTTTTGAATTTTGAATTTTGAATTTTGAACTAACGTACCACCTTCCGTGCGTTCTGTATAACAACGCCTCTATAGGTGCGGGTTACGGGCTGACCTGAGAGGTTGTAGGTAGCAGACTTACTGCTGTCAGCCTTCACATTGCTAATGGCATTAGGATCATCAGCAGGAGTGAAGGTAACCTTGTAGTTCTTTCCATCATTGTTGTAATGCATAGGAGTACCATTCTCGTCCTCTGCGTAGATGAAGAACTCATAGGTCAGTGGCTTGCTTGCGGCTGCACCATCGACTTCTGGTGGGGTGAGATCTATTCCCCACTCCGGCTCAAGTACCCAAAGACCATCATTCTTTTTCTCAAGATTTATTGTCTCCCATGCAGTATCATCATGTTGCCAGCCATCCTCTGCATTGTACAATGTGCCAATGAATCCTACGTACTTCATGGGGATGCCGACTTCTACCTCAATCTTATTAATATTCAAAAGAGATGTCGTCCCATCTATCACAATATTCTGCCACCCAGAAGCGGGGAACGATTCTGTGAATACTTCTCCGTCATGGTTAATGGTCAACTTGAAGCTCTTGATACTTGGAGCATTTACGCTCTCCGCGAAGCTGATCAAGTTAAGGCGGTTGCTAAGATTACCATCCTTGTATTCTATAGAACCCATGCCCTCGAGGGTGTATTCCGTTCCTTCCTTCAGGCCTGCTACATTAACACCCCACTGGTTGAACACCAGGAACTCCTTCTTATCTACCATGAAGGTAAGCTTCTTCTGATTATCCTTGTCGGCACCAACGAAGACAGCCTTGTCAATCTTCAGGAACTGGCTCAGGTTAGACTGGTTCAGCTCGTCAACGGTGATAGTCTTAGGCTCAACAGCATTGTCCTTGGACTTGACAGCAAACTCCACATCGGTCTTTGCAACAGCCAGTTCCAACAGACCGTTATAAGCCTTCAGTGTTCCGTAGATACCACCATAGCCCTTGTCTTCGCCCAAGTCGCAAGTGATTATATCACCCTTCTTGAAGCCCAAGCCGCTGCCATAAAGCAACAGGGCACCAGCATCATCCTGGATGTATGTATAGGAACCGTTTACATAGGTTACCAAAGCCTCCTTGGGTGCGAACTCTGTCTCGCTCTTTGCATCTACCTCCCAGAAAGAAGCCTGATAGCCCTTAGTCCAAGCGGACTCCTTACCTGCCCAAGTATCGCCGCCCACCTCGGGGAACTGCTCCAGAACATCCTGGATATTCATATAACCCTTATAAACCTTCAGGGTGTAGCTCTTGCTGCTGGCCTCATAAGTGCTGTTGCCGGCATATTTGGCTGTCAGGATAAGGTCGCCATGACTATGGCTGGGAATATAAACCTTGCCATTGCCAATACTGGGCTCTTCCTCGCCCATTACCCAGTTGTCGCCCATCTTCAGCGTCCAGGTAACGGTAGCACCTTCTATCACAGCATCGTTAGCCTTGACTGTAGCAGTAGGTAATGGTGTCTCATCACCATCCTTGCCAGTGGTGAAGCGTGTCAGGTAGCCTTCAGACAGTTCAACTGTAGAGGGAGGTCTGACGCCAGTAAAACCTGTCAGGTAAATCTGGTTGGTAAGAGTACCATCCTTGTAGTATACACAACCCATACCCTCAAGAGTATAAACAGCACCGGCTTCCATGGTCGCGATATCAACGCTCCACTGGTTGTAAACAGCCAATGTCTCTTCACCCACCTTGAAGGTCAGGTTCTTCTTATCCGCACTTACGAACTCGGCGTTCTCTATCTTGACATATTCGTTCATGTATGTCTGACCCAGCTCGACAAGGGTGATGGTCTTGGGCTCAACAGCATTATCGCTGGACTTAGTAACGAACTCAACATCCTCCTTTGAAACCACCAATTCCAGCAGACCGTTGTAAGTCTTCAGCGTACCGTAGATAGCGCCAATCTTGCCTTCGCCTAAATCGCCAGAGATCTTATCACCCTGCTTAAAGCCTAAGCCACTTCCGTAGAGCAACACAGAACCAAAATCATCCTTGATATAAGTATGAGAGCCATTTACGTAAGTTACCAAAGTTTCCTTCGGTGTGAACTCTGTCTGGCTCTGTGCATCTACCTGCCAAAGAGATATCAGCTCTCCCTTGTTCCATTCTGCTTCCTTCGCCTTCCAGGAATCACCACCTATCGTGGGGAAGTCCTCCAGGATGCTACGGATGCTCATATAGCCCTTGTACACCTTCAGGGTATAACTCTTGCTGCTGGCCTCGTAGGTATCATCACCAGCATACCTGGCTGTCAGGATAAGATCGCCGCAACTGTGGTTGGGAATGTAAACCTTGCCATTGCCAATACTGGGCTCTTCCTCGCCCATTATCCAGTTGCTGCCCATCTTCAGTTCCCACGTTGCAGTAGCACCCTCAAGAACAGCACCATTGGACATGACAGTTGCAGTGGGCAATGATGTCTCATCACCATCCTTGCCAGGAGTGAAGCGTGTAACATAACCATCTGAAAGCTCGACATTAGTGAGAGTCTTCACGTCGCCACCACCAGTAGTGTATTCAATCACAACATCCTTTATTCTTACCTGCTGATTGGATGTGTTGCCATTGCCCAGCACAAATGAAGAGTTGTTGATTTTGTATACACCCTCGTCAGCGTCAACCGTGGTGCCGTCAACAGTCACGGAAACCTTGTTATAAGAGGCTCCCGTAAAAGTGAGTTTAATAGTTTTAATGAGTACGCCGGTTAGTGACGTAACCGTTACAGTATTACTGCCACTGGCATTATAATACAGACGGAGATCTCCCGCCTGATTAAGACCAGGGAAGTTGCTGGCTCCACCTTTGCTTGCCACAACAGACCATGCCGTTGCATCAAGTCCAAATAGGGCTGCATCATTATCTCCTGTCATGTTAGAAGTTGTAGTACCCGTGTACTTCATCGTAACCTCATCTGCACTCGCAGATCCAACGAATGTAGCCAGCAAGACTACAAACAAAAAGCGTAAAATTTTGTTCATAAGCGTTGTTGTTTAGTTATTTTTGGTATTGTTATGCCACAAAGATACAAACTTTTTCAGAAAAGAAGCAAAATTTTCAGGCTCTTTTTCCAAGAAAAAAAGAAGAAAAAGAAACCTTTGTAAAGAATTCTCCTATTTTAGTCTCGCAAGCTCAACTTTGGGGCTAGGGGCAAGGAGCAAGGGGCAAGGAGCAAGGGGCAAGGAGCAAGAGATTTGATTAGACTTCAAGCCCCCAGTCTTAGGTGATATGTACGGAATCACGTGTAGAACTATCCTCTTGCCCCTAACCACTTGCCCCTTGCCCCTTAATGGCATAGCAACTGCACCATCTGTCGAGCAGCACGCTTGGGGGCACCGGGCTCTCCCAGCTTCTGTGCCATAAGCTCGTAACCTTGCAACTGCTGCTCACGAGCCGATCCGCCTGGCAAAAGAGACAAAAGGTGCCTACGTGTATTCTCCACCGTCATCTGATGAGCAACCAGCTCCGGAACAACCTCCTTGCCGGCAATAAGGTTCACCAATGATATGTATGGGATTTTCAGAATCAGTTTACGGACAAAGGAAGCCAAGTACCTGGCCTTCATAAAATAGCAGACAACCTGAGGAGTACGGAACAGAGCAGTCTCGAGCGTTGCCGTACCACTGGTGACAAGAGCTGCTGTGGCATAGCGCAGAATGCTGTAAGTCTGATTTCGAACAACGTGGATGTCCATTGAACCTTGAACATTGAACCTTGAACCTTGAACTTCTTTGTAGAAGTCGTCATCAATGCCAGGAGCTGCAGCCAAGACCATCTGGTATTCCTGCCCCACAGAGGATGCAGCCTCTATCATACGGGGCAGATTATCGCGAATCTCCTGCCTACGGCTTCCTGCCAGAAGAGCTATAATGGGGCGGTTATCCAACCCTGCCTCAAGACGGAAGCCAGCCTCATCTTCAGGATTTTCCTTGAGGAATGCATCCACCTCGTCCACCGTAGGGTTGCCTACATAATGGATGGGATAATGGTGCTTACGCACGAAGAAATCCACTTCGAAAGGAAGAATGCTGAAGAGCTCATTCACATTCCTACGGATATCCTTGATGCGATGCTCCTTCCATGCCCAGATCTTGGGCGAGATATAATAGAAAACTGGAATATTGGTATTATCGTGTACAAAGCGGGCAATCTTCAGGTTAAATCCAGGATAATCCACCAGTATCACCACATCCGGATTCCATGCCAGAATATCCTGCTTGCACCTCTTCATACCCTTCAGGATAGTGCGCAGATGCAACGCCACATCCACAAACCCCATATAGGCAAGCTGGCTGTAATGGCAAACCAAGGTACCGCCCTGCGCCTGCATCTTGTCGCCTCCGAAGAAACGGAACTCTGCCTGCGCATCCTCTTCCTTGAGAGCCGCCATCAAGTGGCTGGCATGTAGGTCGCCACTGGCCTCGCCTGCTATGAGGTAATACTTCATTTCTGTAAGGATTTCAGTGTATCAAGAGATGGATAGTAAGTCATATCCAACGTCAAAGGGGTTACGGATGCCATTCCATGGTCCAATGCCCAATAATCTGTATCTTCCGCCTCTGGTTCCAAGTTAGTAAAACTACCCGTAAGTGTATATACATCAGGCGTATCCGTATCCTTCCATTCCGACTGCCAGATTCCCCTTGCCATCCTACAGACAGAGACGCCCTTCAGGACAGGAACCTCCGGGAAGTTCACATTCAGACAGACATCCTTCGGAAGTCCGTTTTTCAGAACATGAGCAGCCACCTTCTCTACCACATCAAGATAGGGTTGGAAATCACATTCCTGCTTACGGGTCCGGAGACTATAGCCGATAGAAGCGACACCTTTCATACAGCCCTCAAAGACAGCTCCCATAGTGCCGCTGTAGTGCACACTGCAACTGGCATTGTCACCATGATTGATACCAGAGACAACAAGATCCGGCTGACGGGGAACCACCTTCTCCAAAGCCAACTTGACACAATCTGCCGGTGTTCCGCTACAAGAGTAAACCTGCAGATTTTCCTGCCTGTTTTCCAGCTTCAAAGTAACGGGCACGATAGGGGTTATAGAGCAGGCTGCGCCGGACCGTGCACCATTCGGTGCAACCACAACAACCTGACCTAATTTCAGCATACACTTGGTTAGCACAGAAATACCTTGCGCACTCAATCCGTCATCATTTGTTATCAATATCAAGGGCTGTTTTTGCATGTCTTTGTTCCATTTGCTATGCAAAAGTAATAAAAATGTGACAATTCTGCCCCATATTCCAAAAGAAAATCATATCTTCGCACTTAATTTAGGAACGAAAACAAGAACAGATGAGCAAAATCATTGCTATAGCAAACCAGAAAGGCGGTGTTGGAAAAACCACCACCTGCATGAACCTGGCAGCCTCCCTGGCAGCCTTGGAGAAGAAAGTCTTGCTGATTGACGCAGACCCGCAGGCCAACGCATCCAGTGGTTTGGGCGTAGATGTAAACAAGATTGAAGGTTCTATATACAACGCATTGCTTGGCGAAATGGACATCCGCGATGTCATCTACACGACAGACATCAACGGACTGGATATCATACCCTCTCACATCAATCTGGTGGGAGCCGAGATAGAACTGCTGAACGTAAAGCATCAGGAACAGGTAATGAAGAAGCTGTTGGCCACTATTGCTGACGAGTACGACTACCTGCTCATAGACTGCAGCCCCAGCTTGGGTCTCATCACCGTTAATGCACTGACAGCCGCTCACAGCGTAATCATACCTGTGCAATGCGAGTATTTCGCACTGGAGGGTATCAGCAAACTGCTGAACACCATCAAGATTGTGAAGTCCAGAATGAACCCCGCCCTGGAGATTGAAGGCTTCCTGCTGACCATGTACGACAGTCGTCTGCGCCTGGCCAACCAGATCTACGAAGAGGTGAAGCGCCACTTCCGCGAACTGGTCTTCAAAACCGTCATCCCACGTAACGTAAAGCTGAGCGAAGCTCCCAGTCACGGTATGCCCGCCATCCTGTACGATGCTGACGCCGTAGGCGCTAAGGTTCACCTGAAACTGGCAGAGGAGATTATTGAGAAGAATTCGAATAACAATTAGCGGTTAGCGGTTAGTGGTTAGCGGTTAGTGGTTAGCGGTTAGCGAACGCAGGTTTACGTTATCGTTATCGTTTACGTTATCGTTTACGTTATCGTTTACGTTGATTCACTCTTAACTCTTAATTCTTAATTCAAAATTAAAATATGGCCATACGTAAGAAATATCAGGGTCAGGCTTTGGGAAGAGGCCTTGACGCTTTATTAAATACCGATGCAGAAGTCCAGACAGCAGGTTCTTCCAACATCAGCGAGGTGAGCATTGAGAAAATCAAGCCCAACCCCAATCAGCCCCGAAGGGACTTTGATGACGACAGCCTGCAGGAACTGGCCAACAGCATCCGCCAGATTGGCATCATACAACCCATCACTCTGCGTGACATGGGTGATGACACCTACATCATCATCGCCGGTGAAAGACGATGGAGAGCCAGCCAGCGTGCCGGTCTGACCCACATTCCCGCCTACATCAGAACGGTAGATGACGAGAACATGATGGAAATGGCACTGGTGGAGAATATCCAGCGCCAGGACTTGAGTGCCTTAGAGATTGCCCTGGCTTACCAGCACCTGATGGAGCAGTATGACATGACACAGGAACAGCTGAGCGACAAGGTAGGTAAGAACCGCGCTACGGTAGCCAATTACCTGCGTCTGCTGAAGTTGCCTGCCCCCATACAGATGGCCCTCAAGAAGAAGGAAATCGACATGGGCCATGCCCGCGCATTGCTGGCACTGAATGACCCGACAGCCCAGCTGGAGGTGTTCAACGAATTCAAGAAGGACAAAATCAGCGTCCGCAAAATAGAGGAGATGGTGAAGGAACTGAGTCAGGGCGGTAGCGTCAAGAACAAAGAAGGCAAGCGCATCCGTCAGAAAGGCTCTAACCTGAGCAGCGAATACGGAGCTCTGCGCAACAGCCTGAGCAAATTCTTCCAGACTAAGGTTCAGCTGACCTGTGCCGAGACTGGAAAGGGCAAGATTACCATCCCCTTTGCCAACGAAGAAGAACTGGAACGTATCATCGGCATCATAGACAAACTGAGGAATTGAGAATCGTCGCCCCTTTATATGTCCCTCGGATACTGCTGCTGATATTCATCGTCTGGTGCAGCAGCACATCAACAGTTCTTGCCCAACAGCAGGAACAGATGCCCGTGGACTCACTTAGCAGACTATCGCCCGAGGATTCCACTCGTATAGTAGCTGTATCTGACAGCATGCTGACGGCAACCATAGACGCATCTCTGAAAAGAGAGCGGTTCGTACCCGACCCCATCCGCGCCATGTGGCTGGGCCTGGTTTTCCCCGGAGGCGGACAGATCTACAACCACAAGTACTGGAAACTACCCATGATATACGGAGGATTCCTGGGTTGTGTGTACGCCCTGACATGGAACAACCAGATGCTGCACGACTACTCGCAGGCATATCTGGACATCATGGACACGGACCCTAACACCAAGAGCTACGAGAAGATGCTGCCCATAGGCTATGACATCACAGGCCGCGAGGAACGCTTCAAGAACATCTTCAAACACAAGAAGAACTTCTTCCGACGCAACCGCGACCTCAGCATCTTTGCCTTTGCCGGAGTATATCTGCTGGCCGTGATAGATGCCTATGTTGATGCCGAACTGTCCACCTTTGACATCAGCACCGACCTCAGCCTTCACGTAGAGCCCACATTCATCCAGACTTCTCCAACCAAAACATTTGGCAGGGAATCTGCTGCCGGGGTCAAGTTCACCCTATCCTATTAGAAAACAAACAAAAACAAATGAAAATAAGAATTTACACATTCACATGCGCATTGCTATTGGCCATTACAGCCTACGCACAAGAATACACAGATACCATCGGCACAGACGACACGCTGCTGCCTGAGGGTATGCAAATGTATGAGCTGGACAGCCTGCTCACTGACTGGATGACCCGCACCTATCTGACTAACGTAGAGAACTGCCTCTCAAAAGGCGTAAACCCCAGCTTCAGCGATGAGACCTATGCCCAGCGCCTCAGCCGCCTGCCTAACGTTATAGACATGCCCTACAACGACATCGTCCGTAAATACATAGACCGCTACTGTGAGCGTCTGCGCCCATCAGTAAGCATCATGCTGGGTGCCTGCAACTTCTACAACCCCATCTTTGAAGAGGCACTGGAGAGTTACCAAGTACCTCTGGAACTGCGTAACCTGCCCATCATAGAGAGCGCCCTGCACCCCAACGCAGTCAGCAGAGCCGGAGCAGTAGGACTCTGGCAGTTTATGATAGGAACAGCCAAAAGATACGGACTGGAAGTAACGAGTCTGATTGACGAGCGCAAAGACCCCGTCAAGGCCAGCTATGCTGCTGCCCATATGCTGAAAGACCTTTATGACATCTTCGGAGACTGGTCCCTGGCTATTGCCGCCTACAATTGCGGACCGGGCAATGTCAGCAAGGCTATCCGTCGTTCCGGCGGCAGAAAAGACTTCTGGGGTATCTACCAGTACCTGCCAGCAGAGACCAGAGGATACGTTCCCGCCTTCATTGCTGCCAATTATGTAATGAACTACTACTGCGACCACAACATCTGTCCTGTAGGAACCACCTTGCCTCAGGCAACAGACACCTTGCTGTTGAAAAAGAACGTCAAGATGGAACAGATTGCCGCCACATGCGACATCAGTATAGATGAGTTGCGTGCCCTTAATCCCCAATACCGCACAACGCTTATTCCGGGAGATTCACACGACTGCATCCTGCGTATGCCATCCGACAAGATTAACGCCTTCATAGATGCCGGTGACTCTATCTACGTAAAGCAGGATTATTCATCAGTCGTTAAGGAAGTCACCCTTACGGAAGACAACGATAATGGCAAGACCAAAGGACGCAACAGCAAGAAAAACAGACGCGGAAAGTCTGGCGGTGGTTCAATTACCGTTAAGAAAGGCGATACCCTGGGAGCTATCGCAAGACGCAACGGAACCTCAGTCAGCGCAATCAAGAAAGCCAACGGTCTGAAGAGTGACAATATCAGAGAAGGTCAGAAACTGAGATTGAATTAAGCGGCATATAATATATAATGTTAAAGGATTTGAGTATGGAAGAAGAGCTGAACAAAATAGAATCTGAAGACGAGAAGATGGTAAGCCAGGCTTATCAGCATCTTGTTGAGACGTATCTCAATTCCAGACACCGTAAGCACGTAGAAATAATTGAGAAAGCGTTCAACTTTGCCAAAGAAGCACACAAAGGAGTACGCCGGCTTTCGGGCGAACCTTACATTATGCACCCCATTGCCGTTGCACAGATAGCCTGCGAGGAGATAGGATTAGGCAGCACCAGCATCTGCGCAGCATTGCTGCATGACGTGGTGGAGGATACCGACTATACCGTTGAGGATATAGGCAACATCTTCGGTCCGAAGATAGCCGAGATTGTTGACGGACTGACAAAGATTTCAGGCGGCATCTTCGGCGACAAGGCATCAGCACAGGCAGAATCATTCAAGAAACTGCTACTGACCATGAGCGATGACATCCGTGTGATACTGGTCAAGATCTCTGACCGTCTGCACAATATGCGTACACTGGGAAGTCAGTTGCCCAACAAGCAGTACAAGATTGCCGGAGAAACGCTATACATCTATGCCCCACTGGCCAACAGACTGGGACTGAATAAGGTGAAAGAAGAGCTGGAGGATCTGAGTTTCAGCTACGAACATCCGGAGGAATATAAAGCCATCAAGAACAAACTGGCAGGGATGCAAGAGCATCTGACTTCTATCTTCGACCAGTTCACCGCTCCATTAAGGGAAGCATTTGATGCCGCCGGCATAAAATACGAGATTAAGGCACGTATCAAAGCACCCTACAGTATCTGGAGCAAGATGCAGACCAAGCACGTCACCTTCGAGGAAATCTATGACATTCTGGCCGTGCGCATCATCTTTGACATCAAGGATTCCGAAAAGGACACTGACGAGGAGACCAGTAAAGATACTGAAAAGAATAGCTGTAAGGATACCAAAAAGGAAACCGACAAGGATATTGAAAAGAAGAAGGAGGACGAGGAAATTGCCGAATGTCTCCAAATCTATGCCATTGCCAGCCGTATCTACAAACCTCACCCCGAGAGATTCCGCGACTGGCTCTCGCACCCCAAATCCAACGGCTATCAGGCCCTGCATACTACCCTTATGGGTAAGAACGGACAATGGGTGGAGGTGCAGATAAGAAGCCGCCGCATGGATGAAATAGCCGAGCAGGGGTTTGCTGCGCATTGGAAGTACAAAGAGGGTAGCAAAGACAACGAAAACAGCGAAAATGAACTGGACAAATGGCTGCTTACCATAAAGGAAATCCTTGACGATCCCCAGCCAAACGCCATTGACTTCCTGGACACCATCAAGCTAAACCTCTATGCCAGCGAGATATTTGTTGTAACCCCCAAAGGAGAGTTCAAGACTATGCCTGCAAACTGCACCGTACTGGACTTTGCCTTCAACATCCACACGTTCTTGGGCACTCATTGTATTGGCGCCAAGGTCAACCATCATCTGGTACCCATCAATCATATACTACAGAGTGGTGACCAGGTAGAGATTCTGACATCTAAGAACCAGAAAGTTGAACGCGAGTGGATGCAATACGTAACCACAGCAAAGGCAAAGGGAAAGATTCAGGCTCTGCTACGCCGCGAGGACAGAGAAAAACAGAAAGAAGGAGAAGAACTGCTGAATGAGTTCTTCCAGAAAATAGAAAAAGAGCCCAACAGCATCAACATAGACAAACTCTGCCGACTGCACAACATGCAGACAAGAGAAGAATTCCTTACTGCCGTTGGCGAGAAGCATGTCGTTCTTGGTGACAATGACAAAGCTGTCATCCTAAACAAGACGCTAAACAAGAAAGGATGGGGCCGTTATCTTACCCTTTTCAAGAAACATACAGAAAACGCTGACACTCCTATTAATGTTACTCCGCTTAAGATTGACAAGAAGAAGCCCCTTATCCTTAACGAGGAGACAATGGGACATTACGTTATCTGTCAGACATGTCATCCTATTCCCGGTGACGACATACTGGGATATTTTGACGGCATCAGCAGCATTACCATACACAAACGCCAATGTGAAGTTGCCTCTAAGCTTAAAGCCAGCGATGGTAATCACATTCTGGCGGCCAAATGGGATACGCACAAACAAATCTCGTTCCCTGCCATCATTCACCTTAATGGTATAGACCACGTAGGCGTGCTACACCAGATAACAGGCGTATTGTCTCAGCAGCTGAACGTGAATATCCATCAACTGAACATCAATACCAAAAACGGCATCTTCACTGCAGAAATAGAATTGGGAGTACACGATGTAAGCGATATCCGCACCATCTGCAAGAATCTTAAGAAAATAGAGGATATTAAGGAAGTTAAACGCTACTGATTACAAATCCTTCAGCTCGTTGCTGATCTCAATCAGTTCCTGTCGTATCGATTGCAAGTAGCCTAATACCTCAGCGGTATTATTGGCACCATCATGGTTCTTTGCCAGTACCTGCTTGGCAGCACCTATCTTCATACCGCGCACCTTCAGCAGGTTGTAAACCAACTGAATCTCAGCAATATCCTCGGCCGTGTACCTTCTTATTCCACGACTTTCCGTCTTCTTGGGCTTAATATTAGGAAATTCCTTTTCCCAATAGCGCAAAAGAGACTCTGCCACGTTAAACTGAGCGGCAACCTCGCTAATAGAATAAAACTTCTTCAGCTCTTTATTCGGATTATAGGGCATAATTACAGGTATTACTTCCTTTTATAATCAATTTCTTTGCAAAAATAGGTAAAATAAATTACCTTTGCAAGATTTTTGGTGAAATATACACTGTAAACAGACAAATAAGCAAACTAGAAAAAGTCAAAATAACAAGAAATATGATGACAGCTAACGAAATCAGAGACTCGTTCAAGAAATTCTTCGAGTCCAAGGGACATCAGATAGTTCCCTCCGCTCCCATGGTAGTGAAGGACGACCCAACACTGATGTTCACCAACGCTGGTATGAACCAGTGGAAAGACATCATTCTGGGTACTCGTGACCCTGAGCCACGCCGTCGTGCCGACAGCCAGAAGTGCTTGCGTGTAAGCGGTAAGCATAACGACCTGGAAGAGGTAGGCCATGACACCTATCACCACACCATGTTTGAGATGCTGGGTAACTGGTCTTTCGGCGACTACTTCAAAGAGGGCGCCATCGATATGGCATGGGAATATCTGGTAGATGTGCTGAAACTTGACCCCAAGGATCTCTATGTCACTGTTTTCGAGGGCTCACCCGAGGAGAATCTGGTACGTGATGATGAGGCTGCCGGCTACTGGCTGAAGCACGTTCCCGCTGATCATATTATAAACGGAAATAAGCACGATAACTTCTGGGAGATGGGCGATACAGGTCCATGCGGTCCCTGCTCTGAGATTCACTTGGATAGCCGTACCCCCGAGGAAAAGGCAAAGGTCCCCGGACGCGAGATGGTGAACAAGGACGATCCACAGGTTATTGAAATCTGGAACATCGTATTCATGCAGTACGAGCGTAAGGCCGATGGTCATCTGGAGCCCCTTGGCATGAATGTTATTGATACCGGTATGGGCTTTGAGCGTCTTGTCCGCGCTATTCAGGGCAAGCACTCTAACTATGATACTGATGTATTCCAGCCCATCATCAAGGCAATCGGTGACCTGAGCGGCTATAAGTATGGCGAGAAGGAAGAGACCGATGTTGCCATGCGTGTGATTGCCGACCACTTGCGTACCATCGCCTTCAGTATTGCCGATGGTCAGCTGCCCGGCAACGCCAAGGCTGGCTATGTTATCCGCCGAATCCTGCGTCGTGCCGTTCGTTACGCCTACACCTTCCTGGGTCAGAAAGAGGCCTTTATGTACCGTCTGCTCCCCGTTCTTATTCAGGAGATGGGTGCCACATACCCCGAGTTGGAAGCTCAGCGCGAGCTTATCAGCAAGGTTATGAAGGAAGAGGAAGACAGCTTCCTGCGTACCCTTGAGACCGGTATCCGCCTGCTGGACGGTGTAATGAAGGAGACCAAGGCTGCCGGCAAGACAGAAATCGCAGGCGAGAAAGCCTTCACTCTCTTTGATACTTACGGATTCCCCCTCGACCTCACAGAGCTTATCTGCCGCGAGAACGGACTGACCGTTGACGAGGCTGGCTTCAACGTAGAGATGGAGAAGCAGAAAGCCCGTGCACGTAACGCCGCTCAGGTTGAAATGGGCGACTGGCACATTGTTTCTGAGAGCCAGAGCGAAAACGGTGAGATCTCCACCTTCGTGGGATATGATTATACAGAATACAGCTGTCACATCGTGAAGTACCGCGAGGTGAAGCAGAAGAAAGGCATCGTTTACGAGGCCATCCTTGACCAGACTCCCTTCTATGGCGAGATGGGTGGTGAGGTTGGTGATACCGGCGTACTGGTAAACGAGACAGAGACCATCAAGGTTATAGACACCAAGAAAGAGAACGGCGTAAGCATACACCTGCTGGAGCGCATCCCCACCAACCCCGAGGCTGAGTTTATGGCTTGCGTGGATGTTGACCGTCGTCGTGCCATAGAGGCCAACCACTCTTGTACTCACCTGTTGGACGAGGCGCTGAAAGAAGTGCTGGGCAACCACGTAGAGCAGAAGGGCTCACTGGTAACACCCGACTATCTGCGTTTCGACTTCTCACACTTCGAGAAGGTAACACCCGAGCAGATTCGTGAGGTAGAACACTTGGTCAACGAGCGTATCCGTCAGAACCTGCCCTTGCAGGAATATCGTGATACACCCATTGAGGAAGCCAAGAAACTGGGTGCCATTGCCCTCTTCGGAGAGAAGTATGGCGACAAGGTACGCGTTGTACAGTTCGGTTCCAGCGTAGAGTTCTGTGGTGGCTGCCACGCCAAGAGCACAGGTTGCATTGGTATGGTTCGCATCATCTCAGAGAGCAGCATCGCCGCCGGCGTTCGTCGTATCGAAGCCATTACCGGTAAGGCTGTAGAAGAAGCAATGGACAAGCAGCAAGACATGCTAAACGGTCTCAAGAGCCTCTTCAACAACGCACCTGACCTGATGGCAACCATCCGTAAGGCCATCAGCGATAATGCTGAGCTGAAGAAGCAGGTTGAGGATGTTATGCGCGAGAAAGCTGCTAACCTGAAGAAGGAAATGCTCGCAAAGCAGAAAGATATGAACGGCATCAAGGTGATGAGTACCATTACAGCCCTGAACGCCGAATATGTCAAGGACATCGCCTTCCAGCTCCGTGCCGAGGTAGAGAACAGCCTGGTAGTCATTGGTTCTGTTGCCGACGGCAAGCCCCTCTTGACAGCTGCTGCCTCAGACAGCGTTGTAGCCGCAGGTGTGAACATAGGCAAGAATATCCGCGAGGCTGCCAAACTCATCCAGGGTGGCGGTGGCGGTCAGCCCCACTTCGCTACTGCCGGCGGTAAGAACGCCGAGGGCATCCATGCTGCTGTGGAGAAACTCATCGAGTTGCTCACTAAGTAAGCTCCAATCATTAAAACATATTCAAGGAGAGGTTCCTGCTTGCCCAAAAGCGGAACCTCTCTTTTTTTTGTAGTCTCCAGGCAGATAGGATACTGCTGTTCTCGCAATATCCGCGTGACATTAAATCAAAGAGCGAGGGCGTTTTTACTAGTACACGTAGGAAAACTTGTTAGTACACGTAGGAGTAATTACTAGTACACGTAGCCGTAAACAGCGCCGCTCAAACACAATAGTTTACCAGTGAGCCCAAATAACAGAAAAATTGGCTCACCAGTAAATCTCTGTGTTTAGGGTATTAACAAAAACCTTAAAAACCCTTTTTGAAAGCTTTAGCACTTTGTGCCTTTGTTCTGCTATTGTCATGAATCTGGTCGTAAGCAAGCTTCCCCCATCTTCCTGCCAATATCATAACATATCTTTCAGATATCAAAGCTTTCACAAAGAAAAACCTCCGC
>JAFZSA010000004.1 GCA_017619585.1 Bacteroidaceae bacterium
TTGAATTTTGAATTTTGAATTTTGATTTCTACTTAGTCCTTCCCGTATACGCATTGATACCAGAAGTATCCAGTGTAGCTGAGAAGAACTTCTCTGCAGCCTTGTCTACGTCTTTGCTCCAGGGCTGACGGCCATTAATCTGAACTACCCAAAGCTTCAGCTGCTTCTTGTGCCAGTTAACCATGCAGTTGGTACCCCAGGCACCACCGTGGCCGAACCATTCGTTCTCTCCGTCCTTCTTGGGAGCGTTCAATCCAAGAGAATAGCCACCCATATTATCGGGACGTGTGGTCTGTGCCAGGATGCTCTTAACAGTCTCCTCTTTCAGGATACGTACGCCATTGTCGCCAACACCCAGGTTCATGAGCATCTTGTAGAACTTCAGCTGGTCAAGAGCGGTTGTCCAAAGACCTGCACCAGCAGAGGCAAATACATGACCGTCATTGTAAGGACGCTGCTCCCAGCCATTCTCCAAACGGTACTTGGCAGGCTTACCCTCCTGAACGTCGTACATCTCTATCTGTGTCTTCAACTGCTTGTCGGTGGGCCAAAACCAAGTGCTCTTCATACCCAGGGGATCCAGCACTTCCTTCTTCAGGTAATTCTCCCACTTCATGCCGGTAACAACCTCTACGATGGCACCGCCTATGTCAATACCTGTGTTAGAATACCGTTCTCTGGTACCAGGCTCGAACAGGATAGGAGATTCGGCAGCAATGCTGGCAACCTGACGCAGGGGAGCACCTCCTGACCAGCCGCCGCCACGTACATCACTACGCTTAGCGCTGCACTCGAAGGGGAAACCGCCCGTGTGATTCAGTACCATACGAACCGTCAGCACGTTCTTGGCCTTGTGAAGGGTCTTGATGCCATCCTTATCGCTGTCCTGCACCCACAGCTCCTTGAACTCGGGCAGATACTTTGATACGGGATCATCCAGAGAGATCTTACCCTCCTCTACCAGTTTGGCAATGGTAACACCGCAGAAGCCCTTTGTCTGAGAGCACTGCATAAATACGTTGTCCAACTTAATTGGACGCTTCTTCTCTACATCGGCATAACCAATGCAGCAAGTCTCCTGCACGCCATCCTTATAGAAGATGCTGATAGCACCAGGCAGTTCGCCACGGTCCACATAGGGTTGCAATGCCTCACGGGCATAGTTGGTCTTGGAATCTTTTACCTCAGTCTTAGCGGTTCCATACAAACAGAAGGCTACCGCCAGAAATAAAAACAGTTGTCTCATAGTGTACGTTAATTATGTTTGTTTTTACGTTTTTCTGCACAAAGATATACATTTTTTTTAAAACTTTGCGTTAAAACGCTAACTTACTCCGTCTCGGCAAAAAAAAGAAATACATTTCTTTTGTTCTGCTCTCGACTTTTCGTAACTTTGATGATAAATTATCGAACTTACTGCGTCTCGGCATAAAAAATAAACAAGTTTATTTTGTTCTGCTCTCGACTTTTCGTAACTTTGCAATCGCTTAGAAAGAAAACACATGCTTACAAACGAAGAAAAGAAAGAAATCCTAGATCTTTTGCACCAAGAGGTAGTTCCCGCCATCGGTTGTACCGAGCCCATGGCAGTTGCCCTTTGTGTAGCCAAAGCAGTTGAAGAGTTAAGAAACAAATTAGGCAAAGAACCCGGCTTCTTGCCTGAAAAGATATCCCTGCGTCTGAGTGCCAACATACTGAAGAACGCCATGGGTGTGGGTATCCCCGGTACTGGTGGTATGATAGGCCTTCCCATTGCCATAGCCTTGGGTGCCGTAGGCGGAAAGTCATGCCTTGAGTTGGAAGTGCTGCGTGATTGCACCGATAAAGAGCTGGAGGTAGCAAAACAATATATCACAGAGAACCACATAGATATCAAGTTGGAGGAGAAAGACCCCGACAAGCTCTATATTCACGTCTGTGTAGAAGCTGATGGCAAGAGTTCAGAAGCAACCATCAAGGGAACGCACACCAACTTTGTTGAACAGGTTTCATCTGATTCTTCCGCAACAGAATCAGAGGAAGTCAAAGAAGATAATATCCTTAAATTAAAAAAGGTATATGAGTTCGCCACTACGATGCCTCTTGACGAGATCCGTTTCATTCTGGAAGCCAAGCGTCTGAACGAGGCAGCCGCCCAGGAAGGCTTACGCGAGAACTATGGTCACCAGTTAGGTAAGACCATGTGCAGTCCTCTGGGCCGTGGTATCATGGGCGAGAGTATCTTTGCTAAGGTCCTTTCCGTAACATCCTGTGCCTGCGATGCCCGTATGGCAGGAGCCAAGATTCCCGTCATGAGCAACAGCGGCAGCGGCAACCAAGGCATCTGCGCCACTATGCCTGTAGTGGTCTTCGCACGCGAGAACCATAATACAGAAGAGGAGCTGATTCGTGCCCTCACCCTCTCCCACCTCACTGCCATCTATATCAAGCAGTCGTTAGGCAGCCTCTCTGCCCTATGCGGCTGTGTAGTTGCCAGTACGGGTAGCAGCGTGGGCATAACCTATCTGATGGGTGGCAACTATGACCAGATCTGCTACTCTGTCAAGAATATGATAGCCAACCTTACCGGTATGATATGTGACGGTGCCAAGCCTTCCTGTGCCCTGAAGCTGACCACAGGTGTCAGCACGGCCGTCATGAGTGCTATGCTTGCCATCCAGAATAATCATGTAACCTCTGCCGAGGGTATCATAGATGATGATGTGGACCGTAGCATCCGTAACCTGACAAGTATCGGCTCCAGAGGTATGGATGAGACAGACCGATTCGTCCTGGATATCATGACGCACAAGCAATAACTCTTCGCTGTTGTGCGTCTCTCTGCATTTAGACGAAAAAATTACGCATTTCACATTGCCATTAATGTATTTACTTGTAACTTTGCATCAGCAAAGGATAACTATTATATAGGATAAGATAAACATGGAAAAAAGAAAGATTCAGTTTAGCCTCGTATATAGAGACATGTTCCAGTCGAGCGGCAAGTTCCAGCCTCGCAAGGATCAGTTAGAGCGTATTGCTCCCGTTATCATCAAGATGGGATGTTTTGCACGTGTAGAGACAAATGGTGGTGCCTTTGAGCAGGTTAACCTGCTGTACGGTGAGAATCCCAACAAGGCAGTACGTGCCTTTACCAAGCCCTTTAATGAAGTAGGTATCAAGACCCACATGTTGGACCGTGGTCTGAATGCCTTGCGTATGTTCCCCGTTCCTGCCGACGTACGCCGTCTGATGTATAAGGTGAAGCATGCCCAGGGTGTGGACATCACACGTATCTTCTGCGGACTGAATGATGTTCGTAATATCATCCCTTCTATCAAATATGCATTGGAGGCAGGCATGACACCACAGGCTACCCTGTGTATCACCAACAGCCCCATCCATACAGCCGAATACTATGCTAATATCGCTGAGCAACTGATAGAGGCCGGTGCTCCAGAGATCTGTCTGAAGGATATGGCAGGTATCGGTCAGCCCGCTATGCTGGGTAAGCTGGTGAAGATGATCAAGGACAAGCACCCCGAGATTATCATCCAGTACCACGGTCACAGCGGTCCCGGTCTTTCTATGGCCAGCATTCTGGAGGTATGTAAGAACGGTGCCGATGTTATCGATACTGCCATCGAGCCTCTGTCTTGGGGTAAGGTACATCCGGATATCATCTCTGTCCAGAGCATGCTGAAGAACTATGGCTTCGATGTTCCCGAAATCAATATGGAGGCCTATATGGAGGCTCGTAAGCTGACTCAGGAATTCATTGACGACTTCCTGGGCTACTTCATGAACCCTGCCAACAAGCTGATGTCTTCACTCTTGTTGGGTTGCGGTCTGCCCGGTGGTATGATGGGAAGTATGATGGCGGACCTGAAGGGTGTTATGGATGCCATCAACAACAACCGTAAGAACAAGGGCGAGGAGCCTTACAGCGAGGATGCCCTGCTGGTTCGCCTCTTCAACGAGGTGGCATACGTATGGCCCCGCGTAGGTTATCCCCCATTGGTAACTCCCTTCTCTCAGTACGTCAAGAATATTGCCCTGATGAACTTGCTTACAGAGTCTATGGGCAAGCCCCGCTATAGCATGATGGACCCCTCTATCTGGGGTATGATTCTGGGTAAGAGCGGTAAGCTGCCCGGTGAGGTAGCTCCTGAGATTATTGAGTTGGCCAAGGAGAAAGGCTTTGAGTTCACAACAGCTGATCCTCAGAGTAACTATCCCGACGACCTGCCTCGCTTCATCGAGGAGATGAAGAAGAACGGTTGGGACCGTGGCGAGGATGACGAGGAGCTCTTCGAGTTTGCTATGCACGAGAGCTAGTACCGCGACTACAAGAGCGGCGTAGCCAAGGAGCGCTTCCTGAAGGATCTGCAGGCTGCCAAGGATAAGGAGATGCAGAAGAATGGCATGTCACTTGAAGAAGTAGCTGCCTACAAGCATGCCGAGGCTGACGCTATCACAGCTCCCGAGAATGGTACCGTTATGTGGGAGGTGAACGGCGATGCCGAGTGCGTTAAGAGCATCAACCCCATGGTAGGCAAGGAATACAAGGAGGGCGATCGTTTCTGCTACCTGCAAAACCAGTTCGGTCAGGTTATTGAGATTCCTGCAGCCTTAGGTGGCAAGTTGGTAGAGATCTGCGCCAACCAGGGAAGCAAGGTTGGCAAGGGCGATACCATTGCCTACATCCGCAGAAAGTAAAACAGTCTTCATATCTTCGATGGAGTAACAAATGTGCATTTGCATGTCTGGAACGCAACGTACATATATCGCCATCGATCTGAAATCATTCTATGCTTCGGTGGAGTGCGTCGACAGAGGATTGGATCCGCTGACGACAAATCTTGTAGTAGCCGATGAATCCAGAACAGACAAGACCATCTGCCTTGCCGTAACTCCTTCGCTGAAGGAATACGGCATAGGCGGAAGGGCACGCCTGTTTGAGGTAAGACAGAAAGCACGTGGCGTGGATTTTATTATTGCCAAGCCACAGATGGCCCACTACATAGAGGTCAGCTCCAAGATTTACAAAATCTACCTGAAGTACATTGCGCCGGAGGACATTCACGTTTACTCGATAGACGAGGTCTTCATGGATGTTACGGCTTACCTGGGTACTTATAAGATGTCAGCTCATGAGCTGGCCATAAAGATGATACGCGATGTGCTGGCACAGACGGGTATCACGGCAACGGCTGGAATTGGCACCAATATGTACCTCTGCAAGGTGGCTATGGATATCGTAGCCAAGAAAATGCCGGCCGACAAGGACGGCGTGCGCATAGCAGAACTTGACGAGATGTCGTACCGACGTCTGTTGTGGGACTACCGCCCTATCACCAAATTCTGGCGCGTAGGACAAGGCATAGCACAGAAACTGGCATGCTATGGCATTGATACCATGGGAAAACTGGCAAGGTTATCACTTCAGAACGAGGACCTGCTATACGAACTCTTCGGTGTAAATGCAGAGCTACTGATAGATCATGCCTGGGGATGGGAGCCCTGTACCATGGAGGCAGTTAAGGCATACAGGCCGGAGACGAACTCCTTCAGCAGCGGCCAGGTATTGCAAGAGCCCTACAACTTCAGGAAAGGACGTGTTGTAATACGCGAGATGGCAGAAGGGATGGCACTGGACTTGGTATCCAAACGATTGGTGACCGACCAATTGGTGCTAACCGTAGGGTATGATGCCGAGAGTCTTACACGCCCCGAGATACGCGCCAAGTATAACGGCCCTATCACTATCAACCACTATGGCAAACCAGTACCGAAGCATGCCCACGGCACATTCAACTTCCAGAAACCCACATCCTCCTCACGTCTCATCATGGATGGAGCAGCAGAACTCTTTGACCGTTACGTGAACCCCGACCTGCTGATTCGCCGGTTGAACCTTACAACCAATCATGTGAAAGACGAGGCAACTGTCAACGCTCAACGGTCAACTGTCAACTATGAACAATTGGATCTGTTCACCGACTACGAGGCATTGGACAAGCAACGGAAAGAGCAGAAAGCCCGCCTTGCCAAGGAACGGAGGATGCAGGAGGCTCAACTGAAGATAAAACAGCGATTTGGAAAGAATGCTATCCTACGCGGTCTGAACTTCGAGGAAGGTGCCACCGCCAAGGAACGCAACAAACAGATAGGAGGACATAAGGCATAAAGACCCCCCGACCCCCTTTAGGGGGAGAGAAAGTATAAAGTTGCGCTAACCGCTAACCGCATAATGAATAACTACGACGATATAATAAACCTGCCGCATCACGTTTCCAAGAAACATCCGCAGATGTCCATGTGGAGCCGTGCAGCTCAGTTCGCCCCCTTCGCAGCCCTGACAGGCTATGACAATGCCATCTCAGAGACAGCGAAGGAGAACGAAATCAGCTATAGAAGAAAAGAATCTGACGAAGATTCTTATTAGAACTGTACGGGTACAACCAACTTAAACGTTATGTTGCGGCCCATGTTATATACACCACGTCTGCCGGTAGCATTGTTCATATCGGCATATTTCAGTCGGCTTAAGTGATTCTGATAAGCAGTGTTCAGTACATTATCAGCCGTCACATAGAATTCAGCAACCTTCTTACCCTTTACCTGCACATCCGTACCTGCCGAGAAGTTCAGCAAGGCATAGCTCGGAGTAGCGGTCTCTGTATCATCGGCACTATAGATATGATTCTGCTTGAAATAATAGTTCAATCCTGCAGCGATATACAGGTTGTTCAGCAATGAACGATGACTCACAACATCTGAGTGATGATGATTGATGGTGCTGTGTGAGTGATGCAGAAGTTCCCACTTCAGTTCCGCATTCCAACGGGGAGCAGGCGTGAAGGGCAGATACTTGGTCTCTGCAGGCTGGTTCAGCAACTGCGCATCTACATAAGAGAAGTTGTTGGAGAAGTGAACAGAGTGTATGGGATGGAAATCCACTCCTGCCTCAAAGCCCAACAGACGGGCATCGCCCTGTGTATAGGCATAGGTCAGATAACCAGGCTCTATCTCCCCTGGCACACGGTGCGTGAAGATGTAGTTATTGATGCGGTTGGCAAAGAGAGCCACCTGGGCTGATACATAACGCGAGGTGAAGTCCAGACCTAAGTCGGCCTGCAAGCTATACTCTGCCTTCAGGTCCTGAGAACCCAACTCATAACGGATAGAACCTTCGTGAACGCCATTAGAGGCCAACTCACTCATGTTAGGTGTTCGGAAACCACGGGCCAGATTGGCACGGACATTAAAATGCTCATTGATATTGCATACAGCACCGATGCTGGCGGATAATCCATTGAAGTATCGGGTAAAGTCGGTAAAGCGCATTGCTCCATCCTCTTCCAACTCATCGCCATGCATGTGACGATGGTCATAGCGCACACCTCCATTGAGTGTCCAACGGTCACCCAAGGTCTTGGTGGCTGTAGCATAGATACCTCCGTCAAAGAGCTTGTAATCAGGAATCAGGAACTCCTCGCCCAGATTACCAGACTGCTGGTACATACCGCCAATACCTGCCGACACCTTCCAACCGTTAAACTCCTGTGTCACATAACGAACGTCGTAGGTCATGGTATGCAGCTTGAAGTAGAGTTCATACTCATCCTCGCTTTCCTCATACTCCTGACGCTGGTTCTGCTGATAGCCTAAGATAACCTTCAGGTATCCCTTAGGCAGATTAAAGAAGTTATCCCACACCAACTTGTAGTGGTTAACATGCTGGAATGGTAGTGCATTGCTGTATGTCTTGATGTTGTCCGTCGCGCACTCCAACTCGCCTGTTACCTCGTCACGCTCACCTTCTACGATGCTGGGTCTCAGATGGAAGAGCGTACCTGTCAAGCGTGAATGTCCCCATGGCTTGTACAGACCTAACATCAGACGTCCGGACTTCTCACCGAACTGAGAACCCGGCACATAACCATCGTACTTGTTCTTATAGGCATGCGCCATCTTCTGACTGAAGAGTCCGTCCCAGACAAAACCATTCTTGTTGCCGGCCATAGAGAGGTTATACCCGAAGAGCCCGTTGTTGGTCTGATACTCTGAGCTGAAGTTTGCACGCATGTCGCCCTCGGGAAGTATGGGCTGAGGATGCAGGATGACAACACCCGCCATAGCATCAGAACCGTACATCAGCGAGGCAGGACCTTTCAGGATCTCTACGGAGCCTACGCTGTTGCCGTCGACCTCTACGCCATGCTCATCGCCCCATTGCTGACCTTCCTGACGGACACCCTCACTCATTACCACCACGCGATTGTAACCTAATCCACGGATGATAGGCTTAGAGATACTGCCGCCCGTAGTAAGCTGACTGACACCTGGCTGATGACTGATAGCGTCTATGATATTGGTGGATGCCGTTGAACGAAGTGCTTTAGCACTGACAATGCTGATAGGAGCCGTTGAATGCTTTAACTTTGTATCGCCCGTTACACCTGTTACGGTAATCTCGTTTAATTGAAGGTGACGATAGAAGACATCAGTAGAGTCTTCTGCATGATGATGCTTATCATCATTCTGTGCTGCCAATGCGGTACATATACACAACATTGGCAGAACGAAAATATATCTATTTTTCATTCTGAATTCTTATTATATATATTAATAATGTATAAGGGAGTAAAATGGCAGTAAACTCACTACGTTCAAGGAAGAAGAGAAAAGTTGATGAGTTTACTCTCTAAAGGCTGGAGGCCCTCGGGTAACAATCACGCCATAGCCACCGGTTGAATGACCGCATAAGACTTGGGCATGAAGGGTCCTGCATACAGGAGAGAAAAAGACTACGGCACCTGCAACACCAGCTATGAAGGTCAGCGTCAGGAACTGACAAAGCACGCAATGGTGCATGGAATCAGAAAGTTGCGAGAGATGTCCATGACAATGATGCTGCACACAAGCGCTGCATGTGATCTCATCGGCTTCTGATTCGTGGTGGATGTGCAGAGATGATAGCAGCAGTGTTGGCAGGAAGACTGCCAACAGTACCCAACTGGCTATATATCTCTTTCTCTCCGAATTCATGAATGTATAGTTTCGCGTGCAAAAGTACAAAAAAAATCCCGATACAATGTGCATTCGTATCGGGATTTAATCTTATTTAAATATATATGTTCCTTTTAACTTAGGAGCTTAGTTGTTCTCAACAGCAATTGGTTTCTCTACGTCAGGTTGTAGTGCAGTGTGAATCTGACCGTTTACGTTACAGGGCTTACCAGTCTTAACACGGCTGTTCTTCAAGTCCTCCCAAACATCCTTCTTGCAGTAGCTGTGAACCTCGATAGTGATACCATCACCCTTTTCAGCTCTGAGCTGCTCAATCAGAGAAGCAGGAATGCCAGAGATTTCAATGGTGATACCATTAGCATTGTGAGTAATGGTGTGCTTGATCTGGTAAGACTCAAAGTCATAGTCGAAGATTCTTACATTGAAGTCATCTGCCTCCAGAATATCCTCTTCTTTCAAAGGAAGATTTACCTTTACAGACTCTACATCAGCTCTTACGTGGATTGAAGTCTTAATCTCAAACCAATCAGTGTGCTGCTGCTGGTGAACGTCAACCTCTACGTCAGAGGGTATAGGATCAATTACGTACTCAGGTGTTTCAACATCACGGATAACGCCATTCACGTGCCAACGATACTGACTGGCAACTTCCTTAACCACGTACCACAGAACGTGAGAATCCAGATACTCTGCACCTTTAGCCAACAATTCATTTACCTTTTCCAGATTTGCTGTGTTCTTGGCAACATTCTTACCAGCGGCAATCGCTGCCTCCAGGTCATCTTTTTCGTCAGCCAGAATCTCTACTACAGAGGGAGCCTCCAGAATAGCAGGCTGAGTCTCCAGTCCCTTAATATCATAGACATAACGGAACAAACCGATATTATTACCTGTCTTTGTATCTACCTTATAATAGTCGTAGTCACGGTCGTTATAATGTGAATACATGAAATCACTGGATACTTTACCAATGTTTCTGCTGGTTACTCCAGACTTACCAGCGGGACGTCCATAATAAAGAGCAGAACTCTTATCGTAGAAATCAGGAATTGTACCATCGGCACGGATAGAGAAGCGAGCGCTCTCCCAACCCTCATCGGTATGCTTGGGCCATGCAAGACCACCAGCAGTATCCATAATCTTGACTTTTGCTTTTGCATTTGTTCCTACAGCAAGCACTTGACCCTCATAGGACAGCTTCTGACCCTGGAAGAACACCTCAGTCTGAGGCAAAAGAGTTTCCTCGGTATCATTACCGATTTGAATACCCTCAATCTTGTTGCAGCTTCCGAAACTGATTGCTGCAGCTAAAATTGACAACAGAATAAAAGACTTTTTCATATAATTATAATTAAGTGTAGTTGTTTCTGATTAAAGTCCTATTTTTTACTTTTACAATGCAAATTTAAGAATAAAATTATTTACGCAGAAACATATCGTCCGAAAAATAGACCATAATTGTGCGAATAGTTGACATATATCAATCAACTCACACAATTTCCACCCGTTTAACTATTTACTATTATACTTTATTTGCTATTTTTACAAGAGGCAAGGGGCAAGGGGCCTGTAAAGGTTCTTGGTTAGCGGTTAGCGGTTAGCGAGTAATGGACAATGCTCAATGTTCAATGTTCAATGTTCAATGCTCAATACTCAATGCTCAATGTTCAATGCTCAATTATCAATGCTCAATGTTCAATGCTCAATTTTCAATGTAAATTGCTCAATGAAA
>JAFZSA010000001.1 GCA_017619585.1 Bacteroidaceae bacterium
CGCCATATCAGGGTCGGTACCCTGCTTGAAATAGACGTTGATTTCCACATCACCATTCGACGATGCTTTTGAGGTCATATAGGTCATGTCATTCACGCCATTGATTGCCTCCTCGAGTGGCTGGATGACCGACTTCATCACCGTGTTCTCATCGGCACCGGTATAGCTCGTGCTGACGTTAACCGTAGGCGGTGCGATGTCGGGATATTGCTCTACTGGCAGCGTGCTCATCGAGATGTAGCCCACTAGCGCTATCACAATAGAGATGGCACATGCCATCACATATTTGTTAATGAAAATATTGTTCTTCATAATAATCAATTCACAATTCTTAATTCATAATTCATAATGAAACAACCATCCTGCTCACTGCATAGATATTATGCATTTTGAATTATGAATTATGAATTAAAATAAAACTCTCTGCCCCTCCGTCACATTGTTTGCACCTATGGTCACAATCTGGTCGCCCACATTCAAACCACTGGTAATGATGAAGTCCTGACCATTGCCTGTATCTTCTGTTGTAACATCGATAGCAGTGGCGGTGCTGTCGGCCAGTACTTTATAAACCTGTGATTTATCCTGAAGACGTACCACAGCATTCTGGGGAATGACAATCACATCTTTCTCGGCGAAGTTCATCACCACTGTACCCTGTATGCCGGAGTACAGATGGCCGTCGGGATTAGGGAAGGATACCTTACAGGTAAGCGAGCCAGTAGCGGCATTTACTATACCTGTCAGGCTGATAACACGCCCCTTGTGGGGATATTCCGTACCGTTTTTCATGACAAACGTTGCATCGGGCAGGTTAGCGATATATTTTTCCACATCTGTTGCCTTCATGCCTTCCTGTACCATGGACTCGACAATGCTCTCCGTTACTGAGAACTCGGCGTACATCGTTGTATTGCCGCTCAGCATGGTCAGCTGTGTCATTGGAGACACTTGGTCACCTATGCGAACGGGAATCTCTCCGATTATTCCGGATACGGAAGCTGTGATAGTACAGAAACCGAGGTTCACCTTCGCACGGTTCACCGATGCACGGGCCTGAGCTACCGCAGCCTGAGCCTGTTTGTAGGAGTTCTCTGAGTTACTGAGCATATAGCTGCTTACGATTTTCTTGTCAAACAGGTTTTTGTTAGACTCATACTCCAGCTTTGCAGAGTTCTCCTGAGCCAATGCTGCCTGTAGGTTGGCCTGTGCAGCTTCCAGGTCCAGCTGGGCGTTGCGCTGGTCGATGATGAAGAGCGTCTGTCCCTTCTTGACCTGCTGACCCTCGGCCACGCAAATCTTCATCAACTGTCCGCTTACCTGTGGTGTTACTGTTACGTCGTTCTGACCTTTCATTCTGGCACTGAACTTGTAAGGGAGTTCAATGTCTGATTTTCCCACTGTCATTGTCTCGAACGACGATTGTGTTTCCTTGGGCACGTCTATGCCGCATGACACCAGCCCGGCTACTGCGCCAAGCATCAAAGTCCATTTAATTGATTTCATTTTCATGATATATAATTAAAGGTATTTAAATTGTTTTGTTAAATTGTTAAGTTGTTTAGGTTTTTAAGGATTTCTGTGCTAAGGTAAGTGTTTTTTATGAAATTACATACTCTTGAAAGCCCTTTACCCTCAAATTTTGCATATTTTGAAACAAATTTTGCATATTTTGAAAGTCGCGGGTAAGCGAAGGCAAACGAAAACCCGTTTTCAGTCTGCTGATTACTCAGCCGATTCGCGCATCCAAGCTGTTACGGTTTGGCCTGTGCGCTGCTTGAAGGCGAGGCTGAATGTGCTGTAGCTGCGGTAACCGCTTTCGCTGGCCAGTTGTTGGGCAACGATGGGCTGTCCTGTAGCAGCAAGCTCTTGGTATCGGTTGATGAAGTGGTTGATGCGCAGGTTATTAATATAGGTATTGTAAGTGATGCCCTGACGTGAGAAATACTGGCTGAGATAGTAACGGTTGGTGCCAATAGTCTGGGCTAACTGCTGTAGGGTCAGGTCGTGCTGCAGGTAAAGCTGTGTGTCTACACAGTGCTCAGCCAAAAGTTGTTCAATTTGGGCAAGAGCCTCGCTCCCGATTCCTCTCGCAATGGCGAGGGGAGTAGATAGTTCATCCGTTTGTTCTTGATCTTGAGAGTAATCACTCCCCTCTCTACAAGGGAGGGGCTGGGGGTGGGTCTTTAGGTTTGGCAGCGTCTCTACTCGCCACAGCAGGAGGCCAAAGAGAATCAGTTCAACAACATGCAATATAAAGATCATAATGCCGTCTGTTTCAACGGTTGTATAGAGAATGAATAACAACAAGCAGACGAGCGACACCACTTGGCTCAACCATACCTTTTTGTTCTCCAAATCGGCATAGTTGTCGTTTAGCCATCGCTCGTATCTCCTGACGGCAAACACCATATACACTGTAAAGATTGCATAGAGCAACAGAATGTATGCAATGGCTATGTACAGATAATGAATATTGGGATGAACAATGTAAAATGCGCCAATCAACGGGTATGGTATCAAAGCCGCTACAACAGGCCAGACAGGGCGTTTGCGGTCTTGGAGCATGGCAAGCAGCGTGCCGGAGATAGTGGTCAGCATCCCAAAGCAGTCGACCACGGAAACCACCACATAGTAGGCAGATTGGATATCGCATGAATAGATTAGGAACAGATACCACCACACATGACCCAAAGACGCTGCGACAAAGAACGATGCAGCCCAACGGCGTAGCCGAACGGGTGGCGTGACATCTGGCGCAAAAGCATTGCCTCGGCGCAGCAGCAGGTATAGGGCAGCCATGAGTGATACCGCTCCAGTTATGCCATAGATTATGAAAAAAAGAATCTCCTCAGCAGATATATCTTTGACAAACATAGGTTTATAGTTTAAAGTTGTGTGTTCGAAGGGCGAGATGTATCAAAGAAGGAAATATTATATATACCTAAACCCTCAGGAATATCTTCTTGCGGTACATGATGTACAGTATGATGAACAGGATGGCTACGTTGCTAACCTGTATGATGACCTGATAGTAGTCGCCTACGTATTGTTCCAGTCCGAAGAAGAGCGACTTGCTGATGCTCTTGAAACTGATGACATGACTGACCACATAGGCCGTGATGCTGTTCATACCATACACTTTCAGCACGGTCAGGTGCTTGTTGTGCCCCATACAGTCTATCCATAGGTAGAAGAGTCCCATCAGCAGGAAGCAGTAACCGCTGCTGACGAAGACCATAGAGCCCGTCCAGATATGCTTGATAACGGGGTGAACCATGTCCCACGTCCAGCCCAAAGCAACCATGGCGATGCCAATGGCAAGGAGCAAAAAGGCCCCCTCCCTGCTCCCCCTTTGGGGGCGGGATTTTATAGACTGACCATTGGAAATAGAGCACTCACCCAAAGGGGGAGCGGGGAGGGGGCTGTACTTTTTCAATATCTGACCTGCCAGAACACCGCTGAGCACTGTCACCACAAAGTTCAGGCTGCTCAGAATCCATGTGTAGGTATATGATTCCTTTACCACAACCTGCCCATCTATAATCTGGGCTGTATCGCGGAAACGTCCCAGTACCATTGTGTCTATGCCTTCTGCCAGGTTGCCGTGTGGCGTATAGTCGCCCCCTCCATAACCGCCAATGGTGATAAACTCCATGGCACCCCAGAAAGTCAGTAGCAGGGCTATAGCTATGCCAATCTGTGTCTTCCAACTGGTATGCAGATAGATAATTGCGCTGAAGAAATAGCCTACGGCAATGGCCTGCAAGGTGTTGGTAAAGAAGTAGATGCGGTCAGGGTCGAGTGCCATCAGGTTACCCTGCACCATCATGCCGAAGATCCATAAAAGAAGAACACGGCGAAAAAGACGGAACCCGACCCCTACCAAACCTTTGCCCACCGTCGCTTTGCTCCCCAATCGCTCCGATTCCGCGATTGCCCGAGGGGAGGCTTCTTTGTATTTGGCGAGGGCAAAGGGTATGGCTACACCAGCCATGAACATGAAGAGGGGCATCACCAGATCCCATGGCGAGAAGCCTTCCCACTTCTTGTGGGTAAAGCATTCCATAATAGCACTCATCCAGGGCGTGTCTACGACCTCTGCCAGTTCCTCTATGATATCAGAAATGGCAACTAAGAACAATAGGTCCATGCCTCTCAGGGCATCCAGTGATTCCAATCTTTGTTTCATGGCCAAAGGCTACAATTATGAATTATGAATTGTGAATTATGAATTATGAATTAATCGAAACAGTTTATCGTTGCGACGGACTTTCGTCCCTTCCGTTGAGATGCTGATGCACCAGCCTTTCTTGGCGGTGTCAACGGGACCGTCATCGTTGCGGATCTCGTTGGCTGTCAGGCGCAGGCAGCCTGTGGTGGGACCGGTGACCATAATCTCATCGCCTTTGTTCAACTCGCAGGCCTCTATTTTGAATTCCGCTACACCCAGTTTGCTGAAGAAGCGAACAACCTTACCGCAATAGACTTTCTTCTCTGTTGCCAGGCTGCCGTAGTTGGCTGTGTACTCCATGATGGTGCTGCCCTGGTAGTATCCGTCCCAGAAGCCTCGGTTGAAGACGCGACTCAGACGCTCGTCCCACTGGGCTTTCTGCTCTTCTGTGAAAAGGGGGGCCTCATCGGGGTGGTTCTTGTCGTGCAGCACTGCCTCTATAGCCTCGTTGTAGCATCGTACCACCGTATCCACATATTCGGGACCTCGGGCACGACCCTCTATCTTCATAACCCTGACGCCCGAATCCATCAGACGGTCCAGAAAAGAGATGGTCTTCAGGTCGCGGGGACTCATGATGTACTTGTTCTCTATGTCCAGTTCAGTGCCCGTCTCAACATCCGTTACCGTGTAACGACGACGGCACAACTGCATGCACTCGCCACGGTTGGCACTACGTCCCCAGTTGCTCTGGCTCAGGTAGCACTTGCCGCTGATGGCCATGCAAAGGGCGCCATGGCAGAACATCTCTATGCGTATCAGCTCTCCCTTGGGACCGCAGATGTGTTCTTCCTGAATATGGCGGTAGATCTCTGCCACCTGATCCATGTTCAGTTCGCGGGCCAGCACCACCACATCGGCAAACTTGGCGTAGAAGCGCAATGCCTCTATGTTAGAGATATTCAGCTGCGTGCTCAGATGCACCTCCTGACCAATCTTATTGCAGTAGCTCATAACGGCAATATCGCTGGCTATCACGGCACTGATGTTAGCCTCTTTGGCTGCATCCAGAATCTGACGCATCAGGGGAAGGTCCTCACCATAGATGATAGTGTTCACCGTCAGGTAGCTCTTCACACCACAGAGACGGCATTCCTCGGCAATGCGCTTTAGGTCGTCTATGCTGAAGGTGCTGGCCGAGTGAGCCCTCATGTTCAGGTTCTCAATGCCGAAGTATATACTGTCTGCTCCCGCTCTGAGGGCGGCCGCCAGACATTCAGGTGACCCCACAGGGGCCATTATCTCAAAATCTTTCCTTTCCATGTGATACTTTTTACGCTGCAAAATTACGAAAAAAAGTGAGATGACCGTTAAGCCGTCTCACTTTTTTATCTGTAGGGCGTTTTTCAGAATGCTATCTTCAGACCTGCCGTCATGCTGGAGAACTTGGGACCGAAACTGCTGCTCAGTACGTTAAAGGGATTGTACTTGTAGTAGATGCCAATGTGATGGATGTTTACCTCGGCACCTACGCCTATAGATACGGTATTCTCGTGTATGTTGCGGGCTGTAATCTTTTGTATTTCTCCATTCTCGTAGTACTTGGTCTTGAGTGAAGCATAGGGGGTGAAGTAAAACTCAGGACCAACAGCAATGTACACCTTTTTATTGAAATAGTGGTAGTACTTCAGAGGGAGGGAAAGGCTGAAGGTGTGGATGCGGCTGAACTTAGGCTCGGTACCTGCGGGATAGTCCTGCGAGAGGATCTTGCCATCGTTTTCCTTTACAAACATTCTGTCCGTCATTCTGTAGTTACGCCAGTCAAATCCCATTCCCAGACGTAGGAAATCCTTTCTGCCCACGCGTATCTTGCCGCTGATAACATCGCCCCATTCAATCTCGTATGACTGACCCATGTTTATGTCTACGCCATCGTCCTGGTTGATGCCGCTGATGAAACCAAATGACAGGGTGGAGCTGATGCTGCTCTTCACTTTTGCCTTGGAGGTGGTAGTGCTTTTGCTGACTTTCAGTCCGGGGAGTTCAAAGTCCCATCCGCCGGGTTTTTCCTTGTTGTTGTCGTCAGCTACAACGCTTGCAACTCCCAAAACAGCCATACTGATGGCTAAAAGATACTTTTTCATAATGTGTGCTTTTTATTTGTTGTTTTTCTTGAATGTTCTTCTCAAATCGGCCAGCGAGGCTTTCCCCTCCATATATACCAGGGTTATGTCATAGTCGCCCGACTTATCCCTGCACTGGTAGCAGATGAAGCGGTGTGCGCCTTTCTCTGTATTGCTAAGCTGCACAATGGCATAGTAGAGGTGTCCGTTGCGGCTCTCCAGTTCCATATTCTCATCATCATCGGAGAGGCGGTTCTCCATATCCTCATAGAAGAGCTTTTCTATCTCATCTCGACGTAATTTGAAGGGAGTAGTGAATTTGACGGTATGCAGCACTTTCAGGTTGTAAGAAGCCAGATTGTCGCCTTTGATAAGGCTCTCCTGCATCTGGCTTTTAAGGATTACTTTTCCTTCGAACACATCGTTTATCTTCAGACCCTTTTGTGCCAAGGCACATAGGCTTACGCACAGCATCACTAATATGGTGGTTATTGTCCTGTTCATCATAATTCCATTTATTTTTCATTGAACAAATCTGTTAATTGTTCTTCTTGGTTTCCGTTGCTGAATATCTCCTGCAGGGCTTCCTGCCCCATCTGCATGGCCAGCGCCTCATTGTTGAGTGTCTTACCGTCTACGTATGCAATGGCCATGTTGTCGTCACCCTTGGGCGGAGTCAGGAAGATAACGGCAAAGGCTGCTATGCAGGCAGCTGCCAGTAGTGGCCATAGTGGTATGTGTCGGCGTGCAGGCTGGGTGGCTTCGGCAAAACGGTTCAGTGCCTCAGCGGATGGCGTCTGTGGTTTCTCTTCCAGCAGACTGAACATCCGGGCATAGGGAATCAGGTTGGCAGGCAATTCTTTTGTGCTGCCGAAGTATTCCTTCAGCCATCTCAGCTCCTCCTGCGTGTTCTCTCCTTCCATGTAGCGGGTGAGAAGTTCCTGTACGTTTTCTGATGTTACCTTTTTCATAGTTTTACAGCTTTTATTTGTTCTGTCTCACGCTTCATCATTTTCTCCAAGAGATTCTTTCTGGCTTTGCAGAGGGCGGTTCGAACGGTAGTCTCGCTGATGCCCAGAATCTCTGCAATCTCGGAATTCTCCAGCCCGTCCTGCTGGCTCATGCGTAGTATTTGCATCTGCGATGAGGGCAACTCTGCTATGCGGTCCTCCAGCCACTGGGCATTCTCTTTCTCCTCCAGCATCCACTGCGAGTCATGTGCACTAATCAGTTTGATTTCCTCGTTCAGTTCCATGGGGATGATGCGTCGCTGGCGGAGCTTGGAGACGCATAGGTTCTTGCAGATAGCATAGGAAAGAGCCTGAACGGATTGAATCTCGTCCAACTTCTCCCTGATGGTCCACAGCCTAAGGAGGGTGTCCTGTACATTGTCTTCTGCCTCGGCCTCATCTTTCAGGAATCGCCTGCTCAGGGTCTGTATGCCCTCTCTTAGCTGGCGTGCCAATGTGCAGAATTCTTCTCTTTCCATATTTGTATTATGCTCTCTTTTGTATGCGTTTCTGTAATATAGACGCAAAGATATTGTTTTTGTTCCCGCTGAGATACAGAAAAGTTGATTTTTTTTCGTGGAGGTCTCTGATAAAGTCTTTTTAATCAAAGAGCGGATAGCAACGTAACCTCGTCACTATCCGCCCAATTGTCATCCCTTCTTTATAGGAAGGAATCTGTTGCTATGACCTGTAGTCAGCAGTTATTCTTATCTGACAGACTTCTTCTGGCCATCGATGATGTAAACGCCTCTTCTCAGTTTGCTGTTTGGCATCTTGCGTCCGCTGAGGTCATAGACAGACTGTGAATCGTCAGCCTGAACAGAATTGATAAGAGTAGCGTTGTCCAAATCTATGATTATAGGATTATCGGGTGTTCCGAAGATACCGTCAACCTCGTAGTTGATGGTCTTGGGACTTTCGAACACCTCATCTCCGATGAATACCTTGAAGGTAAGCGTTACGTTGTCATCACCGGGGATGGTCAGATATGCCATACCCTCGTTGTCGCTCAGTGCTGCTGTTCGGCACTCGTCATCGGCAAATACGCCCAGTTCCGTCTGACCAACAGGCTTTCCGCATCCCATCAGCTTGACAGTCATGATGGCATTGTTGGCATATTCACGGAAGTCAATGGGTTTGAAGACACTCAGCTTAGAGGATGCCTCCTTCTTGGCAGGTGCGAGTCTCCTTGCCTCTGCAACAGGAATGTAGCCTCTTGTTGCGGCAACGGTGGCTGCAGGATAGCTGAACCAGCGCTCATCATCGATAATACTCTTGAACATATAGCCGACACCGGGCTCCATTATGGCCAGTGAACCAGCCCACTCATAGTTGTCGAAGTAGGCTATACCGCTCTGTCCCTTCAGGATGTCGCCGTCCTCGGGATCAACTCCTGCCAAGGCATCGCTGACAGATGCTACCTGTTGGCCATAGTAGCCAATCCAGTTCCAACCCTTCTGAACATCAATCTGACATTCTGCGGGATTGACGGGCTTTCCAACAACGCGCAGCTTGCGGTCAGACTTCATCTGTACGGCATACATCTGGTTATTGGCTATGTTGGTAAGCTCACCGCTCCATTCGCCGTTTGCATTCTTCATAACCCACTTTGTCTGGCTCTTGACGGCTACAACGTCATCGGTTATCTTCTCGAAGACATCGTTTACGGTCATTGCGTCACCGGTCTTGACGTAGAGTGAGAGCCAGTTCCATCCGGTCTTCAGGTCGGTGGACTGTTCAATCATATCCTTAACGTCGAAGACAACGGGCTCGTTGTACTTGCCTACCAAGGTAAGAGGTTTGAAGTTGATGGCCTTGTCCGGCTCTACAACGGGGTAGAGTGTACCAGTAGAGGCATCGTAGAAGCGGAAGGTTACCTCCTTGCCGGTATCCTTTTTGTTCTGGTTGTTGTCATCGCCGTAGATGTCCATTGTTACATAGTAGCCGTCGTAGCGCTGCTTGTACTCGGGATGTGCCACACCTCGGCACTCTTCACCGATGAAGGCTGCTATAATGTCATCCTCGTCGTCCATAGGTGTACCCTGTATCTCAACACGACCGATAACGTTCATTGAGAACTGGTAGTCCTTGGGGTTGACGTTCCAGTCAGGAACCTTGCCGGTTACCTTTACGTTAATGGTGAGAGGTACTTCTATACCATCATTGTCCTTCAGATAAACAGTCTCTTCGTACTTGCCGATAGGAGTGTTGGGACTGACGGTAAAGTCTACAGAGGTCTCGCTTCTGGGATTCGTTGTGCCGTATTCACTGCTGGCCGTTAGCCATGCAGGCATGCCGTCAATTGTCCACATTTGCTGTTTACCGCCTTTGTTCACGATGGTGGCTGTGACGGTACTCTTGTCTTTCACCTCTTGTGTTACACTAAGGTTGTCGTCTGCCCATACCAGTTCCTTCTTGTTGACAAAGGCACTCCATTTGGCGGGTACACTGTAGTTGCCGTTAACATCACGAACATTACGTACATTGAAGTTCAACGTGCAACCCTCGATGACGGCGGGATCCTCGTCAATCTCGATGACAATCTTATCGTCTGATGCCACGTAGTTGAAGTTGACATTGGTCTCCGCAGGCTTTGTACGCAGTGCAGGAGCATTGTCTACGTAGCTGAGAGCTGAGGGTTGAGAGCTGAGAGTTGAGAGTTGTGCAGTCAAGCCACTGCCGGTAAGATCTTTGGGCGTGCCTACGGTCACTACCTGGTTGTAGCTGTCAAGCGTCTTGGTCTCGAAGGGGTAATAGGCTACGAGGCCGTCTTCAGTACCTGTGAAACGCACCTTGCGGTTCTTGGCCAGCAAGTCGCCGTTCATGGTAGCGCCCCATACACGCACTTCGTCTATCTCACCCTTGAAGGGATGGTCGTAAGTATAGTTGTCCGTGCCGCCAACCGTAGCATCGTAGGTGCGACGTACGCCCATGACGAGTTTGTCGCCGTTGATACTGCCGACGTTAGTGGCATTTGTTGTCAGGTAGCGCTTACCATCCACATAGACAGCGGCGGCACCCTGACGTAGAACGTTCAAGCCAATGTGATGCCAGGCATTGTCGGTCACTTTCAGATTCTCAATTACGAATTCAGAATCAGGCTGTTCTGTTGCACTGGCTGCTCCCTTACCGGTGAGCATCAATTGACCGTCTGAGGTTAATGAGAGAGCCACATCTCCAAGCTGCATGAGCTGAGCCTCATCCTTCTGCTCATCGCTGCGCATCCAGAACTCAACGGCATAGTCGTCATATTCTGTAATGGGAAGCATGGTTGCATTAATACTAATGTAGTGCTTACCATCGAGGGTGACAGCCTTATTCTCGTTGTTCAGGTACCATGTCTCGTTAGGCATGACCATATTACGGTTGCGGGCATAGTCGCGTATGCTGGTGCCCTCTCCCTCATTCATCTTCCAATAGCCTATCAGATGGCGAGTTGAAGGATTCTTTGTCTTCGTACGGTTGGCCAAAGCAGAAGTCAGGTCGTGTGCTTCGTCCCAAAGTAGCAGCTCGTGCATGGCAGCATCGGAACCGCAACCCACCTTGACTGGGCCGTTGCCGGTGTAAGCGGCCACGTCTTTGTCAGCAAAGAGTTTCTTTGTCTCGTTGGCGGTGGCTACGGAGGCATTCAACTTACCGTCGGCTGTCACGTTCATTGTCAGGAACGCCCAGTCGTTCTTTGGCACGGAATTGTTAGAGGTATAGGTCTTGTCACCGATGGTCACTACCAACTTGTCATTGCTGTTGGTGCCAATGGTCAGTTTGTTTGTGCCCTGTCCGTGGCTGAGCAGTGTGCCGTTGCCTTTGATGTTCACCCAAGTGTCAATACTGAAGTCTTTGCCGGAAAGGTTGATGCTGGCCTCTGTTTGGGCTGAGGCAACATCATCAGAACCACTGTTGACACTGAGTGCTGTCTCGTGGGCAATCTCTGCACCGTTGAGTACGCCTGTAACGGTGAAGTTGTTAGCCTTGCTCAGCTCACCCTTTACAAACATTTCGTTGAAGTCGATGGTTATGTCATCACCGATATCAAGTACGCCGTCGGCAGGTTCTGGCTGTCCCATTGGGCGTGGTTTCTGCATATCCTTCACCAAAGCAATCTCATTGCTATAGCGGCGAACTTCGTCATTGCCGTAGGTGGCGGCTGATTCTACGCGGAACAGGTAGTTTCCGTCAGACCATGCCGACATGGGCAGTAAATAATCCACTGTAGCACCCTTTTCTGGTAGCGTCTCGTTGGTGTCGGTCTTATCTGCAGCGTTCAATACATATTCTTTCAGCTGTGTCCAGTCGGTTGCTCCTTCCTGCTTATATTGCAGACGGAACGCCTTCAGGTTGTGATAGTTACGATCGAAGCCTGAGAAAGTCAGTGTTAGGTCGCTTCCAGTCTGTGTGTTCAGCGTTCTGTTTGACAAAGCCAAATTAACGTCTGATGATGACGGAGTGAAGTAAGCTCTAATAAAGACGGTGTCGGCAATCTCCTCAGGTTGTGATTCTGAGGCGAATACGATTCCGATTCCCTTGCCATAATAATCACAGTCCTGATCCTCAGTTCCCTCATAGTTGAGTACGCTGGTATCGGTCTGCTTTAGTTGCAGCATCTTGGTCAGTGTCTGGTTGCCTGGTACCTTGATGAGGCGTCCTTCGGCAGTCAGAACCTTTCCGTCCATCATCAGCTGTGCACCATTGGGGTTGGTTTCGTCAAGGAAGAACAACTTGTAGGTTACGTCTTCGCCAATCTCTGATGCGTTGCTAAGGTGAAGTGTGTAATTTGCTGCTGAGCCGGTAGGTATGTCGCTCACTGCGTTTTCATCTACATCAATCTGCGGCACCTCAATCTGCATGGTTGCCTCCATGAGGACGGGATACCGACCATTTTTATCCTGATAGTACTGGGCACGTACTTCGCCCTCATACGGGTTGCAGGTCTGTCCGCCACGAGTACGGAAAATGGGACTGAAGGCACCATATTCATATACGTCCACTGTTAGGGCGTCGCTGCCCTCTTCGGCCAGAGTATAGCTGAAAGAGGATGTATAGGAGTTGATGGAGTCTTGTGCCTCGTGGCGTCCGCCAGTAGCTGTAACTTCCATATCGAAATCTATTCCCCAGCCTTGGAAGTCATTGCCGGTATGGTTGCCTATGAGAACGCCTGCCGACACATTCCAATCCCAAGAAGAAGTATGGGTTGAATCCTTCTCGATGGTGTAGGAGTAGCTGGCACCACCATTGAACGAATAATTCTCGGCTGTTACGCTGTCACTCTTGGCTTCATACAGTTCATAGGCGCGCGCCTTCTCTCTTTCGTTTAATGCCAAGGTATTTTCCCAGTTTCTTATTTGCTGGTTAATCCATTTGATGCTGTCGGTAGAACACTGCTTCTCTGTCACGCACCACTGGAAGAACTTGATATTGTCGTTTTTCACTGAGTCGGGAATTTCTTTCGATAACTTTGGTATGATGACAGTGTAGGTGCCGTCGGCGCCAAAGTCCTTATCCGTGGGTGACTTTGTAGTGAAATACAGGTTTCCTTTCTTCTTGCCATAGTTGTGTATACCCACTCCGTTTACGGGGTTATAGCTGTTGATGGAGTCCTGCGTGGTTGTTTGCAACATGCTGTTGCGAATCTTTTCGAAGTTAGGTAGCAGGTAGTCTTCGATGTAGCCTTGTGTGTAAGCGAAGGTGGTACCACCCATCAGGCTGGTGGAGATAACATCCTTCAGTCCCAGTTCGAATTCAGAACCGTTTCTGACAAAGCCCACGTTACGGGCATTGCCAAAGACAATGTTAGTGGCTTGGCCGATAAACACATCACCGTAGGCTCCCACATAGTCGGGTTCTTCAGAAGTGGTAAATGCCTTAGTGATAGATGTGGTGGTCTCAATGGTCTCACCGTTCTCACCCTCGTTCTCCATAGTAGCATGGGTGGTGAGGTCGTCCTTCGTTTCTTCCTTGACTGTGTAGGCCGTCAGATCATTAACACCTACACCAGCACCGCTGACTGCTCCCTTCATAATCTCGGTGTGCAATCCCATCTTCCATGTAACGCCGATATCGGTTGCGTCAGACCACGTGTCGTTCTTTGTTGTGGTTTTTGTCTTGACGGTACCTGTGCTCCATTCTGCTGATGAACCTGTTCCTGGTGGGTCACGCAGAATCATCTCAAGTTTGTCGGGACCGCTGGTTACGAAGTTATTGCCTGTGGGCAGGTCACCCAGGATGATGCCCGTCATACCGCTGCCGCTCCACTGGTACTGTTTGCCGTTGATGTCGTAGGTCATTGCGATAGTGCGGGTGTAGGGCTTGGCCACGTTGGGCAGACCTGCTTTCCACTTGTATTTAGCCTGGCCTAAGCTGTCGAGCTGCAACTGGTTGCTCTTCAGGTCGTACACTTCTCCTTCCTTTGCTGTGGCTGTTGTACCGTCTTCGAATGTCACTTCACCACTAACGAGGAACACAGCCTGATCATCGGACAGTGCGTTGTCGATGGTGACAATGGTGTTTTTAAGTGGTACTTTCGATACTACGGGAATGTTTGCGTTCCTGTCGTAGTTCTCGTACTGTTCATAGCCTTCTAACTTGAAAATATAAGGATCGCCCTGCTTGAATATGGGATGTCCATAGACGTAGTTGCCCTGATCTATGATGCTGATGACATCGTTGCTCATTGCATCCTTGTATGGCACGCTGCTGACACCGAAGAGACCATCCGCGCGATTCTCTTGGCTGACGTTGAACACAGGCTTGCTGTGGTAGGCCTGAACAAGTTTAGTGTTGTAGTAGTATCGCTCGGATTGGAGTGAGTCGTAGGACTCTCGCATTGTATTGCTCAGGTCGACGGTTACGTTGCCTCCCACCTTGGCACCGGTGCTTTTGACTACTATGTCACCGACGGCATACTCCAACGGTGGGAGCATGGCAGAGAATTCACCTGTAACAGGGTCTGTCTCAATATAGATATTACGACATTCTTCGATGCCGGCACCGCGCCACGAATAGCTCTGAATCTTGTCGGTAGCCGATGGGACTAGGGCTATTTTGGTGTTGGGATTGTATTCGATGCTGGTATCTGAGATCGTATCTTTCTGAGCGTTCAGGTAGGGACTGGTATTCTGTGCCGTGAGGGTGAGCCTTGTGGTACCAATGTTGTTCGTGCTTTCTCCAAAGCCTACAGGCTTGTTGCCCTCGATGTCGCCACCTACAACACGACCTGTGAAGTTGACCAGTGTTGTGTCGCGGAACTCCAGACCGGTGATGGCTCCGTTGAACGTGTGTTTCGCATCGCCTGTACCGGTTGGGTCAGCGGGGAAACGTCCTTCGTTTACAAACACATGGTCGTTCTTTGATACCTGAATGAAGTGTTGGCCTATGGGCACGCTGATTTCGAATTCTCCGTGGCTGTTGGTGGTAACCAATGAGCCGTCCTTTGTGCAGGTGACACCATCCACTGCAAAGGTGACGCCTTCAACAGGGTATGTGGTGCCGGAATAATATATGGTACCGCTGACGGGGAATGAAGACACATCGGTGAAGTCTGTGGAGTTGTGTACCAGCGAGTTGTTGCTCACGAAGCGTAACTGCTGCGTGGGGCTGAAATCGTGTATGCCCAGCTGTGGAATGATGGCGTATGTAGTGCCCTCGCCGCTGAACGGCACTCCATTGATGATGTAGTTGCCGTTGATGTCGGTCTTAGCTTTCAACTGCAATGCAGTTGGGGTGTACTTGTCTGACTCAGTATTGTTACCCATCTTGCCGTGGTGGTTGTGATAGGTGGTACCATTGCGCGAAGAGTCGAAGAATTGGGTGTTCAGGCCTTCGTCGAAGGTCCAGTAGGTCTCCAGTCCTTTTTCGTTGCCTACGAGCAGATGGTCGAAGTTCTCAAGTATCTCATCTTCGGTGAGGCATTTTGCCCACAGACGGAAGTCGTCCACATAACCCTTGAAATAGCCTAAAGTGAAGGTGGAGAGTGCTGGTTTTTCGTCGAATGGCAAATCTCCCGCTAACTGAAGTGATGATTTTTGCATCGTGGGGTTGCCGTCTCCATCTACATCCATCAGGTAGCATGTCAGCGTTGTCCCCTTACGTGTCAGCGTTACGTGGTTGTACTTGCCTTTCTTCAGGAAAAGACCGAATGTATAGTTTTTCCTGCCGTCGCAGAACCATAGTTCGCCATTGCTCATACCCAGGCCTTTGTTATCGCCTTGCAGTCGTGCGAACCAAACGCTATTGAATTCGTCGGGACTGATCCACATTTGGATGGAGAAGTCGGAAGAAGCAAATTTATTTTTTGCATAGGTGCTGTCGGGATATGCCCAACTGATTGCTCCGCTGGTGCCGGTGAAGCGCATGGCGTGGTATTGTTCCTCATCGCCGGATGCCGATGCACCAACGCGCGTTAAAATTACATCTGCTCCTGCCACGGCGGTGCCGGCAGAGCCGAAGGTAATGCGACCGCTCACCGTTCCCGTAGTCTGGGCGAAGCCGATGACGATGGTGTCGTTGGTTGTGATGGTGCCGTCAGGACATTTGTCTTGTACCGTTATGCGGTAGTCGTAATAGACTCCTGGCAACGGTGTCTCATCAATATAGTTCATGCGCTCCTCGCGGCTTGTCATACCCGGGTTGATGATTTCCCACGCCTCGCTTTCCTTTTCTGCAGTACGGCGCTCTATGATGTAGGTCTTGGCAGCGGTAGAACCTTGTAGGTTGACATGCCAGTTCAGCTTCACTATGCCTGGATATACTCCCTTTGAGGCATCTGCGGAGTAGAAGAGGGTACCTGTGCCGATGGCGCGTTTGGTTAACTTCGCCTCGTCAATCTTCATGTTCTTGGCCCAGCTCTCTATGCGGTAGTCGTGCGGAGTGCAGACGTTCAGCGGCTCCTCAGTATAGAGCGTGTCAATCTTCTCACCTTTTATGATACCGCTTTGACGGTCAGAGTGCTGGTCGGTGGTGCGATGTACCCAGACAAAATCTGTCTGATCATTTATGGTAGGTGTAATTATGGCGATGGGGCTTGTCTCGTTGTCCACAAAGATGCGGAATTCATGCCCCCAATCGGCTGCATGTCCATGGGATTTCCAGGTGAATACAATGCGGTCATCATATGGCTTGGCTGATAAGTCTTTGACGGGCACTGTAAGTGAGGTGCTTACTTCCTTCTCTTCCGATTTCAGTTCAGGTACACGTGCTGTTTTCTCGTTCCAGTCTTTCCATATATAATAGATCTGATACTTCAGGTTGTCCACATGGGGGAAATCCTCATCAACAAAAGTGTATATATCGGATCCTGCATCGTAATTGCTATTGTTAGTCCTTTCCTGAAGCACAGATGTCAGGTATTCTCCGTTGCGATAGATGGCCCACTTGGTGCCCCAATCGCCAACAGAATAGTTGGTGTTGTCGGCTTGCCAAGTCAACGTCACTTTATCCTGATCTTGATCGTAAGCAACATTCACGTTGGTGGCAATGGGAAGTTTGTAAACCTTTTTCTTCTCCGCGTATTTGTCATAATACTTCTTGCCGTTACCCGCATCTTTGTCGTTGTCGTGCCTGAATTCGTGATAAGGTTCGATATTGAAGTCGGTACGGAAGTCCAATTTCTTTCCGTTAAGTGTCACGTCGTACAGATTAAAACTGTAAGAGCCTGGATTGAAGTTTGTTCCCAGTTCCTTTGCTTTGATTACTGACATCCATTTGCCGCTAATGTCAGTCCAGATACGTGTATCTCCATCGGTGTTGCCTGAGCCTGAGAACTTATAGGGGACGGTTACTGTACCGTCTGGCGTGATGGTGTAATCTCCATTCCACTGAAGGTCGCGCAATGTGAACGTATAAGTAGAGGTTACTTCACGAACATGGCCAACGCCTACAACGCCTTCTCCGTTATGATTGTTTATGTGGCGGTCTTTTCCTGAACCATCCACCCATTGACCATCACCCTTGAATTTGAGGTTACAGTTACGCCACTGCAATGGGAGTACCCATTTGAAGTCCTGGTGATATGTGGTTCCCAATTCTCCGGTTCCGTATTTATAGACGCCGCCATCCTCACTTACTCCAGTAAATTTCTCTGAGTAATTAGCCTTGCGGATTCCGCTCACGGTTTCCTTGTCTGCTTTGATTTTTACAAGGGTTTGCCAAGTACTTCCTCCATCCTTGCTGACATAAATGGTCATACCACTGCTTTGATAACCCTCGCGATAACCTAAATAGTCATATGCGTAGCCCATGCTGAAGGTGACATACGGACTTTTGTTATCAGGTGTGTATTGCAGGTTTCTGATGAAATACCTCCACCAGAATCCTGTTCCGTCCATGTCGGAACCAAGTAGAGCCCATGCCCCTTGGGGCATCAAGGTCATTGTAACCAGTAGCATCATGGCCCTTAGCCAATGTTGCATACCACATACTAAGCCATGTGGCTGTCGCCACCATTGCTTGTGCTTGAATAATGTCTTTTTCATAAAAAAATAATACCTATTACCTTCCACATATAGTGTGTTTAGTTTTTACCGGCGGCAAATTTAAATAATTTGTTAACACAAAGCAAGAAATGTGCAATAAAATGTTAAAAAATCCTCCGTTGTGTGTTAAAAGAGCTATTAACCATTACCATATTATATAAGAAAAACAGGCAAAACGGCCTGTTTCTGCCAGTTGAACTGTGATATGGCAAATGTTAAACTTGCTGATACATGCTCATGGGGAGTATTGAATATCGCAAGGGGGAAAATAAAGAATGCGAATACTTGGATAGAGGCGGTATTAACGTTGGAAAGTCATAATATGTAAATTTCGTTTACTACACCGTAATGCTCCATCGCATTACGTAGTACCTTGCTGCCTATCGGCACCAAAACCCCGCTCCGCCTATCATAGATAGTCTCCCATATAGGGCACGGATGCACATTCAGTGCATCCTATTGCCTCCGCAATACCCTATATGCCCATGCTTTCGCGATAGAAGTCCAGCATTTCCAGGATTTCCTCGCGGTCGGCACTTTGGTTGATGCGGATATCGCCAACGTTAGCCATGAGGGTGAAGTTGATGATGCCAGACTGGTTCTTCTTGTCGTGCGTCATGAACTGATACAATTTGTCGTACTGCTTGCAGTTGAAGGTGAAGACACCATAGTTCTCCTTTATGAACTGCAGCGTCTGATTGAGCTTGTCGTGTGGGAATCCCAGACGTTTGGCACTGAGGTAGAGTTCGCACACCAGTCCCCATGCAACAGCGTATCCGTGCAGAACGGTGCGGTTTTCTTCCAGGGCCAGGCTCTCTAAAGCATGGCCGGCAGTATGACCCAGATTCAGTGCCTTGCGGATGCCCTTCTCAGTCGGGTCTTCTTCTACGATACGTTCCTTTATGGCAACGCTCTTAGCTACCATTTGCTGTAGTTTAGCGTAGTCTATGTTGTCCAGATCAAAGGTAATCAGCTCTGCCCAGTTCTCTGTATTGCTGATGATGCCGTGCTTCAGCATCTCGGCATATCCGGAACGAATGTTACAGCTGTCCAGGGTGCGCAGGAATTCGGCACAGAGAATAACAGTGCTGGCGCAGTTGAAGACACCAATCTCGTTCTTCAATCCGCCGAAGTTGATGCCAGTCTTTCCTCCTACACTTGCATCTACCATACTTAGAAGGGTAGTGGGGATATTGATGTATTGAATGCCGCGCTTGAAGGTGCTGGCAGCAAAGCCGCCAAGGTCCGTAACCATACCGCCACCCAGACAAATAAGCAGGCTGTGACGTGTAGCGCCTCCCTGCTGAAGAGCTTCCCAAACGGAAGAGAGTGTCTGGAGGGTCTTATTCTCGTCGGTAGCACCAATGGTTATCATCTTGGCATCCTTTAGATAGGGGTAGTCCCGGATGACGGGCCAGCAGAGCTGCAGGGTGGTGGTGTCTGTGAGAACAAAGAGTTTGTCATGCGGACAACGCTCAATGGCTTGGCGCAAGTCTTCTGTAAGGTTCTGGCTTATGATTACGTCTTGTTTCATTATCGTTTGTTAGGAAATCTGTACAAAATTGTCGCAAAAATACAAAAAACATTGAACATTGAGCATTGGAATATAAACATTGTTTATAAAAAGTGAAAAAAATGCTAACTTTGCCGCTGCTTAATTAAACCATATACAAAAGGTTGTGTCATAGTTTTCAGAAACAAGAATAATCATTGATGAAAAAGACTTTATTATATTTGTTAGTGATGCTGCTGTGCCCTGTGATGATGATGGCGCAGAAAGTAACAGTGAGTGGACTGATAATGGATGGTACCAATAATGAGGCGTTGTTGGGTGCGACAGTGGTGCTGCTACAGCCTAAGGACAGTACGCAGGCTGCCGGAGCAATGTCTGATGCCGACGGTAAGTTCAAGCTCCCTGCTGTAAAGCCCGGTAGCTATATCATGCGAATATCTTTTGTGGGATATATAACGCAATTCAAGAACCTGACCCTGGGTAAGAGCAATCAGACGGTGAACTTAGGTACTCTGACTCTGCAGGAAAACAGCAAGGTGCTGAACGAGGCAGAGGTGGTGGCTAAGTTAGCTCAGGTGGAGATGAAGGCTGATACCTTTATATATAATGCCGATGCTTTCCGTTTGCCGGAAGGCTCAGCCCTTGAGGAACTTGTAAAGAAGCTGCCCGGTGCCGAGGTGGATGATGATGGCAACATCAAAATCAATGGCAAGAGCGTCAGCAAAATCATGGTGGACGGAAAGGAATTCTTTCAGAACGACACCAAGATGGCCATGAAGAACCTGCCCAGCAAGATGATTAAGAAGTTGAAGGCTTATGAGCGTAAGAGCGACTATAGCCGCATTACCGGCATTGACGATGGTGAGGAGGAAACGGTACTTGATCTGACTGTCCAGAAAGGTATGAAGGAAGGATGGGTTTCTAATGTGGACCTCTCATACGGAACGCCAACAGGAACCAATACCATACAAGATATGAATACATCGGCTGCCAGTATCCCGGCAGACCTTTATTCGCTGAAACTGAATATCAACCGTTTTCTGGATCACTCGCAGTTTACTCTCATTGCCAGTAGGAACAATCTGAATGATGCAGGATTCCCTGGTGGCGGTCGCGGCTGGGGCGGCTGGGGCGGTGGCGGAGGTATCACCACCAGCACTATGGTGGGTGTTAACTTCGCTTGGGAAAATGGCAAGCCCGATTATACGGCCGGTCTTATTAAACTGGGCGGTAATGTGCGTTACTCAGTCAGAAACAGTGTCTCAGACTCTCAGTCGAATAATGAGACATTCCTCTCAGGTACGCAGAGTACCTTCTCCAATAATAAGAATCACAGCAAGAACAACAACTATAATCTGAATGCCAACTTCCGTTTCGAATGGATGCCGGATTCGCTGACCAATATCTTGTTCCGTCCTAACTTCTCGTTCTCTAAGAGTGACAACTATGGCGAGAGTTCTAGCGTGACCTTCAACAGTAGTCCTTATGAGGCAGGACTGGTTGACCCTCTGGAGGAGTACAACAAGTTGGTAAACCAGACAACAGGTCAGTCAGACATTGTCGTGAACCATAATGAGCGTTATAGCTTTGGTGACTCTAAGAATACCAGCACGGATGCTGAGTTGCAGGTAAACCGTCAGCTTTACAAGCCAGGACGTAACATTACGCTGAACATTGGCGGTGAATATCAGACTAGCGAGAGTAATTCATACAGTCGTTCTATGGTGAAGTACTTCCAGCAGACAGCCCGTGAGCCTCTGACAGCAACCTATCAGAATACCTTTGCCCCCTCTACAACCTACCGCTATCAGGGAAGACTGAGCTATAGCGAGCCTTTGCTGACGGGCGGTAACCTGCAGGTAAGCTACCAGTTGCAGCGTAGATTCCAGGATCGCGACCGTACCATGTTGACGCAGAGCACCCTGGCTGATGATATTCAGAAAGCGCTGACGGATTATGGACAGTTGACCAACATCACTGCCTATAACCTATACACCGGTCAGGTGGAGCTGCAGGATGGAAGCATCCATAATCTTAGTGAGTACGGCATAGACCTGACGAATCTGACCAAGGATAAGGAGAACAGTCAGTACGCTACCTATAAGGAGTGGAACCACAATGCCAATCTGATGTACCGCTATACGGCTAAGTTTGAAAACCAGCAGGAGTTGCGTTTCAATGCGGGTGTCAGCTATCAACCTCAGAATACCCATATGGACTATAAAAAAGGCAGCATAGATACCACCATTGTCAGAACAACCCAGAACTGGGCTCCGCGTATTGATATCCGCTGGAAGATTAGCAACACCAGCCAGCTGCGTATGCGTTACTTCGGTCGTATGAGCCAGCCCTCTATGACAGACCTGATAGAGACAGTGGACAGTAGCGACCCCCTGAACATCAGTACAGGTAATGCCGGTTTGAAGAGTTCATGGACAGATAACTTCAGTGTTTTCTACAATGGCTACAATACCGAGGCACAACGTGGCTGGGCCGCTAATCTTCAGGGTAATATAAACCGTAGAAGCATATCGTCATGCACTATCTATGATGAATTGACCGGTGCCCGTTACACCCGTCCTATGAACATAGACGGCAAATGGAATATCGGCACATGGCTTATGTTCAATACTGCCGTCGACAAGAAGAAGATGTGGAATTTCTCTACGAATACTAATATCGACTACAGCCATGATGTAGGTTACATCAGCAGCAATATAGATGATACAGCGCGAGGCTTCCTGACCAGCGGCGTAAACGGCGGTGTAGATATGGATGGATTGTTCAGTTATGCCGAAAGGAAAAAGCTGCTACAGCAGTCTGTAACCAAGACATTGAACCTGCGCGAGAGCCTTCGTCTGAATGTTCGCGGCGATTTGGGTGCTGATGGTAGTTATGAGGTTGGCGTAAACGGAAGTACGGCATACAGACACGACCGTAACTCTATCCAGCGAAATTCAAACTTGGATACCTGGAGCTTTAACTATGGTGGTAACGTTGTCTTGAATATGCCTTGGGGAATGGCCCTGAGCACCGATATCAGCGAGCAGTGCCGCCGTGGTTACGAGGATGCCAGCATGAATACCAACGAATTGATTTGGAATGCACAGCTCAGTCAGAGTTTCCTGAAGGGAAAGACCGCTACCATTAGTGTACAGTGGTATGATATCCTAAGGGAGCGTAGCAATATCAGTCGTACTGTCTCAGCTACTATGCGTTCAAATACTTGGACCAACGCTGTCAACAGTTATGTGATGGTACACTTCATCTACCGCCTGAACCTTTTGGGTAACAAGCAGGCACGTGCCAATGCCGGTTGGGGCGAAGGCCGTGGTGGCTGGGGCGGTGGAGACCGTGGCGGCTGGGGCGGCGGCGGTGGCCGAGGAGGCTTCGGCGGCGGTGGTGGTGGCGGAAGATTCTAATCCGCCCCGCTTTACTTGAAGAAAGAGAAGTTCACGCTGCCGTAGGCTCTGTGGTCTACGAAGCGTGGATGATTAGAGAAATCCTGCGTCTTTCCGTGTTCCAGGACAAAGAGTCCGTCCTCGCGCAACAACTGGTGCGAGAGGATGATGTCTGGCAGCTGCTCCAATTGTGGCAGCGCATAGGGTGGGTCGGCAAAGATGAAGTCAAACTGCTCGTGACATTTGTTTAGGAAACGGAAAACATCAGCCCGCACAGGAAAGGCGTTCAGGTCTTGCAGTTTCTCTACAAACCCACATATAAAACTATAATGCAGGGCATCTGCCTCGACTGAAACGACACGGCTACAGCCGCGGCTCAGCAGTTCCAGCGTAATGCTGCCTGTGCCGGAGAAGAGGTCAAGGGCTGTGGGCTCCTCATCGAAATCGATATATCCCTTCAGTACGTTGAACAGATTCTCTTTGGCAAAGTCCGTGGTGGGACGTGCCTTGAAAGTGCGGGGCACATCAAAGTGGCGCCCTTTGTATTTTCCTGTTATAACTCGCATACTATGGTATTTGGGATGAAGCGTTTAGCCTGATTCAGTAGTTCGGTGCTGGCGTTGTTGAGGTGAAGGGCTTGTGTCTGCTCGTTCATCTGCAAGTTTTTCCATGCACCCATAATGTAATAGAGGCGGTCGGCATCGTTATCTACCGTGTAGGTCGTTGCGAAATGCAGGCGTTGTTCCTTGAAACAGCAGATAAGCATATTCTTGGGGGCAATCATGCCATAGAAATGAATGTCGCCGTCCTGCAGCTTACGGTCGGCATTGGCAATTGTTTCTATGGCGCGTCCTTCCAGGCTGATAATCTCCACGTCGGGATAGATGGCCTGGACGGTTTGCCTAATCTGTTGGTTTAAAGAGAATAGCTCAACAACCTCCAGTGAGGGCAGGATCTGGTAATGCACCTCCGCCTTGTTGACTTTCAGGGAAGGAAATGTGAGGTTGTAGAGTGGGAATACCTCTTCGCGGCGGAAGTAATCCAGTGGAACACAGGTGCTGGGTGACAGGACCAGTAGTTCCACGCTTTGGAAGGTGTATTCCATAAGGTGGGGGCGCTGGAGTGATTTCTCCAGCAATTGGTACAAGGGCGTACTGCCATCGGCCGTTACGTCCTCTTTTTGTACCAAAGAATTATCTGAGGTATATAAGATAGACAAAGAAAATCCATCCGAGAAAAGTCGGATGGATAATCTATATGTGTTATGCAAATTACTCCCAGTTACCTGCATTGTTGTTCCAGTTGCCACCGATATCACCAATCTTCAGACCAGGATATGCACCCTTGGCGTCAGCCTCTTCTGCACGGTTGTTGATAATGCGCTTGCCCTGCTTGCCCATACCCTTCAGGAATGAACTGTCAGGTGCGTTGCACTCCATTACCTGTATGATTGTACCAGAACGTGTTGTGCTGGGACATGCAATCAACTCGAAGGTGTCACCTTCAGCAAAGGGGATGTAGCGCATTGAGTCTGCAACAAAGCCCTCGTAGTTGTACAAAGAATCCTTGAGTGAAACCCAGATGGTGTCACGATGGAAGTCCTGCAGTCCGTTGGCAATGATGGCAGCCTGATCTCCGCTATTTACGATTTCAGCAGCTTTTGCCTCGGTAAGGCCTCTATCCATTTGATCGTCGGTAAGAACACCCTGCTTCATAATGATGGGCAGCTTGCCGGTCTTTACAAACTGAATCAGAACAGACCAGTCAGGGCAATATACGCCATTCTGAGCTTTATAAGCTTCCTGGGCATCGCGGATTTCCATCAGTCGTGCCTTTACAACGTTCTCGCGGGCTTTTACGTCAGCATCAAAGTCCTCGGTATCCTGAATGCTACGCCATGTTATGAAGAGCAATCCAACTACACAAAGACCTAAAAATACATTAATTAGCTTCTTGTTCATGTTGTTATTTGTATTTTATTTTGTATATTCGCATCGCAAAAATAGAGAATTTAATTCACATAAACGATATTTCGTGCTTTTTTTTCAAAAAGAATGATGATAAGTGATGATTTGTGTGGTCTAATAAGACGGAATTTCGCTCATGAACCCACGAAAGAGCAGTATTTGGTGTTGGGAAAGTGGGAGGAGTTCCTGTTCAACAGAAATTCCAATACGCTTTTCCTGCTGAAGGGTTATGCGGGAACGGGTAAGACCTCGTTGGTAGCTGCGTTGGTGAAGACTTTGCTGCAGCTGAAACAGTCTGTTGTATTGCTGGCTCCTACAGGCAGAGCTGCCAAGGTTTTCTCCTCTTATGCCGAAGCGCCTGCTTACACCATTCATAAGCGGATATACCGTCAGAAGTCTATCATAGATATGGATAACTTCCAGCCCAACATCAATCTGCACAAGCATACACTCTTTATTGTGGATGAGGCTTCCATGATTCCGAACGAAGGGCTTTCCGGTTCTATGTTCGGGACGGGACGTTTGCTGGATGATCTGATGCAATATGTCTATTCTTGCGAGGGCTGTCGCCTGATACTGGTGGGTGATACGGCCCAGCTTCCTCCGGTGGGTGAAGAGGAGAGCCCTGCCTTGAGTCGGTATGTGCTGGAGGGCTATGATCAGGATGTCATGGAAGTAAGGTTGACAGAGGTGGTAAGGCAGGAGCAGGAATCCGGTATTCTGTGGAACGCCACCCGTCTGAGGCAATTGATGCAGGACGAACTTTATTACGAGTTCCCCCGCTTGCGTGTTGATTTCCCTGATGTCTGTCTGATGCCCGGTGATGAACTGATAGAATCCTTAGAGAACAGCTATCACCATTGCGGAATTGATCAGACCATAGTCGTTACAAGGAGTAACAAACGTGCCAATATCTTCAATAATGGCATCAGAGCCAGGATTCTGGATTACGAGGATGAGCTTTCTGGCAACGACCTCGTAATGGTTGCCAAGAACAACTATTATTGGACAAGCCTGGAAAATTCAAAATTCAAAATTCAAAAATCAAAAATGACGGGAACGCAAACGGGAAAAAGCTCCTCCCCTCGGGGAGGTGGGGAAGGGGTCTCCTTCATTGCCAATGGTGACGTGGCAGTGGTGAGGCGTTTCCGTAACGAGCGTGAGTTGTACGGTTTCCGTTTTGCTGATGCCACTTTGCGTTTTCCCGACTACGATAATATGGAATTGGATGTGACGGTTCTGCTGGATACACTGCAGAGCGAGGCTCCTTCCCTCACCCGTCAACAGCAGGAACAGCTTTTTAATGCCGTTTGGGAGGATTATCCAGAAATTAGGGACAAGCGTGAGCGCATGAAGCGCCTGCGTCAGGACCCATACTATAATGCCTTGCAGATAAAATATGCCTATGCCGTAACCTGCCACAAGGCGCAGGGCGGTCAGTGGCAGCATGTTTACATAGACCAGGGATATATTACGGAGGAAATGCTTTCGCCCGATTACTTCCGCTGGCTTTACACCGCTCTTACCCGTGCTACGGAAAAGGTTTTTCTGGTGAATTGGCCAAAGGAGCAGGTTGAGACGTATGTATAAAACCTGTTAATATGCCTGTGTCTTTTAGTAAATAGTCCTTATTTACGAAAAGTTGTCCACTCACTTTGCCGCTATCTTTTTGCCATTCTGTATGTAGATTTCCTTCCTTATACTATTAACTATTTGACGTCCTTGAAGGTTATAGATGAGGCAGGTTGGTTTGGGGGGTGACTTCGGGCTTTCTATTTGCGTCGTGATACCTTTGCATTCCAGTGTGACATGCTCTTGCCCTAGCATTCCCACTTCGTAGGTGCCGGCTTTGAAGCCTGGAACACGCACATCAATCTTCGCCACATGCATTCCCTTTATGTCATTAATAGCTGTTACCTGATGCACGGATACATCAATATGTATTCCAGAAACACTTACAGCCACATAACTGTGATAAAGATTCAAATAGTAATAACCGCGGACCAGCAAATCGCTTCCATCAAAAGAACAAGAAAGTGTCGGTGGTTCTGGAAGATCTGCGTATGTCATATTTTCCGTCTCTTCATCCTTAACCTCCTTAAATGGCTGCAACTTGAAATACTCATCGTTTATGCTTTGATCAAAAAGGTAATCTGGCGAAAGACCTGCCCACAATCTACAACATAACGGACTATCTATATTATTGAAGTATTTTAACGTCTTGGCAACATAGCCGGGTAGGAAGCCCCATTGCAGTGATCCAATACCTTCTACCCATGTATCCTCCTCTGTTCCATCCTCCGATTGCAAATACAGTTCTTTATGTTCTGTATCTTTGTAGTTCGTGAAATTCTTAACCACATAGCATTTACCAGCCCCATCGACAAAGGTGTCACCTGCATTCAGACCGAAATCTAATATAAGCCATTCTTTTGTTCCGTCTTCAGACTGGCAATAAACTTTGTCACCCTTTTGTTGGATATGCAAAACATCAGTACATGTTGGATAGTTAGGATATTCTTCATCAATAAATGCCATCTCGTGTATGGGGCCTTTTTCTTCAAGATTATCCAATTCAACAACATCAACATACATCTTTGAATGCTTTATGCCATCAATCTCTTCTTTCTCCTTAATGCAATAATAGATGACTGCTCTCTCTGTCCCATGCATAGAACGGGCGTATGTGCAGCCAGCATGAAGTTCTTCAGCATCCTCAATCCAATTTTTTGAAGAAACTGATGTACTGTCTTGTGCTACCATGTTGACAGAAAAGACGGATAATAAAATGAATAATGAAATAAATTGTTTCATGACATTTTTATTTAAATCTAATGCAAAGCTACAAATTCTTTTATTTAATTGATATGTTTTTAACAATTATCTTGTATTAATCTTCACACGGGAATTGCCTATTCTTGTTCCAGAATGGAGTGTAACGGATTTTCCTTGTATTGTAACATTAGCGTCCTCTATGAGAACATCCCCAACAGGTTTCTCTTCAGTTACATGATTTCCAATGAGAATGTTTTTGCCTACATATTCTCTTTGGCTATTAATTGTTTCGTTCTGTATGTATAAGTCTTTATAGAATGTTTGTATGTATGGTACATAATTGTGTTTATCTAAACAGATAATAACACTATCTGCGTTTGTTTCGTAATCAATACTATCACCGATAAAAGTATCAACAATGGGTTGGGTGTCAGATGGGGTATAAAATGTAATTCTAGTATTTTCGCTTGGACTTATGACACGAATCTTTCCGCTAGTGTATTTTATAATGGGGGAATCAAAATCTTGTGGTACATCTGTATAGATCATCATAGAAGGGTCGCCAAAATAATGAAATAATTTCATTGTGACTTTTCTTCTCTCAGAATTTAAATGTCCAAAAGTCTCAGACATACGAAGAAATCCTAAATCTAAAACTTTCCCAAGTTCATAAACAGGGTTAACAAAGTGTGTATATAGATCAGGGCTATACCAATTAAAGTCGTACACAAGTTGTAAGTTGGGCCAGATTGCGTCAAAAATACCATAAGCCATTGCGTCATCATAACCAGCCATGGAACTTTCTGTTGCTGCGAAAATTCCGACACATCCCCCATCTCCTTTTTTTAATATCTTTTCAACAAAACAATCTCCATTTTCATTATACTTTCCTGTTAAACATGCAAAGCTAAAAATAATAGGTTGCTTGTTACCATTATGGAGGTTATTAACATCGGTTGTAAAGCTAGGAGCCTGCCATCCTCCTATTGAGCCATGTCCATTATATAGCACATACAGTACACCTTCATTAATCCTACTTAAAACATTATTTGCTTTCCATTCAAAATGAGCAGATGGTTGTAAGGAGTCAGGTAGTGCTGCCCCATAACCATACAAAATATTATTCCAATGTAAAATATCTGTAGAATTTGGTCCCCCTGCAAAGTCAAAGAAATAATATGACCGATTGATTAAGAAACCATAATTGTGGAGAAGATGTTCACGTATATTCTCATTTGTTTGTATACAACATGCATCTTCATATTTGTTTGTATTATAGTCGGAAAACTCGCCGCAATGAAGGGCTCTTTTGTAAAAATCCACATCTCTTATGGGGGCGCGTTCATATTTTGTTATTTTTTTCAGAATTGTACATAACTCCTGTGAGCTATTAACAGGGATTCTGCCTCTTGAAATCTTTGGAATCTGAAGATTACCTGTTGGCAACCCATATTCATAATCTGTAACACCATCATAATTTGTTATGCTAACGTTATAGGAGAAAGAATCCGCGGGAACATCGTCAAATCCGCCTACCAAAAGAACATAATCTAATGTGTGAAGAGAATCTAAATGGTTGATGACATCTTTTATACTGTCAGTTGTCCATTCTCCCCGATTTTTTGATTGTATAAAAACCCTATTTCCTTTTATTCTTTTCCATTCAATAAAAGATTGAAGCGAATCTAAAAAATCGTTTACAGTTATAATGAGATAGTTTGTGGTATCAGGCACTGTAAAGAGCTCACCTCTTGATAAAGTAGATGGAAGGTCGTTATAATTTAATACAATCTTTGATAGAAAATTATTAATCTTTCGACTGTTTTTTTTAGAATAGGGTATGTCGCCCTTGTTGGTATCTTTCAAAATGAAGGAAATTTTATACTTAATCATAGAATAAAAACGAACAATGTGATGCTCGTTGTTATATTGAACTGGAGTTATTATGATTCTCTGTAATCCAATGCCACGATAATCATCAATTGGAGATTGCTTAATCACATTCTCAGGAAAGAATCCATGATATTTTCTTATGCTATCAATTAATTCTGGCATTTCGTTCTTAATATGACAAGGAATAGATGGTGATAAAATTAGAGTCGTGTCATTATAGATAGTATCTGTAATATCAACTTGAGATGTATACCCTCTAGGGATATAAAATACATCAGAACGAAAGGGAACGGCAGGTTCACCAGACGTGTCATTTATGCCAAACCCCATGTATTTCCAAAGAAAACTTCCTGGAACAAGATGATTTGGCTGTATAATAGGCTCTCTAAAATTATATGTAACGATTACACCATCAGCAACATTCTCTATTGTTCGTTCAGGAAGAACGTTGCTTTTTGATAATGCAACTATTGGGATTAGCCAGATTATGAGCAATACCCTATACATTTCATTCATGCCAACATTACTTTACTTTTCCACAATCATTCTCCTAGTAACAATCACTTTCCCATCTATAACAAGCGTATAGATGTACATGCCTGCGCCAAGTTCGCTGGCATAAATCGTGATGTTGGTTCCGCCTCGTTCACTTACCTGCACGTTCTTTATTTGCTTGCCGCTAAGGTCGTAAATATAGATATAGGCTTTCTGTGTCTTCTCTGGGATATTAAGGCCAATAACAGTACTTTCGCTGAACGGATTGGGCCTGTTCTGGTCCATCCGTACCATATCAACGTCTGTTACATTGTTATCAATACCCGATGCTTCTAGCTGAGCCTTTGCCCTTTTTTTGTTAGTTCCCTTCAGTTCGGCAAGTTCTTTTGACAACTCATTTATGCTTTTTACGAGAAGGGGTATCATTTCAACATAGTTAATGCTGACATTTCCGTATTTGTCCTCATAAACCAATTCTGGGTAAACAGCTTTTAGCTGTTCGGCATCCAAGCCATATTGAATTGCAGAAAGGTCGGATTCTGGTTCTTCACTGTTGTTATCTTCTTCTAACACTTCAATTGCTTCCGGATAACTCTTCTCTGTATCTACTTCGTCAAACTCTGTAAATGAAGTTCTTCTTGATGAAATTTTTTTCGTTGGGTTGTGCCTGAGTAACTGTAGGGTTCGTACCGTGTTTAGTTTTTCCGTTACTTTCTCGTTATTATCAGAAAGAATTACTGGCGCATCATTGTGGCCATTCTTGCTTTGGGAGGATGACGCACTAGTTGTAGGACTTAATACAGTCGCGTATATGCCATTTGTTACACGCACTTTGCCTTGAAAATATCCTGCGTATGTTCCTGAATAATAAAAGGATGGAGATTGGCCAGACTCAGAACCAAAGATGCCAGCAAACTTTGTGATAGGATCTGATAATATGGTCTTTCCTCCGAAGACACCAATAGCAGTATATGAATCACCAGCAAGACCACTAACGCCAATCATACGTGGAAAGACTTCTGCATTTTTGATGCCAACCGCTTTTCCTTGAATGCCATAGGCGTTACCTGTATCATTTTTTGCGTAAAAGAATCCCGCGTAAGTATTAGAATGAATATCACAATCACATTTATTCTCAGAATAGATACCGTTCGTTTTGTCGCTTGTTTTTAAATACATCATGGAATTCTGATTCCCGCCACCAATAGAAAGTGGTGAAGTACTATTATCTGTACCAATACCAACATGTCCCAAGCTATCGACTATTAACTGCGCATTGATTGCTGTTGCAATAAAAAAAAAGAATAATGAAAGTATGTGTGTTCTCATTTCTAGAATAGATAATAGTTAAAAGGTTTTATTTGGTGACAAAAATACGAAACAAGATTACACGTTCCAAATATTTTTTTGTATTTTTCATGTTCTTGTGAAAAATATATGAATAAACGTACTGTTTATGTTAAAACAAATCTATCCCCCCAAAATAATTTCTAATGAAAAAAATCGCTAATATCTATCTAATAGCCCTTTCCCTCGGGCGACTGAGGGCTTTAGAGTAGCCACTAAATGTGGCTACGGCCCCACCAAAGGGGTGCGAGTTCCCATTCGCGGCGTCTCGGCATAGCTCAAACAAGTTTGGCTCTGCGCTCAACTTGCATGATACTTGTCAGTTGTCTTAAGACGATGTCCTTCTTGTCAGTGGTTAAATGAGGAAGAAGGCCAGCGCGCAGCCCAATCTGAATTATTCACTTTTCACTCGCTCTTTGATTTTATGTTACGCAGAACCGTTGGAGCAGTGAGAGGAGAGCGATGCTCGCATCAGCTATCCCGAATCGTGACAACGGAAGGCGATAGCCAATTCGCAGATTTTCGCATGCAAATAATCTGGGAAACAAGGAGTGCCTTTTTAACAGAAACATAAACCAAAGGCCTCCTAACCTCCTAAGCAAGTAATCTGCTAAGCTATTCCCCCCCCCCCTAACTTAGAGGCGTTAGAATCATAGCATAAACTTTGACACCAGTTCCTTGAGAAACTCATCTGAAAGGTTGGTGATGCCTGTTCGTGTTATCTCATTGTGCTCTGCAGTGTTCTTTCTGATGATGAACTTGCGTTCAACTCCGTCAATAGTGGCTAACAGGTGGTAATTGCCCTTGTATTGCTGCTCAATTCGGATGTTCTGGATGGAGTGGTTGCCATCCTCGTAACTCTTGGCTGGGATTGGTGTAATCAGTTTCCATGCTTCAAGATTCTGTCTCAAGGCATCCTCAATAGCAGCAATCCATCGTTCTTGTACACCATGTTTTGTTGCTAATGAACGGAAATGTAGGATGGCTTCTGCAACATCGCGTATGATGCTTTCTGCCTTGCGGATACCATTCTCCTTTGCTAGCGCCATTACGTCATCAAGTGTTATTTCTGAATACTTGCCTTTGATCATTAGGCAATGCTGGTGTTCTGGCAAGAATCCGCCCGTGTTAAATATGTAGGTCATGTCGTAGGCGGGCGATAGACTCCAATGTCCCTGCTCATCCATTAGGAAAGAGAAGTTCTTGCTGTGATCATCAGTGTTGTTAGCCAAAATGTTAAATACCATTCTACGGAACACCTCTTCACTGTTGTGTTCGGAAAGGCGCATTTTGCGGCATACCCACAATAGCCGTTCGTAGCTGTCTGCTTCTGGGTATAGGGCGGCCAGCGTCTGCATGTGTAATTTCTTTTCGCCGTCGCGGTCAAAGCGCTTTGTAACAAAGTGCTTTTCTCCCTCTACTTCAATTAGCCAGCATGGCATCATTTTAATACCTGCATGGAGTGCCATCTCGTAATAGGCCATTTCTAGTTCTGCTGTTGACCGTTCTGGTATGCCAAACTTTAGGATACAGTATTCGTAGCCTTTCAGACCACTAATTTGTCCGCTGCGGATGTCTCCTGTCTCACGGTTGATGGCAATGATAGCTTTGGGCTGACGTCCTCCTGCAGAGGTTCCTACAGTGAGTAAAGCCTGCATGGTAAGTGATTCTTCTGGAAGGATATGCGAAAGCTCTCTTTGCTTGTATATTTCGCTGGCCATGTTAATCAGAGCCTTTAGGTTGAGGCTCTCCTTCGAATGGAAATTGTTGGTCTCTGGTATGAATTCCAACGCCCCCATTGCCCGTTTCCCTATGAAGGCCAACTTGTCCAGCGGGGTAATTTCTCCTAACTTTAGTCCTTGTTGTTGCCTCCATTGCTCAAAGAGTTCATTTCCCCATGCGTCAGGTAGGGAGTCTGCCAGAAATGGTGGTAGTTTCTGATAGATTCTTTCGGATGCTCCATATATCGGGCGTAGATTCTGTGGCAGTTTAATTGAAGCGTTCAGAGGAGATATGTCAATCCCGGTTTCTACCCATTTGCTGTTGTATTCAAAATAGGGCAAAGCTCTTTTAGGGTCGATACTGAGTCTTCCCACCTCTTGCCCCCACAACATCACCTTTAGTATTCTTGTTGTCATATTATCTCATCTCTTTAATTACTTTACTCTTGTGTCTGATGCGCTGTGCCTTTTTTCCGTCATCGTCTATAAGATAGGCTGAATCTGGTAATTCTGGCATTAGGCCATCAAGGCCGTTGATACAGCCAATAGCCTTCATTAGAAGCAGAAAGGTGCTGATAGAAAGGTTAGGCACTTTTCCGTTCTCAAACTTGTGGACTGTATTCACTGTCAGGCCTGCCTGTTCTGCCACATCTTTTTGCGTCATTTTCGATCGCATGCGGTAGTCCTTGAATCGTGCCCCTATCAGTTGCACCAGTTCTGGGATAGAATATTCGTAATAGTCAGTCATTTTTAGGTCATATTTAAATTATCTAATCGGATAACTAAAGCTGTGTTTATGTGCTTAAATCATCCAATTGTGTTATTTATCTCTGCAAATATATGAACACTTTTATTATCCTCCAAATGTTTGGGGATTTTTCTTGAATTTTTCGGGTCACTCGTAAAATCCTGTGTTTGACTTTAAAACAAAAACCATAAAAACCCCTCTTCCGATGTCTTTGCTCTTTGAGCATCAGTGCTGACGTCATGGCTCTGTGTCTGTGAGCAAGCTCCCACAACAGCCCTGACATCACCACACGTTGTTTCGCAACTTAAGACATCTTCAGAGGAAAAACACCGTTCCGCTTCGCTCCACTGAAAAAAACGCAGTCGTAATAGAGTGCAAGACTATCTCTGCCTTTTAGCCTATCCAACATTTTGCTTAAAA
>JAFZSA010000035.1 GCA_017619585.1 Bacteroidaceae bacterium
CTATGAACTATGAACTATGAATTCTTCACTCATCATTTGTTCCCCCTAAAGGGGGCTAGGGGGTCCTTATTTACATGCCAAGTACATTGTGCATAGCCCGAAGGTGAAACGTTTCCATTTTATCTCTTGGAAACCGGCTTTCCTGAGGATTCCTTCCATTACCTCTCCTTGTGGAAAAGCTTCCATCGAAGAGGGGAGATAGGTGTATGCCGATGAGTCGTGACTGATAATCTTACCTATGAAGGGCATGACTACGTGTGCATAAAGCCAGAAGAGTTGTTTCATAGGGAAGTGGGGTGGGGTGCAGAGTTCCACTATCAGCAGATGTCCGCCTTTCTTCAGAACGCGGAATATCTCGTTCAGCCCTGCATCCAAGTCCTGAAAGTTACGTACGCCATATGCGGATGTTACGGCATCAAAACTCTCGTCGGGGAAGGATAGGTGCATACAGTCTTCCCTTTGGAACGAGATGATGTCTTGCATGCCTTTCTTTTGTACCTTCTCACGCCCTACTGCCATCATACCTTCGCTGATATCTGCTCCTATAATCTGTTGGGGCTTGATGCGCTTGGCACTAAGGATGGCAAAGTCGCCTGTTCCGGTGGCTATGTCCAGTATTCGTTGCGGATGGTGGACTTTCAGGGCATCTATGGCCTTGCGTCTCCATCCTTTGTCTATGCCCAGTGATAGGGCATGGTTCAGAAGGTCGTAAGAGTGAGCAATGTGGTCGAACATCTGCTCCACTTGCTCACCCTTCTCTCCTTCGTGATAAGGATTTATTGTCTCCTGTTTGTACATTTATCGGTTTTGTAACCAGGTAGTCACGTTCTTCTCAATGCGGGCAGCTATGTCGCCTTCTGTTGTCGCAGGAACAAACTTCTCGCCTACAATGTGCTCGTACAGTTCAATGTAACGGTCTGCTACGCTCTGTGCATATTCGTCTGTGATCTCGGGCATAACCTGACCGGGCTGGTTCATGAAATTGTGCTCAATCAGCCACTGACGTACAAACTCCTTACTCAACTGCTTCTGGGGCTCACCCTTCTCGAACTTCTCCTCGTAGCCGTCGGCATAGAAATAACGACTGCTGTCGGGAGTGTGAATCTCGTCAATCAGTATAACCTTGCCATCGCGCTTGCCGAACTCATACTTGGTATCAACTAGGATGAGGCCCTTGCTGGCAGCAATCTCACTACCACGCTGGAAGAGGGCACGGGTGTACTTCACCATTGTCTCCCAGTCTTCCTTGCTTACCAGGCCCTGCTTGATAATCTCCTCGGCAGAGATATTCTCGTCATGACCCTCGTCGGCCTTGGTAGTGGGGGTGATGATGGGCTCGGGGAACTTCTCGTTCTCGCGCATACCCTCGGGCAGTTTTACACCGCACAGTTCACGGCATCCGTTCTTGTACTCACGCCAAGCGCTACCTGTCAGGTAACCACGGATAATCATTTCTACGCGGAATCCTTCTGCCTTCAGTCCTACTGTTACCATGGGGTCTGGTGTGGCAAGCTTCCAGTTGGGAACAATGTCGGCTGTGGCATCCAGGAAGCTGGCTGCTATCTGGTTCAGTACCTGACCTTTGAAGGGGATTCCCTTGGGGAGGATTACGTCAAAGGCAGAGATGCGGTCTGTTGCCACCATTACCATCAGGTCGTCATTGATGTTGTATACATCTCTGACCTTACCATGATAAACACTTACCTGTCCGGGCAGGTTGAAGTCTGTTCTTGTTAATGCTTTCATATCTTTTTTCAATTATCTTGTTTTTTGTTTTCCGTATATTGCTTTCCCCTCTCTATCTCAGCCTCGTATTTGTTGTAGGCGTTCACGATGCGGGTCACCAGTTTGTGTCTGACGATGTCCTTCTCGTTCATCTCTATAAAGCTGATGCCCTTAATGCCCTTCAGAATCTGACTGGCTTCGCGCAGACCGCTCCTGACGCCTTTGGGCAGGTCAATCTGTGTCATATCACCTGTGATGATCATTTTGGTGTTCATGCCCATACGGGTCAGGAACATCTTGATCTGTGAGTTGGTGGTGTTCTGAGCCTCGTCCAGAATCACAACGGCATCACTCAGGGTTCTACCACGCATAAAGGCCAGAGGGGCAATCTGTATGATGTTCTGTTCCATCATCTCGCGCAGCTTCTGAGTGGGGATCATATCCTCCAGTGCATCGTAGAGTGGTTGCAGATAGGGGTCTATCTTTTCCTTCATGTCACCGGGCAGGAATCCTAACTTCTCTCCTGCCTCAACGGCAGGACGAGAGAGAATAATCTTCCTGATTTCCTTGTTCTTCAGCGCTCTTACTGCCAGGGCTATGCTAGTATAGGTCTTACCTGAACCGGCAGGACCTACGGCAAATATCATGTCGTTCTCCTGGTAGGCTTTCACCAGTTCCTGCTGGTTGATGCTTCTGGCTGTGATGGGCTTGCCTGTTACGCTATAGACGATGACGCCTTCCACACCTTCACGGTTTGTCTTTTCGCCTTTCAGAATCTGTAGGATTTCCTCTTCCGTCAGGCTATTGTATTTATGGATGTGTTTCTGCAGTTTCTCCAGGTTTTCCTCAAAGGCACACATCTCCAGTTCGTCGCCCATAACGTGGATGACATTTCCTCTTGCTACAATGCGTAGCTTGGGGTAAAGGGCCTTTACCATCTGGATGTTGGCATTGCCCACACCGTATAGAATGACGGGGTCGATATCTTCAATTACAATATGCTTTTCTATCATTATTTTATAATTTGGTGCAAAAGTACAACTTTTAAGTCATAATTCATAATTTTCCTTCTTGTATCAATAATCAATTGAGTTTTGAAATTTCTCTCGTTTACATGCAGACTTCTTCATTCTTTTTTTGTAATTTTGTTGGCGAAATGGTATGAGAAGACTTAAGAAAAAGATATTTTATGGCCTCTGTGGTGGCACAGTGGCTGTTCTTGCTATAGTAAGGGCTTGTAATCCCGGGGTGGTGCAGCCTGTTGGGGAATGCAAGTCTGACAGTGTATCTGTAGACATGACAGAGGTTGTTCAGAAGCCCGTTGTGTTGGAGAAGAAGACGCGCCATCGTGTTATGGGTGTACACTCGTACGAGGAGTGCTTCCCCGATCTGCAGGAAGTTCAGATTCTGGCAGCCCAAAGGTGGGGCGTCAAGCCTGTCAGGAACCGTGAGGAAGCAGAGCGCCGTAAGCAGGATTTGGTATATGTTGGTGCAAACCCCAATTTCTGTATTGACAGGGCCATGAGGCAGAGCATACCTTATCTGGTTCCCAGGGCATCTGATCTGTTACAGCAGATAGGAAGGAATTTTATTGACAGTCTGTATGTCAAGGATGTGCCTGCACATAGGATTATCGTGTCCAGTGTTTTGCGTACCGAGGATGATGTGGCCCGCCTTCGCAGGGTCAACGGTAATGCCAGCGAACAGAGTTGTCATCGCTATGGTACCACCTTTGATATTACCTATGTCAGGTTTGATCCTGTCCATCACATCAATGGTGCTCCTTGCGAATATGTATCTGATGCTATACTGAAGCCTGTCTTGTCCGAGGTGCTCAGGGATTTGCGTCAGCAGGGACGCTGCTATGTCAAGCATGAACGCAAGCAGTCTTGCTTTCATATTACTGTTCGTTAAACCTTTTTCTTTCTCACGTGTCATAGGGATAGTGAGACAAATTAACAGTAAAAGGTTAAACATTAATCAACATTGTAAGATGAAGAAATTATTTATTGTATCAGCTTTTATCCTTTTTGGGATAGGTGATGTTTGCGCCCAGCAGGGACAGCGTTCCGAGGAGGAGCGTGCTCAGATGCGTACAGAGATGATCAAGCGTGTGGCAGAACGTACAGCCAAGGATTTTAACCTTAAGGGTGATTCCAAGGATGCCTTTATGAAGGTGTACGAGGAGTATCAGACAGAGATGTTCCAGACCAACGCAGGTAGTATGCGTCAGCGTCCTGCTGAGAATGATGCTAAGAAGGAGCTCTCTGATGAAGAGGCTAACGCTAAGATTCAGGAGCAGTTCACACGTCAGGAGGAGCAGATTGCCACTATGCAGAAGCGTCTTGAGATTCAGAAGAAGTACAGTCAGGAATTTGCCAAGATACTGACTCCCCAGCAGGTGCTGAAGGTGCTGACTCCCCAGCGTAACAATCAGCGTGGTCAGCAACAGCGTGGTCAGGCAGATGGCCAGCAACAGCAACGTGGCGGCTTTGGTGGCGGCTTTGGTGGCGGCTTCGGAGGCGGCCGTGGTGGCGGTTTCGGTGGCCCTGGTGGCGGCTTCTGATCGCTAATTCAAAGTTCAAAGTTCAAAG